>DATKXU010000097.1:0-64140 GCA_035528905.1 Armatimonadota bacterium
GCTACCCTCACATACACCTGCCTACTCCGTGGGCCGTCGAACTCGCAGAAGTAAATGCCCTGCCAGGTGCCGAGGACGAGGCGGCCGTTCTCCACGAAGACGTTCACGGAAAAGCCCATGATGCTCGCCTTCACGTGCGAATCGGCATTCCCCTCGGTGTGGCGGTATCCGGCGCCGCGGGGAACGAGGCGCTCGAGGGTGTCAATGATGTCGCGGGTCACGTCCGGGTCGGCATTCTCGTTGATCGTGATGCCGGCGGTCGTGTGCGGTACGTAGACGGTGCAGAGGCCGTTCGACACGCCGCTCGAGTTCACCGCGGCTTGAACCTCATGTGTGATGTCCACGAACTGGGTCCGTGCTGATGTACGCACGCTGAGTCGCTGGATCATTTTCCTCTCCCTGGCTCTTACAGGCGCCTTGGCTTCCTCCGCCATCAATGCGGGTTGGGCCGTGGATGCAGCTTTGCCGGCGAGCTTGTCCGCCGGCTTGTTCTTGGTGCGGGCAACCTGGTTTACCGATGCGGTCTTGAACTTGCCGAGGAGGTCGAGGGCTGACTCGAATAATGGGGCAATGCCCTCGTTCTTCACGCGATACTGGCCGCTGATCTGCCGGGCGAGGAGCTCGCTGTCCGTGTTGACCACTGCGTGCGAAAAGCCCATCTCCAGAGCATCGGAAAGCCCGCGAATCAGCGCAGTGTACTCGGCAACGTTGTTCGTCGTCTCCCCGATGTACTCGCTGATCTCCTTCAGCACCTTGCCTGATTCGTCGGAGATCACAATGCCGATGCCGGCGGGGCCCGGATTGCCCCTTGAGGCGCCGTCTACGGCGATGGTAGCCCGCTTCATTTGACTTCCAGGTAGAGCATGCGGCCGCAGTTCTCGCAGGTCTCCTTCTCCGCACTGCTCCTGATCTCGCGCAGTCTGCCGCTGGTTATCTGTACGTGGCACGTCGAGCAACTATCCGCTTCCACCTTGCTGACCACGACGCCGCGGGCCCGGGGACGCAATGCCTCGTATCTCTTGAGTAAGGCTGGTTCCACAGCCGGGAGGGCCTTCTCCCTCTGCGCGGACAGCTCCTTGATCCGGGCGAGGAGAGATGCCTCGTCCCGGCGGCGCTTCTCCATAATGGCGGCCAACTCATCCTCCTGCTGCTTCAGGGTGGCTTGGGCAGAGGCGATGGCGGACTTCCGCTCCTCGATGATGTCCAGGAGTTCGAGGATGCGCTCTTCCAGCTTATCCTTCTGCCGGCCAAGCATCTCGATCTCCTTCTCCATGCTTTCGAGTTCCTTCGGACTGGTGACTGTGCCGCCGTAGAGCTTGTCCTTGAAAGCCTTCTGCTTGGTCTCGACGCTCTTCAGGTTGAGGTCTTTGTCCTGCATCTCGGCGGTGGCTTCGTGAAGGAGCTCGTTCGCCGCATCAGCCTGCTGGCGGACGGCTTCCACCTGGCGTTTCTTTGCGGTGCCGCCATCCAGGGCGGCCCTCGCCTTCTGTGCCTTTGCCAGCTCGAGATCAACTGTCTGCAGATCGTAAAGCGCCTTGAGATCCGCGCTCATGATGAAGTTTCCCTCCGTTTTGTCGAGCCATTCTACCAGAAGGCACACGGGGGTGTCAAACCGCGGCGCAGCTTGACACCAGCTCCTGCTGCGAGGATAATGACCGTGCAGCATACCGATTCCCCGAATCGCAGGAGTGGTTAGCATGAGCAAGGTGCTTTACGGGCCTGCCGAGGTCCGCGAACTCAGATGGCAGTCGAGCCTTCCAGGCAAGCTGGATACGATCCTCGGAAAGCTGGACATCGCGTCCAAGGTGGAGAAGAAGCGCGTTTGCATAAAGATGCACCTCGGCAGCTTTGTCGGTTACAGCACGATACATCCGCTCTTCGTGCGCAGGCTGGTATCATTTATTAAAACCGCCGGCGGGCAGCCATTCGTCACCGATATCCTGCCCGATGCTCTCTCGGCGCACGAGCGCGGTTACACCCAGGAAGTTCTCGGCTGTCCGATCCTGCCGGCGGCCGGTGCGAGTGATAGCTACTACCACACTTATCCGGTCAACTATAAGACTGTGACCGAGCTTCGGATCGCCGGCGAGGTCTGTGATGCTGAGTATCTCATATCCTTATCCCACGCGAAAGGACATGGCAACTGTGGCTACGGGGGCGCAATCAAGAACCTGGCGATCGGGGCGATGACAAGCCACACGCGGACCGCCTTGCACATGGTGGAGCACGCGGAGAGATACTGGTATCCCGAGAAATGCACCCACTTCTCCGGCGGATGCAATCTCTGCGTGGAGGCGTGCAAGGTGAAGTGCATGCGCTTTGCGAAGGACAACACGCTCCACGTAGGCTTTCACGAGTGCAACTTCTGCTTCGGGTGCAACGAGCTCTGTCCGGAAGGCGCCTTGACCATCAGCGACGTCGTCGTGGAGGATTTCCAGGAGCTCATGGCCCTGGCGACGGAAGCCGTTCTCAGCAACTTCCCGGACGGCAGCTCGGTTTCCATAAACTTTGCCACAAACATCACTCCGCTCTGCGACTGCTTCGGCATGACGACGCCGAATCTCGTTCCCGACATCGGGATTTTCGCGTCAGAGGACATCGTGGCGGTCGAGAAGGCGACGTTGGACAGCATAGACTACAAAAACCTGCTGCCCGGTTCTGTCCCGCAGTGGCTGATCATGCGGGACGTAGATGGTCATCTCTTCAAGAAGATTCACGGGAAGGATCCATACATCCAGGTCTACGCCTGCGAGCGCAGGGGCCTCGGAAGCACGCGGTACGAGATCGAAGAGGTGGATTAGCGGCGGGCCGGTGGGGAGACTGGGCGAGAGGGAGAGTGTGAGAAGGGGAGAGAACGCCCAAACGTCCAACATCCAACCTGGAACCTGAAACCTGAAACCTGAAACTTGAAACCCCATATCCTCAGTGCGGGCCGCCGAGGTTGGTGACCACTGCGCCGAGCGCCAGCATCGAGGCGAAACCCAATGCGACATAGAGGATGATGGAGCCTTTCTCGTGCGCGTACATTTCCTTCAGCAGCGCGAAGCCCACGGTATAGAGGAAGCTGCCCGCTACGACTCCCAGGATGATGCCAAACCAGAACTGGGTAACGCTCCGCAGGAACAGAAGCCCGACAAATGCTCCCAGGGCGGTCGTCAGCTCAAGGAGTATCGTGAGCGCGAGGGCCTTCGCACGGCTGTAGCCCGCGAGCCTTGCCACGCTCGCAAGAGCCAGTCCCTCAGGCACTTTGTGATATGAGACGGCAAACAGGATGAGCAGCCCGATTGAGGATGTCGCCGTGCCGGCGCTGATCGCCAGGCCGTCAACCGTGCTGTGGATGCCCAGCGCGACCATCAGCAATACGCCCAGCCTGAGATAGCCGGTGCCATGCTCCGTAGCGGATGCGGCACACGCGGGGCAGAGAAAGTAGACATACTTGCCGATTCCGGCGAAGACGAGCGTGCCGCCGACCACACTTGCTATTGCAGGGGCGGCCCCCACCAGCTCGACTGCCTCAGGCGCCACATGGACTATGGTCACCGCGAGCAGCGCACCCGCGGCGAAGCTGACCATGCCGCACAGCACGCGATGGCTCACTCGGCCTCTGCCCATTGCGAGAAGTCCGCCTGCCGTAGCTGCGACAATCGCCACCAGCGCGCGCATAGCGATCAGTTCGGAGGCATTGAAACTCGTTATGTCTATTTCCAATCCCCCGCAGGTAGTGCGTATAAGAAACCGCGAAATCCCTCGCCCAACGCTATTTAACACGCAATGCCAATCGGTTGTCAAGACGACGAACGCGCCGTTCCGAACCAGCAGATAATCAACAATTGCTTGCCGGAAGAAGGTAAAATCCTGTAGGATATCCAATGTGAATACATACTTGCCAAACGTCAATCCGATGCCGCAGGGCTAAGGAAAGGCGGGGCGAACCTGGGATGGCGACTCTGTAGTTGCCCGTTGTTTGATTCGGGGCGTAGCGACACATCAATTCAGAGGGAGGGATGTTTAGATGGCGCAGCGTGTTCTTCGACCCCTGGACTTGGTGGGGCTGCTGGACGAGATGTTCGATCTTTACAGGAAGAACTTTCTGCTCTTCGCAGGTATTGCCGGAGTGGTATATCTGCCCGTGTATCTCATCGTATGTTCGCTTGCGGGAATATACGCGACGCCGATAGCGGCTGTCATGATTCTTCCGCTGTCTCTTACCGCCACGGCGGCGGGGACCTGGGCTGTTTCCCAAACCTATATCGGCAAGCCGACAACCATCCTGGGCTCGTACCAGGCGATCATCCGGAGGATGCTCCCATTCGCGGGAACGATGATTGTGGCCTCGCTCATCATATGGGCTGGCTTCCTGCTGCTTGTGATCCCCGGCATCATATTCAGCTTTTGGTACGCCTTCATTTCCGAGGTTTTCGTCATAGAAGGAAAGGCTTCGTCTGAGGCGCGGAGGCGAAGCAGGCAGTTGGCGGCGGGCCAGTGGGGTCGCATCTTTCTCTTGACGTTGATAGCCGGCTTGTTGGCTGCCATTGTCAGTGGGATACTGACTTGGCCTGTTCAGATGCTTTTCCTTGCACGTCACGAGCAACCAACGGGCGCTCTCTATGGGCTGGCATCGGGGTTGGCCTACACACTTGCCACGCCAATCCAGATAATAGCGTTAGTCCTCCTGTACTACGATGTCCGGGTACGCAAGGAAGGGTTCGACATCGAAATGCTCGCCCAAAGCATGGGAGAGTCCGTCGCTCAGCCTGGCGCCAATCCCTAGCAGCTATGGACAACCTTGTGACTATGCGTTCGCGCTTGCTCATTATCCGGAGCGTACTTGTCTCCGTCATGCTGCTGGCAATCGCCCTTAACCCGGGGCAGGGGGCGACGCTGTCTGAGTACCAGCGCGTCCTGGCCGCGGCCGAAAGCAAGCTGGAGCTTGCGGTTCGCATGGAGCGAGCACGCCCAGGCTCCGGAGAGCAGGTTCTCAACGCGCTGCAGGGCTCCATTCCGCCCTCGGTCTCCGTTGAATCCCCGGCCGGCCGTGAGATCAAGGTTGATCTCTTTTGGCTCAAGACCAATCTCCACAGCCTATTAAGGTCCTCCGGCAAGAAGCGCGCCGACAACGCGGAGAAGCTGCTCAGCCGGGTGCAGACACTCCGGGCTGCTGCAGAAGGTATGCCGAGGAACGAATCAGCGTATCTGCAGCATGCCCGATCTACACTTCAGGACATCCTGAAACGCAGCGAGTACAAAGTGTCGTGGCTGGAGCGGGTCTCGCAGCGCGTGTTCGCGGCCATAGTAGATTTGGTAACAGGCCTTCTGGAGCGCATTGCTCCCCGCGCGGCGAGCCGGATAGTAGGATGGGTAGTTATTTCTCTCTTGGCCTTGGCCTTCGCTGCAGCAATGGTTCGCGTGGTTCTCTATTTGATCCGGCGCTATGCGCGCGGACCGGACGCGCGCAGACAAGTGGAAAGGGTTCGCTCCACAAAGCAGGCCCGTCCATCCCTCGAATCCCTGATCGGAAACGCTGAACGAGAGGCGTCGGAAGGCCGATATCGCGAGGCATTCCGCTGCATTTATCTGGCCGCGATCCTCCTCCTCGACCGTGCGCGCCTCATCACATACTGTGAAAGCGCAACGAACTGGGAGTATATGCGCGCCATGAAATGCGAAGCCCCGCCGGAGACTTCGGAGGTGTTCACCGGAATGACGGCCGTCTTCGATGAATTGATCTACGGGCAGCGTTCGGTGTCCGGGGATGATTACTGCACGTCTGTGCGCCAATTCCGACGGCTGGAGGCAATGGTTTGAGGTTTCGATTCTCTCAAGACATCTGGGTGCTCGTGATACTGCTGCTCTTTCTGGCTGCCGCCGGCTACTTTGCTGCCGCCCGTCACAGGGACAGCGGCGTATTTGAAGTTTTTCCCCGCCGGACTACCTACTCATCAAAGCCGGGAGGGATGAAGGCCCTGTATGAGACACTGGACAAGCTCGGATATCCCGTGATCAGAGACCTCAAGCCGCTGACATCTCCGCCGCGCGATGGAGTGCTGTTCATTGTCTCGCCTGAGACCTCTGTCTCTAACGAGGAGTGGCAGGCCCTCCGTACGTGGGTGGAGCGTGGAAACCTGCTGATTCTAGCGTCCGACGACTTAACTGAATATATGCAGCCGGCGGGAAAATTCGCCACCGAACGTTCCGCTCCCGCTTGTCCTTCGTTCCTGTCGCCTAATGTCGCATCCTTCCGCGTGCCCAAGGACAGCTCCATTCTGGAGCGGGAGTGGGAATTCGGGCATGGAGACTCCTTCAGAAAGCCGTTCGGGTGAGGGGCGGTCAGCCCGGCCCCGGTGGGGACGACCAAGGTTCGTGCGCTGCCGTTGGTGCCGCTTTTCAAGAACTCGACCGGAGGTACGACGGCGGCGTTCTGCCGCTGTGGGCGCGGAGGCGTGATCGCCCTATCCAGCGCGTGGTCCGTCTCAAACGAGGGCATCGGCAGGGATGATAACGTGATCCTCGCGTTGAACGCATTGAACCACAGGGATACGGCGCGTAAGCTGTCCGTCACGTTCGATGAGTACCATCATGGATACGGTGAGTATGCCGGCATCATGTCGCTTATCGGCACGCCTGCGAGGCTCGGGCTCGCGCAGATCGCCATGGCGTTTGTTCTCCTTGTATTCGCAGTGTCGCGCCGCTTCGGACGCCCGATCCCGCTCAGAGAGGGAGGCCGCCAGAGAAACGAATACCTGAGCTCCATGTCCGCGCTCCTGCGGAGGGCGCATGCGATTGAGGTAGTAAGGCTCGAACTGGAGCGGAAATTCATGGAGGACATGGCGTCGGCACTTGGGCTGCGGCCCACCGACGAACCCGAGAGGTTTCTGGAGGCGGTGGCAAGCCGACGCCCCGATAAGGTCCAGGAACTGCGCCGATTGCTGACTGAAGCGCCAACGGTGCCGCAGGGCGGCGCGCGCGAGGCATCTCTGTTGGCGCTGGAGGCCAGGCGGCATCAAATCAGAAAGGAACTGAAGAGAATAAGATGAAAGTGAGCGAGCTTGGTGAGTTTGTCTACAACGAGGCAGGCAAGGTTATAGCCGGACAGGAAGAGGCGCTGGAGCAGATACTCGTATGCCTCCTGGCGCGCGGGCATGTGCTTCTGGAGGGGGTACCCGGCATTGCCAAAACGCTAGCCGTGAGGACTATCGCTTTCGTCCTCGGCTGCGACTCCAAACGGGTGCAGTTTACCCCGGACCTGATGCCCTCCGACATCACGGGCACCTACGTGTTCGACTCGAAGACGGCGAGCTTCCACCTCAGGAAAGGGCCGATCTTCACCAACCTGCTGCTTGCCGACGAAATCAACCGCACGCCGCCGAAGACCCAGTCGGCGCTGCTCCAGGCCATGGAGGAACGCTGCGTGTCAATAGACGGCACCGACCACTCGCTCGAGGGGATATTCTTCGTCGCGGCGACCCAGAACCCGATCGAGTATGAGGGCACATATCCTCTTCCGGAGGCTCAGCTCGACCGCTTCTTGATGAAGGTCGTAATCGGGTACCCGGATGCGGGCAGCGAGCTGGAGGTGCTGAGGCGCTCGCATGCTGGCTTCGATCCTCACGACCTGAGTACGGCCAAGCTGACCTCGCTGCCGAGTCCCGAGGCGGTATCCGCTGCATGGGCGGAAGTCCAGGCGGTAAAGGTGGACGAGGAAGTCATGCGCTATGCGGCTGCTCTCGCCAGAGCAACTCGCGAAGCCTACCAGGTGATCCTTGGGGCGAGCCCGCGCGCGTCCATCGCTCTTCTCCGCTGCAGCAAGGCGCTGGCGGCGCTTCGCGGGCGTGAGTACGTTACGCCGGACGATATCAAGGCGCTCGCCCTGCCGATTATGCGTCACAGGGTCATCCTATCCCCGGAGAGCGCGATCGAAGGCGTGCGCGCAGATGAAGTGATCTCGGGGGTGGTGGCTTCTATCCCGGTGCCAAGATGAGCAAGCTTCGTCTGAAGTTGCCTGAAGTATATCCGACATCGCGATTGGCGGCGGCTTTTGCGGCGGGATCGCTGTGGTTCTTCGCGATGCCGTGGGGAGGCGGCTTGTTCATGTGGCTCGGGATCGGATACAACCTCTCCTTGGTGGTGCTCGCCGCCTTCGACTATGTGAGGCTGTTGGACTCCCACGAGTGTACCGTCAGTCGGGACCGCCAATCCACGCTGTCGGTCGGTGTGCAGAACCCGGTGTGGATCGAAGTGGCTCACCGGGGTCGGCGGCCGCTTAAGGTAACGGTGAAGGATGAGCCGCCGCTCGAATTCGAGGTCTCACCGCGGACATTGACCTTCGACGTAGGCCCGAATGAGTCCGAGCGGAGAAACTATAAGGGTCGCCCGGGTGAGCGTGGAGATTACTTCTTCGGAGACGTGAACGCCAGGTTCACGACGCCTCTCGGGCTGCTGATGCGGCAAGAGCGCGTGCCCGCGGAGACGCCCGTCAAGGTCTACCCGGACGTCTTCCAGACGAAGAAGCACCGGCTGCTCGCGCGGGAAAACCGGGTCGTCCAGATGGGGCTTCGACGCTCCAAGATGCACGGTCAGGGTCAGGAATTCGAGCGGCTTCGAGACTACCTGCCTGATGATTCGCTGCGCCATATAGACTGGAAGGCTACGGCTCGTCGAGGCATACTGACTACGCGCGAGTACGATCTGGAGCGGAGTCAGAGCATAATGCTGCTGCTCGACATCGGGCGCAACATGGCCAGCAGGACGGTTGAAAGTGATGGTACGTTGGGGATCAGCAAGGCGGACTGCGCAATAAACGCATCGGTTCTGCTCGCCCACGTCGCGGCGCAGTCGGATGACCGCATAGGGCTGTTTTGCTTTGCCCGCGAACCGGTTGTGTACATCCCGCCTGGAAAGGGGCTTCCTCAGGCTGCCAGGCTGCTGGAGGCGCTTTATCCTCTTCAGCCCCGGTTGGAGGAATCCAGCTATTACGAGAGCTTCATGCTGGTGAGCCAGAAGCAGAGGAAGCGGTCGCTGGTCTTCCTGTTTACGGATTTGATTGACGCTGAGGCGTCGAGCCGGCTTATATCCTGCATCGGGCTGCTGGCGCGAAAGCACTTGGTGGTATGCGCTGCGCTTGCCGATTACGAGCTGCCTTCGATTATCGGGTCTCGGCCCGCGAAGGCATCCGAGCTTTACACGCAGGCTGTGGCGCTTACAATGGTCCGGGAGCGTAGAGAGGCGCTCGCGCAGCTCGCGCGCCAGGGAGTGATAGCCTTGGATGCTGCTCCGAGCGATCTCTCCGTTGCGACCGTAAACAAGTACCTGCAGTTGAAGCGCGAAGCGAGGCTGTGAGGCTCTACCGGTGCGCGAAGACTAGCGCTGACGACCGGCGGCCGACGGCTGTTCCTTCCCCGCGAGGAATAGGTAGCTGAACAGGCAGACGCTGAGCATGGCGGCGACAACCAGCTTCAGCTCCTCCGGGAGCACGGCCGGCGAGAAGAAACCCTCGATTATTCCAGCAACGACGAGCATTGACGCCACGCCAAGGATAAGCTTGAACGCCTCGCGGCCGGCAAGCTTCAGCGCCACCCCTCGCGTGTACTCACCGGGACTCAGCAGCGCCCAGCCGAGCATCAACCCCGCTCCACCAGAGATGAAAATCGCCGTCAGTTCTATCACTCCGTGAGGCGCTACGAACCCCCAGAAGCTCAAAGCTATATCCGGCCCTCTGGCGGTCACCGCCGCGCCCAATACGCCGAGCATCAAACCGTTGTAGAATAGAATTGCGAAGGTGAGTAAGCCTCCGAGAATCCCTGTCGAAAACGCCAAAGCCGCAACTCTTATGTTGTTGATCATTATGAAGCTGGACATCACCGGTCGCATTTCCTCCGGCATCCAGTTCTTCTCGCCCGTGTGCCGCTCCGCGATGGAATCTATAATGTCGGATGTGCCCGGCCCGAGAACTACATCCGCCTTACCCGGGTCGTGGCGAACTACGCCGAACGCAAAAAAGGCTGCTCCGATAGAGATAACAAAAGCCGCCGCGATGAACGGCAGGTTTCTGCGGAAGGTTTGGGGAAATTCCTTTCTGAAGAAGTTGCGCACGGAAGGCCAGCCCTTGGACTCCGCCACATATATGTGGCCGTACGCACGCGAGACGAGCTGGTTCAAGTATTCGATCTGTGCGTCATGCACTCCCCGGCTGCGGGCGGTGGACAATGCGGACGCGGCGCGGCGGTAGAGATGGCCGAATGCCAGCACCTCCGCGCTGCTCAGGCTTCGAAGCCCTTTGGATTCGATGCTTCTGAGCATCTGTTCAAACTGTTCGATGCTGCGATCGTCGTTCTCTCTATCCATAAGCGAACCTGGGTAATTGGAGGCTGCCAATGACCCGAGAGATCACCATAGTTACTCCGGAGCACGTCGAGCTTACGTTCGAGCTGGCCGGCATCGGCTCGCGTTTCGTGGCTATATTACTGGACACGCTTCTGCAAGCCGCCGCTCTCGTGGTCCTGTTCCTTATATTCGCTCTGACCGTCGGATCTCTCGCCAGCATCAGGTTAGGAGAGCTATCGTCCTGGATCATCGCAGTCTTCGCACTGTTGTTATCTTCCCTGTGGGGAGGGTACTTCCTCTTTTTCGAGGCCGCCAGAAACGGGCAGACGCCCGGCAAGAAGGCGGCGCGTATAAGAGTGATTCGGGACACGGGACATCCGATTGATTTCCGTGCCGCGCTGCTTCGAAACGTCATGCGTGTTGTGGATTCGCTGCCCAGCGCATATGGCGTCGGTTTCGTAACGATGTTCTTGAGCCCTCAATATCGTCGGTTGGGCGATTATGTAGCCGGCACTCTCGTAGTGAGGACCGGCAGACAACACGAGGTCGCGGGGGGCTCGGCAACTGCGCTGCGCGAACCCTCGCCTTCATCCGCTCCGACCGACAGCCAGGCATCGGAACGTGTCTCGGCTTTACCGGATAAGGCCCTGCCGTACCTCAACATGATCACGCGTGATGATTACCGAGCTGTACGGCATTTCCTCGACAGACGATCGGGATTCGAAGAGGCGGTAGCGCACCCTCTGGCGCAGAAGCTTGCGGGTCTGCTTGCCGCGAAACTTCAGTTGAGTCCCGCGGAAATAGATGACCCCGTGGCTTTCTTGGAGAGCTTGGGAAGGGAATGGGAGCGCCGCATGATCCACTGATCTACTTGGGCGCGGCTGCAGGATGCCTAGCGAAATACGCTCAGGACTGGGATGGCGACGCCGCTGGGCTGACCGGCATTACCTGAACCTCAGCAGCCGCATGCCGTTGGCTATCACGATCAGGGCGCTGCCTTCATGGGCGAAGACGCCGAGCGAGAGCGTGAGCCACCCAAGCAGCGCCGTCGAGATCAGCGCCGCGATAACGACAAGCGAGAAGGCAATGTTCTGCCTGACCGTCTGAAGCGCCCGGCGGCTGAGTCGAATCGCATACGCCAGCCTGCCGAGATCCTCTGACATCAGGGCTATGTCGGCCGTCTCGAGGGCGGTAGGCGAGCCCGCCGCGCCCATCGCAATCCCGACGGTGGACGCGGCCAACGCAGGAGCATCGTTCACTCCGTCGCCTACGACCGCCACTCGGCTGCCGAACCTCTCGATCAGCAGCCGCACGATGTCCACCTTATCCTGCGGAAGAAGCTCCGCATAGTATTCATCTACATTCAGGTCCTGAGCAACCGCACGCGCGGTGGCCTCATTATCGCCGGTAATCATAACCATGCGCTTTACGCCGACGCGCCTGAGCTCACGAAAAGCCTCCCTTGCGGTCTCGCGCACGGTGTCCATCAGCGCGATGATCCCGGCCAGCCGCCCGTCCGATGCGACGAGAACCGCCGTCTTCCCTTCTCTCTGGAGGTTGCCGAGTACATCCGCCTGAAGGCTCATGTCCACGCCGAGCTGCTCCATCAGCCGCGAGTTTCCAATGACGCAGGTGGTTTCGTTGAACTTCGCTGCCGCTCCCATCCCCGTCAGGGCCTGAAAGTCTGTGATCTCGGCAATAGGCAGGCCTCGACGGACTGCTGCCTGGCGGATTGCCTCGGCCATGGGATGCTCCGACCGGCTTTCCACGCTGGCCGCAAGTGACAGGACTTCCTCGGCGCTGAAGCCGTCTGCCGGGATGACATCGCTGACTTTCGCCTCGCCGGTGGTGATGGTGCCTGTCTTGTCAAAGGCCACGACGCGCACGTCCGCAGCCGCCTCCAGATGCGATCCTCCCTTGATGAGCACGCCGTTCCTCGCCGCATTCCCGATCGCCGAGACTATGCTC
The DNA here is from genome assembly GCA_035528905.1 of Armatimonadota bacterium. GTDB lineage: Bacteria > Armatimonadota > UBA5829 > DTJY01 > DTJY01 > DATKXU01. The sequence continues at coordinate 12,289 of DATKXU010000097.1, forward strand.
ACCGGAGTCGAGATCACAAGCGCGCACGGACACGATACCACGAGCAGGGTGAGAGCCATGTACAGCGCCGGTCGGAATTCCGCTCCCCAGGCGATGGGTGGTAGAACCGCCACTATCACCGCGAGGCCTATAACGATGGGAGTGTAATACCTTCCGAAGACCTCCGTGAACCTCTGGGACGGGGCTTTTTCGGCCTGCGCCTCTTCGACGAGGTGCACGATCCTGGCAAGCGTGTTGTCCTCGGCGGTTGCAGTCGCCGTGACATCGAGCGAGCCCTGCTGATTCACCGTTCCGGCGAAGACCTCATCCCCCGGCGACTTTTCGACCGGCGCCGATTCGCCCGTGATGGATGCCTGGTTCACGGTGGAGGCTCCCGTCGAGACTCTGCCATCCGTGGGTATTTTCTCGCCCGGACGCACGACGAAGAGGTCGCCGACGCGCACTTCGCTGACCGGAACCAGGACTTCTTTGCCGTCTCGCCTGACGCGCGCCTGGGTGGGGAACAGCTCGACGAGCGATTGCACGGATTCCCTTGTGCGCTCTACGGCGCGGGCCTCCAGAGCGTTCCCAAGTGAGAACAGGAACATGACTGCTGCGGCGTCGGGCCACTTGCCGATGGCGACCGCGCCGATCGCTGCGGCGGTCATCAGGAAGTTCATGTCCAGGACAAGGGAGCGGAGGCTGTAGATCGCGCCCCTAGCCGCATAGAGTCCACCGGCGATGGCGGCAAGTGCATAGAGCGCCTTGGCGGGCGTGTCTAAGCCGCGCCAGGAGAGCGCCAAGGCTGCGAGCAGCGATATCCCCGAAATCGCCGTCAGCACGGTCTGCCGGCTCAACTGCCAGCGCCCCGGTGCGCGAGCGGCTTCCTCGGCTGCCGGCGCTAATCCTAACTCCCTGACGCCGTACCCCAGGTCGCGGACCCGCCTGGATATCGCGGCCACGTCCGTCTTATCCGGCTCGTACTCGACGGACATCTCGGAGGAAGCGAAGTTGGTGGAGACCCAGAGCACGCCGTTCAGCCTGCCGACGCCTTTCTCGAGTTTCAGCGCGCAGTCCGGGCAGTCCAGGCCGACCAGGTTGAGAGTCTTGTGCTCGAATCGCTCCCGAAGATCAACGCCGACCTGGGTGGCCCGCTTTTCCACTTCCTCGATAGGCACGAGGTGCGGATCGTAGACCAGGGTCATCGTCGAGGTCTCTGTGTCCACCTCGACGGATTGCACTCCGCCCATTTGGAGAAGCGAGTCCCGCAGGCGGCCTACGCACCGCTCGCATTCCTCGAAGCCCCTCGGGAGCGTCACGGGCAGGCTCAGCGTTTTCGTTTCCAGCATGGGAGTCGTCTCCCGCTGCGGTCAGCAGAATCCGATGTACATATTCCCAGGATTCGCGGACGCTGTTCCCGGTCTTACAGTATGAATCCGCCGTCAACTACGATGAACGTGCCGGTGGTCCACTTGGATTCGTCTGATGCCAGCAGCATGACCGCGCCGACGATATCTTCCGGCTCGCCGAGACACTTCAGCGGCGTGTTCTCGATGATGGCGTTCCGGGCTTTCGGGTCCGCCAGGACGTCCCGGTTGATGTCGGTCTCGATGGTTCCCGGGAGGACGGCGTTAACCGTGATGTTGTATGGAGCGAGGGCAAGAGCCATGACCTTGCTCAGCATGTTCGCCCCGCCTTTTGACGTGCAATACGCCACCTGGAGCGGGTTCGTCGCCTTCTCGCCGGAGATCGAGGTGACGTTGATGATCCTGCCGCCGCCGGTCTTCACCATTTCCCGCGCGACCGCCTGACTCGCTAGGAAGATACCCTTGCAGTTCGTGTTCTGATGCCAGTCCCACGCTTCCTCCGTGGTCTCGAAGAAGTCAATGAAGGCGGCGACCCCGGCGTTGTTCACCAGGATGTCTATGCGGCCGTACTTGTCCACGACCGCCTTCGCCATCGCCTCGACAGCCGGCTTGGAAGCCACATGGGCCTTGAAAGCCATCGCTTCGCCGCCGGACTTACGGATCATTTCGACAACCTCGTTCGCGGCGGCGTCGTTAGCGACGTAGTTCACTACTACCTTCGCGCCCTCTCGCGCCATGCCGAGAGCGATTGCCCGCCCGATGCCTCGCGAGCCTCCGGTGACTATTGCGACTTTGTCCTTGAGACGCATGTTTTCGAAAACCTCCTTCGTCGGTCAATGCGTGATATATAAGGGAGTAATGGAGTGATGGAGTATCGGAGTAATGGGTTCCAACACTCATGTTCCCCTTGGCCCCCTCGATCCCTTGATCCCTGGCCCCCTGGATCCCTCATTTTTCAATCCATCAGCAATCCGCCGTTGATGTCCAGAACCTCGCCGGTGATGTAGGACGCCTCTTCCGAGCAAAGATACAGAATCGCCTGCGCCACATCCTCGGGCTTCCCCAGCCGTCGAAGCGGGACCGTCCCGATGTACGTCTTCAGCTCCTCATCGGTGAACAGCGAGGACATGTCGGTATCCACGAGCGCCGGGCAGACGGAGTTCACCGTTATCCCGTGCGGCGCAACTTCGCGAGCCAGGCCCTTGGTCAACGCCAGAACGCCGCCCTTGGAAGCCGCGTAGTGAACGCCCACCATGAGGCCGCCGATCTTGCCCGAAATCGAGGCGACATTGACAATCCGGCCCCAGCCGCGTTCGATCATCGAGGGCAAAGCTGCCCGGCAGCAGAGGAACGTGCCTTTCAGGTTGATGGCGAGAACCAGATCCCATTCCTTCTCCGGTATCTCCAGCATGCGGCCGCGCCTGCAAATGCCGGCGCTGTTCACCAGAATGTCCACGCCGCCGAAGACTTTCATGACTTGATCCACCATCGCTTGCACGGCTTCGGCGCTGGCAACATCCACGTACAATCCAAGGGCCTTCTCGCCGAGGGAACGGGCTGCCTCGACAGCTCCCGGCTCGTCGAGATCGGCTATTGCCACTGCCGTGCCTGCCTGGTACAGGGCTTCCGCCGCGGCCCTGCCGATCCCTCGCGCGCCACCCGTCACTATGGCTACCTTCCCGGCCAAATCTGTCATAGCAAGCTCCTCACCGTTTCGACGATCTGCTCCTGCGATGGAATTACCGCCTTCTCGAGCGGCACGGAATACGGCATCGGTACATCAACTCCGCCGATTCGCTTCACCGGGGCGTCCAGGTGGTCGAATGCCTCTTCCACGATAATGGCGGATATCTCGGCGCCCACGCTGCATCGGGTGACCGCCTCCTGGACGACGACCGCCCGGCCGGTCTTGCGCACCGAAGCCAGGATCGTTTCCTTGTCGAGCGGATAGAGAGTGCGGGGGTCCACCACTTCGATGCTGATTCCCTGCTCAGCCAGGGCCTCCGCCGCCGCAAGCGATTCGAGCACCATCGGGCCGGTGGCGATCACGGTCGCATCGTCCCCGGAGCGCTTTACATCGGCCACTCCGAGGGGAATGTAGTACTCCTCGACTGGAATCATCCCCTTGCTGCTGTAAAGTCGCTTCCACTCTATGAAGACCACCGGGTTGTCCTCCCGGATTGCGGATTTGAGCAGGCCCTTGGCGTCATACGGGGTCGCCGGCATGACTACCTTCAATCCGGGGATGTGGCAGTACCATGCCTCCAGGCTCTGGGAGTGCTGGCCGGAGCTGCCGGTGCCGCTTCCGCACATCGTCCGGATTACCAGCGGGAGCGTCGCTCGTCCGCCGAACATGTAGCGCATCTTCGCCGCCTGATTCACGATCTGGTCTGACGCGATAGTGCTGAAATCTATGTACATGATCTCGGCCACTGGCCTCAGGCCGGTCAACGCCGCGCCGACAGCACATCCGGCGATGGCGGCCTCCGAGACCGGCGTATTCCTTATCCGCTCGCAGCCGAACTCACGGAACAGGTTCTTCGTGACCTGGAATGCGCCGCCGTGCAGCCCGACATCCTCGCCGAAGATCAGAACATTCGGGTCTTTCTCCAGTTCCTCGCGGAGCGCCTCGTTCAGCGCCTGGCCGTAGGTCGCTTCCTTCAGCCGGTCCGCCGCGGCGGACGGAGTCTGAGGCAGAGGAGCAGATGGGGCAAAGAGGCCCTCGCGCAGGCTCTCGACCGGCGGCATAGGGCTGTCCAGCGCGAACTTCTCCGCTTCGGCGACCAGCTCTCTCGCCCTGCGGTCGCTCTCATCCACTTCGTCCTGGGTAACCAAGCCATCCGCGATGAGCTTCTCGGCGAACCGCCGGATGGGTTCCTTCTCCTTCCACGCTCCGACGTCTTCCTTGGTGCGATAAACCTGCGGGTCGCCCAGGTAATGCCCTTCCCAGCGGTAGGTCTTGCACTCGACGAGCGATGGCCCATCTCCCGCCCTGGCGCGTTCGACAGCCGCGGCGACAGCCTCATGCACGGCGAGCACGTCGTTCCCATCAACGACAACGCCGGGAATACCATATCCAACCGCGCGGTCGGATATGTTTTCCACCGAGGTTGACTCCCAGCACGGCGTCGTGACCGCGAACTGGTTGTTCTCGCATATGTAGACGACCGGCAGCTTCCAGACGCTCGCCAGATTGAGCGATTCGTGGAAGCTGCCCTGGTTGGATGCGCCGTCGCCGAAGAAGCAAAGGGTCACCTGTCCGCTCTTCCGGTAGAGGCCGGAGAGGCCGGCGCCCGTGGAGACGGGTATTCCGCCGCCGACGATGCCGTTCGCGCCCAGGATGCCGATGCTCATATCGGCGATGTGCATGCTGCCGCCCTTGCCGCCGCAGTAGCCGGCAGCCTTTCCGAGAAGCTCGGCCATCATGCGCTTCACATCCAGGCCCCTTGCGATCACATGGCCGTGCCCCCGATGCGTGCTTGTTATGAAGTCGCTCTCATTCAACGCGGCGCATGCCCCGACCGCCACTGCTTCCTCGCCGAGATAGACGTGTGTGGCCCCGCGGATCAATCCCTTCTGGAAAAGCTCCACAACCTTGGTCTCAAAATGCCGTATGAGATGCATCTTCCACAGCATATCGCGCATGTCAGGGGATTTCATCGTGATACTTTTGCCTCTATCGCGCGTAGAACGGGAGAATGGGGGAATGGGAGAATAGGCGACTGTCCTCCGAGCCTTCCCCCATTCACTCTTTCTCCCACTCTCCCTTTCGCCTATTTTTTATCGTAGCTCCCCTGGACGACCGGCGGGGAGAAGATATAGGCGATCTTCATGATTTCGCTGCTCGTGTTGTTGACGCTGTGCCCGGTGCCCGGCGGGATGTAGACGCAGGAGCCCGGCTCCACCGGCTCCGGGACGCCGTCGAAGTATATCTCGCCCGAACCGGTGAGCACGTAGATTACCTCCTCCTCGGCGGGATGCACGTGCGCGGGCGCATGGGCGTTCGCGGGAAAATCGGCGACCCCGAAGCACATGTTCCGCGCTGGTCCGAAGTTCAGCGGACCTATGATCATCCTATGGTCGCGCCCGGGCAGCTTTTTCGCCTCGACCTCAGATTCGTGGATTACGTGTTTCAACCTCACTTCCCCTTTCTGGTAATGGCCCGCTCAGCCGCCTGCGCGATGTGCCGAGCGGACATCGAATACTTCTCGAACAGCGCGCCCGGCTCGCCCGACTCGCCGAATACGTCCCGAAGCCCGATTCGCTCCATCGGGACCGGCCGCGTCTCGCAGATCACCTCCGCCACCGCCGAACCCAAGCCGCCGATGATGTTGTGATCCTCCGCCGCCACGATTGCTCCCGTCTCCTCAGCCGCCGAGGTCACCACCTCCAAGTCAATCGGCTTGATCGTGTGCATATCGAGCAGGCGCGCGGAAATCCCTTTCGCGGCAAGCAGGGCGACCGCCTTAAGCGACTCCGGGACCATGATGCCGGTGGCGATTATCGTCACGTCGGCGCCCTGCCGGATTAACTTCGCCCGGCCCAGCTGGAATTCCTCTGATTCATCGTAGACTACGGGCGTGGGATTCCTGCCGAGCCGGTAGTACACCGGCCCGTAGCGCTCGATGATCTGCGGCAGGAGCTTGCGGGTTGCCGTGCCGTCAGCGGGACTCACGATGGTCATATTCGGCATGCAGCGCATCGTCCCGATGTCTTCCGTGCCCTGGTGGGTGACGCCGTCAGAGCCGACAGCCAGCCCGCCGTGGCTGACGACGATCTTCACGTTCAAGTTTGGGTAGCAGATGAAGGTGCGCACCTGCTCGCACGCCCTCATGGAGGCGAAGACGGCGTAGGTGTTCGCCAGCGGAATCTTCCCCATGGCCGCGAGGCCGGCCGCAGCCCCCATCATGTTCTGCTCCGCGATGCCGAAGTTGAACGACCGCTCCGGGTACTTTCTGGTGAAGTGGAAAGTGTTCGTGCTCTTCGAGATGTCCGCGTCGAGCACGACTACATCAGGATACCGGTCGCCGAGTTCGGCGAGTTCCAAGCCGTATGCGATTCGGGTTGCGATCTCAGCCATTCCACGCCTCGCCTAGTTCCAGCATCGCCTGCTTCATCTCGTCGCGGCTGGGTGTCTTCCCGTGCCAGTCAACCTGGTTTTCCATGAAGGAGACACCCTTGCCCTTGACCGTGTGCGCGAGTATGACGGACGGCTTGTCCGCGGCCCGCCTCGCCCCTGCGAAAGCCCCCAGTATCTGCGGGAAGCTGTGGCCGTCAACTTCCTGAACGTGCCAGCCGAAGTCCCGCCATTTCGCGCCCAGCGGGTTGATGTTCATCACGTCTTCTACGCGCCCGTCGAGCTGAAGGCCGTTCCAGTCCACGATGGCGGTCAAGGTCGCCAGCTTGTAGTGTGACGCGCTCATGGCGGCCTCCCAGACGAGCCCTTCCTGAAGCTCGCCGTCTCCCAGGAGGACGTATATTCTGCTGGGCAGCCCGTTTAGCCGTGCGCCGAGGGCCATTCCGCCGCCGACCGAGAGGCCGTTGCCCAGCGAGCCGGCGGTCATGTCAACGCCGCAGGTCTTGTTCATATCCGGGTGCCCCTGGAGCGGGCAATCAATCTTTCTGAGATTCTCCAGGTCGCACATGGGGTAATATCCCCGGCGCGCGAGTGTCGCGTAGAGCATCGGACACGCATGTCCTTTCGAGAGTATGAACCGGTCTCGCTCGGGCCAGTCGGGCTTCTCCGGATCTATCCGCATCTCGCGGAAGTAAAGGGCGGTGACGATCTCAACCGCAGAGAGCGATGCGCCGGGATGGCCCGTCCCGGCGGCGTAGATCATCTTCAGTATGTCCCTGCGGACTTGCAGGGCGATTGCTTCCAATTCCGATGTCGCCAACCCGTTCATCCGATTTCCCATCCGTACCGCTCGACGACCAGTGGGTCGTGGCCGGGGAGGATGATGTCCGCCTGCGCCCTGATCTTCTGCATGGCGGCGAAGCACTCCATCAAGTTAGAGTTAAACCCGACGGGCACATCTTCCTCGATATTTCGATAGGTGAATACCACGTCGCCGGTGATGATCGCTTTCCCCAGGCTGGTCTGGACGACGACCGACTGATTTCCCGGCGTGTGTCCCCCGGTGTGGAGGACGCTTATTCCCTCGGCGATCTCCCGATCGCCCTCGACTTCGCGAAACCTGCCTTGGTCCTTGAACTGGCGGATGGTATCTGCCAATACAAACTGCGCGAACCACGGATGCGGCGGAGCGAGGACGGCCTCCAGCTCCGTCTTGTTCACCCAGAAGACCGCGCTCTCGAACTGCCGCGCCGTCGGAGAGAAATGATCCCAGTGCAGGTGTGTGAGGATCACCATGTCAATCTCCTCGGGGGACACTCCGAGCTTCGACAGCCGGCTCAGAGGCTGCCAGTCCTCGGGCTGCTTCATCTCCGGGTTGAACGTCTCGCCCTTCGCCATGTTGAAGCCCGTGTCCACGAGGATGTTTCTCCCGTTTCCCCTGACCAGCCAGAAGTAGGTCCAGAGCCTCACGGTCTTGGAGCAGTCGCCGAGGTAGAAAATCCTCGGCTCCGGCTCGACAGACTCGCCAACCGGCAGTGGATGTATTGTGTACATGGTTGCGCCTCCAGCAGTAAAGGGTTTCAGGTTTCAGGTTTCAAGTTTCAAGTTTCAAGTTGCAGGCTGTCGAATACGGCCGACCTGTAACCTGAAACCTGGAACTTGGAACTCGGAACACCTGGCTAGGTGATCTCAATCCTCGCGCCGCCGAGAAGGCCGGATGCGCGAGGGACGCCTTCCAGGAAGTTCTGCATGGAATTCGTGACCCTGAGCGTCAGCTCGTTGTCGCCCGGATTTACCAGCTTGCTGATGTCGAGTCTCCACGGCCGCCAGGGACGAACTCCGGCCGCCAGGCCGTTCACGATGGCCTCGAACATATCGCCGACATCCTCAACCACCAGGTTCACCGTTCCCTTCGCGGCATCGTCGGGGAGGCTGAAAGACGTCGTGTAGGATGCCGTTCCCGAATAGTACGGATAGCCCTGATCCGTCCATGAGCCAGTGCGCAGTCTCCCGGAGCGCCTGCGAATCCTGTAGGGCAATGTGCTCCCAACCTCGAAGTCGCCGAGCAGCTTCGGCATGCTGGTGAGGAGCTTCGGCTCGCCGGACCAGCAGTCGTGTGCGATGCTCAGGCGTACCTCGTTCGATCCCTTCCGCACGGCGGATGAGATGTCGAGCGTCTTGAAGCCCGGGTCCACGTACTCGCCAAAATCGGGGTTTCGCCACTCCTGATCGTTCACTCGGATGGTGAGGTTCATGCCTCCCATGTACGCGTCCCGATACTCGATGTCGTCCAGGAGGAGCAGGAGGTTCGCGGGCAGGTCGTCCAGCTCTACCGAAGTCCGATAGCTGAACAGATCCGCGCCGCCGCGCGAGTGCAGCTCGAAATCCCAGCGATCCAGTATCAGGCAGTTCGGCTGCTCCGTGCGAAACTCCCATTCGTCCCCAAGCTCGACGACCAGCCTTTCAGCTACCGAGGGCTGAGCGATACGTCGGCCTGAGTCCGCAGAGACAAACATTGCCGAGCCGAAGGGGGCGAAGGCCCATTCGAGCTTCGTTCGGCCGTCCTCTGCGATTGCCGGGACGGGCGACGTATCTCCGGTTTCCAGGTTGTACAGGTCGAGGCCTGTCTCGCCATCGAGGGAGATCACGGCATTCCGCTCGGCGTCGGCGGTGTTTATCAGGAAGTAGATATCGCGCCCGTCCTTCCTCCGATGCAGGCAGCGAATGGAAGAGAGCGCGCCCTCGCCGGATTCTATCACCACATGCGGGCGAATCAGCTTTCCCAGCTCCTCGCGAAGGCACTTACCCAGTCCTTCGAGGTCGTCGAAGTCGGCGGAGATCACTGCGGCGGCATCCTCGCAGCTTTTCCGGTTGAAGGCGATCACGTGACCCCCGGATCGGCGGAATTCCCGGAGCTTCTTCGCCGCTTCAGGGGCGATCACCGGGGTCGGCGGCACGATGATGACTTCGAAAGCCTCTCCGCCGACACGCAGCCCGCCGCTCTCCACTCGCGCATCGGTCAGCATCTGGCTGCGCAGGATGTCATAATCGTAGTGGATCTGCGGCAGGACCGTGCAGAGGGCATCGAAGGCATTGCTTATGGCCCTATCTCCTTCGCCCTGCCTGCCGATCTCGTACTGCGCCTGGAAGCCTTCCAGCGGATACAAGATGCCTGCCTGGGCGACGTGCGTGCCACCGCTCAGCATGTAGCTCAGCCGCCCGACGTAATCTCCGTAGCAGCGGTAGTACGGCCATGTGGCATTGTGATTGTGGGAAGGCGGCGCATCCGTCTTCCGGAAGCCCTCGATGGAGTAAAACACCGCGTGCGGGCACATGAAATTGACCCCAAGGCTGTACTGCCAGTCGGTGATCCGCTTCATATCCTCCAGGCTGAGCGCCCAGCCTGCGCATCCGAACGTCTCGCTCAATACACGGCCACCGGCCAGCAGATGTCCGGCCGACGTCACCAGCTTCTCGCCCTGGATGTTGGTTCGGGTCCTCGGGAGACGTGCCCATCCTCCGTAAGGCCCTTCGGCCCCGGCGCCAAGGTGGTCTGTGCCGGGGATATGCAGGTGCGCTAACGGAGGGAGTGGATCGGCCTGGAATATGGTGTTGCAGTAAAGCCCTTCCTCCAGCAGGAGATGGCCGGTCAGGAGCAGGCTGTGCTCGTCACACCAGCGCCGGTAAGGCTTGAAGAATGAGTTCACATATAGGCGATTCACGGCGCGGTAGAAGGCCAGCCGCTTCGGGCCGCTGGTCTCATCCAGCGTGTAGAACAGGTGCGGAAGCAGCTCGGACGCCGGCAAGCCCTCGCGCGCCAGCTCCTCAGCCAGATCATGGTTCCACGCGACTACCCGCGCGTGCGGGCGATTCCCATACCAGCAGATATCATGGTGCCAGGGGAGAAGCGTTGGCTCATCCACGAAGAAGCCCTTAACCGTCTTGCCGAAGTGCTCGCCGATCACGCGCGCGTAGAGCTCGTGCGTGGTCTGGATGAAGCACTCGGCCGCGGCCCGATTGAGGTAATCTACTCCGAAGACCTTGCCGCTCGGCGAGTCGAGAACCTGGAGCGCGAAAATCATGATCTGCCAATCGCCTGCTGGAGCATTCCAGTTCAGGCGGCTGCCCTCGGTCATGCCTGCCAGGTCGTGCGAATCGCCGGTCGGCCGCTGATTCTCGTATCGAATCGCCTTGGCGCAGAGGACTTGCCCCGGCGGAACCGGGATGGCAGCCGAGGCCGGACCGGTCACCATGGCTTCGGTGAGGTCAACGAACTTCGAGCGGAACTCCGGATTTGCGGTGACTTTGAGGTCGCTCAGGCCGCTGGGGAAGGTATTCTCATCGTAGAGCCAGACCTCCATGCCGAGCCTGGACGCGGCGCCGATGCTGGTCTTAACGCAGTCGAGCCAGTCACTGGAGAGGTATTCGGTATCGAGGCCGAATCTGGCGTGTATGAAGAACCCGCCGATGCCTTTCTCGTGCATGTCGGCGATCTGCCGCTCCAGCCTGGGTATCTCCAGCTTCCCGTTCCAGAACCAGAACGGCATCGCACGATAGGCTGCAGGCGGGTCTTTGAACTGTGAGAATGGATGCATACCACTTGTCCGCACGGCGCAACTTTCGTCCGCGGGACTCTCCCCCGGTTATTGGTGACTACATTGTACACCGGGATCGTTTGGGTGTAAACAACCTCAGGGGTGCGGCATCTGTCTGAATAGGAGGTGAGGGGTTTCAGGTTCAAGGTTAACGATACGCCAGCGCCTAAACTTGGAACCTGGAACCTGGAACTTGAAACCTATGCGGCCTTGCGGGGCTCGAATTTCGGCGTGTAGTCGGGGCACTTGTACGATTTTGAGGTTTCCCTCGGCGACTCGGCCTCGGACATGTACACGTAGTCCTGGGAGACAGAGCACCTCTGGTAGAGCCTGTCGTAGCGCCCGCAGTCGAGGCATCGGCGGAGGACGGACCAGCATACGCCGCATTGCAGGCTGCCGATAAGCTCAATCCTTCCGCAGAGCGGGCAGTGGATGTACACTTCCCTGAATCCATCATCGCCCTTCCGGAGCGCACCCCTCATCTCTCTGCAGAACTGGTCGAGTTCCTCAAGGAGTGTAGAGCATGTGCTGAGGAGCTGGTTCATCTGTATATTCTTCAGGTAGTCAACCAGCCGGACGTCTACGACATCTGAGAGCCGGCTTGCCGCTTTCTCCAAGGCCAGCAGATGCTGCTCTGCGGTCTGAGCCTTGAACGGACGAGCCTTCTTCCTGGCCTTCCCGATTTGCTTGAGGATTTCCTCAGTCACCCTCACGGGTACGCGGAGAAATGCCTCCTTCTTCTCGGGAACATCCTTAATGGCATCCAGAATCTTCTGTGTATCAGAGACAGACAGGTTCTCCGCCTCGATCTTCTCGATCAGCCGAACCTGCGTCCCCGGGTCGTTGTTCAGGGCCTTGAGCGGTCGTGCATGGGCCTCGGTGAAGCTGCTGGCAGATGCCTTATCCCAGGATTTTATCAACGCCTGCTGGACTGCGTTCGGCAGCTCGAGCAGATCGAGGTGGCGGCGAAGCGTGCTTTCACTTATGGCGAGTGTCTTGGCGCATTTGGCCCAGGTCATGAAGGACAACAGTTTCTCGACCGCCCTGGCACGGTCAATAGGGTTGAGGTCCTCGCGCTGGAGATTCTCGAGCAGGGCGTCGGCAGTGGCATCCTCGTCGGACATTTCTCGAACGATGGCGGGGATTTCCTTCAGCCCGGCCAGCTTGCTGGCGCGATATCTCCGCTCGCCCATGACTATCTCGTACTTCCCGTCCCTGGGCCGCACGACGATCGGCTGCAGCACTCCACGTTCCTTTATGGATTGGGCAAGCTCGTCCAGGCTGGCGTCGTAGAACGTTTGGCGGGGCTGGTTAACGTTCGGCAGGATGTCATCCAGGCTTATGTGTTGCATGCGCTATCCCCTCGCGTGACCGCCGACTTCCACAAAATGGCTCCCAATGTAATTATGGACGGTAAGCCTCCACCACTCTAGTAGGTTGGGAAATAAACTGGGAAAAAGACGGGGTGTAATCGCATTGACGGGCGCTTGCCCTGGGTGCTATACTCCTCTTGCCCTCACTGGACTGGATTAACAGATGATGCCGAATACTCGCAAGCTTCAAGCTTTGCTCTGTCTTGCCTTTCTCGCGTCGGCAATGGCCGGATGTGGCAGCCACGGTGGCGGAGGGACCCAGGATGACGGCGACCAGACCCGTCGCTGGACGATCATGGTGTATGTGGCCTCCGACAACGACCTCGAACAGTATGCAATCCGGGACATGAACGAGCTGGAGTCTGTCGGATCAACTTCGCGGGTATCGGTTGTCGCGCAAATTGACCGCATCCAAACGCCCAGCTACGATACCAGCAACGGCGACTGGAGCACCACCCGCAGATACTACATCACCCGCGATTCCGACACTTCCACGATACATTCGGAGCTGGTTGCCGACCTCGGCGAGCTTAACATGGCCGCGCCTGAGACCCTGACCGATTTCGTCCAGTGGGCGGTGCAGACCTATCCGGCGGACCATTACCTGCTTGCGCTGTGGGACCACGGCAGAGGCTGGCAGACGACCACTGCGAGAACCTTGGGCCTCGACAGGGAGATCAGGGCTATCAACATTGATCAGACAGACGGCGGTGAAATGAGCCTCGCGGACTTGACGCTTGCCCTCGAGCAGTCGCCGCACCTTGACGTCGTGCTTCTGGACGCCTGTCTGATGGGAATGCTCGAAGTAGCCTACTCCGTTCGAAACTGCGCCGACATCATGCTCGCGTCCGAGGAGAACGTACCGGTTCCCGGCCAACCATACCAGACAACTCTGTGGCGGATAACTTCCAATCCCGGCATGTCCCCGCTCCAGCTCAGCCGGACGGTGGTTGATGAGTACATGGGTTACTACCTTCCGGGGTCCAGCACGACGCTCACGTACTCTGCGATCAGCCTGACATCGCTGGATGCCCTGGTCTCGGCCGCCGATCAGCTTGCAGATGCGATCCTTCGGGATCCGAGTGCCTGGCCGAGTGTCAGAACCGCCCAGGAGCAGACACAGCGCTTCGACTACGACAAGGGGTCCTACATCTACTACAAGGACCTCTACGACTTCGCCAGCCGGCTCAATAGTGTCGTCTTCTCAGCAGAGATTCGGTCGTCCTGCCAGGCGGTGATGGCCGCCGTGAACGATACAGTGTTGTATCAGCGTAATTCCGGCGGCAAGGTAGCCAATGCGCACGGTGTCTCGATTTATCTTCCCGACTCTGGAAGGATGCTGAACAGCTACCGCAGCCTCGCGTTCGCGCAGGATACGAGCTGGGATGAATTCCTCGCAAGCTACTAGCCCGCCTCATGTCGTCCTGAGCGGAGCGAAGGATCATTCCCGGGCTGCACTAGTCCTTGGGAGACTGCATCGAGGTTCGGACCGAGAAGGAGTTAGGCGAAAACCTTACGATGACCGCGCCATCCCGGTCGGTGCGGCGGATGTCCATTCGGTGCGCAGAGAGCCTGTCCAACAGCCTGCGGGATGGGTGGCCGAACGGATTGCTCCTGCCGACGCTGATAACCGCCAGTCGTGCTCGCACTGCGTCCAGCCATTGATCGCTCGCGGCGGAGTCGCTGCCATGGTGCGCGATCTTCAGTACGTCGCTTCGGACATGGATGCCGGACGCCAGGATGTCGCCTTCCGCCTTCGCGTCTGCATCGCCCGTGAGCAGTACGGAGGACTTTCCATAGGTGAGCCTCAGCACGATTGAGTTGTTGTTCGCGTCGTCCCGCGTTCCTGACAGTCGAACAGGCGGCGGATGAAGCACTTGCGCGCGGACGCCGTCCCCGAAATCAATGACCTGGCCTCGTGTCGCACGCCTGTAAGGTATTCGCCGCTTCTCGATCAGGGAGAGAAAGCGCCGGTAGGATTCGGAGCCGTGTGGGATGCCGGGATCGAGCACCATGCCCACGTAGAAATCCCTCAGCACGGGAACCAGGCCCTGAACGTGATCTTCGTGCGGGTGCGTCAGTACCACTACATCTATCCGGTTTACAGCCTCGCGCCGCAGGATCGGCGTCACGACCTTCATACCCATCAGGTCGCTGTACGGCTTGTCCGATCTGCCGCCGCCGTCAACGAGGATAGTTCGCTGGGACGGAGTCCGGAGGAATATGCAGTCGCCCTGACCTACGTCCAGGAACCACACGCTGAAGGTCCGTTCCCCGCGGCTGAGGGCCTGCCACCAGATTACCGCGGCGATGACGGCCAGGCTAACTATCGCCAGGCGCTCTTTGTGTGCGCGCAGCTTGTCGGTGAGCATACTCCAATACCCCGAGCAGAACCAGGTAATACACAGCGATGAAGACGGGGGACGGCGACCGGACGGAGAACGACGACCACGGATGACTGCCCAGCTCCGTGACTACTCCGAGCATCGTAACGGCGAGAATCGTTCCAGGCACGGCCGCGGCATGGCCCAGTACGCCCCAGATAGAGCCGAGAAACAGTGCGGCGATGCCCGCCGCGCTGAGAAAGAGCACCAGCAGCGCCGTCAGAGCATTCGCAATAATGCAGACGGATGAGACATAGTTGAAGTAGTACGCGGTGATCGGCCAGGTGGCCACAGCCGCGACGATGGACAGCAGGACTGCGACGACGATGCTCCGGGACGCCCAGAGCGTCCAGCGGGCTATCCGGCCCGGAGGCTTCTGAGCGTGGTTCCAGGTGGGCGCCAGCCACTCGCTCGCTTTGGGCTCGATCAGCGGCAGGATCAGCACTATTCCGAGCACCGCGGCGAAGGAGAGCTGGAAGCCCACATCGTAGAGGCTCAGCGGGTTCACGCCGAGGATCAGCAGACCGGCGAAGAGAACGATGTTCACCATATCGGGCGCCCTCCAAAGGAGGAATGCCGCGAGGAAAGTGGTCACCATGACTGCGGCTCTCACGATGGACGGGCCCGGGCCGGCAATCAACGTGAATCCCCAGAGCAGCGCGATCAGCAGCCAGTGCATCGCCGCCCGCGGGGTCGTCAATCGGCGCATGAGGTAGGCGAAGATGCCGACTATGACTCCGCAGTTGTACCCGGATGCAGCGAGCAGGTGCATCGTGCCCGATTTCATAAAGGCGGCCTGCACATCGAGCGGCAGGCTGGCATAGTTGCCCAGAAGGATGCCAAGCAGTAGCCTGGCATGCACCGGCCGGAACAGCTCCAGCGCCTCCTTTGTCAAATGCGCCTTGAACCTGGATGCCGCCCATCTGACGCTGCGCGGCGCAGGCTGGACAACCGAGGTCTGATCCATCCCGCCGGAGAGCGTGCAGTACACGCGCTTGTGGGCGAGATATTCACCATAATCGGCGGCGCGCCCAGGATTAGTCAGCGGCTGAGGCGTGCGCAGGCGGCCGTGGATCCGGACGGTCTCCCCATAGAAGGGCGCATCTGCGGCTTTGCTCTCGTCTCGCGGCGTGTACAAAGTCACCATCACGCGTCCGGGTACGGCGTATTCGCCGGCGTAAGTCCGCACGGTACGCGACTGCACTGTGAAGCGGATGCTGTCGCCCAAAGGCTCCGGGTCGGACGCTACGTCGCCGGTCAAATATACCAGCTTGCCTTCGGCGTACTGCGAGATGTCGCTGGGCGGAATCCGCCAGTAGGCGGCTGTTCGGATGAAGCCGAGGACGAAGACGGCAGCGAGCAGGCCGACGACGGAGCGATGGGAGATCCTTGCGGAGAGGACGCATGCGCCCAGAAACACACCCGCGGCGATCCCGATACCCGCGAATGGATGCGATCTCAACTCGCCTGCGCACACTAGCCCGGCGATATAGGTGATCGCGAACGGAAATAGAGGCCGATGATGCAGGTTCATGGGTCAGGCCGCCTCAGACGGGCGTGATAAGTGATGAGTGATAGGTGATCCTGGATGCTGGATACTCGATGCTTGATGAAGAAACTAACATCCAGCAGACTGACTTAGCAATCTGCAATGCCCGGCTTCCCGTCTCACAGCGTCACGAACGGGCGCATCTTTTCGAGCTTCGCCGGGCCGATGCCCCTGACCTCATCCAGCTCCTCGATGGATTGGAAGCGCCCGTGCTCCGTGCGGTAATCAACTATGCGCTGGGCCATTGCCGGGCCTATGCCGGGAAGCCGCTGGAGCTCCTCAAACCCGGCGGTATTGATGTGCACAGTCCCCTCGCCGGGCCTGGTCAGTTTCTTCGGACCGGAGCTTCTGACGCTTTCGCTGGCGGCTCCTGCCGACGGCGACGCGGCCGCTCCTCCGCGAACAATGGACACCTTGGGCGGGGCAATCTGTCCCTTCGGCGCGATGTAGACCTGCTGGCCGTCGGTCAGCTTCTCGGCGAGGTTGATGCTCTCCAGATCACTATTTGGGAGGGCGCCTCCTGCCTCTTTGATCGCGTCCGTCACTCGGCTGCCGGGCTTAAGGTCGTACACGCCGGGCTTGCTCACCTTCCCGGTGACGTGGACGCAGACCGTCTGAGGTGGTTCGGCAGGCTGATCTGTGGACTCAGCTGCGGGCGCCCCGGACTCGATGAACTTGATGTCCCCGCCGCCGGGGCTGAAAACGCCCGACTTCGCTACGAGCACGGCCGTGCCGATGAACCCAATGGCGACGATGATGCCGGCAGCGATCAGTTGATTTCGCGTGAAGTTGAACATCCGGGGCTTACCTCTAAAGCAAGCAGATATGTGTAACCTACCGCTTGTCGGAGATTATATCAAGCTGATCGGTGGAAAGCAAGCAGAGGATTACCAATGAGCGCAGGAGCATAGACGGGTGGCGATTTCCGAACCGCCATCTCAAACCGGCGGCGCGGATGTCTAGTGAACCAGTTCTTCGCAAATCACGTATCATGTGCCCGATGCCAGGTCGTGGAACGTCAGCAGGTGATCCTTCGAGCTGATGAGGACGTTGTCCCAGAATATGATCAGCTTGCGCGGCGCGTTGTCCGACGCGACGAGCGCTTCCTGGTACGGGCAGATCTCCACGGCCTGCTCCCATGTCCCGTAGTCCTTCAGCACGGCCTTCAGCAGCACCGGGCCGCGATTCTCCAGGCGAATGAAGCCCTTGCCGTTTGCGTCGGCGATCCGGCGCACGCCGACCATGCTCCGCACGAGGTCCGAAAGCAGCTCCTTCCGGCCGCAGAGCGAGTCGTCGAACCAAGCCAGCGTCCGGCGGGCGCGCAGAGCCTCAAGGATGCCCTTCTCCGAGCGCTTCTTAGCGAATACGAGGGTGACCGGCTGTTTCTCTTCGCCCCTCGGCTTGTGGGCGTCGGAATTGGCGAAGACGGCGAGATTGTGCTCGAGCGCCCAGTCGAACGCGAAGGCATACCACCACTTGCCGTGGTTCTCCACCGTCGCCACTCCCGTGCCGGCACAATGGTTTTCGACCTCAATGCCCTGGACGATGCCCTCCTCGATCGCCCAACGCAGCGGCTCCCTGAAGCCGACGTGCGGGTGCGGGTGAAGCACGAATCCCCCGGCGGCTGCTATCTCACGCAGTTGATCCTGGTAGAAAGCCCGCTTCTTCCCCGGCACCTCTGCCCATAGGTGGCCGTCGCGCTGCTTGTATTTGTCAGAAACTCCGAGGGCGACAAAGTGCTCCATGTTCTCTATCCCCGACTCCAGTCCGCGAACGAGCACTACGCCCAGCCGCCTTGCTAGAGGGGATGCTTGATCGTAAGACTTGTTGTAATTCGGGCACATGGCATGATCGGTGATTGCAATGGCGTCGTAGCCATACCGCCATGCTTCCAGGACTCGCTCCTCAGGCGTAAGCTTACCATCGGAGTTGGTAGTGTGCAGGTGGAAATCGCAGCAAAGGATTTCGTATTCGCCCACGCGGGGAAATGCGTTCAGGGAGCGAGTGAATGTCGTCTGAGCCGCAGATGATGCCTGCTCTGCATCAGCGGCGCATGGCAAGCAGGTGAGCACGAGTAGAAGGAATACCAATGAGCGCAGGAGCATAGACGGGTGGCGATTTCCGAACCGCCATCTCAAACCGGCGGCGCGGATGTCTAGTGAACCAGTTCTTCGCAAATCACGCATCATCCGCCCGATCCCAGGTCGTGGAACGTCAGCAGGTGATCCTTCGAGCTGATTAGTATGTTATCCCAGAATATGATCAGCTTGGGCGGCACGTTGTCCGACGCGACGAGCGCCTCCTGATACGGGCCGATCTCAACGGGCTGCTCCCAGACTCCGTAGTCTTTCAGCACGGCCTTCAGCAGTACCGGGGCGCGATTCTCCAGGCGAATGAAGCCCTTGCCGTTCGCGTCGGCGATCCGGCGCACGCCGACCATGCTCCGCACCAGGTCCGAAAGCAGCTCCTTCCGGCCGCAGAGCGAGTCGTCGAACCAAGCCAGCGTCCGGCGGGCGCGCAGAGCCTCAAGAATCCCCTTCTCCGAGCGATTTTTTGCAAAGACAAGGGTGAAGGATTGCCTCCTGTCTCTTGCGAAATGAGAATCGCTGCTCGCAATTACAGTGAGGTTGTACTTGAGCGCATGGTCGAGCGCATGCGGATACCACCGCCTGCCACCTTCGTCTACGGCCTCGTATCCCTCGCCAACGCCACCTTGCTTCACCTCTATCCCCTGTACAATTCCCTGTTCGATGGCCCATCGCTCAGGCTCGGTTAGGCCCTGGAAGGGATGCGGATAGATGACATAGCCTCCAGCTTGCGCTATTTTGCGTAGCTGGTCCTGGTAAAAAGGTTTCTTCTTCTCTCGTTTCCCCGTCATAGGATGGTTGTCGCGCCTCTTATAGGCGGAGTCCGAGAGATACAGAACCACGAAGTGGTCCATCTGAAAACCTGTTTCCAGCCCGCGGATGATCACCAGCCCCAGCGATTTCGCCAGCGGGGAGGCTTGATCGTAAGTCTTGTCGTAGTTGTTCCCGGGAGCGTCGGCGTGGTCGGTGATGGAAATAGCATCATACCCATACCTCCATGCTTCCAGGACTCGCTCCTCAGGCGTAAGCTTACCGTCGGAGTTGGTAGTGTGCAGGTGGAAATCGCAGCAAAGGATTTCGTATTCGCCCACGTGGGGAAATGCGTTCAGGGAGCGAGTGAATGTCGTCTGAGCCGCAGATGACGCCTGCTCCGCATCAGCGGCGCATGGCAAGCAGGTGAGCACGAGTAGAAGGAATACCAGTGCGGTGAGCTGCTTTCTCAATCTTGTTGTACCTCCTTGGGTTTGCCTGTCCTGAGGAATAGGATAGCCGGTTATCGCCCTGGTGCCAAGGGCCCGGCAATCCAAGACGCTTGTAGAATCGGCTGAACGAGCATATAATTGCAGCACAGGTCAGCGCGATGCGAAAAGAGCTGTTGATTCAGGAGGCGGAATGAGATACACTCAGGGGAGTCTGGGCCGGGTATTCGTCGCCCGACTCCACGATGGAGAGTCAATCTACAGTGCAGTGGAAGAAATCGCGTCCCGCGAAGGGATCGAATCCGCGGCGGTGCTGGCGGTCGGCGGCATTCGATCCGGGAAGGTCGTGACGGGCCCCGAAAGCCGGACCGGCAAGTTGGTTCCTCACCTCGAAGAGTTCGACGATGCGCGGGAGCTGGTGGGCGTCGGCACGCTGTTCCAGCAGGACGGGAAGCCGTCGCTCCACTTTCATGCGGGAATCGGCCGGGGCAGGGAGTCACTCGTCGGCTGCCCGCGTGTCGGCATGTCCGTCTACCTGGTGCTGGAACTCGTCATAATCGAGCTTGTCGGCGTTCATGCCAGACGCGAATTGGACCCGGATTTCGGCGTTCATCTGCTTGCGATTGCGGATTGACCGGGCCGCCATCATGCCGAGGGCTGCCCGTGCTTCAACAACCGATGAAGCAGCCATATAATGAGTTGCTGAAGGAATCCCGGTTTCTCTCTTAGCCGATTCTGCGCGAGAGGATGATATGCTCACGGACAACATACTCGATCTGATTGGCAATACGCCGCTCATACGATTGAAAGGCGAGAACGTCTACGCGAAGGCGGAGTTCCTCAACCCCGGCGGAAGCATCAAGGACAGGGTCGCGCTGGCGATGATCGAGGGCGCGGAGCGCGATGGGCGGCTGAAACCCGATTCCATCCTTGTGGAGCCTACTTCCGGGAATACCGGCATCGGAGTCGCCCTGGTAGGCCGCGCTAAGGGCTACTGCGTGCGCATAGTGATGCCCGAAGGCATGAGCGAGGAGCGCAAGAAGCTGATCCGCGCGTTGGGTGCAGAGCTAATCCTGACACCCGACAAGGAAGGCATCGCGGGCGCAGTCGAACGAGTGCGACAGATGGCCGCAGAGGATCCGCGAATCTTCGTGCCCCAGCAGTTCGAGAACCCCGATAACCCGCGGGTCCACTATGAACAGACGGCGGTCGAGCTCTGGCATCAGTTGTCCGGCGACATCGCCTCCTTCGTGGCCGGTGTCGGGAGCGGTGGAACCCTTCAGGGCGTCGGCAAGTTCCTGAAGGAGCATAAGCCGGGCGTGAAGATTGTCGCCGTCGAGCCGAAGAACGTCGCCGCGCTTCTCGGGCACGAGCCTGGTCTGCACCAGATTCAGGGCATCGGCGACGGGTTCATCCCCGCGATACTCGATGTCTCGATGGTTGACGAGGTGATCGAGGTGACCGATGAAGACGCCATCGAGATCACGAGGGAGCTGGGCAGGGACTTCGGCCTGCTGGTCGGCATCTCCTCCGGAGCCAACGTGTGGGCCGCGCGCCAACTGGCGAAGAAGGTCAGCGGCAACGTCGCCACCGTACTCCCCGACCGCGCCGAGCGGTACTTCAGCACCGCTCTCCTCTGATTGCGAACCTTGGGCTGCGGGCGAAATTGACAGAGTCCGTCGTGTGTGTTAGAATATTTCCCGTGGATCGTGTGCTGGCGTCCCGATTCGCACTCATGGTGGGCCGGGATTTCGCCAGCTTTTTGTTTGCCCGACTCGGATGCGAAGCAGAACACAAAGGAGAAGCGGACCAGATCCCCGCTGCTTGGCCGGGCGTGTGTCTCCGCGTTTTCTGTGCTTCTGTGTTCTAAGGACATTCTAACTGCATGCGTGAACTGCTCGACGACATACTGCCGCGCGTGACAAAGCCGGCGCGCTATACGGGAGGCGAGTTCAACGCCGTAATCAAGGATCGCCGCGAGGTGGATGTGACCTTCGCGCTGGCGTTCCCCGACACCTATGAGATCGGTATGTCGAACCTCGGCCTCCGCATCATCTACCATATCCTGAACCGCCGGCCCGACACCGCTGCCGAGCGTGTCTTCGCGCCGTGGGTTGATATGGAGGAGGAAATGAGGCGGCGCGGGCTGCCTCTATTCACATTGGAGAGCCAAACGCCGGTCAGGGATTTCGATATCCTCGGCTTTTCGCTTGGGTACGAGTTGACCTACACCAATGTGTTGAACATGCTCGACCTTGCCGGCATGCCGGTTCTGGCTGCTGAGCGAGGGGACGACTCGCCCCTGGTCATCGCTGGCGGATGCTGCACGTTTAATCCTGAGCCGATGGCGGACTTCATAGACGCTTTCGTAGTAGGTGAAGGCGAAGAAGTGATCCATGAGATCGTGGAGAGCTTCAAGCAGCACCGGCGCGACGGCAGGGAAGTCCTCCTGCGAAGGCTTGCATCCATCCAGGGCGTGTACGTCCCAAGCTTGTACGAGGTATCCTACAAAGCCGACGGGACCATAGAGGACGTTCGCCCGAGGGAGGATGGAGTGCCGGCGGTCGTCACTAAGCGCCTGGTACTCGATCTGGATGGCGCCGAGTATCCCGATGCGCCGGTGATCCCGTTCGTCGAGATCGTGCACGACCGCATCGCCCTGGAGGTGATGCGCGGATGTTCCCGCGGATGCCGGTTCTGCCAGGCTGGAATCATCTACCGCCCGGTACGGCAAAGGTCTGCCGGGAAAGTGATGGAGCTGGCGGAGACCTTGTCTGCCAACACGGGGTACGACGAGATTGGGCTTCTATCCCTTTCTACGGCTGATTACACCGGCATAGAGGAGCTTGTCCGCAAGCTGATCGAGCGTTATGAGCCGCAGCGGATCGGGCTATCGCTCCCGTCCTTAAGAGCGGATGCGCCGTGCATCGAGCTTGCGTCCGAAATCCGGAAGGTGCGGAAGTCGGGGCTAACACTCGCGCCGGAAGCCGGCACCCAGCGGATGCGTGACAGGATCAATAAGAGCGTCACGGAGGAGGATTTGCTGGCGGCGGTGGAAGCCGCGTTCCGCTGTGGCTGGAGACGGATTAAGCTGTATTTCATGATCGGCCTGCCGGGCGACACGGACGAGGATATCGTCGGAATCGCGCACCTGGCCTCGAAGGTGGCGAAAATCGGCTGGCGGATGGGCATCGGCCCCACGGTCAGCCTCAGCGTTGCCTCCCTTGTGCCGAAGCCCCACACTCCGTTCCAGTGGCGCGCGCAGGATACCATCGAGGAGATGGAGCGAAAGCAGGAGGTACTGAAGCAGGCGTTGAGGAAGAAGCATGTCTCCCTGAGCTGGCACAATGCGCGCATGAGTCATCTGGAGGCAGTCCTATCCCGCGGCGACAGGCGGTTGGGAAAGGCGATATTGCTCGCCTGGCGGAACGGCTGCCGGTTCGATGCGTGGGATGAGCGCCTGGATGTTGCGCAATGGATGGGCGCTCTGGACGACGCTGGTCTGGATCCGGGCTTCTATGCGAACAGGCGTAGAGAGTACGACGAGGTACTTCCGTGGGATCACATCGTCTGCGGTGTCAGCAAGGAGTTTCTCGTGCGCGAGGACCGGCGTGCGGAGGCGGTGGAAGTCACGCCGGATTGCCGGTTCGACCGGGCCGGTTGCGCGGGATGCGGAGTCGCCGGGCTCCTCTCCGGCGTTCGGGCCGGCATGCGTGAGGTGCCGAATGTCGCGTGTGTTGCTAAAGCTTAGTAAAGGCGATAAAGTAAAATATATCTCGCATCTCGATCTCATCAGAGCCTTCGAGCTGGCTCTCAGGCGCGCCCGAATCCCAGTCGCGTACTCGTCGGGCTTCAATCCGAGGCCGCGGATGTCGTTCGGGCCGGCGATCGGGGTCGGAGTTACCAGCGACGACGAAAGGATCGTTGTGGAACTTGCTTCTCCCGAAGATCCGTCTGATATCCTGGAGAAGCTGAATTCCCAGCTTCCCGATGGCATGGAGCTGCTGTCGGCGGAGGCCGTCAATGGGTCACCGCTGGCGGGGCCGAATGCGTCTCGGTTTCAGATCGCGGCGGTATGCGGCGGAGAATGCAGCCCCGCGGCTGTGGCTCGCGCCGTCGAGCAATTGATGGAATCTGCCGAGGTCAGGGTTGCCAGGGTGCGAGAAGGCAAGACAAAAGAGGTTGACATCCGCCCATTTCTGCTGCAAGCTGATGTGACTGAGTGCGAAGGGCGCTCTGTAGTGTTGAATGTGTCCCTCAGACTCGGCGATTCCGGGGGAGCGAGGCCGCAGGATTTCGTGCAGGCGCTTCTCCGCCTGGTGCCGAATCTTACTGTGGGAAGAATACATAGATTAAGCCAGTTTCGCGTGGATGGCAAAGCAGATAGCGCAGAGAGATAAGCTGCAATCCGCAGTCTGCGGTCTGCAGTCCACACACAGGGAAGGAGGTGAAAGATATTGGCCAAAGAGATAGTAGTTAACGCAGGAACCCGCGAGACCCGCGTGGCGCTGATTGACGGCGGAGAGCTGGTCGAGCTGCGCGTCGAGCGCGAGGAGCAGGTCGCAGGCAGTATTTACAGGTCGCGCGTTGCCAATGTATTGCCCGGGATGGACGCGGCGTTCACGGATATCGGACTCGAGCGGAACGCATTTCTCTACATCGGGGATGTGCTTCCAGAGGCTGGCGAGGAACTCCCCGCAGCGAAAGGCGATGCTGAGAAGATGCGCATAAGAGACCTCCTCAAGGTCGGCCAGGAGCTCCTGGTTCAGGTTGTCAAAGCCCCTCGCGGCACGAAAGGCGCTCGCGTCTCCACAAGAATCTCGCTTCCTGGTAGGTATCTCGTCCTGATGCCGGAGGCCGAGAACATAGGCATCTCCAGGAAGATCGAGGACAGACACGAGCGCGATCATCTGAAGAGGATAGCGGACGACATAAGACCGTCGGGATTCGGACTGATCGTGCGCACCGAGGGCGAAGGAAAGGGAGAAAAGGACCTCAGGCACGACCTGGAATTCCTGCTCCGAATGTGGGAGCAGATTCGGGAAAAGGCCAAGACGACTCCCGCGCCGGGGCGGATACATCAAGATTTGAGTCTGATTTACAAGACCATCAGGGACGTTTTCGGCTCCGACGTGCGCAAGATGTTCATAGATTCTCCGATTGAGTATGAAAGGGCCTTGGAGGTCGTCGAACTGATATCGCCGAAGCAGAGATTCAAGCTCGTGCTTTATGACGACCCTGAGCCGATATTCGAGCACTTCAGTGTTGAGGCGGAGATAGACCGTCTGTTGAAGCGCAAGGTGTGGCTGAAGTCCGGCGGCCACATAACCATTGATGAGACAGAGGCGCTGACCACCATTGATGTCAACACAGGGAAATTCGTCGGCACCACCAGCCTGTCGGAAACCATTCTGAAGACGAATCTGGAAGCTGCAGCCGAGATTCCACGCCAGGTGCGCCTTCGGGACATCGGCGGGATCATCATCATTGACTTCATAGACATGGCGAGCGCCAGGGACAGGAATCATGTCGTACACGCGCTGGAAAGAGCCTTGAAGAAGGACAGGATGAGGACGAAGATCTCGAACATCAGCCCGCTCGGGCTGGTCGAGATGACTCGGAAGAGGACGGGCGAGACCATCTCGGAGATCGTGAACGAAGCCTGCCCGTACTGCCAGGGCCGCGGAACGATTCTCTCTCCTGAGTCTCTGAGCATCAAGGTCGAGCGTGAGTTGAACAGGCTTGCCGCCGGGGTTGACGAGGAAGCGTTTCTCATAACGGCGCATCCACACGTGGCGATGCACCTGATAGGCGGCGGCGGACAGACGGTTCAGCACATCGAGAAGCAGATTCGGCGCGCCGTGTACATCCGCGGCGACAGCGACCTGCATATGGAGAAATATGAAATCACCCCCGGCGATCTCGAGGAAACCGAGAAGCAGATGCTCCCATATCGGAAGTCCCAGGTGGTGGAGTGCGACGTTGCACGCAGTCCGTTCATCAGCCTGCCTGGATCGGCCGCCTGGGTGAACGGGTATATGATAGACCTGTCGAACGGTGGGAAGTATATCGGCCAGCGGGTGAAGGCCCGGCTGACCAGCGTATCGCGCTCTTTCGCGGCGGGCGAGGTGCTCGGCCCGGTCAAGGCGCCGGAGGCCCGATAACATACAAAAAGGCCCGCGGGGTTGTTCATCTCCGCGGGCCTTGACTACGTCGGGGCACTGGAGCATCCCGTCCTACAGGGCCGATCTTCTGCGGGCGATATACCAGTCATCTTCCTTGACGATCAGTGCTGAAAGCTCGTATTCCTTCATTTCGTCTACCCTTTGCTTTCGCGTCCGCGAGCGGTTGCAGACACCGGTACATGAGTATGCCGGTAGTCAATGGAAAGGTCAATCTGCCGGCATCACCTCGATCAGATCAAGCCCCAGCGAGTACCCGGTGGAGGCTGCGTTCTTCCCTTCGCATTGGAACTTCAGGGTGTGCGGGCCTGCGGATAGCTTGTGCCGCCCCAGGTTGATCTTCGGGGTTTCGCTCATCTCCGGCGAGTAAAGGTCCAGCGGCTTGCCGGTCTTGCTGTCGTCGAGGTATGCCCGGTAGATGCCGTAGTTCCGGGATTTCGTGAGAGTCACCCATACCTGATACTCGCTATCCGTTGCGAGGGAGAACTTCACCGACACCCAGCCCTGTTCATCCTGCGGGCTGAAGAGCAGATGAGCGCCTCCACTGCGCTCGAAAAGGTCCTGAGCCGCGGGCTTCGGCCCATTTGTCTCAGCGGACTCCACCAGGGACTCACCTTCGACCGCCAGCGCAGTCACCGGATAGGCGCGGTCCTCCGCAGGCGGCATCTTCGTGAACTCAACGTGCGGCTCGACCTGATACCAATACGCTACACTGGAGAAATCATCGGCGCGCTCGACGAAGCCGGTCCAGCCCCCGTCGGGATTCCGCCGGGCTCCTTTGTGCTCGATTGTGACCCTAAGGGACTTCTTGAACGGTACGGGATCCGGGATGTGGAAGCGGTATGCGGTCGTCCGGTGGTATGTTTCCCATCCCTCCATTATCGTGCAGCCGTAGAACAGGCCCTCCATCTCGCGAATGCCCCATGCGTCGCAGAAGTAATCTTCCGAGCCTGTGCCCTTGAGCCTGGGCTCAGTCTCGCCGTCAATGTAGAACCGGTCATCGCCTTCGCCCCACCATCCAGGCTCATGAAGACGGACGGACAGGTTGCAGCCGACGTAGTGGCCTCTCCCTAGTGCGGACAGGATCAAGTAGTCCTCTCCAGACCTGCATGGATACTCCTGGCGATATTTCGCGTGGAAGTATGCGGTATCCTTGGGCAGCGTGTCCAGTTTCTGCCAGTCTATGTACCAGTAGAGCGCGCGGACCGGCTGCTTGCCCTCGTTGGCCACCTCGAGCCTTGCGGACTTGCGGAACGGCATCGGGAAGTAGCAGTTCCTAGCCTTTCCGTTGGACGTAACGCGGAAGGGCAGGGAGTTCACCTTCAAGTCCAGGCCGTGCCCTTGGCAGAAGAAGTCGTTGATCGGGGATTCGACGCTGGGATTCCGCTCGCCGTCCCAGTATATCCTCAGCACTAGCTTCTTCCCATAGTAGCATTCCTTGTCAGCGATGGTAAACCAAATGTGCGCGATGCGACCGGGCCCGGTGACGTCCGCCAGCGCCAACGTCTGGCCTGGCTGAATAGGCCGCGCATCCCCGTTCCCGTTCTGCCAATTCGGGTCTGCACTTGAACTCCGCATGGCCTCGTAGTCCTTCAGAGCGGGAAGCCCGTCCAGCGGGGAAAGCATCGTCGTGGCCCCTGTCGTTCCGATACAGGCAAGTGCCAGAAGGATCCCGAGCAAGGCTCCAAGTCTCACCGTCATGCCTCCTCAGTAGAGTTTGGGATATGATAGCATGAAGGCGCCGATGTCTGCGAGCGATACGCCGTTCGATGTATCGAATTTCTCGTCTGAGAATGGCGGCCCTGTGGAAGAATACCTGTGCGTCGAGGGCTTGTGCGGCGCTTCTCAATTGCAGATCGGCGCAGCTTGACAAATCCGGCCTGGCATGCTACCATAACACGGTCTTCGGGCCAGTGACATATCAGGCTGCCTTACATACCGTTTGGAAGGGATAAGCTCCGCCATGTATGCGATTGTAAAAACCGGTGGCAAGCAGTACACCGTCCGCGAGAAAGATGTGATCCAGGTCGAGAAGCTGGATGTTCCCGCAGGCGAGAAAGTCATGCTGAAGGATGTGCTGTTCGTCAGCGGCGACAAGGGCGAGATGATCGGGACGCCGCTGGTCGAGGGAGCGACGGTGAGCGGAAAGGTCGTCGCCCACGGCTTGGGTAAGAAGATCATCGGCTTCACGTACAAGCCGAAGAAGAACGAGCGCCGCAGATACGGGCACCGGCAGCCTTATACACAAGTTTTGATAGAGAAGATCGCTGTCAAAAAGAAGAGAGAACGGAAAGCGACCGAGGAGACTTCAGAATAGTCTGGCTCTACCTGCGGTCTTGTGGAGGTGAGATCGAAATGGCGCACAAAAAAGGAGTTGGAAGTTCACGGAACGGGCGAGACAGCAAGTCGAAGAGACTTGGCGTCAAGGAGTTCGCTGGCGAGTACGTCAGGGCCGGCAGCATTCTTATCCGGCAGCGCGGCACTAAGATACACCCGGGCAAGAACGTAGGCAGAGGCAATGACGATACACTCTTCGCCCTGACCGACGGATACGTGAAGTTCGAAGGCGACAAGCGCGTTATGAGAAAGGTCAGCGTATATCCGGCCGTAACAGCTTAACACCAACGCAATCTCTTCAGGCTCGATCGTCCTCCGATGATCGAGCCTTTTGTTTTTGTGACAGTATTAAGGAGGTTGGAGTAATGGAGTAGCAGAGTGATGGGACCCCAATACTCCATTACTCCACCACTCCATGCCTTTCCGGGGCGCCAGATGTTCGTAGACGAGGTTCAGATTAACCTAAAGGCCGGCGACGGTGGGAATGGCATCGTCGCTTTCCGGCGCGAGAAGTACGTTCCGCGCGGTGGACCCGCAGGCGGCGACGGCGGCCGCGGCGGCAGCATCATCCTCTGCGCCGACGGACAGCTCACGACGCTGATTGACTACCGGCACAAACGCAGCTACAAGGCCGAACGCGGGGTGAACGGCGGTCCGAAGTGCATGACTGGGGCTAGCGGCGCGGACTTGACTCTGCGGGTGCCGGTGGGCACGCAGACCTACGATGCCCAGACAGGCGAACTGCTGGCTGATCTGACCGTCGAGGGCGAGAAATTCACCATTGCGAAGGGCGGCCGAGGCGGCCGCGGAAATGCTCACTTCGCGACGCCTACGCGCCGTGCGCCTGGGTTCGCGGAGAACGGCGAGCCGGGCGAGGAACGCCGCCTCAGACTCGAACTGAAACTGCTCGCGGATGTGGGACTGATAGGCTTCCCGAACGTGGGCAAATCTACGCTTATTGCCCAAGTCTCCGCCGCTCGCCCGAAGGTTGCCGACTACCCATTCACCACGCTCGTCCCGAATCTCGGTGTCGTGCGGGTTGACGAGGATCGTTCATTCGTGATCGCCGACATCCCCGGCCTGATCGAGGGCGCACATGCTGGCGCAGGCTTAGGCGATCGGTTCCTGCGGCACGCGGAGCGCACCCGTCTGCTCATACACATGATTGATGTCTCTAGCTCCACCGGCCGAAACCCCGCAGATGATTTCGATGTGGTCAACCGAGAGATGCGGCTCTATAGCCCGGCACTTGTGGATTTGCCCCAGGTGGTTGCCCTGAACAAGATAGACATCCCGGATGCGCGCGCGGCCGCCGAGCAGCTAGCCCCTGTGTTCGAGGCCCGCGGGTTGAAGACTTTCCTTATCTCCGCTGCAACCGGCGAGGGCGTCCAGTCCATGATATACTTCCTCGGCGGTGAACTGGAGAAGCTGGACAAGGTCGTCCCGACTCCCGTTGAGGCTCGTGAGATCGTCCGTATCGCGCCGGAAAAGCTCGACCTCAGGCGCTGGGAGGCGAAGAAGGTTGGCGATCGCGAGTTCGTTGTCGAGGGCAAGGGGCTCGAGCGGGCCGTCGCAATGACCGACATGGACAACGAGGAAGCGGTCCGACGCCTCCAGCGCAAGCTGGACAGGCTGGGAGTCATCGAGGCGCTTAAGGGGCTGGGCGTGCAGGATGGCGACACCGTCAGGATCGGCGCGGTCGAGTTTGACTACATACCGGATCATGAGTTAGAATGAGGCGACAGGGGACGGGGCGATGGGGCGACCAGTGACCGACGATTCCCAAATCTGCCGTTTTGCATCCCTTTGCCCCCTTCTGTGCTGTCTGTGGACTTCTGTGTCCTCTGTGTTCTCCGATGAGCAAGAAATACAAGAGAATCGTGATAAAAGTCGGCACGAGTACCCTGACCGATGAGAAGGGCATGGTTGATCGGGCCTATTTGGATTCCCTGGTCGGCCAGATCGCGGACGTGAAGGCGCGCGGGATGGACGAGCTGCTCGTGACTTCCGGCGCGATCCGGGCCGGGACCGAGAGAATGGGACTTGCCGAGCGCCCGCAAACCATGCCCGAGAAGCAGGCTGCCGCAGCCGTCGGGCAGAACCTTCTCATGCAGGTCTACTCTGAGATATTCGGGCACTATGGCATCACCACCGGCCAGGTGCTCCTGACTCGCGACGATTTCGGCGACCGCAGGAGATACCTCAATGCCCGGAACACGATGCTGACGCTCTTCCGCCACGATGTGGTCCCTATAGTGAATGAGAATGATACAGTGGCGGTGGACGAGATACGGGTCGGCGACAACGACAACCTTGCAGCACTGGTCGCCGCCAGCCTGGAAGCAGATTTGTTGATCGTACTTTCCGACGTAGCTGGCCTGTACGACACCGATCCCAGCAAGTCGCCTGATGCCAAGGTCATACCGACGGTCCGGGAGATAGACGGGAGGATACGCTCGATCGCCGGCGGCGCAAGGGATGGCAGCGGCACCGGCGGCATGCGCACGAAAATCGAGGCGGCCGAGATCGCGATGAGCTGCGGCGTCACGATGGTCGTGGCGGACGGTCGTCAGCCGAATGTCATCCCGGACATAGTGGCCGGAAAACAGGTGGGGACGACGTTCCTGCCGAAAACCGAGCCTCTCTGCGGCAGGAAGCGGTGGATCGCCTTCGGAGCGCCTGCCAGGGGCGGAATAGTCGTCAATGACGGCGCGAAGAAGATGATCTGCGAGCGCGGCAAGAGCCTGCTAGCCGTCGGAGTCATAGGCGTGAAGGGCGACTTTGGCAGCGGCGACATGGTGAACGTGCTGGACGGCCAGGGAAACCAATTCGCCCGCGGGTTCGTCAACTATAGTGCAGGTGAAGTCGAGAGAATAAAAGGCAGGCGAAGCTCTGACATCGAGAGCATCCTTGGGTACAAAGACTTCGACGAGGTAATACACAGGGACAATATGGTCCTGGGGGCCTGAATCTGCTCTTATCTCAATTCCGCGAACCTCCGATGCAAATTGAAGCACGGGAGGGCGAAGCTCCTGCTGAGCCGGTTCGGCGGGAGCCTCATTCTCCCAGGTGTTCACACCCGAAGTTGCCGGATTTGGTATAAGAGTACTAGTACGAGATACAAGTACGAGTAAGAGTAAGATAGAGGAATAAGCAATGCTTCGCTTGGGACTCATGGGGGGGACTTTTGATCCCCTTCACTGGGCGCATCTGGTGATGGCCGAGGAGGCCAGGATAAGGTTCGAGCTGGAGAAGGTGCTGTTCGTTCCGGCGAGCCAGCCGCCCCACAAGGCGGGCCGCCAGGTCTCGGACGCTGAGCACCGCTACGCGATGGCCCTTCTCGGCACGGCTGCTAACCCGGCTTTCGAGGTGTCCCGGATGGAAATCGAGCGGCCAGGGCCGTCGTACTCGGTGGATACCGTTCGCCGGCTCAGGGAGGCATATGCGCCGGATGTGGAGATTCGGTTCATACTGGGCGCGGACGAGGCGCTCGACATCCCGAACTGGCATGAGGCTGAGAGCCTCCCTGGCCTGGTGCGGTTCATAGCCGCGCCGCGGCCCGGCTTCGATCTTGCCGAGCTGAAAGCGCGGCTTCCGGCCCGATTCTATTCCGCCATAGAGTTCCTGCCGATGACGCCGATGGATATTTCAGGTACGGAGATCAGGGCAAGGGTGGCGTCCGGCAGGTCCATTCGCTACCTGGTGCCGGACAGCGTCGAGGCGTACATACGCAAGCACAGACTATATGTCGAAGGTAATGCCCCGTGAGTGACAGAAATCGTTCACCTTTCCGGAATAGCCGCGGCATGGGCAAAGTTGGATTCGCCATCCTCGTTTTCTTTGTGCTGGTCGTGTCCGCCGGTGCCGGCGCGCTGCTGGGATACCTTACCGCCGGAACCTTCATAGGCCACGGGTTTAGGCAGGCTTTGCAGCCCCCTTTCGGCGGCAGGAAGCTCGTCCGCATCCTCATATTGGGCGAGGACAACACCGGCAGGAGCAAGTCCAAGCCTATGGGCCTCTCCGACACGGTCATACTCGCCTCCATCAACTTCGAAACGAAGCACGTGGCCGCGCTGTCCATTCCTCGAGACACTAAGGTGGACCTGGATGGCTACGGCGGGGTGCGCAAGATCAACGCAGCCCATGCGCTGGGCGGCCCCGCGCTGGCAGGGATCGCCGTGGGGAGTATCGTCGGTGTCAAGCCTGAGTACTACGTAAAGACGAACGTCGAGGGGTTTGCGCATTCGGTGGATATTCTGGGCGGCGTGGTAATTGATGTCGAGAAGGACATGCGCTATCGGGATCGGCGCGGCGGCCTATACATAAACCTGAAGAAGGGGCGGCAGCTCCTGGATGGCGACAAGGCCATGCAGTACGTGCGCTTCAGGCACGACGCTATGGGAGACATAGCCCGCATCGAGCGCCAGCAGAAGTTCCTGAAGGCGCTGGCGGCTAAGGCTCTGGCGCCCGAAAACTTCCCCAAGCTGCCTCGACTCATGGCGTCCATCCTTAAGAACGTCGAGACCGACCTTACGCCGCGGGATGCGGTCTACCTGGCTAAGTTCGTAAGGAAAGTAGACCTCGATCGGGTGCAGATGGCCATGCTTCCGGGTGTGCCGCAGACCATCGGCGGAGCGAGCTACTGGATAGCCGATACCGAAAAAGCGGCCCAGGTCGTGCGCGAGTTGTTTTTCCCGGAAACGGTAGTCAGGCTGCCGAAGGTCGAGGTGTTGAACGGGAGCGGCATGAACGGAGCCGGGCAGAGAGTTGCGGACATCCTGCGCCAGCATGGATACGAGATTACATCCGTGGGCAATGCCGATTCCGGCAGCTACGCTTCAAGCCAGGTGATCTGCCACAGCAGCAACGTACAATACGCCAACCAGATCGCCGGTATTGTGAACTCAAGTACGGTGAAGCAGGAGTACGACCCTTCCGTCAAGGCCGACGTTACCGTAATCGTGGGCAGGAACTGCGCGCTGGCTGATTCCGGGGGCTGAGGGTTCTTGGCAGACTCGAAATTTTCGAAGCCCGAAATCCGAAACAGGAGACTCGGTGCATTGAGGAAAAAGGCTGCGCTGACATCTGAAGATAAGACCAAGCTCATATTATCCGCCCTGGCCGACAAGAAGGCGGTGGATCCGGCCGTGCTCGACGTTCGAGCGAGGACTGTGATGACCGACTTCTTCGTCATCGCAAGCGGCACGTCCCGAATCCACATCCGGGCGCTTGTGGATGCCATTGTCGAGAAGCTGGCCGATAAGGGAATCAAGAACAAGCGCGTCGAGGGCTACAATAAGCCCGGCGGATCCGCAGGACCTATGTGGGTGCTGCTGGATTACGGAGATGTCGTGGTCCACTTGTTCGCTCCCGAGCAGAGAGAATTCTACAAGCTGGAATCATACTGGGCCGGGTCTGAGAAAGGCAGTCCTCCGCTGCTGTCTCCCGAGGAAGCAGGGTGAAACCATATGGCTTCTGAAGGTCCCAGCCGTGAGCAGGAACTGGAAGTCGAGCGCTTGCTCGCGAGTGCCAACCTCCACCGCATGAGGGGTGAGTTGATGTATGCGGAGGAGAGGTGCCGGGAAGCTTTGGGCGTCTCACCGGAGGACGTGGCCATCCGTGAGACGCTCGGTGACATACTTCATGAGCGCGGCAAGCTGGACGCGGCGCTGAGTGAGTACCGCGACGCCGTGGAGCTCGCACCTGGTTCGTCCTCGCTCGAGACCAAGTTGGCGAAGGTGGCTCTGGAGATCGCCGAGCGCGAACGGCAGAGAGCCGTCGCGCAGGGGATACTCGAAAGTCCGCATGGGTACACCAGGCGCGAGCGAAGCCCGGTGACGGCTGTGCTTCTGGCCATTGTGCCCGGACTCGGCCAGTTCTACAACGGCGATCTGGTCAAGGCTCTAGTGATTTGGGGCGTGCTCGTGCTTTTCCTCGCCTCCTGGAGGCTTCAGCGCCCGTATCCCGGAAGTATCAAGCACGTCAGAGAGCTTCTGTACTACACTAATCCACTCATTCTGGTGCTCGGCGTCCTCTTCGTTATCGTCTACCTCTACGGCCTGATTGACGCAGCGATCACCGCCGAGAGGTTGAGCAAGGCCGCGAAAGCCTCAAAGAAGTGATTCGAGCCTCAGGCCCGGTTCTTCAGCCGGGGTGGCTAACTCACCACGGAGGCACGGAGGGCACGGGAATGGGAGAATTGGGGAAAGGGAGAACGTCCAACATCTAACACCCAATCCGCCGCGGTGGAAACCCTCACTCAACACTGAACACTCAACACTCCTCACTCAACACTCCCTTAGCTTGCCGGGGATAAGTGGATTGTGCTAGAATAAGCCAACACCTTCCAAAAGCCGTCTATCTTAGGTAGGGCAGATGGTAAAGTGAAAACCGTCTTCCTCAGCTCAACTTTCAGAGACCTAGAGAAATATCGCGAAGTTGTCGTTGAAGCCATTGAGGCTTTGGACGGCTACCATTGCGTGCGCATGGAGAACTTCGGAGCGCGCGCCTGGGAGACTGATGCCTTTTGCCGGGCACAAGTGGTCAAGTGCGACGTATTTGTTGGCGTAGTGGGGCACCTCTACGGCAGCTGCTTTGAGGAGACAGGGCAGTCATATACTGAACGAGAATACGAGGCTGCTATCGAAGCCGACAAGCCCCGTCTCATGTTCATCGCACCTGAGGACTTTCCGGTGCCTGCGAAACTAATCGAACCCGACCAACAGCGGGAGAAGCAGCGTGCGTTCCGAGAGTGTGTAAGCCGGCACCACATCCGCGATACCTTTACTTCGCCCGATGACCTGGCTCGACGGGTTATACAAGCCATCCGCAATTGGGAGCAGGAATTGACAACCGGGCTGCGAGATGAGACAGCAGCACCGATTATGCCTCTGCCCCCACAGTCTTACTTTGCTCATCCCTATCCCCTCCAGCCGAACTTTACCGGCCGGGTAAACGAGCGGAAGAGGCTCGCGCAGTGGCTTGCGGGAAACCAGCCGGTGCTGGCTCTCACCGCCATCGGCGGGATGGGCAAGTCCGCGCTGGCCTGGGTCTGGGTTCAGCGCGACGTGCTCGGATTCCCACTGCCCGGGTCCTCCCCCGAGCCGCCTGAAACCGCGAATGCCTGCCGCGTAAAGGAGAACGCGCGCCCCGACGGCGTGCTCTGGTGGTCGTTCTACGAGCGGGAGGCGAGCTTCGAGTCATTCCTGAACGAGGCGCTGAAATACGCGAGCGGCGGCAAGCAGGACCCGGCGGATATCCCCTCGGCCTACGACAAGGTGAAGGCGCTGATCGCCCTGCTTCAGGACAAGCGGATTCTGCTGGTTCTGGACGGCTTCGAGCGGGAGCTGCGAGCGTACGCGAGCCTTTCCGCACCATACCAGGGGGACGCGGTTGACCCGGCCGGCCGGGACGACTTCCGCTGCTGCACCGACCCCCACGCCGCCGACTTCCTGCGGCGGGCGGCCGCACTTCCTCTGCAGAGCCGAATACTGCTCACCAGCCGCCTGTTCCCGCGCGAGCTGGAGGACCTGTCCGGCTGCCGCTCGGAGGATTTGAAGGCGATGCATCCGGACGATGCGGTCGAGTTCTTCCGCGCCCAGGGCGTGCGAGGGACTCGGGCGGAGATCGAGGACGCATGCAACCCCTACGGATACCACCCCCTCGCCCTGCGGCTCCTCGCGGGTGTTATCGTTAACGACAGGCGGTCGCCGGGCGACGTGCAAGTCGCTGGGCGCCATCCCGTGCTGCCGGAATTGAAGGGCAAGGAGCACCATCACATCCTGCAGGTGGCATACGAGACGCTGGCCAGGCAGAAGCGCGCGCTGCTGAGCAAAATCGCCGCCTTCCGCAGTCCCATGACCTACGACGCGCTGCTCGTTTTCAACCCTGACAAGGGCGAGGAGCGGTTCGACGCCGCGCTGGACGAGCTTACAGGCCGCGGCCTGCTCTTCCTCGATCGCGAGCGCAACCGCTACGACCTGCATCCCGTCGTGCGGCAGTATGCCTACGACCGCCTGGCGGACAAGGAGGGCGTCCACGCCCGCCTGCGGGACTACTTCGCCGCGGTTCCCGCACCGGACGAGGAAAAGGTCGAGAGCCTGGAAGACCTGGCGTCGGTCATCGAGCTATACCACCACACCGTCCGCGCCGGACGATGCGACGAGGCGTGCGACATGTTCCGCGACCGGCTTAGCAGGCTAACCTACTACCGCTTCGGAGCATACCAACTGCAAATCGAGCTGCTGCGCGCGCTGTTTCCCGACGGCGAAGATATTTCCCCAAGCTCAGGGCAGGCCGCCATGCCCCGGCTGAGGGAAGAGAGCGACCAGGCATGGACGCTGGGTACGCTGGCAAGCGCCTACGGCGTTTCCGGCCAGCCCCGCCGCGCCGTGCCGCTGTTCGAGTTGGACAACGCCCTCTGTGAAAAGGCAGGCGACAAACTAAGCCTCTCCATCGTCCTGAGTAACCTCGCGATTCAGCAAATAATGCTCGGCGGGCTGGCATCGGCGGAGCGGAGCCTGCGGCGGCGCATCGAGCTGTGCCGCGAGATTCCAGATGAGTTTAGGGAGGCTGTCGGCCACCTGGAACTGGGTAGGTTGCTGGCGCACGAGGGCCTCTTCGGTGAGTCGGAAGAACAGCTCAGAACTTCTCAGTCGGTGTTTGACAAGGCTGGAGCACAACAGACGAACTATGTGTCCGTCGTCAGAGCTTACGGCGCTCTGCGCGCTCTGCTTATGGGAGACGCTGGCGCTGCGCTCAACGCCGCACGCGAGGCGCGGACTCTGGCGGATGAAGTCGCCAGAACGCGGTACCCTCACGAGCGCGATTTCGTCCGCGCTGAGTGGCTGCTGGGCGCGGCGCTGACGGCACTGGCGGCTGAGGACAAGGCCCGCGAAAACAAGTTATTGACGGATGCCGAAACGCATCTTAAAGAGGCACTCATGCACTGCCGCACAATCAACATGGTTGACCACGAGCCTGATATCTTGCTCGCATGGGCGCGCTGGCACAGGGCAAAGGGCAGGCCGGAGCAGGCCCGCGAGGACGCGGAGGAGGCCCTGTCCATCGCGGACCGGTGCGAGTTCCGGCTCTGCCAGGCGGACATACACAACTTCCTCGCACGGCTCGACCTCGAGGCCGGGGATCGCGCGTCCGCCGTCAATCACGCCCAAACCGCCCGCGAGCGCGCTCTGTGCGACGGCCCACCTCATTGCTACAAGCCCGCGCTTGAGGAGGCCGACCGCCTGCTGAAGGAATTAGGGATTGTTCAAAAAGGGCATCCGGGAGGCTGAGGCTCCCGGCGAATCCACCACGGCTCAGCAGGAGCTTCGCCCTCCCATCCGATCGCTTCCCGCCTTCGGACGGTGCCGCCTACGGACGGCATCCCGCAGTATGCGGGAGATCCCGCCAGCGGCGGGACAACACTGAACACTCAACTAGTCATGCGGCTCAGCAGGAGCTTCGCCCTCCCGTACAACCTACGGGATCCAAAGCGAAACCAACGTTCTTGAAGAATCCCATTAGGCACGAACCACTACCGACTACCGACCACCGACTACCAACTCGCTCGTGCCCGGCGAGACGACGACTTTCCGCCCCCAGACGCAGACCTGAACCGGCGCGGCCGCTGAGGAGTCCACGCTGATCTCCACGCCTGACCGCGTTATGTCGAACCTGAGCCGGCTGCCCCGAAACTGCACGCTGAACCGCAGGCGCTTCCAATGGTCGGGCAGGTCCGGGTCCAGGCTCAGGCCGGTCTCATTCACCGCAAGGCCGCCGAACCCGAAGACCAGCGACTGCCAGCCGCCGCCCAGGGATGCCGCGTGCAGGCCGTCGTCGCTCGCATGTCCGCGGCGCGCAGCATCAATCGAGCCCGCCTTCTGGAAGAAATCGTATGCCTCGTCGCGGTATCCGGCCATTCGAGAAAACAGCAC
Source organism: Armatimonadota bacterium (assembly GCA_035528905.1). Lineage (GTDB taxonomy): Bacteria > Armatimonadota > UBA5829 > DTJY01 > DTJY01 > DATKXU01. The sequence continues at coordinate 50,353 of DATKXU010000097.1, forward strand.
GTGGACGCCGGCCGAGAGCGAGCTGCCGTGGTCCGTCCGGGGAACGTAGTAGTCGTAGTGGTTACGAAAGGACTCGGCATCCGCCATTTCCGGCAGGAGGTAGAGCGCCGTGACGACGTCGGCCTGCTTGATAATCTGCTTCTGCCCGCAGTTCGTGTGATCCCATTCCTTGCCCACGACATCCTCAAGGTCGAAGAAGCCATCGCACTCCGCGTACAACGCCATCCTTTCGTCGTAGGGAATCTTCATGTGCTCGGCCGCGTCTTGCCAGCGCATCAGCTCGTCATCCGTGATCCCCAGCTCGGCGAGGAGCTTCTGCGTGGACTCCAGCCGCCTCATCTGCTTCAGCAAGTCGAGCGCCTTCAGAATGTTCCACCTGGCGAGCGCATTGGTAAAGAAGCTGTTGTTGACGCACTCATGATATTCATTCGGCGGTATGACCTCGTTGATGACGTACTGGTATCCGCCGCCGGCTAAGTTCTCGCGCTCCGCCCTGTAGGCCCAATAGCGCGCTGTTTCCAGGATTAGCTGGAAGCCCATATTCTTCAAAAACTTTTCATCCCCGGTAGCCGAATAGTGCCGCCAGGCGCCGAATGCCACATCCGCGATCACGTGAATCTCGCGGTCGCCCGTCCAGCATCGGATCATCTTCCCCTCGCCCGCGGGGAGCCACTTCGGCGTTGTCTCGATGCCGGTTCCTGCGCTCTCCCACGGGAACTTCGCGCCCTTCCGGCCCTCGTTCTCGGCGTTTATCCTCGCCTGCGGAAGCCGGTTGAACCGGTAGCCCAGGAGCTTCTCGCCGACCTCTGGAAACTCCATCGAGAAGAACGGCAGCATGTAAAGCTCGGTGTCCCAGAATACGTGGCCGTTGTAGCCCGGCCCCGACAAGCATTTCGCCGCGACGCTCGCATCCAGATTCAAGTCCACGTTGGCCTTCGAAGCCGCTTGGAGCAGCTCGAAAACGAAGAACCTCGCCGCCGACTGGGCGAACGCGTCTCCCTCGATTCGGATGTCTGCGTCTTCCCAATACTCGGACCAGGCAAGGTTGTGCTGCCGTTCGAGTGCGGAGAATCCAGGCAGGCTCCTGACCTCTGCTGCCGCTTCAGCCGGCGGGTCCTGCCGGCGCATCGAGTCGTAGACGCTGACAAGCTTTTCGACCGTGTATCGCCGGCCTCGTGTGACCGAGAATTCCATCTCCTCGCCCCACCGGGTTTCCTTGCGTGTTGTTGCGAGCAACCGGCCCCTATGGAATACGTGGGTACGAGCGGCCTCCGCGATCGTGTGCCCTTCCTCCTTGGTCCGGACGGCGACGCTGAACACACCGTCTGCGAGCGCCTTGTATACCAAGTCCGTCTGCGGGATTCCGTCCTCGTAGCAGGCTTCGTAATTCAGCTCGGACCTGATCTTCACCGCGCCCGAATAGTTTTCGGGAACGACTGCCAGCGAGATGGCGCCGACGTGCGGCCGGGCCATGCTGACGAATCGGCGGGACACGAGCCTGGTGATCCTGCCCGATTCGCTCCGCCAGCGGATTTCTCGCTTCAGGATGCCGCTGCGGTAGGTGAGCGTCCGGCGGTGCTCCAGCACTTCGCCGTCTGCGAGCGAGAACCAGTCGGTTCCATCAAAGAATCGCAGGAGCAGCCAGTTCGGAGCAGGCGCGAGCCGCGTGACCAGGTGTTCCTCGTTCGGGGTGTCGAATATGCCCGCGACCAGGGTCAGAGGGGCGTTCTTGCCGTCCGCCGCGGCGATTTCCTCGAACGAGCCTCTCGTGCCCAAATAGCCGTTGCCCTGGACCAAGACCGTTTCGAAGTACTTGAATGCGTCGGGGTCAAGGCTGTCCGTCTGAATCCCCCACGGACGCAGGTGTCTGATGTCGCCCTCGATTGCCAATCGCTACTGGACCTCCTCGGCCAATCGATGCCGCCGTGTCTGCTGGGAGCAGAATCCCGAACGGGACTCGGCTGCATTCTATGGCCGGGCAAGCACCTTTGTCAACAGACGCGTGCGGTCACTCCTATGTTTCGTCTATCCACTCCCGGGCAATCGAAGCCATAATTAACTATGAGCACGGGACTCTCAAGTGCCTGGGGACATGGCGAGCTTGCCACTCATGCACCCAGCATGGGCCGGATCGCTCTCGGAATCGCGGCTGTCAAGCCTGCCTTTGCAGAGGCCGATGGAAAGCTCCATCTGGGAGATGCGGTTTCATGTTAGCGGGCTGGTGAGATTAGCGGGCATATGGTAAAATAACAATAGGTGGCTGATGATTTCCAAGCACCTAGTTCGGCGGTGGAGCTGATCGCTTCAACCGAGGTGTGAGGTGCCTGCGGCGAGCTTTCTTAGGCACGCATCAGAGCCGATTGTCGAATCGCAAGTCTTAGGAACTCATAAGGGGCGCTGTAGCGTAAAGAATAGTGGAACTCGCTGCTTGATCCGCCGCAGCCTACTACTCTGCGAAGCAGCTTCGCTGCGTAGCACGAGTTGGCGAAGGCGGACTGGCAAGCTGCATCGGGACGTCGTAGGACTGTGAGTCATCGTGAACAGGGTTCGCATGTTCTAGGAGGGCGAGCACTGTATGAGAAGGACTAGGCCACGGAACAGGTTCTGGCTGGTTGTGGCGGCGCTGGTGATAGTGCCTCCCCTTGGCTTGTTCATGCTATGGAAGTCTCCTTGGAGCCGCTTGGCCAAGGTCGTGGTCTCGGCCCTGTGTGTTCTTCTGATAGCAGGAGCCGTTGTTGGCGCTGCCAGGATACATAACCGGTGGTCAGGGAAGAAGATACCGGAGTGCGGCTACGACCTGACTATGGACAGCCGCAATAGATACCGAACGCCGGATATTCTGCCTTTGGAGAGGGAGGTTTTCAACGCCGTGGTCAGGGAGATGCGCCGCCCTCAGATCATCTCGCCCATCAATGCATACAGCGCTGAAGGCCCCAACCTGTCTCAGCCTCAGACGAGGGCATTCGCGATCGTTGCTGAGCGCCACAATTTGGATCCCGATGTTGTCGCGGCTATCTACCGCAAGGTGTCCAGCCATCTAGCCCCGAGAGGCAGGTAGAGGAAGCCGCTACCGCCCCAGAGAATATGATTGTGCCTCCTATAACGCAGAAGACCGATCAAGACGATCGGTCTTCTGTACTCATGTGATACTTGATTGTCATAGCTGGAGGCGAGAAACCGATTCCAACCCCCCGTTGGCGCTAACCTTTAGAATCGCCTCCCGCCTCCGGGCGTGACGTGCGTCCTCGTGACTGAAGGTGCACATCACTTTAAAATGACTTCGCGTCCGCCTCAAAAGTTCCCAACATTTGTGAAAGCGGCAAGATCTGCCTAGTCCGGGAATGCCCCTGCCGGCAACTGTTCGTTCTGCATGCGGCGGCTTTGCTTCGTTTCCCTGCCGGGCGCACAAAAAGAAGAGCCTCGCCGTCGGCAAGGCTCTAGTTTGCTGGACTGCCGGTGCTCGGGACCTACTAAGGTTCGAGCAGCCCAGCATGGGCAAGGAGGTATTTGGAAAGGAGCAAGTCTGCATCACGGTTGTGTGCATCTGCTACTTTATATACGATGCTGCCCTGCTTCTGGTTCCCGATTTCTGATGAGAGTTGTCACAATCTGTTCAAATATTTGTCTGCGTGGGGGCTTTCAGGTCTGGTTCGCGGCGCAGCCCTATCGCCTTGCGGTCCGTGTCCCCACAACGATTATGGCTACCAAAAGCGCGCCGGTCACCAGCCACATCACGGTCATCGCGGTTTGCAGCGAGTTCCGCAACTGCATGTCCGCGATCACTCCTGACGGATGGAACGCCGCGACAATCGAGTCGAAACTGAACTTGAGAACCACGGTGATTACAAGCGCAATGATCGCGACTACAAGGAGCCAAACTGGAACTGACTTCGACTTTCCCATCGCTCTGCTTCTCCTTTCGTCTGCCTCTTCGCCGAGCTGCATCAGCACGCTCTTACCGTATCAATACTTACCAGCAGTGCACGCGAAATTCCTGTTTTCTGGCCGGCGCATGTGGAATCCTGGGCGTGGAGCGCAAGAAAAACCTGGAACTCTGAACCTGGATCAGTCGTCATAGTAGGTAGAGAAGTGAATACGAGGGGCTGACTGAGTGGTTCGCAAAGTTAGTGGCTCGTACCAGCATTGCACACTGCTCTAGCAATCCGACCTCCTTCCGTCTGCCCCAGCCGCTCGTCCCTTTGGCGGCTGGGGTTTTCTTTTTGCCAGGGATTGTCTTCGGCGCATCAGGCAGTCGCAGGCTTCATGCCTGCGTGGGAATAGCAGCGCAGCCGTAAAGGCTGCGCTGCCGCCGAGCCGGAGGGAGTGCCCACGGAATGCGTCTAGTCCACCGTGACCGGAGGAAGTTCCGCAGGCGCGCCTGCCTGCTCCGGCGATCGCTTCTTGAGCGCGTTGACGTCCCGCTCCAGATGGTGCATCCGGTCCAGGATGCACTCAATCGCCTTCGCAACCGGGTCGGGCAGCTCGTGCTGCTCCAGGTCTATCTCCCGGACCACTTTCTTGCCGTCGCGGTACGTGATTCTGCCCGGGACGCCGACGACAACGGAGTTGCTGGGAACTTCGTTTACCACAACCGAGCCAGCGCCGACCTTGCTATTATCCCCGACTTTGAAGGGGCCGAGGATCTTTGCGCCTGCGCCTATCACGACATTGCTGCCGATAGTGGGATGGCGCTTTTCCTTCTTCCAGCTTGTCCCGCCCAGAGTCACGCCGTGGTACATCGTCACGTTCTCGCCGATCTCGGCGGTTTCGCCGATGACGACGCCCATTCCATGGTCTATGAAGAATCCGGGGCCGATCTTCGCACCCGGATGGATCTCGATTCCCGTGAGGGATCGCCCGAGCTGGGATGTCATGCGGGCGAGCAGCTTCAGCCCGTGATTCCACATCCAGTGCGCCGCTCGATGGAAGAAAAGCACGTGGAAGCCCGGATAACAGGTGATGACCTCGAGCGTCCCCCGGCACGCCGGGTCCCTCTCCTTCACCGCCCGTATATCTCTCTTTAGTGTCTCGAACATCGCCTCCACCTCCCCACGATAGACTGTCCCGCTTCCAGCGGGATCTCCCGCATACTGCGGGATGTCCACGCATGTTGCGGGATGCCGTCCGAAGGCGGCACCATCCGAAGGCGGGACAGACCGCGGCCTGCGCCGACTTGATGCTGCGGGGTCCGCCGCGGCGGATTGCCGTGGTTTCAACCGCACGGGCGGAGCCGCTAGAATTCGGGCGTCGGCATGCCCACGTTCTCGACTTTCGTGACCTCAGGGATCTTGCTCTTCAGAGTACGCTCGACCGCCATCTGAAGCGTCACTTGCGCCATCGGGCATCCGGCACATGCGCCCTGCAACCTCACCTTCACGACGCCGGTTTCCTCGTTGACCTCAACCAGCTCGATGTCGCCACCGTCGGCCTGGAGAGCCGGCCGTATCTCGCCCAAGGCTTCCTCAACCTTCTCGCGCATTGGTTTCCTCCTGCAGATGTGTCTACTTCAAATACCGGTTTCTCTCGATGTCCAGTCCCTTGCCGGTGGTCTTCCTCAGGTAATCGTCTATCGCCGCTTGAACGGCCTCCTCCGCAAGGACTGAACAGTGCATCTTGACCGGAGGCAGGCCGCCCAGCGCCTCGGCTACAGCCTGGTTGGTCAGTCTGAGAGCCTCCTCGATCGTCTTTCCCTTGATAAGCTCCGTCGCCATGCTGCTGGTTGCAATCGCCGCACCACAGCCGAAGGTCTTGAACTTGATGTCGGTGATGACTCCGTTGTCCACCTTGATGTACATTCGCATGATGTCGCCGCAAATCGGGTTGCCGACGTTGCCGATGCCATCTGCATCGGGAATCTCACCGACGTTGCGGGGATTCATGAAATGCTCCATGACCCTTTCGCTGTATTGGCCTTCCATTGTGCCCTCCCGTCAGAGTCTTGTGCGCCGCGCCAACCTAGACCTGCTTGATCGGCTCGCCGGTCGCGGCGCGGTAAAGTTCGTTGATCACGCACTCCGATATGTGATCTCTCCCGCAGTGCGTGCAGGTTTCCAGCGCGGACTCCCCGTCATCTATCGCTGCCGCAATGAAGTTTTCGAGATTCTCAACGAACGCGCCGCGGCAGCCAGGTTCCATGCGGCTTAGTATCCGTGACATATTCGCCACGCGCTGCAGTCTAATCCTTTTCACAAGGTCGTATCCATCGTCAGTGAGCCGAATTTCGGAGAGCCTTCGATCCCGCCTATTCTCACTGCGGGTGGCCAGTCCCTTCTTCACCAGGCGGTCTGTGAGCTGGCTCGCCGCAGAGTAACTCATTGACAGCCCTTGCGCGATGTCTCTCACCGAGCAGACGCCGTGCTGGAAGACGAATTGCAAACCATGGGCGAGCGACGGCGTCACGCCGGCCCCGATCTTCCTTAAGGGCCGCATCGTGATCGTCTCGTGCAGGATTTCCGTGAATATGTCCAGCACGTGCTCGGCGTATGCCGCGGACTTCTTCTTCATGGCGCACCCGAAGGAAAACTTAATGTGCTTATTGATTAAGCTGCTTAACTTATATCCCGATCCGCAGAATTTGTCAACCTGATGTGGAAAACCTTCGGCATTTTTCCTGCCGCCATTGCTTTTAAGCAAAAGGCCGGGAGGGCGAAGCTCCTCTGGCCTGAGCGTGTCGAAGGCTGCTGAGCCGCATGACTAGTTGAGTGTCTAGTGTTTAGTGTTGTCCCGCCGCTGGCGGGATCTCCCGCATACTGCGGGATGCCGTCCGTAGGCGGCACCGTCCAAAGGCGGGAAGCGATCGGATGGGAGGGCGAAGCTCCTGCTGAGCCGCGGCTGACGGGAGCCTCACCCTTTTCAACAATCCCAACATCAGCGTTTAGCTCCCGGCGACACCGGAAATAGCATCAATACCCGGCTTCGCGCAGTGATGCCGGTGTGGGATCAGCAGCGATTACGAGAGGAGGTGACCGCCCGGATGATAGAAGAGGAAGACATGATGAAGCGCCTGGAAGAGGAGGTGCGCCGCGAGCTTGGCATCCAGAACATCGGCCCGAATATGACCACAGAAGAGGCAGGCAAGCTCGGCGGCTACATGGTCAAGAGGCTCATCGAGCGCGGTGAGCAGGCCATGAAAGAGCAAGGCGGGTAGCCTGCGCACCGACGCTTCACGAGTCGGGCCTCGTTCTACTGTGGCGAGACCCGACTCTTTTGGGGGCACTGCCCTATGGCTTGAAAGAGCATCGCCTTCTTGGTACAATGCGCCCTGATATCCAATAATGGATAAGAGTCACCGTTGTGTCGAGGAATGAAATAGACACGCGAATTCAGGCGGCAATCGAGGATCGTAAGAAGCAGTGGGCTGATTTCTATGACCCGAACAACCCACCGAGGCACATGCTTCTCATTCGGCTTACGGAAAACACACCGGCACGACCCTTACCGCATCCCGACAAGAAGCAACAGCGGATAGAATGGGCCTGGATGCAATATCTGGCGCAGATGAAGCGAGTCGCATGGTTGGATGACGACACCATGCCCCATCTTGATGTGTACACCGGAACGGAGATCTTTGCGGAAGCTTTCGGCTGCTCCGTTCATCGCCCTGAAGACAATATGCCTTTTGCGCTGCCACTCATCACCGAGGCATCTCAGGTCTCCACCCTCCACGTTCCAGATTTGGACGTACCGTGCCTGAAACTGCTCTTCGAGATCGCAGACGAACTGCGTGCGCGTGGCGGCCCGAACGCTGTACTCAAGATGGTCGACGTCCAAAGCCCGATGGGTATTGCCGCCCTCATTTGGAAAAAAACTTCATTCTACGCGGCGATGGTGGACCAACCCGAGGCCGTGAAGGAGCTCGCGGCCAAGGCGAAGGTGCTTCTGGTCGCCTTTCTTGACGAGTGGGTTGCGCGGTACGGGGTGGACTTCGTCGCCCACTGTCCAGACTACTACATGCCGAAGGGAATTACGCTGTCCGAAGATGAGATTGGCTCAGTAAGCCCGGATGCATACTACGATCTGTTCCATACGGAGCTTGTGGAATTGTCGCGGCGCTACGGGGGCATCGGCATTCACTGCTGCGCCAACGCCAAGCATCAATGGGAGGGGCTCAAGCGTATCCCCGATTTGAGGCTCCTCAACCTAGTTCAGCCACCCGACATTCTGCGGGAAGCGTACTTGTACTTTGCTTCCCACGTGCCTCAAATGCACAGTTGGTGCGGTGAGGGGGATCCCATGGGCTGGATCGCCCAGCTTCCGAAGGAAAGTCGCGTCGTGCTGCAGGTCAGCGCTGATTCAAAGAAACAAGCTATTGATCTGTCGTCCAGACTCAGGGAAGTCATGAAGGGACAAACGACGTAACAATCCCATGCAGGCGACGCGCTATGCGCGCCGCGGCCGATGGCTTCGTTGCCCGAGAGCAGGATGGTTGTCTTCGATTCGCGCCGACCTTTGCAAGCTGGATAGAACGTGCTGAGGAGTAAGCCGCACTCGTGCGATTCAGTGTGAAATCCGGCAAATCGTATCACGTTTCCGCCGGCCCGGTCAATCTGCCTGGGCCGTGCCGCGAAGGATACCCTTGTGCAAGAACAGGGCTGGCCGTGCGGCCAGCCCTGTTCTGTTCGCGGACTGATTCTTGCCGAGATTCTACCTGGCGCGAGGCCCAGGTCTCCCGCCAGGGCCTGCGGGTCTTTTCTCCATCTTCTCCTGCATGAACTTGGTGAGTGCCTCCTGCTGCTGAGCAGTCAGCACTTGCTTGAACCCAATCCAGAAATCGAACTCGGCGCTGAGGATTGCCCTGTCCGCCTGCTCGACTTTGTTCGCCGCTGATTCAAGCGCGCCCTTATTCGGCGATGGCGCTTGCAGCGCCTGGAACAATTCCTTGACAGCGGCGCTTCTCTGCTCCAGAATCGGCTTCACTGTGCTGCGGAACTGTACGTCGAGTTCTCCAATCTTCTGCTTCTGCTCCTCAGTCAGTCCCAGGAGTTCTGCCAGCCGCGCCATTTGTGTTTTGTTCGGCGGCAGCAGGAACCGCTGCGGGTGCATACCCAGCCCGGCCATTCCTTGCCTGGCTCCGGCCTGCCTGTTCACCCGCGGCTGCTGGGCGGTCTGCGCGTATGCCGCGAGGCCGATCAGCACTATCACAGCGAGCGATGCCGCCAGCGCCTTCTTGGTTCTGGTTAACATCTGAATCCACTCCTTTTCCAGAATGTGATCATGGCGTTCGGGGCCGCTCAGCCATTGTCCGACGCTATAGACGCAGACGTCCGCGTTTTGTTCAATCGAATCGCGGCGCCCGCCGGGGAGTGATTACCAGGAACTGGGACGAGCCACCGAGAAAACCCCGGATTAGCTGCAGTCTCCCTTGCATTCGGTCTTGAATCCGCTTGCCCTGTATGCTATACTGTGGCGGGCAAGCTAGAGCTCGGGTTTCCAAACTTAGATGTCGAATTCGGGTTTACGGAGGGTGCTCGGATGAGAGCAGTTTGTGCAAGGAAAGACCTGTATCAGGGCGTGCAGACCGTCAGCAGGGCGATTGCGGGACGGAGCGCCTGGCCGATCTTGAACAACATACTGATTCGCACAGAGCCGGATCACTTGCGCCTGACGGCCTTCGATCTGGAGCTGGGAATAGAATGTACCGCCCCGGCAGCCATCGAAGAAGAAGGCTCATTGACCGTCCCGGCGAGGCTCATATCGGAGGTGCTCTCGACGCTTCCGGAGGCGGACGTGCGCATTTCGGTGGACGAGCAGAACATGGTCAACGTGAAGTGCGAGAAGTCCGACTACATGCTGCTGGGCCTGCCGCCGGAAGAATTCCGGCCACTGCCGGAGATTCCGGACGACAGGAGCTTCGAGATCACGCAGGGTGCCCTCCGCGACATGATAAAGCATACGATATTCGCCGTGTCGCCGGACGAATCGAGGGCGATCCTCACCGGCATTCTGCTCGAGCTGAACGGCGACGGGATCAAGCTCGTGAGCACGGATACCAACAGGCTGGCCATCCGCACGTCCACCGTCGGCAAGGCGGCCGGGGAAGCCTCATGCATAGTGCCCAGGCGCGCGCTGGACGAACTGAGTCGGATGCTGGAGGACGAGGACAGCCCGGTGACAATCTCCATAGCCGACAGCCAGATCAAGTTCGTGGTGAACGGCGTCACCATCGTATCCAGGCTGATCGAGGGCCAATTCCCGAATTACGAGCGGGTGATCCCCGGCGCGTACGAGAAGAAGTTGACGATGCCCGCGGAGGAGTTCCTGGCCCGCGTGCGCAGGGCGTCCATCGTCGCGAGAGAGAACGCCAACCGGTTGATACTCAAGACCGACGGCGACCGGCTCATCATGACCGCCGAGAGCGGCGATGTGGGCAAGGCTTATGAAGAGCTGGAGATAGTCAAGGAAGGCGAGGACATCGAGATCGCCTTCAATGCCAAGTTTCTGATTGACTTCCTCAGCGTCGTCGGCGCCGAGGGCATCTTCATGGAGCTCACCGGGCCGCTGAGCCAGGGAGTCATGAAGCCGGTCGGAAGGGACGACTACCTGTACGTCCTGATGCCGATGCAGATAATGTGAGACGGCAGACCGCAGGATGCATAAGAACACGGACGCCTCCGATTCAGGTACTCGGAGGCGTCCTCCTTTTATCTCCAATCCTTTTTGCTCCCTCGTGCAACTATCTCTACGGAGGCAAATCCTTTGACGCTGACCGACGCGCAGCTTGTATCGAGGACGATATCGGGAGACGATTCGGCATTCGACGAGCTGGTTTCCAGGTACAGATCGCGGGTTTACTATCTGGCCTTGAGCAGGGTTCGATCCAGAGAGATAGCCCTCGACCTCGCCCAGGATGCGTTCGTACAGGCATACATGTCCCTGCAAACGCTCAGGTCGCCCGAGAAGTTCGCGTCCTGGCTGGCGAGCATCGCCCGGAACCTGTGCCTGATGTATCTGCGCGCAGCGCGGGAAGTCCCAGTGCCGGATGACGCCATTGATAGCCTCAATAGCTGGACGGATGACTCGATCGGAACCGCTGCTGACGCTGCCGCCGCACGGGATGCGCTCAACAAGTTGCCGAACGGCGCCCGGAGCGCCGCGATTCTCTATTTCATCGAAGAAATGAAGCAGACAGAGATTGCGGAGTTTCTTGGGATCTCGCTCCCGGCGGTCAAGTCCAGAATCCGGGAAGCGAGAACCCGCCTCCAGAAGGGGATGGTAGACGTGGTCAGACGAACGGTGAAGAAGGATGAACCCGGAGACGAGCTGAGCCAGAGCCTGCAGCAGAAGCTCGAGCTGGCGAGGTGGTATCGTGAGTTCAGCGATCTCATCAGCAACGGCGTCCCGATCATGAGCGCCCTGGATACGGTGCAACGGCAGGGATTCTCCGAGCCTGTCAGGTCATCAACGTCGAAGCTGATGGAGGCGATCCAGTCCGGCAGCTCCATATCCGATGCGCTTAAGGACCTGCCGGCTCTTACCACATCTCAGGCGGTGGGAATGGTACGTGCCGGGGAGATCGGGGGAATCCTGGACTGGACCGCACAGTTCCTCGCGGATTGGATAGAGATCGAGAACGGCCAGCGGGAGCTGGAACTCGCATTCTGGTGCAGGACCATCGGCTCGGTGGTATCCGCAGGAGCACCGGCTAGGATGGCGCTCGAGTGCGGCCTCGATTTCGTGCGCAGCAGGGAATTGAAGCAGGTTTCCAGCGATCTGGTTGAGATACTGGAGGCAGGAGGACCGCTTGAGTCGGTACTCGCCAAGCACGCCGGCGTATTGCTGCCGATCGTCCAAGTGTCCATCCTGGCTGGAGAGGAGACCGGGGTGCTGGGCTTTGCCCTTCAGTGGGCGGCGAATGCCGTTCACGCTCGCATGGCTGAGCGGCTGCTCGGCAGGGAATCCCAACCGCCGACACCCACGGCCGGTTGGATGAAACCGAGCGTGGAAGCCTTCGCGAAAGGAGCATGCAAGTACCTGCATAGTGGATCACCGGATATGCGGGCAGCTGCGGCAACCATCGTAGGCAGGCTCGGTGTCGCCGAATGCGTAGAGGAGATGCTGCCCTTGATGATGCACGAGTCTCCGCGAGTCCGCATAGCCGTCATCCACGCGCTGGCCGATTCCGGATCGCCGAAGGCGCCTGCCGAGTTACAGAGGGGTCTGGGTGATGCAGAGCCACCGGTCCGTCGTGCAGCGATAGATGCACTTGCCGCCATGAGGTGCAGCAGGGCCGCCCCCGATATCGCACGGCTGATCGCCGACCCGGATCAGCGAGTGGCAAACACGGCGATCAACGCCCTGGACACAATCGGGGAGACGGACACGCTTACCCGGACGGCCATCGAGCTGCTGGGCAGCGATCAGGTGCGAGATCGCATCAGGGCTGCACACATCCTCCTCTGGCATCCCATACCGGATGCAGCCGATGCGCTCGTAAAGGCACTCGACGATGAGTGCGATAACGTGGTCTGGACCTCCGCTCGTGCGCTGGCGAGGCTTAGCCGGAAAGAGGCGATCTCAGGGCTGGTGAAGATGCTGGAACACCCTCATCCTCACTTCATACAGCGAGAGGCGGCAGAGGCGCTTGCAGAGCTGGGAGACCCGTCAGCCGCGCCTCACATCAGGAAGGCCATCGAGGAAGGCAGGCTCGACCCAAGCTATGCGTGGACAGCGGAAAAACTCGAGGGGAAATAACTGCTATATCACCAATAATGCAACAGCATCATGACAAAGGGCGAGGTCACCTCGCCCCTTGTCACGGAATGGTCTCAATACTCCGGGGGGAGTTCTTTCAACTGCGCGTAGGAGAATACCGGGCCGTCTGTGCAGACGTATATGTGGCCGATGTTGCACCGGCCGCACTTGCCGATGCCGCACTTCATCTTCATTTCGAGGGTCGTCCAGATTTGCTCGTCCTCGAAGCCCAGCTCCTTGAGGTCCTGGAGCGCGTACTTAATCATGATCGCCGGCCCGCAGGTGATGGCGACCGCGTTCTTCGGCGACGGCTTCAGGTCCATCAGGTACGTCGGCACGAAGCCGACGTTCTTCGTCCAGCCTTCTTCCTCTTTGTCTATCGTCAGGAATAGCCCCGTATTCGGCGACTTTTGCCATTCGTCGAACTCATAAGTGAAGCAGAGATCGCCCGAGGAGCGCGCGCCGTAGATGATGCCGATCTTGCCGTAATCCTTCCGGTTGTCCAGGCAGAAGTTCAGGAGCGACCGGAGCGGCGCCATCCCGATTCCGCCGCCGATGAACCACAAATCCTTGCCCTTGAACCGCTCGTAGGAGAACCGGTTTCCGAGCGGCGCGCGGATGCCGATGGTTGCACCCTCGTCCAGCTCGTGGAGAGCCGAGGTCACCGTGCCGATCTTCTTCACGGAGAACTCGACGAAGCCCTTTCGCGTCGGCGTGGAGGTCAGGCAGAACGTTGCCTCGCCGACCCCGAAGACCGAGACTAGCTGGAACTGCCCAGGCTCGTAGGCGAAGTTCTCCCTGAGCTCCTCGTTGACGAACGCCGCCCTGAAGGTCTTCGTGTCCCAGGTCTCCTCGGTTATCTTCTCTATTACGGCCAGCTCCGGCACGTATGGGTTGCTCTTACTCATGGACTCTTACTCCTACTCTTACTCCTACTCGCACTCGGATAAGTAGGAGTGATCCTGCCTCGGTTTTGTGGACACGTCACCTAGGCCGCCGTTGCGGCCTCGAACTCGACCGGGGTCAGATACCCGAGGCTTGAGTGAAGCCTCTGCCGGTTATAGAACACCTCGATGTACTCGAAGATGTCGGTCTTCG
>DATKXU010000098.1:0-31692 GCA_035528905.1 Armatimonadota bacterium
GGAAGGACGTTTCTCCCTCAGTCTTGAATAGCTTCATCGGGTACGCTGCTCCTTTCTTGTTTGTTTGCTTAACAAAACATTAGGAGCTCGTACCCTTTTCTACTCCTTCCCCGATTTTACACACAAGACGGTACACTACCGGATTCTCCGCACCGGTTGACTACACCAGCCGCCGATGTTAGAATATCCACAGTCAAACAGCAGTTCCCATCAGCGCTTGACCGAAAGGAGCCTCTACAGGAAATGCCGCACAATTCTCCTGCCGACTCGTATCGGCTGGAGGCGGTCAAGATTTGCGGGACGACCAGCTTGGCAGACCGCGATCTGGCCGCCGACGCGGGCGCGGACTATTTCGGCGCCCTGGTGGATGTAGGATATTCGCCGCGATCCCTCACTCTCGAAAACGCAAAGCAGCTGTTCGAAGCGCCTCCTATCCCCGGCGTCGTGCTGCTCTTCAACGCCGGTGAAAGCCGCGTCCGAGCGGTGGTCGAGCAGCTCAATCCCTTCGCTGTGCAGCTCCTCGGCCACGAGCCGCCTGAATTCGTGGCTTCACTTAAGAGCATCCTTCAGTGCGAGGTATGGAAATCGCTCCACGTCCCGCCGAGAGCACGCGGCGAGATTGACGTCGAGGCGATGAAGACACTCGCCGAGGAATACGAGGACTCCGGCGCAGATGCGCTGTTTTTCACGACGGTTGACACTACCGGCGCGAGCGCGAAGTTCAGCGGCACCGGAATGGTGGGCGACTGGACCGTGATACGCGCCCTGGCAAGGGACAGGGTTGTACCCGGCTTTCTCGCAGGCGGATTGAACCCGGACAACGTCGTATCCGCCCTCCAAGCGGTGAAGCCCGGCGGCATTGACGTGTGCACCGGCGTCGAGAGCTCGCCCGGAAAGAAGGACCCGGCAAAGCTCGCAAGGCTCTTCGAGGCCGTCGCGCCCCTGCGCGGCGGCGATGCATAGGAGAGGACTGCAATCCTCCGGCGGACGGGCTTGCAGCCGTCGGTTGCCTCGGAGATGGAGTGGGGCAATGGACGATTACGGCAAATCCAGCATCGGATTCGAGGAAGGCACAGTCGCAGCCGCGTCGTACTTCTGCTTCCTTGGGCTGCTGATTCTCATCATCGAGCGGCGCAGCAACTTCGTTCGGTTCCATGCAATTCAGTCAACGCTGGGGTTCGGGCTGCTGGGCATCCTCTGGCTGTGTGTCAAGTGTGCGGGCCTGAGCTCCCTGGCATGGCTCCCGGGCCTCTTAGCGCTCGCCTTTGCTCTTCACATGATGTACAAGGCATACCACGGCGAGGAATACAAGTTCCCGCTGATCGGCAAGCTCGCCTTCAGCGCCGTGTACGACACGAGCCCCGAGCCGGCCGATTCGCCCCCGGCCTCCGGAAATGCGGACGAATCTACTGCCGCTGACGACTCCCGGGATTGACATAGCCTCCTCACCGTGCTATCCTTCAACTTACCTGGCGGGCGTCCGGGGACCAGGTTGGCCCTGGCGGCGTCCGCCTCGCCGAACCGTAAGCCGGAAGGAGCGGAATCGCACTATGAAACGCCTTATCCTCCTCGCAGCCGTCTGTGCAATCGCCGTCGGCCCCGCCTTGGCGGGGAACGAGCCTCCGCCCTGGTTCACGCCCCTTTTCAACGGAAAGGACCTCACGGGCTGGAAGCACGACGCCGAGGTCGAGAAGCACTGGACGGTCGTGGACGGCGCGCTGACCTACGACGGCAAGGGGACCAATCTGCGCACGGCGAAGAAGTACAGCAACTTCATCCTCACCCTTCGCTGGAAGGTTGAGACGGACGCCGACAGCGGCATCTACCTGCGCGGCAAGCCCCAGGTCAACATCCTCGGGACCCGCTCGGGCGAGCTCCACGAGGACGGCGTTATGGTCAAGAAGTCGGCGGTCAGACCTCTCGGCGAGTGGAACCACTTCGTCATCATCATGCGGGGTCGTAAGGTCACAGTCATCCTGAACGGCGTCCAGGTGGTTGACCGGGCGACGATGAACAGCATCGGCGGCATGCCGCCGGAAGGCCCGCTCGAGCTCCAGCACCACGGCGCCCAGCTCTGGTTCAAGGACATCTACATCCGCGAGCTTCCATAGCCGCACACGTCCCGTGCCGAGAGGGAAGCGCAGCGCCCCGCCGGAAGTCGCCTCTTGCATCGGAGGAGAGCATGACGTACGAGTCGGACGTATACAAGCGTGTACATTCCGAAATAGGCAAGATAAAGATCGTTGACACGCACGAGCACCTTTCTTATCCTCACGAGCTTGCCGCAATGGGCAGGATAGACTTCGGGCGATTGTTCCTCCATTATGCGAGCTGTGACCTGCGCTCCGCCGGGCTGCCCGCGGACGACCTGGCGCAAGTCCAAGACATGAACTCCAAGTGGACGGTCAGGGAGAAGTGGCAGGCGATCAAGCCGTGGTACGAGAGAACGTGGAACACCGCGTACTGTGAGTGCCTGCGCGTCGCAATGCGCGACCTGTATGGGATCGAGGACCTGGCAGACGACACCGTCGAGGCGCTCAGCGAGAAGATGGACGGCGTGCCGCGCGAGACCTGGACGAGAACGGTATTGGACAAGGCGGGGATCGAGATCGCCCTGGAGCAGAACCTAACGAGCGAGCTTGTGTACGCCCGAAGGCGCTACCCGGACCTATTCCTCTACGACATGACGGACTTCTTCAGCAGATTCGACATCGGCGCCCTGTCGCGAGACACCGCGATTGACATCTACGATCTGCGCGATTACCTCAGGGTGATAGACTGGTATTTCGACAAGTTTGCAGACGAGGCATCGGCGTTCAAGATTCCCCGGGCGTATGACCGGCCGCTCTTCTTCGACGACGTGATTACCTCAGACGCCGAGAGGGTGTTCAACGATTTGCTCAAGCCCAATAACCAGCCGGCGAAGAAGGACATCCAGGCGCTGGAGGACTTCATCATCCACTACTGCGTGCGGAAGGCGGGGGAGCACAACCTGCCCGTGAAGTTCCACACCGGAATCCAGGAAGGCAGCGGCAACGACATAAGGAACAGCCGCGCGGCCCTTCTTATCAACCTTTTCATGAAGTACCCTAAGACGAAGTTCGATATCTACCACATCTCCTGGCCGTACACCGAGGAGCTGATCAATATCTGCAAGAACTTCCCGAACGTGTACATAGACTTCGCCTGGGCCTGGATATTCAATCCTCCGGCAAGCCGCCGGTTCCTCGCCGACATGCTGGAGACCGTGCCGTTGAACAAGATCCACGGCTTTGGCGGCGACTATGTATTCGTGGAGGGAACGTACGGGCACTCGGTGATCGCCCGCCGCGAGATCGCTCGCGTGCTGGCCGACAAGGTGGAGGAAGGCAGGTTCTCCGAGGAGTACGCCCTGAGGGCCGCCGAGCTGCTGCTGCGCGAGAACGCACTGGAGAATTTCCGCATCGAGGAAAAGCGCCGGCTCTATGCCGAGCGTGCGAAGCAGGAGTAACAACGAGGCGTGCCGCCGCTCTCCCTGATCTTGGCCGTCAATCCTGAACCAGCCCATCGTCGGGCGCTTCAGGGCGGAGTTTGCCAACCAGCGAGCGCGCGATCGCAACCGCCTCCGAATAGGCGCGCCTGAACGCCTGCCGGATTTCCTGGCGCGTCATGCGGCGCCCTGTCGAGTAATAGAATATCAGCCCCTCGCCCATGACCGCCGTCCCAGCATACGCCACCGCGCCTTTCGGCACCAGTCCCGCGCCGAAGGGCAACTTCGATACCAGGTTCCTCGCCAGCGAGCGCCATCCGAAAGCCGCTCCGACGATGGACGATATCTCCCTCCACTGCGCGAGGTATCCAACGTCCGCACCGTAGGCCGCACCGATCGCGAAGAGCATCCGAATCTGATTGGCGGTGAGGAACACTATGTCGCCCGCGGCCTCCGCCGCCCCGATGAGCGGCTGGAGCACGCTCGGCACGACGTTTCCGAGCGCGGTGGCGATCACGAAGATGGCATTCTCGCGCGAGACTTCGCGGACAATCTGGCGGGCAGCCTCGGTTCGAAAAGCAGGCAGGTGCCTGGCAAGCGACAGCCTTAGCTCCTTCCCTCGCCGCCCGGTAAGGATCACCGCCAGTGACCGCTCCGGCCTCTCGGACTCAAAAGAGAACAGATCGCGCTCCAGGCCGTCGGCCGCCCCTTCCGCAGCCAGAATGAAGTCGGCCTTTTCGAGTGCCCCACGCTCCGCACGAC
Source organism: Armatimonadota bacterium (assembly GCA_035528905.1). Classification (GTDB taxonomy): domain Bacteria; phylum Armatimonadota; class UBA5829; order DTJY01; family DTJY01; genus DATKXU01. Next base: position 4,232 of record DATKXU010000098.1, read on the forward strand.
CCAACGGCTGGATATACGCGCCGAGCACCTGGTCCGCACGAGCCACGCCGTGCTGCGGAGGCGATGGGCCGAGCAGGAATTCCCTCATGGCCGCAGCTGCCTCATCGCTTGTCGCGACCAGAGCGAGCATGAAGGGCCGTCGGGATTCCCTGGCCGCCCTGCCGGGATTGAGCTGCCTGACCGCCCTCCATATTTGCCTTAATGCACCGGGCTGACTATCTCTTGCCATCTCGTTATCCCGGTTCGCCGACGGCGCGCGCCATTCCTGCCGCGCCTGGGACAGCAGGCGAGATACGGCGGACGGATTCACTGCGAGCGAAATGTGCTACAATAGGAAAACTGTGCGAGCGAGGAGTTCATGAAGTTCCGATCATCTATTCTGGCCCTGATAGGCGTTCTCGTAGCTGCGGGATGCGCGCGGGCCGCCGAGCACGAGTTCCGGGCCGTATGGGTGCACACTTGGAGGCCGGGGCTGCTCAGCCCGGCGGAGATTCAGGAGACCGTCCGCTGGGCCAGGGATACCAACATGAATGCGCTCATCGTCCAGGCCCGGCGCGTCGGAGACGCGTACTACAACTCCGCCTACGAGCCTCGATCATCCAGTATCCAGGCGGGGCCCGACTTCGATCCGCTGGACTGCGCGATAAAGCAGTGCCGCGCGAACGGGCTCGAAGTCCATGCATGGTTCAACGTCTACCGCGTCTGGACCTCGAACACCAATCCGCCGGCCGGCCACGTCGTGAATCTGCATCCCGAATGGCTGAGCAAGGAGGCCAACGGGAACACTGGTTCCAAAGACGGCAAGTTCCTCGATCCCGGCGTGCCGGAAGTGCGGCGCTACCTGGTGAAGCTGATCGCCGACCTGGTGAGCAAATATGACATTGACGGGCTGACGCTCGACTTCGTGCGCTATCCGGGCAAGAACTGGGGGTACAATGAGCTAGCCGTCGCCAGGTTCAACACCCTATATGGCCGTACGGGGAATCCTCCTGCCGACGATCCGCTCTGGTGCAGATGGAGACGGGAGCAGGTTACGGAGACCGTCCGCGCGATCCGGCGGGAGGTCAACCGCCTGAAGCCCGGCCTGAAGCTCTCCGCCGCAACGGTGTCCTGGGGCCCTTGCCCGTCGGACTTCAGCAGGACCGACGCCTACGCCGGGCTTTTCCAGGACTGGCGGCTGTGGATGGAGCAGGGCCTTCTCGACGCAAATATGCCCATGAACTACAAAGACCCCTCAGCCCCCAAACACAACCAGTATTTTGCTGATTGGCTGGCGGGAGCGAGGAAATGGTCCTGCGGGCGTCACGTGTACTGCGGGTTGATGGTCTTTAACAGCAATGTTTCGGGCGTAGCAGCCCAAGTAAAGGCCGCACGCGAGAAAGGCCTGGACGGGATAGTGGGATTCGCGTTCAGCCAGGCGGACTGCAAGTCAGAGCTGTCGTCCAAGCTGAGGTCCACGGTATTCTCCAAGCGCGTCCGGGTTCCGCCGATGCGCTGGAAGGCAGGGCCGAAGCGGGGGTGACAGATGGCAGGTTCGGCACGGGAGATTCTATTATCAGGGGCTGCAGAGCTGGGCGTTCCGCTGGACGACTGCCAGCTCGATGCGCTTGACGCCTTCACCGCCCTGCTGCTCGAGTGGAACGCGAGGTTCAACCTCACGCGCGTCACAGACCCAAGCGAGATAGCGGTCAAGCACTACCTGGATTCGCTCAGCCTGCTCCCGCTCGTGGAAGTGAAGCCCGGCTCGGCGGTGATTGACATCGGCGCCGGCGCTGGATTTCCGGGGATTCCCCTCAAGATCGCACGCCCGGACCTGAAGATGACGATGCTGGATTCCGTCCGCAAGAAGCTGACGTTCCTTGAAGCCATTGTACGGGAGCTGCGCCTCGCCGACGTAAAGTTGATACACGGCCGCGCCGAGGACTTCGCCAGGGGGAAATCCCACCGAGAGCGGTTCGATCTCGCCGTCTCCCGCGCCGTGGCCGGATTGAACGTGCTGGCCGAGCTGTGCATGCCGTTCTGCCGACTCGGAGGGAGCTTCGCGGCCTACAAGGGGCCGGACCCGGATGAGGAGATCAACGAAGCTGCAAAGGCGATAAGCGCCCTCGGCGGCGAAGTCGAGGCTGTGCACAGATTCGTCCTGCCGCACAGCGACTCGCATCGCACGCTCGTGGTAATCCGGAAATTGCGGCGGACTCCAGCCTCTTATCCCAGGAAAGCGGGCGTTCCAGAGCGAAACCCGCTGTAAGGGGAACTTGCTACGGGGCTGCACGGGACAACACGCGGCCACCGGGGCCAATCAAATGCGCGACCGAGATTTTGACGAAGCAGTTGACTACATGAACAGCCTTACAGCACTGGGCTGGAAGTCGGGCCTGGAGAGGTTCTCCGCCCTCTGCGAGCGGCTGGGCAACCCGCAGGAGAAGCTGCGCGCCGTCCACATAGGCGGCACAAACGGCAAGGGATCCACAACCGCGATGGTGTCGAGCGTTCTGGAATCCGCCGGCTATAAGGTCGGGACGTACTACTCCCCCTATGTCTACAACCTCAGGGAACGTGTGCAGCTCGACGGCCGCATGATCGGCGAGGCCGACTTCGCCCGCCTGGTCAACATCATACGGCCGCATGCCGCCGCGCTCGGCGAGACAGAGCTGACACACCCCACCGAGTTCGAGGTCAAGACCGCGCTCGGCTTTCTCTATTTTGTCGAGCAGAATGCCGATTTCGCGGTGCTGGAGGTCGGCGCGGGCGGGCGCTTCGACGCCACCAACGTCGTGACCCCCCTCGTGAGTGTGATCACAAACGTCTCGATGGATCACATGGATAAGCTGGGGAACACGATCGCCGAGATAGCCGCAGAGAAAGCCGGCATCATCAAGCAGAACGGCCATCTGGTTACGGCAGCCGCGGAGCCGGACGCCCTCGCCGTGATTCGCCGCACATGCGAGGAATGCAACTCCCTCCTGTGGCACGTGCATCCGGTGGAGGAACCGAATGCCTGTTTCGCCATTGGCCCGATTCCCAGCACCCTCACGCCAGCGCTCTCCCGTAGCGAGCCGGCGACACTGACAGTCCGGGGGATGAATTCCACGTATTCGGGGCTTAAGCTCGGCATGAGGGGCGAATTCCAGCTAGTCAACGCCGCGACGGCGGTAGGCGCCATCGAGGCCCTTCAGAACAAGGGAGTTGATGTCCCGGAGTCCGCCATCCGAACCGGCCTTGAGGGCGCGTATCTCCCCGGCAGGCTCGAGGTTCTGCAGACGGCCCCGACCCTGCTGATAGACGGAGCGCATAACCTGGACGGCGCGCGGAACCTCGCTCGCGCGCTGAGGACGTGCTTCACGTACGACAAGCTTATATTCGTCATGGGCATGGTCAGCGGGCACTCCGTCGCCGACGCCGTCGGAACCCTCGCGCCGCTGGCGGACAGATTCTATGCAACCGCGGCCGACAGTCCCAGGGCCGTACCCGCCGCCTCCGTAGCCGACGTGGCGAGGACGCGCTGCGCTAAAGTCCTGGAGGTCGAGCCCGTCCGGGAAGCCGTGCGCCAGGCCCTCGAGGCCGCCGGCGAGGATGACCTCGTGTGCGTGACCGGCTCCTTCTACACGATCAGCGAGGTTCCCCGCTCGCCAGTGGGATCCCTCCGCGTTGCTCGGTCTAGAGCCTCGCCGTAGGACGGTCCAAGAGGTGAACTCCGGCGTCGTTTCTGCCGTATAATAATGGTGCGAGAGCACCCGCCGACGTTTGACAATAGGGGGTCAAAGTGCTATAATCACGCTGGAAATGTGCGGCATGCGGGAGTAGCTCAGTTGGTAGAGCGCTAGCCTTCCAAGCTGGATGTCGCGGGTTCGAGCCCCGTCTCCCGCTCCATTCCGGCCCCCGTAGCTCAGGGGACAGAGCAACTGCCTTCTAAGCAGTGGGTCGCAGGTTCGAGTCCTGTCGGGGGCGCCAAGCATCTTTGTGCTCTATACTTCTACGTGGCGGGAGTAGCTCAGCCGGTTAGAGCGCCAGGTTGTGGCCCTGGAGGTCGTGGGTTCGAATCCCATTTCTCGCCCCATATCTATCGGCGAAAAGCCCATCCGGATGGATGGGCTTTTCCACAACCTCCGGGCCTGACGTGAGACGGCTTCGTGATTCAGTCGGCACGATGCTCCGCCTGCCGCGCGATTTCGGTCGGATCCTGACCCAGCGTGAGAGAAGCAATGAACCTTACGGACTACATATCCGAGAAATGCCGAATGCTTGACACAGCCCTAGAGGAGTGCCTCCCACCCGAGGATCGCTTTCCCGAAGTGATCTTCCGGGCGATGAGGTACAGCGTCCTCAACGGAGGCAAGAGGCTGCGCCCGGTGCTGACACTCGCCGCCTGCGAAGCGGTCGGCGGCGATCCCGAAGTCGCTCTGCCGGCGGCCTGCGCCGTGGAGCTCATCCACACCTTCTCCCTCATCCACGACGACCTCCCGGCACTGGACAACGATGACTTGCGCCGGGGCAAGCCCACGAGCCACAAGGTTTTCGGCGAGGCGATCGCCATCCTTGCGGGTGATGCGCTTCTCGCCTTGGCCTTCGAAGCCGTCACCAAGCGCACCAAGGGCGTACCGCCGGAAGTGGTTCTCGAGGTCACGCGCAGGATCGCGTCCGCTGCCGGCATCGGCGGCATGGCTGTCGGACAAGTCGTTGACATGATCTCCGAGGGCAAACAGATACCTCCGGAGACCTTGGAATTTATGCACACGAATAAGACCGGCCTGCTCATCCAGACATCGGTTGTCGCTGGCGGACTGCTCGGCGGGGGAACGCCGGAGCAGATCGGAGCGCTCAGCCGCTACGGGCAGAAAGTCGGGCTCGCATTCCAGATCGCCGACGACATACTGGACATCGAGGGCGAGCAGGAGAGAATCGGGAAGACCGTCGGCAGCGACCTGCGCAAGCAGAAGGCCACCTACCCCAGTCTCTACGGCATCGAGAAGTCGAAGGAACTCGCCCGGCTCGCGGCGGATGAGGCCATCGAGGCCCTGCGGGCTTTCGACCACCGCGCTGATCCGCTCCGCGCTCTCGCCTGCTTCATCGTCGAACGCCAGGCATAGCTCATATTCGCGCGGCGTCCGCCTGTGCATAATCCTGTGCATACCGCTGTGGACAACCTGAAAGCCGACATCGGCCTGTGAAAACCGTGGATAAAGGGAGCCGTTACTACACCGCCGGATCCGCAGACGATCAACATCCGCGGCCAGGCTGCGACCCAGTCCCCCAAGGTGAGTTACCAACACCGCCAACATGCTGTATAATAAATACCAGCATATTAGAATTAGAATGGGTGTTGCTTCTGGACGGCGGATAACTCGTTCTTGACACACCTAGACCATGCATATCCAAACTCTACATCTCCAGAACTTCAGAAACTACGGTGAGGCCTCGATTGTCCCAGGTCCGGGCTTGAACGTGGCCCTCGGCAGGAACGCCCAAGGCAAAACGAGCCTCCTGGAAGCAATCTACCTTCTAGCTACAGCAAGGTCCTGGCGCGCAGGGAGAGATAGCGAGCTCATGAGATGGGGAGCGGAGCACACCCGCGTGTCAGCCGAGGTCGCCAGAGACGAGCGGAACGACGTTGAGATCGAGGTTGTCCTTGGCAAGGCCGAAAAGAAGCAAGTGAGGGTGAACACGATCCGCCAGACAAGGCTGAGCGACCTAATGAGTCAGATGAACGTCGTGCTGATTGAACCGCGCGACGTAGAGATTGTTCGCGGCGAGCCCAGCGAGCGGCGGAAATTCCTCAACCTCGAAATAAGCCAGATCCAGCCGCAGTATTGCCACCTCCTGGTGAACTACCGGAGGGTCTTGGAGCAGCGAAACCGCCTGCTAAGGGAGCTCCAGGTGAAGCGCTTGGGGGATGGGGAGTTGCGCGCTTGGGACGAACAGCTTGTGGCTTATGGAGCTCGAATCCTGGAGCGTCGTCTGGAGTTTGTGAGGCGGGCGGGTGCGCTGGCCCGAATAATCCACTCGCAGATCACGGACGGGGCGGAGACACTGGAGGCCGGTTATGCTCCGAGCCTCGACCTTGGCTCAGCGGAGGCGGCCGCGGAGCTCGCGACGGCGTTGGGGGCGCATCTCGAGCAGATCCGCGGCGAGGAGATTCGCCGGGGCATGACCCTGGTAGGCCCGCAGAGGGACGATGTTATGTTCGCCGTAGACGGCGTGGACGCGCGCGTTTACGGCTCGCACGGCCAGCAGAGGACGATAGCCCTCAGCCTCAGACTTGCTGAGCTTGAGCTGATGGAGGAGGCTGCCGGAGAGCCCCCGATCGTGCTGCTGGACGACGTGATGACGGACCTGGATGAGGAGCGGCGAGCGCACGTTTTCGAGATGACCAGGGGCCGCTGCCAGACGTTCCTGACCGCGGCGAACACCAGGGTGCTCGATCCCGAGCTGCTGGAGGGCGGCAGGCTATTCCGAGTGTCCGGAGGGCAGGTGATCGCGGAATGAGGTCTGGCGGCCCGCCGTATGGCTTGAGATCGCTCATATCCGGCTCCCTGCGGGGCCTGGACCTCGAAAGGCGGGTGCAGGAGCAGGCCTGCCTGCTTGTTTGGGACGAGGTTGTGGGGGAACAGGTAGCCGGCGCGGCGCAGCCGGAATTTGTGAAGGATGGCCGCATCTTTGTCACCACCAAAAGTCCGGTATGGGCAAACGAGCTGACCTTCTACAAGTCGGATATCATCGCCCGGCTGAACCAGCGCGTGGGAGCGCCTGTGTTGACGGAGATCGTCTTCAAAGCCGGGCGCGTCCGAAGGCGGCCGGCATCCGCGGCCCCGGGTGAGTCCGGCGAGCCGAATGTGGAAGGGATTGAACTCACGCGGGAGGAACTTGGTAAGGTAGAGGCCGCTGCTCGTGCGGCCGGAGAGGCGGCCGGAGCCATCCGCAGCTTGCTGGCGACGGCTCTCCGCCTCGAAAAGTGGAAACGCGCACGCGGATGGACGCCCTGCAAGCGGTGTGGGTCTCTGCAGAACACTGCTTCGGGCATCTGCCCGCCGTGTCAACTAGAATCGTAGGAGTTGTAGCGAATGCGTCTGCTTATGCTGTCTTGGGAGTATCCGCCGAGAGTGATTGGAGGCATCGCCAGGCACGTCTACGGCCTCAGCCGCGCTCTGGCGGCCAACGGGGTGAAGGTGGACGTGATCACTTGCGAGCATCCCGAAGCTCCTCCCGAGGACGTGGATGGCAACCTCAGCGTCTACAGAGTGCCGGTGCCGCCGGGTAATGACTTCGTGCACTGGGTTCAGAACTTCAACGCCGCGAGTGAGGCAAAGGTGGACGAGCTTCTCAAGCCGGCGAACGCGAGCCGCAAGAAGAAAGCCGCGGACAACCCCGTTCCGCAGAGCGAGCCGACGGTCATCCACGCCCATGATTGGCTCTCCGGATTCGCCGGAAAGAACCTGAAGCATAAGCACGGGCTTCCTCTCATTGCCACGATCCATGCGACGGAGCACGGCCGAAACCAGGGCATCCACACGGACCAGCAGCGGTATATCCACAGCATCGAGTGGGACCTCTGCTACGAGGCCTGGAGGGTGATCTGCTGCAGCCACTACATGAAGGACGAGGTTGCCGGCGTGCTTGAGGTGCCATACGATAAGCTCGACGTAATCCCGAATGGCATGGATATGTCGAAATTCGATTTCGCCTTCGATGTGGGCCAGTTCAAGCGGTGGTTCGCCCGGGCTGAGGAGAAGATAGTCTTCTTCGTGGGGCGAATGGTTCCAGAGAAGGGCGTCCAAGTGCTGATCGAGGCCGTTCCGGAAATCCTGCCTGCGTACAACGATGTCAAATTCGTGATCGTCGGCGGCGGTGACAGGTCTCATCTTGTGAAATTGGCCGAGGACTTGGGGGTATCCCACAAGGTCTTCTTCACAGGCTATGTGGATGATGACACGCTTCTCAAACTGTACCGGGTCGCGGATGTGGCTGTGTATCCCAGCCTGTACGAGCCGTTCGGAATCGTGGCTCTGGAGGCGATGGCGGCACGCGTGCCGGTTATCGTGACGGATGTCGGCGGCCTCCGCGAAGTCGTTGATCACGGCGTCACAGGTCTATCCGCCTGGGCGGACAATCCCGACGCGCTCGCATGGGCGATACTTCAGATATTGAGGAACCCATATTCGGCGAAAATGATGGCGGAGAACGCGTACAGGAAAGTGGCGGAGCAGTTTAGCTGGGAGCGCATAGCCGAGCAGACGGCGGACGTCTACGAGCGCGTGTGGTCGGAGTGCCTCGCCAGCGATTGGGGAGGTGGCACGGATGGCAAACGAATGGCGCGGTCCCCTCGAGAAAGCCGGCCTTGACCGCTGGCGCATACCGAAGGGCTACAAGCCCGGCATGCGGACGGACGGCCTGATCTACGCGAACGAGCAGCTCCTGAAGAAGATCAGGGAGGATCAGGCTCCGGAGCAGGTGGCGAATGTGGCCTTCCTGCCAGGCATCCAGGGCAAATCAATGGCAATGCCGGATATTCACTGGGGCTACGGCTTCCCGATCGGCGGCGTCGCGGCTATGTCCTATGAAGAAGGCGTCGTCTCGCCGGGCGGCGTCGGCTACGACATCAACTGCGGCGTGCGAATGCTGAGAACCGACCTGGAGCGCAAGGACGTCGTGCCGCGCATGCGGGAGCTCGTGGACGCTCTCTTTACGGACATCCCATGCGGCGTCGGCTCGGAAGGCAGGATTCGCCTGAACGAGCAGGAGCTGCGGGACGTTCTGCGCAAGGGGGGCAAATGGGCCGTCGAGCAAGGCTACGGCTGGGCGGAGGACATTGAGGTCACGGAGGAGCGCGGACAGCTCGATCTCGCCGATCCTTCGGCTGCGAGCGAGAGAGCCATGAAGCGAGGCAGGCCGCAGATCGGCACGCTCGGCAGCGGGAATCACTTCATCGAAATCCAGTACGTGGACGAAATCTACGAGCCTGAGGTCGCGCAGGTCTTCGGCGTAGATCACCCCGGCCAGATAACGGTGATGATCCACAGCGGCTCTCGCGGCTTCGGATATCAGATTTGCGACGACTACCTCGTCGTGATGCAGGACGCGATGCGGAAGTACCATATAGACGTTCCCGACCGCCAGCTCGCGTGCGCGCCGATCACGTCTCCGGAGGGGCAGAAGTACCTCACTGCGATGGCGTGCGCCGCGAACTACGCCTGGGCGAACCGCCAGGCGATGGCGCACTGGACGCGCGAGGTGTTTTCGAGGGTCTTCGGAGCAGGCCCGCACAAGCTCGGGATGCGCCAGATTTACGACGTGGCCCACAATATCGCGAAGATCGAGACGCACGAGATCGGCGACCAGAAGAAAAAGGTCGTCGTCCATCGGAAGGGGGCTACCAGAGCGTTTCCAGCCGGCCACCCGGACGTTCCGGCGATCTACAGGGCCGTCGGGCAGCCGGTGCTCATTCCTGGGGACATGGGACGGTATTCATACCTCCTCGTCGGCACCGACCAGGCGATGAAGGAGACTTTCGGCTCGACGTGCCACGGCGCAGGCCGCGTCATGAGCAGGAAGGCCGCAATGAGGGAGTCCCGCGGCGCAGACGTGCAGCAGGAGCTTGCGGATAAGGGAATCCTGGTGAAGGCGGCGAGCAGGGGCACTCTCGCGGAAGAGGCGCCCGAGGCGTACAAGGACGTCTCGCTGGTTGTGGAGACCGCGCACGACACGGGTATCTCGCGCAAGGTCGCCCGCCTCAAGCCCCTCGGGGTCATAAAAGGCTAAACTTTGGAGTGCGGAAGCTCGCTTCCGCTTTTTCAAGGCGGTGGCAAGCCACCGTACTCAAGGACAAAGGGGGCACGGAAGTTGCCAGGCAAGGTCAGAATCGGCATCATAGGAACCGGCAAGATCGGCCGGCACAAGCACATGCCGGCCTACGTGAAGCATCCGGACGCGGAGGTCGTTGCCGTCTGCGATGTAAGCGAGGACGCGCTCGACGCGGCCGCCAGCGAGTTCGGCGTGAAGTACAAGTTCGCCGATTACAACGACCTCCTCAAGATGGACGAGCTCGACGCGGTGGACATCTGCACGCCGAATTACCTCCACGCAGGCCCAACTATTGCGGCTCTTAACTCCGGCAAGCACGTCCTCGTCGAGAAGCCGATAGCCCTCAACGCCGAAGAGGGCGCGGCGATGGTCGAGGCGGCCCGGAAGTCCGGCAAGAAGCTCATGGTGGCAATGTGCTGCCGGTGGAGGTCCGACGCGCAGGCCCTCAAGCGCTTCGTGGACGCCGGTGACATGGGCGAGATCTACTACGCGCGCGTGCATGCCCTTCGCCGGCGTGGAATCCCCGCCTGGGGCGTATTCACCCAGAAGGACAAGCAGGGCGGCGGCCCGTTGATTGATATCGGCGTCCATGTTCTTGACCTCACCCTGTGGCTGATGGGGCATCCGAAGCCGACGGCGGCTTCCGGCCTGTGCTACACGAAGTTCGGCACCCGCCCAGGGCTTGTCGGGCTGTTCGGCGCGTGGGACCACACGAATTACACGGTGGAGGACTTCGCGGCCGGCCTGGTGAGATTCGAGAACGGCGCGAGTTTGACAATCGAGGCGAGCTTCGCCGCGAACATCGAGAAGGATGTCTTCAACACGGCGCTGCTCGGCACTGAGGGCGGCTGCGAGCTCAGCCCGTTGAAGATGTTCCGGGAGGAGAGGCAGACGCTGCTCGACGTGACGCCGGTCTTCCTCCCTCAGGTAAATATCCACGAGGCCGAGGTATTCGAGTTCGTCGAGGCCGTCCGGGACGATAAGCCCGTCCCGGTGCCCGGCGAAGAGGCCCTTATCGTGACGAAGATACTGGACGCGATCTACAAGTCATCCGACGAGGGACGGGAGGTCCCCATTACATGAACCGGAGCAGGAGTTGAAAAACACTCTGGCGCGGCTCTCGACCTACAAAGTGCTGATCTGCCTGGGTATAGTGTCGGGAGTGGCGGAGCTGGCCTACGGAATACTGAACCAGTCCGCGATCCCGCCTTACGTGCAGGAATTGGGGCTGACGGCCCATATAGGGATCATCTTCGCGGCGTTCCTCCTGGTTGAGACAGTCTTCAAGTCTCCGATGGGGTCGCTCGGCGATCGCTTGGGCAGGCGTCCGCTGATTGTCGGTGGTGCGCTCCTCTCGGCGTTCACGGCATTCGGCATGACGGTTGTGAAGAAGCTCTGGGGGCTGCTGGCTCTCCGGGCATTCGATGGGCTTGCCGCCGCCGCGATCTGGCCTACGATGGTTGCGGCAATGGGAGGGAGCGTCGGCCCGCAGAGGCGCACGACCGCCATGAGCGTGCTGACAGTCACCTACATCGGCGGCCTGGCCGTTGGGCCGCTCCTGGGCGGCATAGCGAACGACGTCACGGATTCGCGCCTCACTTCCTTCTACATCGTCAGCATCCTGTTCCTGCTTACGGCGGCCATTGCGTGCTTCCTGACGCCGCACCGCTCCAGGGAGGAGACGGAGACCGCCCGCGAGGCCGGCGAGAGGCCCTTCAGGCTTTCGGATATCGCCCTGGGGCTCAAGGCCATCCCGGATATGATGGTTCTGGCCTTCACCGCTTTCTTTGCGATCGGCCTGCTCATTCCCATAGTGAAGCTATTCGCAATGAACGAGCTGGGGATGAGCGAGACCGGTTACGGCGGGTTGGTGTTCCCGATTGCGCTCGCGGTGGCGGGGGCCAGCCTGCTGTCCGGCAGGATCGGCGACCGCTGGGGCAAGGCGAGATCGGTCCGCACGGGGCTGCTCATCAGCGCTGCGGCCATGTGGACGATCACTGTGGTGCGGGGTGTATGGGAACTGGCGACGGCGGGCATGTTCCTGGGCATAGGCTTCGTGCTCGCGATGCCTGCGTGGCTGGCGCTGGTCTCCGATATGGCGTCGCCGTGGACTCGCGGCGCGGTAATCGGGGCGCTGGGAACGGCCCAGGGAGTTGGTGCGATCCTGGGTGCGAGCGCGGGATCGTACCTCTACAAGTTGGTGCGCATTGACCTCTGGGGTATTGAGTTCGCCACGGCGAACTCGCATTACTCGCCGTTTGTCGTGAGTGCCGGCGCGCTGACGACATGCTTCGGCCTTTCTCTGCTCTTTGTAAAGGAAGGCGACCGGCGCCGAATAGGTATGGCGGGCGAGGGCGAAGCGATCGCTTCCAAGGGTGAATCCGAAAGGTGTAAAGCGCGTTGATACAGCCGATACTCTGGCTCATTCTGAGCCTGGGGATCATACTGCTCGGTGCTGAACTGTTCACAAACGGCATCGAGTGGTTCGGCCGCAGGCTCCAGCTCGCAGAAGGCGCGATCGGAAGCGTGCTCGCCGCCGTCGGGACCGCCATGCCCGAGACGATGATCCCCATCATCGCCCTAGTCTTTTCAAAAGAGGCCCAGAGCGATCAAATTGGGATTGGTGCGATCCTGGGCGCCCCGCTCATGCTGAGCACTGTCGCCTTCTTTGTCACGGGCGTGGCGGTATTCGGGTTCTCCGCCGCGCGGCGCCGTACGCCGCGTTTGAGCGTTGACCCCGCGATCCTGGGGCGCGACCTGAGGTCGTTTTTCCTGGTCTATGCTGTGGCGATCGGGGCCGCTTTCCTGCCGGGGAGGCCATACAAGATTCTAGTTGCCGTCTTCCTCGTCGCGGCCTATGTGTACTATGTGCGGCAGACTTTCCGCTACGCCACCGGTCCGGGGCGCGAGCACGAGCTTGGCCCTCTGCACTTCCACCGGGAGGCGGAGGTTCCGCGCCTGAGGATCATCGTCTCGCAGGTTTTTGCTTCCTTGGTGCTCATAGTAGGTGGGGCGCATCTGTTTGTGAAGCATCTGTCGCACATCGCCCTGGCAAGCGGTGTCTCCGCGTTCGTTTTAGCGACTATCATCGCGCCGATCGCCACCGAGCTGCCGGAGAAGTTCAATTCCGTCACGTGGATCCGGCAGCGCAAGGATACGCTGGCCCTGGGGAATATCAGCGGGGCCATGGTCTTCCAGAGCAGCATTCTGCCGGCGATAGGTCTGGTGTTCACTCAATGGGTGCTGGATACTCAGGCTCTTGCGACCGCAATAGCGGCCCTAGCGGCGTCAATATTCGCGTGGGCTGAATTGACGTGGCGCAAGCGGCTGAGCCCTTACACGCTGCTGGCAGGGATCCTGTTCTACGCGGCGTATATCATATATACGTTCAGCCGCAATCCACACGGCTAGTGCAAGTTTCCCGCTGAGCGTGTTGGCACGTCGGGAGGTAGGCGCATGGCTTATTGCAAGTGGTGCGGAATGGAGAGCTCCGGTCCGGCCAAGTGCTCGTGGTGCGGGCGTGCCATAGCGGCGACCGGGCCACCTAAGCCCGCTCCTTCGATGGCTCGACCGGCAGCGGAAGTGGTGGAGGAGGTGGAGCAGACGGGGCGCAGGGCTCTGGTGGTATTCTTTGGCTGCTGCGGCGCGATGGTTGTGCTCGCGTGCGTCCTGATCTTCTGGCGCTACTCTCTCTACCCTGCGGTCACGATCGGCAGCCTGTTTGTGGCTGGTATCATGCTCGGAGCCTTTGGCGTTGTTCCGCCTTTTGAAGACGAATGGGTGGAGCTGGGAGTTCCTCTCCTCTTCTTGCTGATATTCCCGGCGTTCTTTGTCTACCTGGGCTATCTCATCTACGGCCTGGTGACACGCGAAATGAACCTTACAGTGGTCTGGCTGTTGAGTGTCTACTTTGCCATGCTGCTAGTCCTTCAGGTGGTGACCATTGTCGCGGCCCCGCCTCGGATCCCCGCGGGCTTCTACCTGAAGTTCCACGCGGTGGAGTTTCTGGGCCTGGTGGGGATTGGCTTCGGGTGGATTTCGAGTAGTTGGTTCTGTCCCCTGAGCAAGTGAGACCGTTTGCGACCGGGCGGCAGTCGTGCAAACTTGCTTCGCGCTTGAAGGGATTCTGGTCTACATGGCGTAGAATTTATAATGTAGCCTCTGGCCTGAGACTTTGATGTTACCATTTGCGGCCAAGGCGGAATAAATGATGTGGCCCGGAGCGATTTCGGCACGCGATCCGCCTCGGTGGGCCGCTGGCGCGAAAGTCCACTCTTGTGGTTGCGAAATTTGCCAGGCAGGCACGCCCAGCGGAATTCTGTAGTATAATGTATTGTGCGCCAAGCCCTCCGGATGCGCGGCAAGTTGACGGTATGGCTCCGTCTGAATGTCTAATTTCTGTGGGGCGCCTAGATGGCCTACTGCAAGTACTGTGGCATGGAAAGCAGAGATCCGGTCAGGTGTGAGTGGTGCAAGCGGGAGCTCCCGCGGGCGGTACGGCCCACTGCGGCTCCGACTGAGGCGCCGGAGCCGGCTCCTCGGAGGGCTGAGAACGGCGAGCGTGTTTCGCCATTCGGGCTCTATATCTATGAGGCGTCTCGGTTCGCCCCTTCCCCTGAGGCTTTCCCGTCGGCTTTGGCTGGAGCCGAGGCCAATAGGGCGGAAACGCTGATAGACTTCTTTGTGTACGCCGGCGCAGTTTTCCTCCTCGGCTCTTCTCTGATCGCCTGGCGCTACGGCAGCCCATATCTCCTGGCCACAATCGCCTGCATGTTCCTGGCGGGAATCCTGCTCGCGCGGTTCAACGCGGTGCCCGCGTTCGAAGAAGGATGGGAGGAGTTCGGCGTCCCCTTGATGCTCATGCTTGCGGTATTCTTCCCCATGCTGCTTGTCTTCCTCGGCTATGTCGCTTACGGCGCGATAACCCACCGTACCGACCGCACTGTAGTCCGGCTGTTGAGTCCGCACTTCGTGGCAGTGCTCACCCTGATGCTGGTAAGTAATGTCGTAGGCCCGGAGGCGGTCCCGATTCGCATGTACGGGCAGTTCCGGGGAGTGGAGCTTCTGAGTCTGTCGGCGATATTGCTTGGGTGGAGCGCCACTAGTTGGCGGCGACTGCTGAGCGGTGGATAGCGAGCCTGTCCTCCTACGACGAATCGGGCCTGAGGTCGAAGAACATGTTCTCCAGCGCGAGCTGAGGGGTGATATTGCCTTCCAAGTACCTGCGCGTCTGCATGATTGATCTGATGGCCGCCCGAAGCTTGTCTGCGTTATACCGCTCCGCCAGCGCCTTGAGATACTCCTCGTAGTCTGCATTGATAACCGACGCGCCGCTTCCTCTGACCTTCAGCGCCAGTAGGTCCGCATACCAGGAGAGGATGTGCTCCAGTATCTGCGTAAGCCCTGCGATGCGAGTGCGCTGGTCGGGATCATCCTTCTTTGGCTGGGCCAGGTCGCGCAGTGCCTCGGCGGTTCGCATCGCCAGCACGGGCGGCCCTTCCACCCACTGCTTCACCGCCTCCAGCACCACCTGCCTCTCTTCGGCGAACTCCGGGTCGGATGCCATTTTGAACGCTCTGCCAACCGCGCCTTGGGAGCAGGCTGCGATTACGCGGGCTTCATCCTCCGGCAAATCAAAGCGCCTCCGAAGGACCTCCCCCACCTCCGCAGTTCCGGCCCGCCGGAATCGGACGATGAGGCACCTGGAGCGTATCGTAGGCAGCAGGGAGTTTGGATTGTTCGAGATGAGGATGAGCACCGCGTATGGCGGCGGCTCCTCCAGGATTTTGAGAATAGCGTTTTCCGAGCTGGGGTTCAGCGTGTCCGCCTGCTCGATGATGAACACTCTGTACCTGCCCGAGAGCGGCGCGAAGCTCAGGCTTCTAATCATCTCGTGCATCTGATCAATCTTCGTCTGATCCCCGGCCGGGGAGATGACCTGCACATCCGCATCCGTGCCGGCCTCGATGCGTATGCACGAGAGGCATGTGCCGCACGCGTCGCCCTCAGGGCTTCGGTCGGCGCAGTTCAGCGCAGAGGCGAGCGCCAGCGCCGCGCTGGTCTTGCCCGTGCTCCTCGGGCCGGTGAACAGGTACGCGTGCGCCACCGAGGATCGCTGAATAGACGATCTCAGCGCGCGGACGGCGACCTCCTGCGCTTCAATGTCGCATAGTCTCATGTTGTTCGCTCATCGAGAACATCCACCGCTGGACGTTCAAAACCGCTCGAATCTTTCTACATCCACGACGAAGATCACGGCTCCGCCGACCAGCACCTTGACGGGGCTTGGCATGAATACGCCGATCGGGCCGGCGTCAGGGGGGATGAAGTTCGCATACTGCTCTCTGGTTTTGCAGCTCTCCTTGATCGCGCCGATGAGCTCGTCGAGCCGCTTGTCCTCCACGCCGATCAGGAAGGTGACGTTCCCCTCGCGGAGGAAGCCGCCTGTGCTTGCCAGCTTCGTAAACTTGAAGTTCGACCGGAGCAGCGCGTCAGAGATCCGGTGCTTATCCCGGTCGTGGATGACGGTGATTATGAGCTTCATCTTGTGCCTCCGGTCGCGCGGTGGTCATAGCGTGATCTCCAGTTTCTCGCCAGCGTGCCGCAAGATCTCTCGCTGGACGGCCTCTAAGCCCCCCGATGCATCAATGACGACGATCCGGTCTGGGCTAAGCCTGGCTTCTTCCAGAAAGCCCCGCCGGACGCGTTGATGATATTCTATGGCCTTTCGCTCCATCCGGTTCCACTGGTCCTGGCGCCGAAGGCCGGTTTCCACGGGGATGTCCAGCAGCAGCGTCAGGTCAGGAGCCAGGCCGCCCGTCGCAAAAGCATTCATGCGGTGAATCAGTTCGAGGTCCAGGCCGCTCCCGTACCCCTGGTATGCGACCGTCGAGTCTATGTACCGGGCGCAGACCACGGTGAAGCCGGCTTCCAGCGAGGGACGGATCACGCGCTCGGTATGCTGGGCGCGCGCCGCCAGGTAGAGGAAGAGCTCCGTGCGGTCAACCACCGAATGGTCGGGGCCGTCCAGCAGTATCTTCCTGATTTCCTCGCTGACAGGGTCGCCGCCCGGCTCTCGGGTCAGCTTGACCTTCAGCCCTAGATTCTCGAGCGCATCAGCAAGCAGCCGGGCCTGCGTTGATTTGCCCGACCCTTCCGGCCCTTCGAGGGTGATGAAATAAGGTGGCAATCGCGCCTCCATTTGCTTACTCCGCAAGCATAGTGAAAGGGAGAGAGGGGGAATGGGGGAAAGGGAGACGCCTTATCACCACATCTCCCATTCTCCCGCTCTGCGGGTTCTTGGCGTTTCACGGCCTTGAAATCCGCAGCCGACGATACGGCTCCACACCGGTACTTTCGGATACGAGCTTGTTCTGCGCCGCGAGCTGGTGCTGAAGCCGCCGGACGTAGCTGCTCCGCGGCATCAGCTCGACCGATTCCTCGCCAGCCAGTACCCGCTCGATGGCCTCGTCCGCCTCACGGAGCGCCAGCTCCTCGTCCTCAAACTCTGAAATCCTGAATATTGATCTTATCACATTCGCGATCTGGGTATAGGTGTTGCTCTTGATGACGTAGGTGGGAATATCGCGGCCGGTCGCTTCGCGCAGTTTTGTCGGCTCCTTGCGCGCGTGCGCTTTCAGCGTGACGATGACGTCTGCGTCCTTCCAGTCTTTGGTTATGTAGGCGGGGGCCTTCAGCTCCCGGATGGCTCTCTCCAGCCTGTTTCGGCTCACTCCGTAGGGGAATATACGGATGGTCCGGGGAAGCGGTTTGCCGGCCGCGCGTGTGGGCCTCGCGAGGCCGGCCTCTTCAAGTGGACGGACGCCCAGATCGGCGTCCTGGACAACCTCTACCTCGCCCTCGGGATTGCGCACGCGGATTTCGGGCCTTGGAGGCGTCCCGCGCAGAAGCCGGTCCACGACCCTCGCTACGTCGTGGTGGATCGCCAGCTTGTCAACCTCCATGATCTCGATGACTGCCTCGAAGGTCGGCGGCGCCTTCCGCTCCAGGACGGTCTTCTGGGTGCCCCGGCGCTTGGCTTCTTCGTCGCTCAGGGTGACGGCCTGGATGCCGCCAATCAGGTCGGAGAGCGTGGGGTTCATCAGGAGGTTCTCCAGGGAGTTTCCGTGGGCGGTTGCTATCAACTGGACGCCCCGCTCGGCAATGGTGCGCGCAGCGAATGCCTCTGCTTCAGTGCCGATCTCGTCAATGACGATGACTTCCGGCATATGGTTCTCGACCGCCTCGATCATCACGGCGTGCTGGAGTTCGGGCGCTGTGACCTGCATGCGCCGCGCGTGTCCGATTGCCGGGTGAGGGATGTCACCGTCGCCTGCGATCTCGTTCGACGTATCTACGACGACAACCCGCTTCTTGAACTCCTCGCTCAGCACGCGCGCGACCTCGCGGAGCTTAGTGGTCTTCCCGACGCCGGGTCGCCCCAGGAGAAGGATGCTCTTCCCCGTCTCTACGACGTCCCGGATGATGTCAATCGTGCCGTAGACCGCTCTCCCGATTCGGCACGTCAGGCCGACGATCCTTGCCTGGCGATTCCGTATGGCGGAGATTCGGTGGAGCGTGCGCTCGATCCCCGCGCGGTTGTCCTTGCCGAACTGTCCGACGCGGGATACGACGTAATCTATGTCCTCAGGGGTAACTTCGATGTCGGAGAGCTCCAACGCCCTGGCCGGAAACCGCGCCTCGGCAGGTCTCCCCAGATCGAGCACTATCTCGAGCAGCTCATCCAGATCGTGCTGCTTTTCCAGGTACTCGCGTATCGGGGGCGTCAGGACCTCCAGCAGTTGGGCCAGATTGTCCGTGATCTTCTGCTGCCGCATAGCCACTCCATTGTACCATAAACTGCATCTATGTTCCGTCGTGCGGATGAAATTCCTGCGAGGCAGACCGTATACAGTAGACAATAGACTTCGGGCCTTTCGGGTCTACGGTCTATAGTCTATTGTCTTCCCCAGGCTAGCGCTCCAGGCCGTAGATTACGAGCGCGGCGCCCACGATGGCAGCCGTTTCCGTTCGCAGAATCCTTGGGCCCAGCGAGACAACGGCGATCCCATCTGCTCTTGCGGCGGCGATCTCCTCGGCCGTGAAGCCGCCCTCAGGCCCGACGAAGTACGCGATCCTCCCCGCGCCGGCCAATCTCGGCAGTATCGAGGATAGAGACGGGCCCTTTTCCTCCTCCCATGCGATGATGCGGGCATCGCTGTTCCTCGTGCGTGACAGTGCATCCGCAAGCGGGATCACGCCATTTACGGTCGGCAGGTGAGTCCTGCCGGACTGCTCCGCCGCTTCTCTGGCTATCGCCCGCCAGCGTTCCAGTCTGCTGTGCATCTTCCCTGCCTGGATTCGGGGCACAGATCGAGCAGTCTCCGCGATCAGGAAGTCCGCGACGCCGATTTCCGTGCATTTCTGAAGGATGAGGTCGGTTCTCTCGCCTTTCGGGAGGCCCTGGACAAGGGTCAGATGCACTGACGACTCCACAGCGGGTTCGGCAGCCTCGAGAATTCTCCCAAGGGCCTGCGTGTCATCAAGAATCTCGATCTGGACAATGTACTCGCGGCCGGAGCCATCCAGCACTGCGACAAGATCGCCTGGGCGGAGGCGAAGGACGCTTCTCATCTGCCTTCGCTGGCCGGCTTCGAAGCTTACTTGGTCGCCGGAAATCCGGTCTGCCGGAACGTAGAATCTATGCATGGTGGCCTCGCCTGCGGGTCATTATTCCTTTCCACGGCCATCGGCCTTCTTCCTGTCTGCCGGTGGGATGCGAGTGGTGTTGTCGAGAAGTAGGCTTCATTTCCAGAGATGCCAATAGGGCGCTCGGTGTGGAAGTTACAGGAGTTCGTAAGCGGAAGACCCGATCAGATTTTGGGAGTTACGGGGCCTGCGATGGTGGTCGGCTCGGGAGCGCGCTCGATCTCCAAGGTTTCGAGAATGCCCAGCACGTGAGCCATGCTGAGCGGCTTCACCAGACAGGCGAATACTCCCATTCTGATCGCATTGTCCACGAGCGGGTCACGGGGGTAAGCAGTGATGATGATGACGGGAACGTCCGGATGAAGCCCGCGTATTCCTTCCAGGGTTTGCAGGTCGTCCGTCCCTGAGAGTTTCAGGTCCAGGAAGATGACTTCAGGCTTGCTCTTCTTCAGGTTCTTAAGGGCGGATTCACCGTCCGTGGCTGCGCGGACGCTGTATCCGTGTCGGGTCAGCGCCTCGGAAAACAGCCTGGGGATCTGCGGATCGTCGTCAACTACGAATACGCTGGTTCCGGCCATAAGCGACGCATCTTGCTGGTGCCGAAGATTTGGGCTACTAGGGGCGCGGAGCCCTTCTGGCCCACATCAATTATCGGCACAAGGGAACTTTAACTGTAGCCGCAAAAAGTGCCTGCAACGTCTGGTGATTTCGAATTCAGGGGCAATTCCGGCTAGATCAAGGTGGAGATCTGCCGGTTTACGGCATCGAGTAGGGCGGCAACGGCTGCTCTGTAGATGTCCTGCTTCACCAGGGAGCTGCCGCAGGCGCGCACCTGATGCTGAGGGGTGACTACCAGCGCGGTTACGAGCACGATATCTTCCTCTGTGGTGCCGCGCACCACGTTGACACTCTCCGCAATGACACCGTACCCGGGCGAGGGCAGAAACTCGGACACGGCATCGGCCGCCGCCTCTACAACGAGCCTCAAAGCATTCGTGCCCGGCGCGAAGCCACTGTGCGAGCTCCCCCGGACGTCCTCTCCGTTTGCAAGCTCTACCTCGGCGGTCGCGGTCGAGCCGCTGCCCCAGGAAAGACTCAGGCTCCGGATTCTCAGCCGCCTGTGCTCTCCTGGGACGACCTCTTCCCTGTGCGGCGCTGGCCGCGGAGCTGGAGCCGCGATGGCGGGTTCCACTTCGGGCGCTTCCGGCGCTGTCTCAGGCGCCGCGATGGCAGGTTCCACCTCCGCCGCTTCTGGCGCTGTCTCAGGCGCCGCGATGGCAGGTTCCGCCTCAGCCGCTTCTGATGCTGTCTCAGGCGCCGCGACTACTGCGTCCAGGGATGCAACCGCCGCGCTCTGGGCCTTCGCCACCGTGCATGACTTGCTTGCGAGATTGATCAGGTTGTCCAGAGTCGCCTCGTAGTGGACGAGTTCCCTTTCCTTCGACCGCTTCCCGCCATACACTCCGATGGAACCTGTCACAGGCTCCGGCAGGTCGGCGTTCTCCGTCGTCGGAAGCTTTTCGGTCAGCGCGTTCGCCAATTCCCTTGCTTCTACGCTGTTCCTCGTGGTGACGATGACGAATTCGTCGCCCGCATACCGGCAGAGCATGTCCCGCTCGATGTCTATGCTGGACCGGAGGATCTGCGCTACGTGCTTCAGAACCTTGTCGCCCGTGATATGGCCGTATTTCTTGTTGAACTGGCCGAACTGGTCGAGGTCAATGAAGATCACCGTGACTTCCTGGCCGCGCCTCAGGGCGGCGATTCCCCAGTCGCGCATCGAGTCCGCACGAGCCAGGCCCGTTATCGGGTCGAATGACTTCCCCAGCTCTGGAAGGAGGTCGCCTCTTGTCACGACGCCGACTAAGATCCCGCTGTCCATCACCAGCAGCCGCCCGGAACCAATCTTCGCCATCAGGTCTGCCGCATCGGGGATAGGCATGTCCGGTGGAATGGTGACGAACTCGCGGTGCATGATATTCTCGATCGGCACGTCGTTGTCCCTGCCGAGAATATCCTGATAGTCCAGCACGCCGACCACATGGTCGTTCTCCAGAACCGGGAGCCCACCGATGCTGTGGCCCTTCATGAGGATTATGGCGGTCTTGACCTTGTTCGTCGGACTGAGCCGTATGACATCGGTCCTCATGACATCGCGGACGGTCTTCATCAGCCTAAAACTGCCTCTCTAAACGCGTTCCCAGGGATACCTACAAGAAGTATATCACGTCCAGGAGCCGTAGTACACTCGTACTAATACCGGGATTTGCCGGAAAGCTGCTCGCATCTGATAGCGTTTCATACCCATAGGCTTGCCGAATCCTGGGTATCTATAAACCCAAGACTATCTGGGGGTGCTGGCATGGACGAGGAGACTCGGGGGTTCATCAGGGGCCGCGAGAGCTTCCTGGAGTTCCTGAGCGAATGGGAGTGCACGTGGCCTTCTCCGGCGCTGGCCGATGTCATCAGGGAGGCCGCTGGGCCGGAGAACGTTGCGATCGTCGCGGCGGACGTCCTCGTGGGCTTTTGCAGCGCGGGTCGACTCGCCGGCACAAGAGTTGCCAGGATAGTGCCTCCCATAGTGGATCTCTTCAAGCGCGCGCATTCGCTCGGCGTGAGGAACTTCGTGCTCCCGCAGGACGCTCACCCGCCGGACTCTCCGGAGTTCGACGCCTGGGGTCCGCACTGCGTAGTGGGCAGCGAAGAAGCCGAGACCGTCGCCGAGCTGAAGGCGCTTCCGTTCTCCAATCTGTTCGAGGTCATCCCGAATCAGAACCTCAATGCGGGAATCGGCACGGGGTTTCCGGCCTGGCTGGACGAGCATCGGAATGTGAGGTGCTTCATCGTTGTTGGAGACTGTACCGACTTGTGCATCTATCAGACCGCCATGTATCTCAGGCTCCGCGCAGACCAGTTCCGGCTGGACTATGAGGTCATCGTTCCAGAAGACTGCGTGGATACCTTCGACATACCGCTCGTTGACGCGAGGAAAAGGGGCGTTCTCCCGCACGACGCGGAGCTCCTTCACTCCCTCTTCCTCTACCACATGGCCGTGAACGGCATCCGGGTGATTCGGCGGCTCACAGGATAGGCGCGCTCTGTGCTAACTTGTCGCTTATCCGGCACGAATCCAACCCGCGGGTGTGCACTCCGCCGCGGACCTTGCAAGGCCGCTGGCAATCCGGCGCACCGGTCTCCGCAGCAGGCATGTCATAGTGGGACAGCGCCGCTGATGTCACCTGAAGGCACGATGACTCGCACCGGATAGGAGATCTCGATTCCTTCCTCGCGGTAGCGGCGGTGCAGTGCCTTGATGAATTCGTGGTGAATCAGGTACTGCGAAGCGATGTCCTTCGCGCGAAGGACGACAACAAAGTTGATATTCGAATCCCCAAACTCCTTGAAGCGCACCGCCGCCTGGTAGTCCGAGACGGCTCCCGGCACCTCTTGGAGAATCTGGTTAGCCGTCTCGATGGTCACGCGCTCCACGTGGTCCAGGTCGCTGTTATAGCTGACGCCGCACGACACGTATACGGAGAGCTCCTGGTGCGGCATATTATAGTTCGTGACTACGCTCTGGATCAGCTTCGAATTCGGTATCAATACCATGTTATTGGCCCACAGGCGTATACGTGTGTTTCGCCATCCGACCTCCTCTACAAAGCCTTCGTCACCTGAGTCGAGCTTCACGTAGTCTCCGACCTTCACCGATTTGTCAGCCATTACGTAGAACCCCGCAAATATGTTTGCAAGGGTGTCCTGGAGGGCCAAGGCCACCGCCAGGCCGCCTACACCCAATGTGGCCAGCAGTGCACTGACCTTGTATCCCAATTGCCCGAGTACGAGCACGACCACGAGCGCCCAAACGGCGATGTTTGTCAGTTTCTTGAGCAGCTCGATCTGGTAAGCCGCGCTGGCCGGCGCTGCAGATGTGGCATACCACCGGGCGACCGCGTTCACGACCCTGAGCAGGCCAAACGCTACGATCAGCGTGAAGATGCCCTTGTATATCTGGTTGGTCCTGGTGATGTAATCTGCCAGCCGCGTAGGCTCGAACTTCCATACCTCCGAGTGCAGGACGGCCAGAGTGGAGCCGTACAGACCTGCTGCGATCACTGCGAGGATCAGAGGGCTCTCCAGGCACTTGAATATCCGGTCGTCCAACTCCGACTTCGTCGTGCGATAGACTGCCCCAAGCACAACTCGCAAGATCCAGCGCGCGATGAAGGCCAGGAGAATCGAGCCTAGCGCGAAGCCGCCTGCAATTATGGTTGTCTTGATAAGATCGGACATGGTGTTTCTTCCCTCCTCTGACTCAAGAGCATAAGACTATGGACGCTTTGTTTCGCGTCACTCCCTGTAGGGAGTTCGGCGCCATAGCTTATCAAGCCCTGCTCCAGTATAGACCAGGTAGGGCTTCAGGGCAAGGTGTGTCTCGCGTGGCAACGTTGACAGCAGGCCTCAAATCGTGTAGATTTGGTGGTAACAGCGCACTTTCCCCGGGCTGTTGGATGGACGGCATCCGCAGCCCCCTCGCTGTCTCACCGGAGGAATATGACATGCCTGCTCAGACCCCGCTCCAGCTCGGCTTGGAATGCCTGAAGGCTGGAAAGATTGACGAGGCGATAGAGTACCTCGAGCGAGCGACCGCCCGGTTCCCCGAAGACTACCAGGGTTTCAACTATCTCGGCGTCGCCTACGCGCGGAAGGAGATGTACAACCGCGCCGTAGGCGCATTTCAGGCTGCGCTGCGAATACGCCCCAATGTCCCCAGCATCCACTATAACCTCGGATTGGCGTACCAGGCTGACGGCCTTCCTGAGATGGCGAGGGAGGCCTTCCAGAACGCGCTGAGGCTGGAGCCATCGTACGACAAGGCCGCAGAAGCCCTAAGGGTTCTCGACGAGCAGGCGTACGAAGAGATGTTCTCGGTCCAGGCTTGTGCGAGGCACGCAGACACGCCTTCAGAGGGCGTATGCGTATTGTGCCGCCTGCCGGTCTGCAAGCGCTGCAAGAGGGTTATCAACGACCAAATCTTCTGCAGCGCCTGTGCCGCAAAGCAGGCACGGAGTTAGTCAAAGGTGGATATAGGATTCATCGGCCTTGGGACGATGGGCCGCCCCATGGTTCGCAATCTCCTCAAAGCCGGCCACAAGGTCACCATCTACGGCCGTCGGAAGTCCGTCGTGGATGAGTTTGTCGCGGCCGGCGCTTTCGCGGCCGGGTCACCCTGCGAGGCCGCGCAGGCGTCCGATGTTGTCATCACCATGCTTCCCGATTCTCCGGATGTGAAGCAGGTGGTCGCGGGCGAAGGCGGCGTTCTCCGGGGCGCGCGCCCCGGCACGGTCGTCGTGGACATGAGCACCATTTCCCCGTCCGTGGCACGCGATATCTTCGGGCTTGCCGCCGCGAAGGGCGTGGATTTCCTGGATGCCCCCGTCAGCGGTGGGGAGACAGGCGCTGTCGCCGGCACGCTCTCCATCATGGTCGGGGGAAAGCAGGAAGTCTACGAGAAGTGCGTGCCGGTGTTCCAGGCACTGGGGAAGAACGTCACATACATGGGCGAGAGCGGCGCCGGGCAGATGACCAAGCTGTGCAACCAGGTCATCTGCGCTCTGAACATCCAGGCGGTGTGCGAGGGCCTGATGCTCGGCGCGAAGGCCGGCCTCGACATGGAGAAGCTGCTCTCCGTGGTCTCCGCCGGCGCAGCCGGTTCGTGGATGCTGTCCAGTCTCGCGCCGAAGATGCTCGCGCGCGACTTCGAGCCCGGCTTCAAAGTCAGGCTACAGCAGAAGGACCTTCGCCTCGCGCTGGCCGCCGCGGAGGAATTGAAGCTCCCGCTCCCGGCCGCGAGGCTCGTTCATCAGTTGTTCCGCGCAGTGGAGGCCGCCGGGATGGGCGAGAAAGGCACCCAGGCGCTGATCGCCGCCCTCGAAAAGCTCGCGGAGAGCACCGTTTCCGGTGCAGCGCGTCGGGATGCGCACGAAAGCCCGCCTGAGACGGATTCATCCTGCTAGAAAGCTCTCCTCACGCTCGGCCGGCCTTTAGGTCTTGAGTAAGCTGCTCCACAGTGCTTCTCAGCGATGGGTCTTTGCCCAATAGAGCCTCGATTCGGCGGCATGCGTGGAGGACTGTCGCGTGGTCCCGGCCGCCGAACACCTTTCCGATCGCCGCCAGCGAGCATGCGGTGAGCGCGCGGGAAAGGTACATGGCCACATGGCGCGGCGTGACCAGGTCTCTCCGCCGGCTCTCGCTTTGCAGGTCGTGAGCGTCCACGCCGAACGCCCGGGCAACTGCGCGCTGGATCGCGTCCGGCGTCAGCTCGGACAGCTTCTTCTCGACGATGTAGCGCTCCAAAACCTCCTTTGCCAGCCGGACGGAGAGAGGCACTTTCATCAGGGAGCTGTATGCCAGCAGCGTTACCAGCGCTCCCTCGAGGGCTCGTACGTTCGTGGGGATCAGGTTGGCGATGCACTCCAGGACGGGAAGCGAGATGCCGATTCCCTCGGCGAGGGCCTTGTTCTGCAGGATCGCTATCCTGGTCTCCAAGTCCGGCGGCGCGAGGTCTACCACAAGCCCCGACTCGAAGCGCGATCTCAGCCGCTCCTCGAAAGGATTCAAGTCCCTCGGCGACCTGTCGCTGGAGAGCACGATCTGCTTGTCCATCTGATACAGCGTGTTGAACGTGTGGAAAAACTCCTCCTTGGTTCGCTCCTTCCCGGCGAGAAACTGCACGTCGTCCACGAGCAGGATGTCCACGCTCCTGTAATTCTGCCTGAAGTCTTCGGAGCGGTGTTCGCGCAGGGCTGTTACGTAATGGGAGGTGAACAGCTCGCCGGATACGTAGGCGATTCGCACGCTGGGGTGCCGCGCCATGGCGTGGTGGCCGATCGCCTGTAGAAGGTGTGTCTTGCCGAGGCCGGGGCCTCCGTACAGGAAGAACGGGTTATAGACGCGGCCGGGCTTCTCGGCGATGGCTTTCGCGGCCGCGTGAGCCAGTCTGTTGCACGGGCCGACCACGAAGTTCGTGAAGACGTACTTGTCGTTCAGTGGCAGGGATATCGGGCTGATGATGCCGCCGGTCGGCCTGGCTTCTTTTGCCTTGCTCGGCCGCTTCTCCGGCTCGCGAGGCGCGACAGCGAAGATCACCTGAAGCTCGGGCCCGAATGTCGTTTCGAGGGCTGTCTTCAACAGCTCGGCGTATTTCTCCAGGTAGAGCTTAGCAAGCTCACTCGCGGCTCCTATGGTGGCGGTATTCCCATCAATGGAGATGGGCTTGGCCGTGTTGAGGAAACTCTCGAAGACCGGACGGCTGATCTCAGGGGCCAGGAGAGAAAGGGCTTTCTCCCAGGCCTGCCTGAAAGCGATCAGGGCGTCGCTCTCACCGAACTGGAGCTGCTCGTCCAACTGGCTTCCTCCGCGCTGCCGCCGGTGGCATTAGGGGAGCGGCATGTGGCCGGGTAATTATATCAGAACGGCGGCGCCCCATCAAACGGTTTTTTCCCGACTAGGGAGGCTAGGGAGAAACGGTAGGCCGGAGACTGCAGACGGCAGACGGCAGCTTGGGACATAATTGCGCTTGACGGCCGGTGACTCCGCTCGTGCGGTTAAAACCACGGCAATCCGCCGCGGCGGACACGAAGCATCGGGAAGTATGTAGTGACCGTCCCTCCGTGGCGGCCATCGGCATGCCGGTGCGGGTGCGACTGAATGGGGTGCGCCCTGGCCTGGGGTTGCCCATAGCTAGCCTGCCTATCATGGAGTTTTGTTTCAGGTCTCTTCCAATCGCATGGCTACCACTGGACTGGCAAACCTAAAAGAACCAAGCGAGATATGACAAATATATGACAGAGCTTTCACTGGCCGTTCATTGGCCTAACGCTTCCTGCCGCTATAATGAGAGTAGATGGAAATGGCTCTCTAAATAGCCGTTCTCTCTTGTTGATACCAGTCGGCGA
>DATKXU010000099.1:0-5903 GCA_035528905.1 Armatimonadota bacterium
GGCGTATCCCGAGCTCAGGGCGAGCCAGAACTTCCTCGATCTTCAGAAGAGCCTCTCAGAGATCGAAGACCAGATTCAGTATGCAAGGAGATACCACAACGGCACCGTCCGCGACTATAATATCCTGGTGGAGTCGTTTCCGGGCAATCTGATCGCGAGCGCCCTCGGCTTCCCCAGGAGGGAATTCTTCGAGATCGAATTCGCTACGGAGCGCAAAGCCCCGGAAGTGGACTTCAATGCAAAGTAATGCAATATTGGAGTACCGGGTTGAATCTCGCTGACACTCCACCGCCTTGGAGGGTACCATGAAGAGTAAGCTTTCCCCTCTGGTACTGTTTCTCGTAGCTGCCATTCATGCAGCCCTGCCTGTTCCAGCGGCGGCGCAGGACACCGGCTATCCCACGGAGCGAATACTCCTCTTCCACAGCGATATCACCGTGCATAAGGATTCCTCGATGACCGTCCGCGAGACGATTAAGGTCGTCTGCGCCGGAGACGAGATCAAGCGCGGGATCTATCGTGACTTCCCTACCCGGTATAAAGACAGGTACGGCAATCGGTATGTGGTCGGCTTCCAAGTGACTGAGGTGCTGAGAGACGGCCAGCTTGAGCCTTACCACATGGAGAGTCGCATCAACGGAGAGCGCATTTACATTGGCGATCCGGACGTCCTGCTTACTCCAGGGGAATACACCTACACTTTGACCTACAAGACCGACCGGCAGCTCGGCTACTTTAGAGATCACGACGAGCTCTATTGGAATGTCACCGGCAACGGCTGGACGTTCCCGATTGATAAAGCCGCCGCAGTAGTCGCTCCTCCGGAAGGCGCCTCACCGAGCGCCTTGAGACTAGAGGCTTATACAGGGCCCGAGGGGTCTGACGCCAAAGACTTCCGGGCCTATGTTGACGCTCAGGGGCATGCGGTGTTCTATGCCGCCAAGCCGCTTGGCCCAAGAGAGGGACTGACGATTGTCGTCTCCTGGCCGAAGGGCTTCGTGAACGAGCCGGCCGCCCGCGAGAAGATCGGCTACTTTCTCCGGGATAACCGCGGCTTTCTTGCAGGGCTTCTAGGGCTGGCGATTCTCCTTCTTTACTACTTGATCACCTGGGCGAGAGTGGGAAACGATCCTGAAAAGGGGACGATTATCCCGCTCTACGAACCTCCGGAGGGGTTCTCACCGGCAGCCATCCGCTACATCACCAGGATGAGATACGACGACAAGACCTTCGCCTCTGCCATCGTGGACATGGCGATCAAGCGCTTCATCAGGATCGAGCAGGACGACGGCGTTTACACTTTTGTCAAGGACGTAGCTGATTCGGGGATTCTGTCTCCTGAGGAGCAGGAAATCGCCGCTAGTTTGCTGACTTCGCGGGATGAAATCGAGCTGACGAACGACCACTACCTAATGATCGGCAGGGCGAAGGAGGCTGCGAAGAATTCCCTGAATTTGAGCTATGGCGCATATTTCCGTACGAACAAGGGTTACTTTGTCGCGGGAGTGATACTATCCATCGCCGTCCTGGGCCTCAGCGCGCTCCTGGGCTCCGCAACTCAGGCGGTGGTTGTCGGCTTCATGAGCGTATGGCTCACCGGATGGACGTTCGGTGTTGGGGTCCTGCTGTCGCAGGTGATCCGTGCCTGGCGGGGCGCTCGCGTGGGGAAGGGGAATACTATCACTGGCTCGATGAGCGCGGGATGTCTGACCCTGTTTTCCATCCCGTTCATTGCGGGGGAGATCGCTGGGCTGTACGTCCTGGGATCTTTCGCGCCGCCGGCGTTCATTCTGCTCATAGTCCTCGTCGCCTTCGTCAACTATATCTTTTACGACCTGCTCAAGGCTCCCACCATCCCGGGCAGAAGGTTGCTGGACCGGATTGAGGGCTTCAAGATGTACCTCTCCGTGGCGGAAGGAGACAACCTGAAGGGGGTCGTTTTGCCGGCTAAGACGCCGAAGCTCTTCGAGAGATACCTGCCCTACGCGCTGGCGCTCGGCGTCGAGCAGAGGTGGGCGGAGCAATTCTCCGACGTCCTGTCGAGCGCGGGCGTGGGAGACACGGGTTACAGCCCCGACTGGTATTCAGGCACATCATGGCATGACCTCGGGACCAGCGGCTTTGCATCTTCGCTGGGAAGTTCCCTCTCAGGAGCGATAGCTTCGTCATCAAGTCCGCCGGGGTCGAGCTCCGGCGGCGGCGGAGGAGGCGGCTCCTCCGGAGGAGGTGGAGGTGGTGGTGGCGGAGGTGGCTGGTAAGCGCCGGAATTCCGCCCTTCTGCACGGCATCCTGGCAGCCCTGCCAGGCTGCCGTGCGCTTGCAGGTCAGGCAGCCGAAAAATTTCCCCTCAACCATGTTTGGCTACCTCAGCGGTATCGGTACAATTACTCAGAACTGGCACCCAAGGAAGGTGTGTGCGATGGAAATCGAGGTCGCTCAGCATGAGCAGACAATCATACGTGTCAGCGGAGAGATTGACCTGTCGAACGTCGGCGATCTCCGCACAGCGCTTGATGGCTCGGTTGAAGGGTCGCCGAGAGGATTTGTGGTTGATCTGACGGAGGTGGGCTACATAGACAGCGCCGGCATAGCGGCCATAATGTCCGCCTACCAGCGCTTGACCTCCAGCGGTGGAAAGCTCGCGCTTGTGATCACGAACGCATACGTCAGGGAGACGCTCGCCCTTATCCATACTGAGGAGCTTTCAGGGCTGTTTATTTGCGATGATATCCCAGCCGCCGAACGGGTATTCTCTGGCGAGTAGAGGTTGCAGTAATGACGGGTTGTATGGACTCCACACTCGTTCCCGGTCTATCCAACACCGCTGCTATGAGCGGAGAAGTCGGCATGATCGTGAACGTGAAGTTTGATTTGCCGGCCGAAGCAGTATTGATTCCCGTCATACGCTGCCAGGTGGATGCCCTGCTTCAGCACATGGGCGTGACCGAGGACGATGTCTACCGCGCGGGAATAGTAGTCACCGAAGCATGTTCGAACGTAGTTCGGCACGCATACGCCGAGCCGGGCCAGAGGTATCGAGTGGAGTTAGAATACCACGCAGAGCGGCTCGTCGTGACCGTTACGGACTTCGGCAGGGGCTTCGATGCCTGCGATGTACCGGAGCCCTCGCTCGGCCAGATCGGCGGATATGGCATATACTTTATGCGTGAGTCGGCCGACAAGCTGGAGTTCAGCAGGCCCGGCGGCACGGGAACCAGAATCGAGGCGGAAATCTGCCTGCACTACCGATCCGACGAGGCTCTGGACTTCGCCCGCGAGCTCGACCGCAGCTAGCGGGACAGGGCGACGGGGAGACTGGGAGACAGGGAGAATGGGAGTATGGGGGTGTGGGAGAACGTCCAGCGCCCAACGCCCAGCATCAAGCATCCACCATCGCTCCACACTCCACACTCAACACTTCTCACTCTTCACGTCTCACGGTCTGGTTCCCCGTTCAGCCTCCAGGGCCTGGAGCCTGCGCTTTGCCACTCGGAAATAGGGTTGTGCTATCTTCAGACCGATGGCCTGGCGGTATGAGGCCGCCGCTGTGCGGGGCATCTTAGCTCTCTCAGCGGCCTGTGCCTGCGCGAACCAATATGTCGCGCTCTTGGGATCAAGCCGCACGAGCTGGTTCGCAGTCATATACTCATCCCGCGGCTGGCCTGCCTGGTTGTATGCGTTCAGGAGTCCTTCTAGCACAACCTGGCTGTTCGGCGACTCTTTCGCCTTCCTCTCGTAGGTCTGGACTAGCTCCAGGTTGTGCTGCTTCTGGGCCTCAACCGACAGATCCTCGCTGGAAGCGGTGCCGCGGCGTTCAAGCCAAGCCGACTCGAGGGCGCCGGGAGCGGGAGGCGGCCCCGCAGGTCCGGACGGACGCGACTCAGGTGCACGCCGTGGCCTTGGTCCTGCTTCCTCCGCCACTCCTCCATAACCAACTTTCCCACCTTTGCCATTGACGTGCGGCTTAGTTGGCGAGCCCTCCATCTCGGCTTTGGGAATCTCCTCAATTCCTGCCTCATCAATGCCAGCGGTGGCTTGCGCGACGGCCTTGGCACCCGCCGGCTTTGTCCGATCGGCGGATTCCTTATGTGCAGGCATAGGAGAAACGCGTGCTGGGGCCGTTCCGGGCCGGTTCTTGAGGGGAGTGCCAGGGGCAACTGTGCGCCGTGGAGCCTCGATCCTGCGGAACCGCTCGGGCGAGGCTCCTGTGCGCGGGACGGCTGCCCCCAACTTCTTGCTCAAGACATCAACATCATCCCTGGCATGGCCATCCGCGATCACAGTATAGGGCTCGGCCTTGGTGCTGGGAGGCGGCTTTGGTGCAGCCGCCGGGCCTTTGGCGGGCTGCTGGACATTGCTTGGCATACGGCTTTGGGAGGGCCGTCTCACCTGGAAGAGGTATGGCCACACCGCCGCTAGGGCAATCGCAAAGACGAGCAGGCCCACTGCGGCGCCGGAATACGCCTGGCGCCTCCCGACAAACCACGGCCTGCGAACGGGTTCACGAGCGAGGCGCGCCATGATCCGGCTTCGGAGGTCGAGCGCCGGTTCCATCGCTGGATACTCCGCCTGCCTGAGCGCGTGGACAGTCTGCGTAAGCTCGGCCAGCTCGCGGGCGCACGACTCGCACGCGGCGATGTGCTCCTCCGTCAGCTTCTGCAGCCGCTCAGGGAGCGTCCCTTCAATATAGGGCATGATGCGTTTTCTAAAGTGAGTACATCTCATCTCACAAGCCCTGTTGGAGCAGGCGCAGCTCGCCTCTGAGCCTCCTGCAGGCATAGTGCAGCCGCGACCAGACGGTTCCCACGGAACACTTCAATATCGCCGCTATCTCGTCGCAGGGGCGCTGCTCAAAGTAATGCATGACGACTACGATGCGCTGCTTGTCCGGCAGCGTGTCAATCGCCCTGCGCACCATGTCGTTCCGCTCGCGCTGCTGGAGCGATTCGTCGGGCGACGGATCGTCCTCTGCGCGGATGGTGGATGCCAGTCCGAACGCCGGATCGTCTATCGAAAGCATGTTCTGGCGCTTCATTTTTTTCAGCCGTTTCAGTGTCATGTTCACCGCGATGGTGTGCAGCCAGGTGGAGAGCTTGGCTTCCCTCCTGAAGCTCCCGATGGCCCTGTAAGCAGACACGAATATGTCCTGCACGAGATCGTCGGCCTCGTCGCGGCTCGTGACCATGCGCGAAACTATGCCGTAAATCGCCCTCTGGTGCCTGTCAATCAGTTCGCCGAACGCCGATACGTCGCCAGCCTGGACGCGCAGCACCAAAGCCAGGTCGGCATCAGGCTCCGTGCCACCCCCGCGTCCGGCGCCTTCCGCCTCGCCTGACGAGCGAGGACGCCCGGCTTGGTTTCCGGGCAGCAGGTCGGTATCCTGCTTAGGATTTGTCATGAGCGCTCATGTGCGGATTTGCATGGCGGGCCGGAGGGTGCCCGTCCGCGGTACGCATCCGCGTCTCCGGCGCCAATCCTAACAAATCCAGGGCAGATTTGCAAACCTGTCAACTACTATGACCCGCCTCTTCGAGGAACCTTCAAAGTTCATAACTTGGCAATGTCACGAAGGAGCCTATCGGTCCGCTTTTGCAGATTGTCGCAGGATGCCAAATTGAAATCCTGGCCCAGAAGGCGACTATCGGCTGCGTCGAGGATTCACCTACCTGCGCCGGCAAGACGAGGGTAGGATGAAGGGAAAATGTCAGAGATCCACAAGACCTGCAGCCTACGTAAAACCAACCGGCAAGCCGATAGACCTGAAGAACCAAGCGAGATATGACAAATATATGACAGAGCTTTCACTGGCCGTTCATTGGCCTAACGCTTCCTGCCGCTATAATGAGAGTAGATGGAAATGGCTCTCTAAATAGCCGTTCTCTCTTGTTGATACCAGTCGGCGA
>DATKXU010000100.1:0-13614 GCA_035528905.1 Armatimonadota bacterium
TTGCGATCCGTGCTTTGCTCGTCTTGCCCGCAAGCGCCAATTTCACAGCCTCTGCCTTGAAACTCTCTGAATACTGCCTCGCCATCTTTGGGTCACCTCATCTCCTATTATCCGGTGCCCACTATTTCGAGGCAAGGTCAGCTTGCCATTGGCAGCACTACTTCGTCCTACTCTGCTAAAGCTACGTAGGACTACGAAGTGCACCATCCTTCGCAGTTCAAATGTCAGAGAGGGGCACCGGTATGCGGGGATGGCTTGCCAGCCGAAGCTTTAGCGAAGGCTGGTGGAGCTGATGGGATTCGAACCCACGACCTCGTCCGTGCGAAGGACGCGCTCTCCCAACTGAGCCACAGCCCCACTCGCAGAGTATTATACCAAGTTCCGCGGCCCGAAGTCAACGAAAACCAGCGTCGGGGGCGGGGGAGTATGGGCGTATGGGCGTATGGGAGTGTGGGAGTGTGGGGGAGAACGTTGAACGCCCAACATGGGCATCCAGTATCGAGTATCGAGCATCAAGCATCCAGCATCACTCCTCACTCATCACTCAACACTCAACACTCCTCACCTTGATTTCCCCGCCTGCGCCCTGTATACTTGAGCTTGAGTTGCGATGAAAGTAAGATCCGGCGTCGAAACCCTTGTCGAGCAGAACCTGTCCCTTGTCCGCGGGAGGCGCGTCGGCCTTGTCACCAACCACAGCGCGGTGAACAGGAACCTCGTCCACGCCATCGAGGTATTGAAAGGCTCGGGCGTGAACCTCGTCGCGCTCTACGGCCCGGAGCACGGCGTGCGAGGCGATATCCCGGACGGCCAGCCGGCGCCGTCATTCACGGACCCGCGAACCGGCCTTGTAGCGCACAGCCTCTATGGACAGGCAAGGAAGCCCACGCGCGAGATGCTTGCGGGCGTGGAGGTCGTCCTCTTCGACATCCAGGACATCGGATGCAGGTTCTACACCTACGTCTACACGATGGCCTATGTCATGCAGGCCTGCGCCGAGTACCAGAAGCAGTTCATCGTCCTGGACCGGCCCAATCCGGTGAACGGCCTTGCCATCGAGGGCAATGTGCTGGACACCCGGTTCGCATCGTTCGTGGGGCTGTACCCGATTTGCATTCGCCACGGCATGACTGCAGGCGAGCTGGCGTTGTTCTTCAACGGCCAGTTCGCAATCGGCGCGGATGTCGAGGTCGCCAACTGCCAGGCGTGGAAGCGCTCGATGTGGTTCGACGAGACGGGCCTGCCGTGGGTGATGCCGTCGCCGAACGTGCCAAGCCCGGAGACTGCGGCGCTCTACCCGGGCCTCTGCCTCATCGAGGGCACGAACGTCTCCGAAGCCAGGGGGACGACCAAGCCGTTTGAGATGTTCGGCGCTCCCTGGGTGGACGCCTATGAGCTGGCGGAGCGGCTGAATGCCGGCGACCTTCCGGGAATCCGCTTCCGGCCGGCGCATTTCATCCCAACGGCCTCGAAGTACCAGGGCGAGAGATGCGGCGGCGTGCAGGCGCATGTGATGGACAGAGATTCGCTCAATGCGGTTGCGGTCGGCGTTTACGCGATCAAGGCTCTTCACGATCTGTACCCGAAGGAGTTCCAGTTCCGGCCGCCCGGCGCTTCCGGCAAGTGTTACTTCGACCTGCTTGCAGGCACGGACAAGACCCGCCTGGCTATCGAGGCAGGCGTACCGGCGGACGAGATCATCGAGTCGTGGCGCGATGAGCTGTGCAGCTTCAACCGAGACAGGCAGGCGTATCTGCTGTACTCGTGATAGGCGAATCGGGCGGAGGGATGGAGTATTGGAGTGGTGGAGTACTGGAAGCCCGCCCCCGTAAGGACGATTCCACGCAGTTTGCTCCTCGGGATAGACGTCGCTCCCGGCGCTGACTGGGATTAGAAAGAGTTTACTGGATGTACAGATTCCTACTCCGAGCCCGATTCTCAGGAATTTGCCTCAAAATTCTGGTGCTTCTAGGGTTGATGCTCCTTTCCATCGGCGGATCGAATGCCGCGCTCAGGGAAGACGAGCAGAAACTGCTCTCGGCGATCAGCGTGACGCGCATGATGTCCGATATCGAGCGGCTGTGCAGCGACGAATTTCGCGGGCGCCGCGCCGGTAGCCCGGAGCATTACGCCGTCGCCGATTACCTGGCATCGAAGTTCGGCGAGTGCGGCCTGTCCCCCCTCGAAGGACCGGGGCTTGAAGGCTACAAGCAGCCGCTCACAATGCGCTACTCGCTTGTCAGGTCGAAGGACGAGATCAGGGCCAGGCTTACCTACAGATTCAACGGAAGGCATGGGCCGATCAACAGGACCAGATCCTTCAGCTACCGCGGCTACAACGGGCGCGGCGGCCTCGACCTGGAGTCGGAGGTCGTCTTCGTGGGCTATGGCACGGACAACGACTATGCCGGCCTCGACGTGGCGGGCAAGATCGTTCTGTGGCTCCCCGGCTGGCCGAAGGATGCCAGACCCATTACCGGCATGCACAAGATGACAGCCGCTTACCAGCACGGCGCGGCGGCATGCCTGATGTACAAGCCGGCCGGCGTGAGAGACGAATGGGGCACAAACATCGGGCTTTCCGGCTCCATCGCCGATTTCCCATACATCGCGGTTGACGAAACCATCGTCTCCGAGATTCTGTCTCTCCCAGCGGGTCTGGTGGCTAAGGGTGCTCGCAAGCCGCTGGCGGGCGCGCGCGGCTTGAAGGTCCGGCTTCAGATCACACCGGTATGCGACCCGGACCGCCGGACCTACAACGTGATCGGAATGCTGCCGGGCGCCGATCCGCAGGCGTCCCAGGAAATCGTGCTGGCAGGCGCGCATTACGACCACCTCGGCGATGACGGGCGAGGCAGGATATTCAGGGGTGCTGATGATAACGCATCCGGCACCGCGGTGGTTTTGGAGGTCGCGCGGGCGATTGCCAACTCCGGCCTCAAGCCCCGGCGGACGATAGTGCTGGCCGCATGGACCGGCGAGGAAGCGGGCC
Organism: Armatimonadota bacterium; assembly: GCA_035528905.1. Taxonomy (GTDB): domain Bacteria; phylum Armatimonadota; class UBA5829; order DTJY01; family DTJY01; genus DATKXU01. The sequence goes on from DATKXU010000100.1 coordinate 2,993, forward strand.
TCGTCGGGTCGAACTACTTTGCCGCAAATCCGCCGTTCCCGTTGGAGAACATCGTATCGAGCATCCAGCTCGATATGGTTGGCGCTGGAACGCCGGGCATGTTTGTGACTGCGGGGACTGCCTATCCCGACCGCTACCGCTATCTGGCAGAAAGTGCTGCTGATCTCGGACTCTCGCTGCGGCCGGATGCTGTCGGTGCGAGCGACCACCTGGCCTTCGCGCGCAGGAAAGTCCCCAGCTTCCTCCTCCACTCCGCGGGCGAACACCCGAACGGCCACACCGTCCGGGATACACCCGCGGCCATCAATAGAAAGGCGCTCGAATCCGCCGCGCGGCTCGCCGCCCTTGCCGTATGGCGCGCTGCGAATGGATGACTTCCTCCAACCTCGGCAGTTAACTCCAGGCAAAATGGCTGGGAGGCCCATCGGATTCATCTTCCGGCGTTTACTGCTCATCCCCGGCGGGTACATCCGATTCGAGTGAAGTTTGCACTCACGTCGAGGAGGTGAATCCTATGAAGCGATTGATGCTGACCCTCCTGGCAGCAGCGGTCATCCTGGGCGCATGCGGGTCGTTCGCCGGCGCCTTCACCATGGCTGAGAAGGTCGTGGTCGCCAATGAGCTTGTCGCCATCGCGCGCGTGCCGGCAGGAGGATTCACGGCTCAGCAGAGGGTTGATCGGGTAAACGAGCGCCTGGCCTACATTCTGGGCTACAAGGCTTTGTCGCCGCGCGGCATATATGCGGCGCCCGCGCCCGGAGGTTCCAGGGCGATAATGGTCGGTGACAGGCTCCTTATCACGGTCACGACCCGCGATGCCCGTGCAAACAGCACCACCGTAGCGGGCCTGACGCGGACATGGCTGCAGTTGGCGAGGGAAGCACTGCCGCAGGCAAGACCCACGCCGGGCGTTCCCGGTTAGCAAAGCCTGGACAGAACCGCGACCTCACCGTAAACGGTGAGTCTAGGCAGACAAGCATGCTGAAGCAAGCTGTCCCCGAATCCAACACACATCCAGCTTGCTTCAGCATGCTTATTTCATTTGGCCTGATGCTTTAGCATTAGACTCTGAGTTCAGCTACTTGGCTTTGACCCTGGGGCCTTCAGGGGTGTCCTCGATCAGGTAACCGGCGGCGGCGAGCTCGCTGCGGATGCGGTCGGCAGTAGCGAAGTCGCGGGCTTTTCGCGCTTTTTCACGCTCCTGCACCAGGCCGAGGATTTCGCGCGGAATCTCCGCGCTCACGGGCTTTGCGCGCTCCGCCAATTCGAGACCCAGCACGCGGTCGAAGTCCACCATAGCCTCGAAAACCTCCCTGCCGCCTCTGCCGTGGATGTTGACTTCCTTTATCAAGCCGAAGACAGCCGCCAATGCGACGGGCGTGTTCAGGTCGTCATCCATCGCCTCGCCGAAAGCCGTCGCAGCCCTCTGGACAGCTTCCTCAAGGCCGCTGGAGCTTTCTTTGTCCAGGCGCCCCACGAACTCATAGAGGTTCTCGAGGGTCGTCTTGGCGGTTTCCAGCGCCCGCCAGGTGAAGTTGAGCTTCGAGCGGTAATGCGCCCCGAGCACTAGATACCGGAACGCCGTCGGGTCGTATCCCCTGGCGATCACATCGCGAAGCGTGTAGAAGTTCCCGAACGACTTGCTCATCTTCCGGCCTTCCACGAGCAGGTGCTCTGAGTGCAGCCAGTAATTGACAAACCTCCTGCCGGTCGCAGCTTCGGACTGCGCGATCTCGTTCTCATGGTGCGGAAAGATATTGTCCACGCCGCCGGTGTGGATGTCGAAGGTCTGGCCCAGATACTTCATGCTCATGGCCGAGCACTCGATATGCCAGCCCGGACGCCCCTTCCCCAATTCGGTTTCCCAGAACACGGCGCCGTCGGCCTCGTCCCAGGCCTTCCAGAGCGCGAAGTCGGACACCTGGGCCTTCTCGTACTCGTCGGACTTCACCCGCGCGCCTGCCTTCAGCTCCTCGATTCTGAAGTGCGAGAGCTTGCCGTAGCCGGGGAACTTGGTGATGTCGTAGTAGGTAGAGCCATCTTCGGCACTGTACGCGACGCCCTTGTCGAGGAGTGTCTTGATGAGAGCGACCATTTCGGGGATGTGCTGGGTCGCTCTGGGATAGACATGAGCGGGCTTCACGTTCAGCGCGTCGCGGTCCTCAAAGAACGCCTCGGTGAACGGGCCTGTGTACGCATCCAGGCTTATCCCGCCGGACATTGCGCCCCGGATCGTCTTGTCGTCAACGTCGGTGATGTTCATCACTTGCGTGACGTCGAAGCCCCGGTACTCCAGGTGACGGCGCAGGATGTCCTCGAAGAGATAGGTGCGCCAGTTGCCGATATGCGCGCAGTCGTATACCGTCGGCCCGCAGGTGTACATCCGAACCTGCAAGTCCTCATTCGGTTGGAAATCTTCCTTCTCCCTGGTCAGAGTGTTGAAGAAGCGTATGGTCATTTGCCTTTCTTCCTCAGTCTCTCCTCTACCTTCTTCGATTCTGAGGCTTGATAATTCAGGCGGCTTAATAGACATCCCCGTGCCCGAATATTCTCAGTGTTCAAACACTGCTCCTCGTATTGCTTAAGATGATGTATAAGAGCAGAAACGAGTAGGTGGGGATTTATGCCAGCTCTCATTCTGTTATTGATTGTATCCAACTGCAGTGGGAGTGGATAGGTGCCGCTGATAACAATGAGGGAATCCGGCATACAACAATGATATAGTCCGTTGCGGGCACCAAAATAAAGCAATTCCACCAGAACTTCACCTTCTGGGGACTCTCTCAGCTCAGGAAAAACAGAAAGCACACCCTCGGCAAAGTATTGATGTGATTTGTCCCGTCCCTGGTAACCGTCCTGGCACTTCGCGATAATCTCAAAATAGCTGAATACAATACTCAAAACCGCGAAACCTGGGTGTGCGGCCAACGAACGCTGAGGTTGGGGGTTAATACACTCGTCAGCAACATCCAGAAACCATCCTCCAATTCCTTTGAAGAACAATTTCATTCTTTGTTCGTCGCTGACTCCATCGGGAAAGTCCGATTCCAGATAACCTGGCGCTATACACATCTTCCTCATATCGCATCTCCTCTCCCTGTATTAGCGAGTGCACTGAATAGGCGGCGGTTTTCGAATCACCACCCAGTTCTAAACTCGGATTTCCCCAAATCTGCATATTCGGCTTTCCGCTGCACAAAAGTCGCCACCATCAAACAGGTCTAACGAGGTCCTTGAAACGCCGTGTTTTCAGCACTGACTTGTACCTGTTATGACACCAGACGTAATCCTCGACCAAGCCGATGCCAGCAGCCTGAAGGGCGTCAATTAACTCAGCAGCGTGCCATACATCTCGGTCGCTCGGTACAGAGTTGTTGTTTGGATGGTTATGAGCGATAGCTACCGCATGCGACCCGGTAGCGAGTGCGTGGGCTACTATTGTATCGGTAGGTATGGGTACAGAATTGTCGTCGCCTACCCAGTGGTGTATATCCAATACTCGGTTGCCGGAGTCAAAGTAGATACACACCGCGCCTTCGATTCCTCCGACGTAATGAATAGGTTCCAGTAAGGCGCTCATTGCGTTCAGAAGTAACAACCTCGATGCAACCGGTTTGCCGGACAAGCTGCGACGTGCAGTGGCAACCCTTTCACTGAACTCGCCTGCGGCCAGTTGCTGCTGTTTCAAAACCCCCTGGTGTTTGGCCTCGAGTCGAGCGTTGATGCTATGGCGAACCACAGCGTCGATCCCCAAGCCCAACCATAATGGCCAAAGAATCACAATCAGAAAAATCACAATGCCAAACCCTATTATACAGCCTAGTCCTTCCATAAGTACGGCACCCACCTATGCATGAAGCCATTAGTCATAGGTATTGAGAAGACCGATATTCGCGGAAATCTCCCTACAAGCACCAGTTCAACCGCTCCCAAATGTTTTCTTCAAATACTCCAAACTCTCCACGGCAATCGTCAGCGGATCGGGCTTGAAGTCGAAGACCTCCACCGAAACGTATCCGTCGAAGCCAATCTTCCTGAGGGCGGCAGCAATCTCACGGAAATCCGTATCCCCTGCCCCAGGGCCTCGTCCGCCGGCGTCGTTCGCGTGGACGTGCATCACGAGCTCGCCCGCCTCCTCGATGATCCGCGGGACCGGCTTCCCCTCCGAGCACATGCTCTTGACGTCCAGCATCGTGCGGAAGTGAGGCTTGTTCACCTCGTGCACCATTCGCACGGCCTCGGCTACTGTATTGATAAAGTTCGTCTCACGAGCTGGAAGCGCCTCTATGCACAGGTAGACTCCCGCGTCCCCGGCTGTCTCAGCGCAGTGAGCGAAGGTTTCACGAGCATATTCCCAAGCCTGCTCGTATGTCAGGCTCTCATGGACATTCCGCTGCTTCGGTGAGCCGAAGACCAACACCCGACCCCCGACGTCGCCGCAGAAGCGGATCAGGGCATCCAGGTACTCCCTTGTCCGGCGGCGGATAGCTTCGTCGGGATGGTTGATGTACAACCCTTCCGGCTTCACCAGCAACCAGTGGAGACCGACTATCTCGACGCCGTTCGAGTCGGCGGCCTTCACGATCTCCCTGCGCCGCGACCGGGGGATATCCTCCACGGAATCCGCAAGCGTGAACGGAGCGATTTCCACGCCCTCGTATCCCAACTCAGCGGCGGTGCGGAAGACATCCTCGATCTGCCAACCTTCAAACAGCTCATTGCAGATGGAGAATTTCATATAAGCTCTCGACCCAGCCCATTACCTTGCCAGGAGCGTGTTGTCTATCAGCCGAGTCCCGCCGATGCGGACGGCCAGCGCAAGCACCGCCTCGCCTTCCACCTTCACGACGTGCTCCAGCGTCTCTGGATGCACAACCGCCACATAGTCAATCCGAGCAAGCGGCTCCTGCAGGATGAACTTCTCCACGCGCTGGCGCAGTTCCTCGCCGGATGTGATGCCCTGATCGAGAAGCTCCTGCGCATACGCGAGCGACTTGCTCGATACCAGGGCCGCTCTGCGCTCCTCCGGGCTCAGGTACGTATTGCGCGAGGACATCGCAAGGCCGTCCGGCTCGCGGACGGTCGGCACCTCGACGATCCGGATGGGCAAGTCCAAGTCTTTCACCATCCGCTCGATGATCTTGAGCTGCTGGTAATCCTTCCGCCCGAAGTACGCCTTGTCCGGCTGCACGATACTCAACAGCTTGAGGACGACCGTCGTAACTCCACGGAAGTGGCCCGGACGCGAGGCCCCGCAAAGCACTTCGCTCAGCTTAGCGACCTCCACATAGGTCCGGTATCCCTCCGGGTATATCTCCTCGACCGAGGGATTGAATATCAAATCAACGCCGACCTCTCGAGCCATTCGGGCGTCCCGCTCCAGGTCACGGGGATACTCGCGGAAATCTTCACCCGGCCCGAACTGGATCGGGTTGACAAATATGCTGACGACGACAAGGTCGCTCTCCTGCCTCGCACGGCGCATGAGGGAAAGATGGCCTTCGTGGAAGCAGCCCATAGTGGGCACCAGGCCTACCGACTCCCCTTCTCGCCTTGTCTGAGCTATGGCAGCGCGCGTTTCCTTAATGGTGTGTAGAATCTCCATGGCTTTTCAAATCCAAAATCCGAAGCTCGAAATTCGAAATCCGCAATCGGAAATCCAAAATCCGAAATCAGAAACCGTGCTCGGGGCCGGGGAATTCGCCGCTCTTCACTTCCTCGACATAGGACTTCATTGCCGCCAGGATAACCTCCGAGAGATTCGCGTATTTCTTCGCATGCCTCGGATGGAACTCACCATACAAGCCCAGAAGGTCGTTCGTAACCAGCACCTGGCCGTCGCAGTCCGGGCCGGCGCCGATGCCAATCGTCGGAATAGAAACTGACTCGGTGACTCGCTTGGCCAGCTCCTTCGGCACAAGCTCCAACACGATTGCGAAGACACCGGCCTGCTCCAGCGCCCTGGCATCGTTCAAGATACGCTGGGCATCCGACTCGGTTTTGCCCTGAATGCGCGGCCCGCCGAACTTGTGCACCGACTGCGGCGTATATCCGAGGTGCCCCAGGACGGGAATCCCAACATCCACGATTCGGCGGATCGTCTCCACCATCGGGCGACCGCCTTCGAGCTTTACGGCATGGGCGCCGGCTTCCTGAAGGAACCTGCCGGCATTTGCCATCGCCTGCTCCGGGCTGATCTGGTAGCTCATGAAAGGCATGTCGGCGACAACCATGGCCCGCTGAACACCCCTGACGACCGCCGCTGTATGATGCAGCATATCCTCCATGGTCACCGGCAGCGTAGTCTCGTATCCCAGGACGACCATCCCCAAAGAGTCACCCACAAGGGCGATATCCACTCCGGCTTCATTGAGCAGCTTCGCCGTCGAGTAGTCATACGCCGTTAGAGCGGTAATCTTCTCGCCCTTCTGCTTCTTCTCAAGCAAGCTCACGGTTGTAACCTTGTCCTTACTCATAATTCATCCCCTCCAGAGGCCAGTAAATGCCTAAATCCGCAATCTGCAATCGGCGAACTACCACCCCGGGCGGAACAAGTCCCCCATCGCCCAGCCGAATAGCAGCGCCGGGAACACGACATTGCCGCCGAACAACAGCACATGCGGCGGATCGGGAGCATAGACCAGGAACGCCAGCACTGTCAGACAGAACGTCGCTGCAAACGCCTTTAGAAGCGACCTAGACAGGCTTTCCTGGATCAGCCCAATGAAAACATAAGCGGCCGCAGCCAGATAGAAATTGAAAAAGTTGAGGACTATCAGGATGAGGCCGATAGGATAGCTTGCCGTGCGCCGTCCAGGGGCGCGCACCGACTGGAATACCAGCTCGTCGTCCAACGGCTGGAGCGTCCCATTCACGCTCAGCAGGAACCCCGCCAAAGCGCCGATGATCCCCAGCGTGGCGATCAGCATCGTGCTCCACACGCCGACATACGGCATGTTATGCTTGAGCCAGACTATCGGCTGCCCAGGACTCACAGCCAGCAGAACAAGCAGGAATGCGGCCATGGACCAGCCAACCAGGTTCAAGCCCATTTTGAGCGCAGCCTCTCTTTCCAAGCTCACTCCTGGCACCCTGGCTCCGCTGCGGTATAGGAGACGATTCAACTTGGCGTGAACGTCTGCGTTTCCGGGGTCGAGCTGGACGACGATCGCGTACATGGCTATGGCATTGTCCAGCTGGCCCTGTATCCTATAGATATCCCCGAGGATTATGTGCGCCTGCACGTTCCTCGGATCCACGCTTTGGGCCTCTCTGCACGCCGTGACCGCAGAGCGGAACTGTCCCCGGATGAAAGCAGCCTGCGCCTCTCGAATCCATCGCTCTGCCTGGGCAGCACGCCCTCTCGCGGCAGGTGCCTGAGGCCTTTGCGCCCGGTATCCAGGCACGCCTGGAGCTCGCGGCTCGGCTGGCCGACTGGGTGGCACCCGGAACATCTCAGCGTCCAGCGAGGCATCGTATATCGTGCGCTTGTCCGGGCTGATGAGTGTCTGATACGCCTCGGCTATCTCGATGAAGGCAGCCTTCGCGGCCGCCTTGTCCTGGGCCACGTCGGGATGGTACCGCCGCACGAGCTGGCGATACCGGCGCTTGATCTGCTCCAGAGTCGCCGCCCTGGACACACCCAGTATCTCGTAATATGTCTTCTTGATTGGCATGAGCTATCACTGACTGAACACGCGGCTGAAATACCCCACGTAGAATTTTATCACAAACGCGCCAATATACGCCGCCATGCCGAGAAACAGGAGCACGCCCAGGGTGACGCTGCTTTGGAGAGTAGCGACCTCTGCTTCACCCTCTGTGTACTCGGCGACCTTGTCCAGCATCGCATCAACATTCCCCGTCTGTTCTCCTGTCGCGAGCATATCGAGCGCCATCCGGGGGAGAACCCCCGTCCGCTCCAGCGACTCGGAAAGGGACTGGCCCCGCTCTATCGGATCAATCGCTGTCTTGAGGCGCGTTGCGAGGAACCAGTTCCCGCTCGCGTCCGCCGCATGCGCCAGTCCTTGGGAAAGAGGCGCTCCCGCAGCAAACATGGCGGACACCACGCGGTAGAATTTGGACAGCGCCAGCATCCGGACGATATTCCCTATCCTTGGGATCGCCAGCTTGACCATATCTACGCCGTACCTGAACGACTGGATCTGGTAGAGTATCCGATACACAGCCCACAGAGCCAGAATAACAATTGCGATGGGTATCAGGTTGTATACAGTTGCCCTCAGATACTCCCTGAGGCCTTCGAGCAGCAATATCGGGAGTGAGGGAATGAAGATCACCGCGAGCACCAGAATCTTTGGGTAGAGAGTGACGAGGCGCAGCTTCTGCCTGACACTGTGTTCCCACTCCAAGTAATCCGCGATCCTCTCTATCATCTTGTCCAGCATGCCGCTCGCCTCGCCGGCACGTAGAAGGCTGATGTGCAGCTCCGGGAACATCCAGGGATAGCGGGCAAAAGCATCGCTCAGACGGGTGCCGCTCTGCAGGAATTCCATCGTCTCCGCGGCGATCTTCCTAAGGCGGCGGCTTCCTCCCTGCGATCGAAGGGATCTCATGGCCTGGGTGAGCGTCAGCCCAGACCTCATCATTGTGGCAAGCTGGCGGTAGAAGATGCCAAGACTGTAAACCGTCGCGCCCGCGAATATGGGGTTCACGAACCATCTCACGAACAGCCGCGCCGGGTTCCAGCTTGTGCGTGCCTGCTCGACGCCGACGGGCGCCTCGCGTATGTCGAGCACGAAGTACCCCATCCTCTGAAGGTTCGCCACAGCCGAGCGCTGATCCTCGGCATCCACGACGCCGGCGATGGTTCGCCCCGATTTGTCCTTTACTTTGTATCTAAAGGAAGCCACGGATCACTGCCTCGATCTCATATGCCAAACATAGTGAACAGATTCCGATAGGGCACAGCTACCCCCCAGATCACTGCAACGCCGATCGCGATTATGTTCACCAAGATCACGACATGAAGGCCAAACCACTTCGTCCGCCCGACGGCCCAGAGAGCCGTATCCTCATAGTGTGCGGCCATTCTCTGAAAGCCGTCTACGATCTGCCCGCCCATCTCAGCGGCAGCCAACATCCGTGAATCTTCGCTGGTGAAGAGGCCGGTCGCAGCCACGGCCTCGCCGAACTTCCTGCCCGACTGAAGCGCCGGCGCCTGTTCCCAAAGACGCACGCCGACGACGGAGTTCTCAGAAGCGCGAGACGCCGCATCCCACGCCTGGGCCGGCAGGATTCCGGCGTTCTGCAGCCGCCATAGTATCCTGGTGAAGCTCGCTAACGACCGCATCCTGCTCGCCTGGGCGTATCCAGGCACGCGAAGCACCAATCTGTGCGCCAGAGGACGCATGCTCGGCTGCCGAAACACAGCGGCTATCAGGAAGTAGCCTCCGATCAAGATGAGGGACGGTAGAGCAACATGCAGCGCAGTCCACTTGGTATACGCGGCAATAGCAGCGCCAATAGAACCTTGGCCCTCCTTAAACACCGTCGGCAAGAATATCGGCAGAAATGGCGCAATGAGGAACGTCCCGATTGCGTTTATCCATCCCACGATACATAGGATTCGGAGTAAGCGATTAGATGCGCGCCGGGCAAGCTCGTAGTCGAGGGCGATGTCGCCCACCATGGCCGGCAGGAAGCCGCCGATTTCTCCAGCAGCCACGACCCCCACTGCGTGCGCCGGAAAAGCCCTCGGGAACTCCGCCATGGCGTCGCTCAGCTTCCCTCCGGCCTGCACCCTTGACGCCATGCGCTCCAAGATAATGCGCATCCCGCGGTTCGGCGTCTGGCGCCCGATTTGAGTCAGCGCCTCGAATGTGCTCATTCCAGCCTGGAGACAGGATTGCAGCGACCTGAAGAAAACCATCAGCTCGTTTGGAGGCGCAGACGTGCGCAAAGTCCGCATAGCACGAGCGCGAACGGCCTGCAACCGAGGTGGAGACTGAGACGGCGCCGCTGGCATTACGACTTTCACTGTGCAGCCTTTGGAGATCAGGCGCTCGCGGACGTCCGACTCCGAAGCAGCGTCCGTCACTCCGATAAGGGTTCTCCCGCTCTTATCCACGATCTCATACCGGAAAAGCGGCATTATTCCACCTCCGCCAGTCTGCGTACACGCTGGTCCCGCAGCTTGTCCAGAACCTCGTGCGGCTTCCGTCCGCCGGGAAGCTCCAGATCAGGCGCTATCTCCGCGAGCGGCACCATCACGAACGCCCGCTCCATCATCCTCGGATGAGGGACCGTGAGCTCAGAAGTATTAACCACCGCATCATCGTAGAGAAGCACGTCAATATCTATGACCCGCGGACCCCAGAGGTGTTTCCGCACGCGGCCCATATCGTTCTCTATGCCCACCACAATATGAAGCAAATCAGCCGGTCCGAGTTCCGTTTCGATCAGAGCGACGGCATTCACGAAATCGGGCTGGTCGGTGTAGCCGATAGGCGCAGTCTCATAGAGGGACGACACCCGCTTCACATGGATATCGGGATCCCGGGCGAGACGGTCGAGAGCCTCGCGGATATTCGCCCCTCTGTCGCCCAGGTTCGACCCAAGGCCCAGGAATACGGCTGCCAATTCACGCGCTCCTCTCGACT
>DATKXU010000101.1:0-3045 GCA_035528905.1 Armatimonadota bacterium
CTCCGGGGGCCAGAGCATCTCCCCCATCTTGTCCCATCGCTCGAAAACGCGCTGGGGGTGCTTAGCGCTCGTGGGGGCGGGCGTGAAGAAATGCGTCCATTCGACGTGACACGCGCCATGCTTGAGGGCCATGCGAATCCACCGGCGGACGTCGGCGAAGTCGAATTCGTAGGCATCCTCATCGGTGCGCCTGACCTTCAAGAGCTGTGCCGGTCTAGGGATGATCTCATGGCGGTTGTTGAAGATCGGCGAGTAGATCACGTCCACGCCATGGGCGGTCAGGTCGGCGACGTAAGCCTCCGCAAGCTCCCAGAACCTCTCTCCGAACGGTTCGATCTTGTAGTAGTCCCAGATGGATTCGACGTTGAGCCAATGAGTGACCGGGAAATCCTTGCGCGGCTGAACCACCAGCGGGTAGACCTGAATCCGAACCGGAAGCTCGACGCTCCACGGCTGAGCGCCTTTCCACCCCGGGAAGCTAAACTCGTCTTCAACGGTCAGGCGCACGATCACCTTGCGGATGCCCGGCTGGGCATTCTCCGCGGTCGTCAGCGATATCCAGAATACGCCGTTCGCCTGAGGCCCGATGTGAGCGGTCTCCTCGGGGTAGAGCGGATCAGGCACGAGCCCCGGCACAAAGCCGATGCCGTCCAACTCATCCTCCGGGACATCGGTGTTCAACTGCTGAAGTGGAACGAACCCCACCCGGCGGATCAGGGGCTTCCAATCGTCCGCGCCCTCGACGGACGCTCGCACCCGAATGGAGGAGGTCTTCTCATTGCGGAAGCATGCCTGGAAGGAGATCCGCTCGTTCAGCCCGGTATGAAGCTCCAGGAGGCCAGCGCTCCCGGCGGGGGAATTGGGGAAGACCCTTTTCAGGGCTGTTTCAAGCCAGAACTTGATTTTATCCCGCTCGACGGGCTTTGGCGGCTGCTTGCTCTTCTCCTCGCCGGTCACTATTCCCCCCATTCCGAGCGCCCCCATTCCGACTACGATACCCTTTATGACTTCTCTTCTTTTCACTCGCGTCTCCATGAAAAAAGGCTGCCCATGTTCGGGCAGCCCTTTTTTCGTTATTCATGCGGGATGTCACTCAGTAACGTCGTAGAGCGACACGACATCCGCATCTTCTCTTAGTCTCAAGACCGGAGCGCTTAGCGAAGGCTCGGTCGAAACAATGCCTTTCAGAACGGCATAGTCCCCGCTAATCAGCTCGGCGGCCTTTGTCGGACTGAGCATCGAAGTATCCACCCTGAGGCCCGTGTAGCCCGAACCGTCGTTCAGGGCGCTTCCGTCATCTATGTACATGTAGCCCGTGTCCACGTAGGTCATCATGCCCACCACATCAACCAGCAGTCCGATGTTGTTCAGCCCCCACTTGCCGGGCAATCCCGGGGTGTACGCGTTGAAAGCATCGCCGCCGACCGAGGCATTTCTCATATACCTGGCGGGCGGAATCGTTCCTGCGATGCCTTCCTTGACTGTGGCAGTGGCTATACGCCGCTCGTTGTCCGAGGTGCTCATCACTCCGGCCACGCTGACGGTAGTTCCCTTTGCGGGGCCGTCGGCCTCTACACGGATTGCGGAGAAGGTATCAGCCTCCTCAATATAGAAGTACGAGCCGAAATCGGCGGTGACCACTTTGTCAAGGAGAGCCACCACACCGTTGGTCGGGCCGTCCTCAAGCCCCTTGGCATCGGCAATGGTCCCGGTATCGTCCACGGGCTCGATGCCGTCGGAGTTGGCCGCTGTGCTCCATAGTCCTGCGCCGTTCTGAGCCTGAACGCTGAAGTAGTAGGTGTTCGTGCTGCTGAGCGTGAGACCGGTCTTAGTAACGGTCGTGCCGGCGATTGTCGTCCAGTCAACCACGTCATTCCCGCCCGGCGAAGTGCCGATCGCATACCGGTACTGGCTCACGCCCGATTCCGTATCGCTGGCGCCGGACCAGTTGGCGATGAGTTCGCTCATCGATGGGGTGTACGCGCCCTCATCCGTTACCGTGGCTGCCGATGGGGCTGTCGTATCCAGGGTTATTTCGTCGCTGACCGTGTCGGAGACATTGCCGGCGGCATCCTTAAACTGCGCATATACGATCTTCGCGCCATCGCCATCGCTCAGCGGCCAACTCTTGCTTGCGCCGTAAGCCTCCCAATCGCTCCATGGGCCGTTCTCGTTGTTGAATTGCATTTGCGCGGCATCCATTGAAGTCAGGGTCAGTGTAACGGGGCTTGAGGATGCATAGGTCGCGTCGCCATTGATCTCAATGGTTCCCGTAGGCAGAGAAGTATCAAGCGTTATAGTATCGGACACCGGAGCGGACCAGTTGCCCGAAACGTCCTTATACTTCACATATACGGTCTTCAATCCGTCGCCCTCCGGAAGCGTGTAGCTCTTGCTCGTCGCATAAGCCTCCGGGGTCGAGTAATTAGTGCCATCGTTGCTGAACTGCATCTGCGACATGCCGCTCGGGAAGTCCGTCGCCGACAAGGTCAGAGTGACTGCTGTGCTGGTGGTGTATGCCGCTCCGCTGTTGATGCTGATGCTGCAGCTCGTGGGAGCAACGATATCGTAGTAGTCAACCTCCAACCGTGGGTAGATACCAGCGCCCCCATAGTTTTCTCGGTCATTGAAGATCTTTGCCATAGAGGCCTCAGTCTCCGCTTGGTTATAGACCTGAACGCCCCGACTTTGCTCCGGTAGTCCGGCGGTGTATCCGTTCCAGGACCAAGTGTAGTCTCCTACTGGGCCGACGGAAGCTGTGGCAAACACCCCGGAATAGTTGCCGCTCATGTTGGTCCAGGTGGCAGTTCCCTCATTCCAGTTCGCAGTGACCTTACGGAGGTCTACATTCCTGTATTGGTTGGACGAGCGAAGATAGCAGTACAATTTGACCCGAACGCTGTTGGAGGCATTGACGACGGCCGCCTGAGCGGGAGCTCCAGTCATATCCCACTGTACCAGGCCGCGTCGGGCAGCTATACTTGTACTCGAACTCCAACCGGTCTGTACGGCGGCGTTGTCGCCGGTGGCACCAGGGTTGCCGCT
>DATKXU010000102.1:0-3289 GCA_035528905.1 Armatimonadota bacterium
AAGTAGCTGACCCGCGCGTTCGCCAGTGGCGCCCCGAAATAGTAGCTTGCAGATATCCTGGCTCGAATCATATCTCCGCGCACATATCGTTTCCGCGGGAAGCTGATCCTCACGCTGAACTCCGGTTTCCGGTAAGAGGCGACCTGAAAGTCGGTCGCTCGCCCCGGGTACTGTCCTTTGATGCTGGAAACCAGGCTGTAGTAGCCGGCAGCGGCCTCAGGGTTCAGAGTAAAGTTCCCGGAATAGCAGCCGAAGCGGTTGGTATGCTTAACGGCGCGATAAATCAGGGTATCGCGGGAATCGCGCACCTCAACTGTGATCGGCATCGAACCCGGAACCGCGTATCTACCCCCCGCTGTCTGCCGGACGATACCCCTGAAGTAGACGCGTTGGCCCGGCCGGTAAACGGGCCTGTCCGTGTATGCGTAGATCAACCTGCCCGACTGCTCGGTGCTCGAAAACCAGGCTGATACGAATGCAAACGACTCTCCCTTGCGTGCTATGATAGTCGGCTGAGAACTACCCTTAGCCTTGCTTGGCAAAGCAAGGCTAAGGATGCCGCCGTCATCGGTCTTGCCCGACGTGACCACATTCGATTCGACATAAGCAGAGATATTGGCTGCTGCTATCGGCGCTCCTCTCTTCAGATCAACGGTATATGCCAGCATCTCTTGACCGGCGGTTTTCGTAATCAAGCCCAGCGATGTGACCATCACCCAGCCGAGCTTCTGGATGTTGTCGCCCTTCACAGCGACCACATAAAGGCCCGGGCCCAGCTTGGGCAGAGCGACCCGCTGGGTGAAAACGCCTTCGAGATCCCGAGTGTCGATAGGCGCAAGCAGGGACTCTACCAATATGAGTGAGGGATTCTCATCCAGGTTCACAGGCGGTTTCATAGCCGAATCGCCATAGTAGGACCTGATGCCCAGTAAACGCTGTAGGTCTCCGCTCGATTTCAGCAGAAACGCATCAAGGTCAACGCTATACAGCCGAACCGCAAGCGCATCCGACTCGACAAATCCCTTGCAGGTCACTCGGGGACGCTCATCTGGAGTGAAGATGTGCTGGTGGACATAAAGGTCGAGATCCGGGGCAGGCGGCGCGAGTTCCACCTCGATAGCCTTGGTCTTGCCCTCCTCTATGGTGATGTGGACAGGCTCCATAGAGCGGGCCTTGCTGCAGACTTGGACGCTATAGCCTCCAGCAGGCAGGCGCAAGAAGCTGAACGAGCCGTCTTTCGCGGACTCTGTTTCAAAGCGAGCACCCACGTCTGCTTTTCCCGATACCAATGTGAGGTATATCAGAGCCGGGAGCGGATTCCCGGTGTCCTGGGCGACGATTTTCCCTTTGAGCGATCCGACCGGAGTCTCCCGGCTGATTGCAAAGGCAAGCATAGAAGCGATAGAGATGACGGCTATGGCAAGTGCTAGTCTCAGGTTTAGCAATCGGGCTGCAGACATCTCCGTCCTCCCTACCTTGCCCTACGTGCAGCAAGGATCCCGGTAACAGCGAACCAGAGCACGCTCACCAACACGACCGCCGCAAGGATCAGTATGCGCGCTGCTCGTGTGAGGTCGAGCTCGATAAGCGGTCCGACAAACTGGACGGCGGCGAGCTGCGAGCCTATTACGAGGAGCGCGATTGAGTAGCCTCCGAATAGCGAGCCCTCACGCTCGTCCGACAAGCGCACCAGGAGCAGAAAAGCAATGGCGGCGGTCAGGCCGAATACGAAGCCCAGCACAGCCTTCATCTCCCAGATCAGGTAGAGGAGGATCGGCGAGGCCGCCCCGACGAGACCGATCGAGCCGACCTCCACCAGCATCCAAATGTCAGTAGAACGAGTCTCGTCAGTACCAGTCAGCCTCTTGAGTCTGGCAAGGGATGAGATGAACATGAAGGGAAGAACGGCTCCAAGCATGGCGCCGACAAATGTGTAATGGACTTGCAGATCGGTGGATCCCAGGTCGGACCGATATCGCTCGATGAACAGTCGGAAAAGAAGCACCGCCAGGCCAAGTAACAGAATTCCCCGCAGCGCACGAGACAGCCCCGCCAGTTCCGGTGATCCCAAAGCAGGCAAGACAACCGACCACGCAGCCACCAGGCCGAGAGCAATGCCCAGACCTGCCCACAGCTTGAAAGAGGCCACCACAAAGGCTACCACGAGCAAGACTGAAGCGGAAGCCACGTCCAATCCAGCGGCTCGATTCTCGCCCCTGTTCAAGCTCGCGGCCAACCAGCCGACGATCGCAGCCACGCCGATGCCGACGAGGACCACTCCGAGGAACCGCCAATCCCCCACGATCCGCCAGGAGTACATGGCGCTCAATCCGGCAACCAGCGCCGCGGCCGTCAGGACAGAAAGCGAGTACGATAATCCCGGCTTCTCCCGCAGTCTGGCGCCTGAGCCCAGCTCCGTTCCAACATAGCTTGCGACCGCGACGGTCGTTGCCAGAAGTATCGGCAGCGACCACCACATGCGAAGCGCGAATTGATTGAAATGCTGGACTGCAAACACAGTGCCGATAGCCGTCGAGACGCCGAATACCGCCCAGACCTCCGCATAGACGCCTGGAAGCGCTGTTTCGGAGTTCAACGCATAGTAATACAGGATCGTCGCCATCACAGCACCGATCGCAAAACCCGTCAGGGCCATCTGCGGATAGCCGTGGAAGATCGAGTACGTGAGCGAAACCGCAAACAGGGAGAAGAATACGATCGAATGAACAGCCAGACGCCTGGGCCTGCTTGACGCCGCCGAGGTACCGAGAAGGCCAAGTCGGAATGAAAGCAGATCAGCCAAGGCGCCTGTGACGCCGCCGATGAGAAAACCCCATCCCAACGTCTGTCCGGGAGAAAAAGGCGCGCGACGCTGCATTGCAACCGCCCAAAACACTATCGTGAGAAGCAATGCGAAGCCCACGACCAGTTGGACTCGTCTTCTGACGATGCTTTCCTCCCCGCCTTCAGCAGGTTTGGAAATCGCAAACGCCATAAGGTACATTGCTATGCAACCGGCGAGTCCGATCCCTACGCCTAACCACCCCAACCAGATACTCACGGCCGGATCCTCCTCACATGTGGATAGTGCCCTTCAGCATTCTGCAGCCTACTACTTGTTATTACGAAGGGCTAGAGATAGAGGTTACAGGTGTTCCATTCGAGGTGGCAGAAGACGTTTCCTGCATTCGTCCCATATGGCGTCCCGCAGACGACCATAGTCGGCGACTGGCTTCAGCTCTTCGACAATCGGGTCGGCGTCTGGTCGTTACCAGTGGCGACAGCGCCA
>DATKXU010000103.1:0-78237 GCA_035528905.1 Armatimonadota bacterium
GTACCAAGGCAGGAACCCATTGAGCACTCCTTTCCTAGAAACCCAAGCCCGCACTGCAGGCTATCTACACAGCCTTACTGCACTGCGGACACAGCTTTCGCACCACCTTCCCGGGGATGCTCAGCATCACTTCCAGCTCCCTGCGGCTGAAGAATCCCGAAGCGAGAAGGAGCAGAGCGAAAGCAGGCAGCACTAACGACTTCAACGAAAAGCTTGCTATGGAGGTTACCGGGATGCCGCGAAAAACAAAGCAGAGCAACGCGCCCGCTACCAACGTCTTAGCCAGATTCGCATACTGATAGGGCACAGGATAGAAGCGGTTGACGAGCGAAAAGCTGAAAACCGTCTGCAGAGAGAACGCAGCCAGGGTAGCCGCGATGGCTCCGCCTATGCCGAACCGCGGGATTAAGATAAAGTTCAAAGATAAATTGACTACCGCAGCGCAGCCCATAATCAAGCTCAGCCACTTCCCGCGGTTCAGCCTGATAAACAGCGGTATCGTATAGAACTGCGCTCCGAAGAACACATAGGATATAGCAACGTAGGGCACAATCCAGCCTGCATTCCAATACTCCGGCCTAGCTATCAGATGCAGTATCTCGCGCGCAAACACAGATACCATCATGCCCCCGGTAACCAATACTAAGACGAGGTACTTTAGCACGCTGGCGCACAGCCTTGGCGTCTTCCTATCCCCACCACTTGCGTAGAAAAGGGGGCCCCATGCCAATTGGAAAGCGTTGATGAGTATTATGATCCCAAGCATTCCGACCTTGTAGCCCACGGCGTACAACCCAGTGCTCGAAAGTCCGCAGGAATGGTTTAAGAAGTACCTATCCGATACATTCAACACCCATGGCGCGACGGACGCCGGAATCAGCGGGAGAGACAGCGCCAGGACATGCCTTAATATGCCGTAGGAAAACCTCGGTACCAGCTCAGACCTGATCAGGAAGAAGCCCAGCGCCAGGCCCCCCCCGGAAGCTAGCACCGATGCCAGTTGTGCGCCCAGAACCCCGAGACTTCGCATCCACACAAAGTAGACATTCAGCGCCACCATCATCGCCAGATGGGATATGGTAACAACGGCGAACTTGCCAGGCCACTGCTTTGCCCTCAAACAAAGCAAGGCGATCTGCTGAACTAGCAGCGCACCACTTGAGGACGCAGCCAGTAGCACGAGGAGCGCGTACCGTCCATCTTTGAACAGCAGCGCCGCTAACGGCTTTGAAAAGACATACGAAAGCACTACGAGGAGCAAGACCATGGCGCCCATGAATATCGCTATTGAGGTCGTCAACAGCCTTCGCTCCTCGTCATCCCTGCAGTCATTGATGTAAACCTTCATGAGCACCGCCCCGACGCCGAGCAGCAGGAAGCTGAAGAGCATCGAGGATAAAACGTTAAGTACCTCCAACATGCCGTATTCTGCGCGGCTAAAACGATGGAGGAACACGGGGGTCAAGATCAGGGTTGCGATGCTGGACCCAACCAGCCCCAGCCCATAGATGGCCGAATGCCCTACCAGCCTCCGAAGCTGACCAAGCATAGACAATCTTTCGACTTCCTCAATGGCCGTAACGGTACTTTGCTCTGTGCTCATGACGTCCCCGCGGTGAACTCCTCCCTCAGGAACGGCACGACCATCTCCGCGAAGCCGACAAGCTCGTCAATGGCCTCTTTGCTGGCCTCTTCGTCGGGGCCAACTACGTCGGTTGACAGCCTCACCATCGCAGAAGGCTCGATCTTCCGCCGCAGCAACCTATTCAAGAAGATCTTCGTCTTGTAGCTTCCAAGAAACGTAGACGTAGTTCCCTTGGAAGCGAACCAGAACACGAAGGCTCGCTTGCCGCCATAGCGTTCCATTATCAGGCTAACCGCAACAAACGAAGTACCATCGGCGTTCCGGATACGCACATGGCCGCTTGAGAGCCTCTGTAATCCCTGCCCTTCGAGGCAGAACTCGGGCTGGTGGAAGTCTCCTAAGTCCGTACCATAGACGACGGCCAGCTCGACAGGCCCATATCCGTCCTCGTGCCCATAGTACCGGAGCAGGAGACTGCATGTGGGGAGCGCTTCTTGCGTCGCCGGAGGAAACTCGCCATTGCTGCCATACCAGCCTGCGAACTCCAGCGGAATCTTCTCGAATTCCGTCTTTGGCGGCCCACCGGCCACCGCGGACTTCGGAAGCCTTGCACCAGCGATAGCCAGCCCGAATAGCACTATGAGGACATAAGCATGGAGTTGAATTTTAGACATTTGACCAACCTTGCGAGCAGCAAGAGCATCGTAAACGCCAGCACTATCTCGATGGGCCCCGCGATCTGATCGTGGAAGAACCGCATCGCGCCATCGCCCATAAACTCGCCTACTAAGGCTACCATGGCTATCCTGATCGAGTTCACACACACAGCCAACGGGATGGCAGCAAAGAGGAGAAACACTCGTCCCCAGCGCGGCCCCTCCGTAAGGAACAGGAACAACGCCAAAAGAGCGAGCAGCGTGATGGACATTCTGAACCCGCTGCAGGGACTACCGACCAATACAGTGACGTTCGGCAGGATGATGCTGGCACCTTCGTGGTAAGCATCGAAAGTGAGCGCGCGAAGAATCAAAGTCGCGCCAGCCGTGGACAGCATCTGTATCCGGAAGCTGATCATCGTGAGGAGAAACGTCGGCAGGACGCACATGAAATACAGAAAGCCGATCGGAAATGCCAACTCCCTGGTAATAGCCCAACCGAGAAGGACCAGACTAATCCCGGCGACCGCCAGCGGAACCGTCAAGCCGCACACGCTGGACGCACTGGCCCAGGCCGCAACGATGGCGCCTATCAGCGCGAATGCGACTAGCACGAAGCCCGGTCCCCACGGCTGGACGACCATCTCACTCAGGCGTTTCCTCTTCAACCACACGACGAAACCAGAAATGGGAGGGATCAGGTAGCCGTGCGAATAGTAGCTGTCTTCCATCCTCCACATGCCGTGCCACCATCTGAAAATCGGCATGTACAGCCAGATCAGAAGGCCAATGCCTATCGCTATTGGGATATACGCAGGCCATCTGATATCACGAAAGGTCAGCTCTTTGCACGCGACTGCAGATTGCTGAGCGTCGCTTACACTTTCCATACGGGATTTGCTCCAATTCATTATTCTGGCGGCTCAACGCCGCCACCACCCAGCATGCATGGCCGAAGCCAGGACGCATTCCGACAGCCCGCTCCTCACCAAGCTCCTGTGCCCCTAAGGACCGCAGGTATCGTCCTAAACAGTATCTTGAAATCAAGCCACAAGGACTGATTGCGAATGTACTCCAGGTCCAGCTCGACCCACCTCTCGAATCCAATATTGCTTCTGCCCTGTGTTTGCCACAGGCACGTAAGGCCTGGCTTCACAGTCAGCCGTCCGAGCTGATAGGGGTTGTACTTCTCCACTTCGCGCGGAAGAGGCGGCCTGGGACCAACCAAGCTCATCTCTCCCCTAAGCACATTCATGATCTGGGGCAGTTCATCTAGGCTGCTTCTTCGAAGCAGTCCTCCGGCTCTTGTGATTCGGGGGTCTCTTTTGATCTTGAATACGGGGCCGCCTGCCTCGTTCAGGGAACCCAGCGTTTCAACTATGTCATCCGCACCCTTCAACATCGAGCGGAACTTATACAGGGTAAATCGCTTGCCGCCCCTGCCGACGCGGGCCTGCCTGAATAGTACAGGCCCTTCCGAGTCCAGCTTGATCACGATGCCGATCAGCAAACCGAGCGGCAGGACAATGGACAGCGCCGCCACTGACAACAGTAGGTCAATCGCACGTTTGACGGCCAACTGCCATCGGGAGAGTCTAGGCGATATCTGCCACGAGGTCTCGTTATGTGTCTCCGGGCCTCCCGTCCCCACATCCTCCAATGTCGAACCTCTCTGTCCAGCTCCTGCAACCATCTACGAATGCCGGCTTACGAGTCGGTGGTACCGGCTTCATCCACTTCTTCGGAGGTTTCCTCTGGTATAGCCCCGATAGCCCGGCCAGACAAAGCAGCAGGGCCTTTGCCGTCCCTCATCAATTCTTCATACGCGCTCCTGAAGTGGTAATACCCATGGCTATCCTCCGGTCTGACCATATTCAGGACGGCCCCTATCATGTTAGCTTTCACCTGTTCGAGCCTGCTGCGGAACTCCTCCTCAGCGCCTCTTGGAACGGTTCCGGCGGAGTGAACGATGACCACGTTCTTCACCAGCGCAGCGAGCAGGGTGCTGTCCGCAAACGTAATCCCGGCCGGACTGTCAAAGATCACGAAATCCGCCAGATCGTTTACCGCACTTACGAACCTGGCCATCTCCGGTGACCGGAACAGCCTCACAGGATTTGCAGGCAGCGGACCCGACGGCAGCAGCAGCAGATCGGAAACCGACGTCGGCTGAAGCGCATCCTCCAGCGGCAATTGGCCCGCCAGGACGTTGCTCAGCCCTTTGTCATTCTCGACGCCGAAAATGATATGCTGCGACGGCTGTCGCAGATCGCTATCTACCAGTATCACTCTGGCCCCATCCCTTGCCAGTGTGATCGCAAGGTTCGCGGCAGTGGTAGATCTGCCGACGTCGGGCTCGGCGCTGGCAACCAAGATGGTACCGGCGTCGAGATCAGGATGCGCGATCAGCAGATTGGTGGAGAGCATTTGGTAGGATGAGCCCATCGCCGGGAGATCCCTGCCTCTCGCAAGCGAGTGGGTTCTGGCTATCGGCACAACCGCAAAGACGGGCAGCTTCAGCAGCTCCTCGGCCTCGGCGGGGGTCTTTACGGTGTTGTCCAGGTAATTCAGCAGCAAGGCCACACCCGTGCAAAATACCAGGCTCAATACGAGGGCCATGCCGAGTTTCATTCGCCTTCTCGTGTCGGCAGGCCGCGTCTTTGCGGTATCCACTATGTGAACGGAACTTAAGTTCTCGGCCTCCTTCTCTCTGATCATCGCCTCATCATACTTCTGCCGCAGCAAACCGTAGGTATTCTTCGCACTCTCCTCCTCGAGAGTCAACTGCGCTACACGCATTTCCTTGTATGGAAGTGATTCAAGCTCGGGCTTAAGCGAGTCAACTATCTGCTGCGCAGCAATGCGAGCAGCATTCACCCCAGAATACTCCGAAAGACCGATCACGTAGCTCTGCATCAAGCTATCGCGGACGGGGTCAACTGACTTTACCGTGCTTGCCAGAATCGTTTCGTCCGCCTCTTTCAGCTTCGTCTCGGTCTGCGCGATCTGCTTTTCCAGGACCTGGACTTCCGGATGCATACGAGTACGGTGCCGGAGCATCCCTTGCAGTTCCGTCTGCTGCCTCACTAGGTCCATCTCCAGCGACTGCCTCACCGGGTTGGTGCTTATCGCGGTAGACGCGGTGCGGGTCTCAGGGAACTTATCCAACTCCGGCTTCAGCCCCGCCAGCCTGGCTTGCGCCTGACCAGTAGCTACTTCGTATTGGGCAAGACTAGCTTGCATCTGCGACAGCCGCCCAAGGAGTACGTCAGTCTGGTGAGTAATCATAACTGCGCCACTCTCTTCCTTGAATTTGCGCAGATCATCCCGTATCTTGTCCAACCGGGCTTCCGCCTTTGGGACCTCGCTCTTGATAAACTCCCTGGATCGCGCGGCGCCACCGTAGTTTAGCTCGTTGTAGAACCGAATGAACTCTGTTGCTACGACATCCGCCGTCGCTTGCGCTTCGCTCTCTAAGTTGGATTGAACCTTGATAACCAGTATTGAGCTATCAAGCAGAGGTGTGGCTTCCAGGGTTCCAAGGACTGTTGCAGGGTCGGAACTCAGGTCCTCCCGATCCAATGTCTCCGCTGCACGCTCCATCACCGTCCGGCTCTTGATTAACTGGGACAAGTTTGCAAGCCGCAGCTTCGGATCATACTGATAGAGGGGCCCACCGAAGATGCTGATCTTCTCATCACCCGGAGACTTCTCCATGACGGTCGTATAAGCTTCCCAGGTTTGGCCGCTTCTGTACGACGCCCCCCACACAATGATCAAACAGATGGCTGTACCAATGATGATCAGCCATTTACGCCTGCGTAGTATCCGGTAGTATCGCCAGAGTTCCATTCAGGTACGGCCTCCTTTCTGCCCTGCTACATTCCCCAAGTACGAAGCAGATAGCTTGAGTTAACGATCGCCGAGATCACGCTTGCTATCCTATTCCAGTCCGGTCTGGACGTCTCGGGTACGAAAATCACGTCGCCCTGCTGCAGCTTGATATTCTGCGCCAGGTTGGCCGACTTGATCATCTTGGAGATATCAACCTTGATCCGCTGCGGGTTCTTCGGGTCACCGCGTACGACGCAGGTTCCCTTCAGGCTACCGCGCTGAGTGGGGCCGCCAGCGGTAGACATGGCATCCATCACGTTGAGGTTTTCCTTCAGGCGATACCTGCCCGGCCGCAGCACCTCGCCGAGCACGTAGTACCAGTTCAGGGTATCTTCCGGTATGTAGATCGTATCGCCATCTTCCAAGCGGAGGTTCTTCGACATGTCGCCGCCGTAGAAGAGCGCTCGCAGGTCCAAAGGTACGGACTCGTTCGAAGCGTGAGTCAGCGTGGATCCCTCCAGATATGCGATATCGGTGAAGCTTCCCGCCTGTGCGATCGCTTCCATGACTCGGTCGCCCCACTTCATCTCGTGTACTCCAGGGCGGCTCACCTGCCCGAGCACATGGACTTTGGGCATGCGAAAGCGAAGCATGGCTATCTGTACCTTAGGCTCGACCAGATAGTCGGACAAGCCTTTTGCGATCCTATCAATCACATCCTGTTGGGTAAGGCCCTCCACGTATATCTGGCCTACCAGGGGAATGCTCGCATAACCCTTGGGATCCACGGTCAGTTCGGTGGCAAGATTCGGCTCGCCCCAGACGCTTATCCGCATTATATCTTCGGGCTGAAGCTTGTACTCCAGCGGGGGCGTTTGCGATCCAGCGGGCGCTGCACTGGGAGTCGCTGTTGGAGGCTGACTAGGTTGATCCTGCGCCACACTTCCCGCGAGACACATGGCAAACAGCGAGAGAGATGCAAGTATCGGAACACCAATTCTCCTCATGGTTCACACACCTCCGAGTCGGGGAGCAGCCATCTGAAGGCCGGAAGCCACGAAACCCAGAAACGCTCTTCGCCCGGACAGTCAGACGTGCAAGCTGAGACTCTTGCGGGCTTGCCCCCTAATTATTATGGCACATCTCAGCCCTTCCCAGAGAGGCCCAGAACCGCATGTTAGACACGCTCCAACTGATATACGTAACAGCCTCAGACATGGTTCCTGGTTGCTCTCGCACCGCCACCTCTGAACCGGATAGCCAGCTTCTGAAGGCCGTCATAGAAATCCACTTCAGGCGAAAACCCGAGGAGCCTGCGAGCCTTCTGTATGTCGGCTGACGAGTGCTTCACATCGCCGGGTCTCGGCGCAGACAGCATAGGTTTGACTGACTTACCTAGAATGCGGTTGAGATGGTCCACCAAATCAAGCAGTGAAAAGCTCTCACCGCACGCGATGTTCAGTACTTCTCCAGCGACATCCGGCCGCTCGCACGCCAGAAGATTGGCGGTCACGTTGTTCTCGACGTATGTAAAGTCCCTGGACTGCAGCCCATCACCGTAGATAGTCGGCCGACGACCTTCAGCCATCAAGATCAGAAACTTCGGAATGACCGCCGCGTATTGAGAGTTCGGATCCTGTCGCGGCCCGAAAACGTTAAAGTATCTTAGGACCACGGTCTCCAAGCCGTAGAGCTTGGTGAACATCTTGCAGTAGTACTCCCCTGCCAGCTTGGTCAGTGCATAGGGCGATAGAGGATCCGGCGGCATATCTTCCACCTTTGGCAGGCTGGGAGTATCGCCGTAGACAGACGAAGATGACGCATAGACAACCCTTTTGACGCCTGAGTCCCTGGCCGCTATCAGAACGTTCAGCGTACCGGTAATATTCGCCTCATTGGAGCCCAACGGATCATCCACAGACCGAGGCACAGAGGGAATAGCCGCCTGGTGAAGCACGAAATCCATTCCCTCAACCGCCTTGCGCACAGTATCCATGTCCACGATGCTTCCTTTGATCAACTCTATCTTGTCCAGGCTATGCTCGATGTTCTCGATCCTGCCGGTGCAGAAGTTGTCGAGCACTCGAACCGTCTGCCGCAGCTCGACGAGGCGATCAACTATATGCGACCCAATAAAACCAGCTCCACCTGTCACCAGGTATGCAGCCATAGCTCCACGACCTCTACGATGCTTGTCTACTGGCGACCACCCTGTTATGCTGGACAATCATCTTGCGAGCGGAACGCTGCGCCCTCCGCGGCGAATCGTCTCACGCACTCAGCCCCGATGATCCTAGTGGTCTTCCCCCAATAGGCCGCGCGCCCGCGGCCTAAAGAATACACCTGATGTTAGCACGCATGAACGCCCCTGTCAAGGCTAAGACTCCCCACCATAGATACCTACTCGCAAAAAAGGGACCCTATCTTCCCACGATCAGGGCGCATTGGCCCGATTCTTGCAGTACACATTCTTGACGAGACTGCGAATTACTGTGGAACACAAGGCAACCTCTGTACGTGGCCCTTGATGTCGGAAAGTGTGAATGGAGAAATGAAAATACGCGTCGCACTCATAGGCCTCGTGGTTTTATGCGTCACGTTCGGCGTGATCGGCACAGCCACGGCGAAGCCCGCTGGGGAAGGAGCCTTCCTCATAGAATCCGCAACCAGCGTCTCACAAGTGGTAGACCAGGTTGAAAGAAGTCGGCTCGTCGCGCTGCGCTACGCCAAGCATTTCCGCACAGACCCGTCTTCGGTGCTGAGCTACTTCCGGAAGGAACTGGAAATCGCAACGTTGAGCGAGAACACCACGCTGACTGTCTACTATCTGGACGAGTCGCGGAACATAGTCGGCAAGACCACGGAGCTCAAAGCAGGAACGAAGGTATTCGCAAACAAGGCCGGTATACCGATCCTCCAATATGGGACAGGGAATCCGCTGTCGGCCACACTGACGACCGAAGCTCCCATAAGGGACCTGTCCAATGTGATTAGCGCAACGCCCGGCCAGGAGACGGTGGTGACCCAGGTGCTCGAGCAACCGCCGACGCAACTGACCACAACGCCGCTGGAGCAGGGGACCATGGTTGCGGCAAACGTGCCGGGAACCACATTGCCGGCCGGCGCCGGTAGTTCCTCTCTAGGCGCATCGCTGCCCGGCTGGATTGTGCCGGTTGGCATCCTGGGCGCTGCTGCTGCATTCGGCGGAGGCGGCGGAGGCGGCGCACCTGGCGGAGGCGCCGGAGGCTCCAGCGACAACGAACCTCATCAACCATTGATTCCAGAGCCGGCAGGTGTGCTTGCCCTTGGCACTAGCCTACTCGCACTCGCCGGACTCGCCTGCCGCAAACGCAAGTAGGGCCGTCTGGGCTAGACCCAGCCGCATTGAATAAGGCGGATCCGACAGACGGATCCGCCTTATTGTTTGCCGCGGCTTTGGCATGAGCGAACGTGCAATTCCGGATTAGTCTTCGTCGAGCGGGTACGCCATTACGATATGGCTCCTGCTCACCACCATGAAACGATCCCCTACCGCCTGCACGGACTGATCGGGACTCGTGATACAGGCGTCGGTGATAACCACGAACTGTCTTTCATTCTTGTTCAGGTAATCCGACAGCCTCATGCCAAGCGGCATATGCACGGTTCCCGCCACATCGAACCGATCGGTGGATATGCGGACGCGCATCTTCTGAACCGGCACCTTGTTGACCGCGATGTAGACCGGACAGGTCGGACAGTTATCCCTGTGCTTCGTGCAGCAGACGACCCTATCCAGCTCGTGGCAGTTCTTCCGCTGCTGGAAGGCCTGACACGCCATGTAGTTCGACAGCGAACAGCCAGTCACTTCCCAGCATGTGGTGAACATCGGCTGCTCGGACTCACCATCTCCCGCATCAACCCGTTCTATCAACGCCAGCACCTCCCGCGGCATTTATCAGCAGGCCGCGGCTGCATTAAGTCATTACGGCCCTGGTACCAATATCGGCATGACCACATGCAAACTTTATGCGGGACGACCGCGCCCAAAACCCTGGGGCCTTTCATTCAGTGTGCACAGGTCTGAGACCTACCCTTTTCCTTGATCGGTAAGGTAGCAGGGCCTGAGCGACTATGCTATAATGGAAATGATAAAGCTACAGCCAAGTGGGCTGTTGGCGAACGTCTCATTCCAGCCGTTCGTCGAACCGAGATGATATGATGAGCACCGAACCCAGATGCCGCACCAACCTGCTTCCGGATGCCCCAGCAGATAAGGATGAGTTTGGCGCTCACAAGCATGTAGCCGATGCAATTGCTGAACTCATTTGCTCTAAAGATGACCTGGAAGACCAACCGAAAGCCGGCGGTAGGTGCATTGGCTTGGAGGGCGTATGGGGGTCAGGCAAGTCCACAGTGGTCAACCTGCTGGAGAAGAAGCTGCAAGATCACTCTGACTGCAAGGTCATAAAGTTTGATGCCTGGTCGCACCAGGGCGACCCGCTTCGCCGGACCTTCCTCGAAACGCTGATTGAGGAGCTTCGGGAATGGATTACCGACCAAGAGCATTGGGACGAGTGCAAAGACGAGCTTGCCAAGCGTAGGGAGGTAACCCGGACGACAAAGACCCCAGTGTTATTCTTTTGGGGCAAAGCTCTAATCTTCGCCATATTGTTGTTCCCCGTGGGTTTAACGCTCCTGAGTGCCGGCCTCAATGATGATTTACAGTTCTGGTGGTTTGGGCGCCGTGTTGACTGGTACGGAACGGCCAACACGGTCGGTGGCCTTTTTCTGCTATCACTGCCGCTATTGACACTGTCGCTCCGCCTGGTATGCCGGCGAGAGCGTATGAAGGAAAGACTCAGATCGAGTAAGCGGCTTAGTTTTCTTGTCGATCCCAAAGAGGCTAACGACTGCTGGTGCATCATCGCCCATACATTCGATACCGACACTAAGAGCCTTAGCACAAAGAGCCCGGATCCGTCCTCGATCGAGTTCGGAGACAGATTTGGTAAACTGATGCAGGAGGTACTAGCCCCATCCGGTCGGCAGATCGTGCTCGTTCTAGATAATCTTGACAGGGTTTCCGCAGAAGACGCGCTTTCCATTTGGTCTACTATGCAGACTTTCCTTTCGGCGAGCGAGCACAATCCGCCGGACTGGTTCAAGAACTTCTGGGTTTTGGTACCCTACGACCGAGACGGTATCAGCCGACTCTGGAACAACCGTCGTGCCGAGGCGGCCGATAAGCGTGTTGCTGAGGGCAAAACAGATTCCACCGAGGATACTGCATCTCATTTCCTCCACAAGGCTTTTCAGGTAGTGTTCCACGTACCGCCACCAGTAGCATCGGATTGGCACAACTATCTCCTGGCACGCCTCCACGAAGCCTTTCCGGACCACACAGAGGGTAAGCATGAATCGGACTTCGAGAGGGTCTGCGGCCTCCTCTGGATGATGCGCGAAAAGCGCTCGCCTACCCCCAGGGATTTGAAGCTTCTGGTAAACCAGATCGGGGCGGTGCATCGCCAATGGCAAGATGAATTCCCTCTGACCCACGTCGCGTACTATGTGTTGCTGAGGAACAAGCTAGACCAACGGAGCATAGCTCAAGGCATTGTAGACGATGCTCTACCGGCGAGCAACCTGCTACCCATACTTGGCGACAAGCGCAACGTCCGTGAGTGCTTAGCGGCACTAGCCTTCAATGTCGAAGCGCAGGTGGCTCTGGAGATTCTGCTACCCGAGCAGATCAAGAAGGCGCTGGAGGAGGGAGCTGCCGAGGAGTTAGCAAAGCTATCAACACAGCGTAGTTTCTGGCAGTACTTCAAGTATATCCCCCTAACTGCATGGCTGGGGTCCGATCAAGGGATGCTTGGGAATGCGGCACGCTGCCTAGCAAATAGCGGTGTGCTCAACAACGCCGAACCTGAAAGGGCAGAGTGGATTATCAGCGAGTTGCAACACGCCGCACATGCAATAGAAGCCTGGGTGTTGAACCCCGCGACCGCACAGGGTATAGCTGCATGCCTTCAGTTGATTGGTGATGTGAGCATAGGCAAAGCATTGCTACAGCGGATGTGTTTTTCCCCAATGTTGGAGGGGAAACAATGGGAAGACGAGGTTCCGCCGGAATCGATATGTGCTTGGGTCGATGGACTGCACGCCTTGCTAGCAAGGCTTAAAGAGCTTGGTCTCGACGACATGTACCGGGAGAGCGTGCTCGTACCCTCAAATATGAATGGCTATGTCACTGCCTGCGCCCACTTGGCCCAGATTGACCTCGACAGAGAGTACTGGCGAGAGTTTACACCTCTGCTGTCTGGAGAGACTATTTCCGAGGGCTTATCGGAGGCTGCATCGAAAGGCGAGTTCGCTAATAGCCACATCGCAACAATACGCGTTCTCTTAGAGACAGGGCGGAGTATTCCATGGGATGTGGTCAGCAATGCGGTGTGCAGTAGAGTTCAGCTAGATGGAATCGCGCATACAGAGATTACCCCGCTACTAATGGCATTGTGGGAGCTCAATGACCACAGTCCTGCTGCTCAAGCCGCGTTGGTGCAGCTCGCAAAACAAGGCCACGTGCTAAACCAGCTCTACCAGGCCAAAACTGCCGGCAACACGGAAGCGATGGCGTGGTGCGCGTTCATCTTTCTTTGCGGCTCTCCTAATGCCGCTGTGGAAGCGCATTGTGCCAATTCGGAAGCAGGACATCGGTTACTCATGGAGCTTCTTGCGAGCCCTGAGGAGGGTTTCGTCCAGTCACTCGTGGACGTACTAGTGGGTCGCGAGCAATTGGCCCTACTGTTCATGACGCTCGATGCGGTAGGTGTGGCGAAACCACTGGTGATAGCGTGTGTGCGCAAGATGTTGGGTTCCCAGCAACTTCATCTGCTTCTGCCACCCCAGGTATTCCTGGAAAGATGGCCGTTGCTGGAAGAGCTAACCGAGTCCGAACTTGGCGAGATTATCAAGCAACTGATGGCAGAGACTGACCTGATCGGCTACGTCTGCAGCCGGCCGCTCAATACTGAGCGCTCTGGGTTATATGTGCGGCTTACGCGTGCGGATGCGCTACGCGATGATAGGTTTGGGCCATGGTGTTTACGGGAGTTGCAGAAGATTGATAGGGAGCACTGGGCGGCAGCACTTGAAGGAGGCAACGGTCTGGTCCTTCTGCTTATGGAACTTCTCGATTTGAAGGTGCCAGTGGAGCTAGGGTCCGAATACCGAGATGCACTGGAGGAGCATGCAAGCAAAACAATGAAAGGTGCCGAAGTTGCATCTGGGCTTGCGTCTAGGTGGAATGCGGTTTTTAAGCCGTTGAAGAGCAGCGACCGTGATACGTTCCGGGCTAACATCTGTCAAGCAGCCGTCGACAGCGATGGGTACATATTTGCCGAACTCTTTAACCTATATGGAGCTGAGATGGCGAATCCAGAGGTGTTGCAGAGCAATGATTACATAGCATCTGACCTGTTTCTCCCGCTACTCACGACTCGGCATACACGAGGTCTACGATGGCTTGCAGACACGCTCGAGCTATATCCACACTTATTGGATGGCTGTAGGCCTCGGTGGGCGGTTAAGGATTTCACCGCGGGAATCAAGAGAGCAGTGACCCAAAGCTCCAACAGTAGAGCTATGCGGTCGATTCGCCGTATCGCGACGATTCTCGGGATCAAGTTCCAGTAGCACCCTCTGACCGCCAGTGACCAGGAGACGGCTTTCAAAATCGCACTCCGCGCTGTGCTTGTGATGACGGGGTCATCTGTGATGCAAAAAGGGCCGCCTGCAAGGCGGCCCGCCTGACAGTGGATTAGGCCAGGTTAGAAAGAGGTAGAAAACACAGCCCCATAGTAGACGTCGCCCCTCATAGAGGACACGCGGGCCTTGATCGTCGGGACCACGTTGTAAGAAGCGGAGAAGTTGAAGTCCTCCGTATCGTACTCTCCCGCAAGGCGGATGCCCATCGGCAGCGTGCCCTCGACGCCGAAGAAGATACCGCTCAGCGACCCGGTTCCGATGCCGCCGTGCAACTTCACATCCCGGAATAGCAATGGAACGCCGCCCGTCACCGGGACACTCTTCGAGACAGCCAGGAAGAATGACTGACCATCATACGGCATGCCTCTCCCATCGGTCTCGTCCGAGATGTCCCTGACACCCAGCGCAACCGCCGGCGTAAAGCTCGTTTCCGGCAGCACCGCAATCTGCGCGCTTACCGCATCAATATCCTCCGCTCCGAAGCCCTCAAACCTGGCACCCTCCAATTCGACGCGGGATACTCCTAGATTCACCCAGTAGATCCTTGCATCATGGATGTCCGAGTTGGCAGCATACTCAGCCTTGATGCCTCCCGTACTCAATGTTCTTCCGGTCGGTATAAGCACGAGTCTGTCGGCGGCAGCGGAAGCCGCCAGTAGGCAGCACATGACGGCAACAGTGATTATCACTCCGTGGAATCTGGACATTGGTTTCCTCCTATCACCCCGAGATTCTCCGAGCCGGTCTCCGACTCTTCGACAGTGTTGATATGTTCGGCGTACACCTGGTGTTTCACCTTCTGAACATTCGATCTGCTTGCACTCCTGCCGGTATCAACGATGGCTACGAATTCGACGTTGTGAGATTTGGCCGAAGGGCGCTGGCTGCTCACTCTGTAGCGCTTGTACTTCTGAGTCACGGCGGAAAGCTCGCCTCTATCCGCCAGGATTCCGAGCAGGTCGTCGAAGGGGATAATGCCGTCGGTGCTGTAGCTAACGAGTATGAAGCGCGCCTTGATGCCGTTGACCAACTGATGAAAGGCCGCCAGCGCAGAACTCCTGTAGCAGTAGAGGCTCCTTCGTTCGGTGCGCCAGTCTTTACGGATTGCCGACTTGCCATTATGCGGATGCCTTGCCTTGAATCTGGCGCCGATCCGCGGCTTGTCCCAGAGGGCGACGGTGTTCAGAAGGTGGTAGTTGGCTCCATACTGATGCTGGTTGTAAGGGGGATCAAGGTA
The DNA here is from genome assembly GCA_035528905.1 of Armatimonadota bacterium. Lineage (GTDB taxonomy): Bacteria > Armatimonadota > UBA5829 > DTJY01 > DTJY01 > DATKXU01. The sequence goes on from DATKXU010000103.1 coordinate 15,062, forward strand.
GGCTATATCGCACTCGATCTCGTCCAGAAGGGAGTTCGCGTCCTCGCGGTAGACCAGATTCTTCTGCCCGTTATCCCAGAATACCGGGGCTGCAAGAGTCAGCGTGCTGCGAATGCGGTACCAAGCCGTCTTCGTCGCACCGCCCCAGCCGCGATGAAATCCCTTGAATACCCCGGAGGTATTGCTGCAATACGCGGCCTGGAAGATGAGTGGGGCAAACAGCACCGCCTCCTCGTCCTCGCTGATCGCTCCCGACGCCTTCCAGGATGCGATCTGTTCGCGAATCGCATCTATCCGACGGCCGTTCTCCTGAGTGTAGAACATGCGCTCCGAGTCCGGATCGCAGTCTTCATCATCCTCAGGGCAATAGTGACGAGCGATGTACCCGCGGACGGGTTCGAGCTGATTTAGGGTGTTGATCGCGCTCTGGAGGCCGCCGAGGACGTGGAAGTCCGGCGGGCGATTGTTCCTGATGTACGCAAGGCCGATGTAATGGGAATAGGGCTCCCAGTCGTTGGCGATGACACGATAACCAAGGGTCTTCGCCAGGCGTGACACGACGGTGCTGCCGGCGAAGGCGTCATAGAAGGTACCGCCTCGAACGCCTGCGGCTTCGATGGCGTTCCGAATCAGCGAGACAAGCTTGCGCTTGTTGCCAATGTACGCTATGAGCTGGTCAACAATGTATCTTTCGGCGTTCATCACATACAGCGATCAGCGGCGCAATGCAGTTCCGGGTCCCCAGCACTCCATTACTCCAATACTCCGTCACTCCAGTTCCCTACTCTACCGCAAGGCCGGCGACCAAGCGGGATCATAGTTATCACCCATGCCTTTGGTCAGGTTGACCGCGCCGGAGCCATCAGCGTTCACGCGCCAGATATCGCGCTTTCCATCCTCCCGCGCAACGGTGCAAACGAGCTGCTTGCCATCTGGTGACCAGCAGGGCTCCCGAGCATCGCCCGTAATCACGGGCGCAGGGGTCCCTCCCGACGCGCTTATGACGTGGATCCCCAGGCACTTGTCCTGCATGCCGTCCTTTACAGTCCACATCTCGAATGCGATTTTCTTTCCGTCGGGCGACCAGGCCGGCTTTGCTGTCCCCCTGCCGTCACCTTTGGAGACAAGAAGGTCTGTCGCCTCTACTTTCTCAAGGTCCACTACGAGCAGGCCGCTCTCGCCCTTGCGATTGATAAACCCGGCGGCGACGCGCTGACCCGACGGCGCCCAGGCGACGTCCAGACCTCGCGCCATAGTGACGCCATATGCCTGGAAGTCCTCATCCGCCAGATCGTCTGAATCGGCTGCGGCTGCCACCTTTCCCATATCGGTGTTCTGCACGAACAGCAGGACTTTGCGGCCGGGGGACCAAGCGGCATATGTGTAGGGCAAGTTCAGCCCACTTACCATCTTCTCCTCTTCCGGCACATTCGGAGGCGGCAAGTACTGCTCCTCTCGCCTACTGTGCCTTGTCACGGCATAGACCCTCCCGCCGGAAATGAAGGTGATCTCCTTGCCGTCGGGCGTCCAGACCGGCACGTCCTTGGTAGCCTCGCTGACGGTTAGGCCGCGAGTATAGTCACCGTTCCAAGCTGAGACGAACACCTGGTATCTACCGTCCCGCCTATTGGAGATAGACACGAGCTCTCTTGCATCGGGCGACCAGACGGGCAGACAATCGTCCGCCGAGTCATTCGTCACCTGGATCGCGTCGGACCCGTCCGTCCGCATCGTCCAGATATCAGGATGGCCAGCCCTATCGGAAATGAAAGCTATGCGCTCACGCGCCGGCCGGCGCAGGAGCAGAGATGGACCCCGCTGTATGGCGTATAGTCCCGCGCAGCCGACGGCTATTATGCCAATGAGCACAAGAATAATCCTTCGATTCACAAGCGAACCTCCCTCAGTTCATACCGCGTCGCAGCACCCGGCCAGGCGCGCACTGCCCCACATCAGCCAGGTGACCGTCCTCAAGAACAACCTCACCGTTGACCAGGACGTATCGGATCCCGTTTGCAAAGTTGTACGGCTCTTTGAAGGTTGCCGTATCCGCAACGCTGTCCGGGTCGAATACTGTAACATCCGCATAGTATCCCTCGGCTAGAATACCTCGGCCCACCAGGGAGAGCCTCCGAGCGGTTCGCCCGGTCATCTTCGCCACCGCCTCTTCCAACGAGAGAATCCCTTCCTCGCGGACGTACTTACCAAGCACGCGGGGGAATGTGCCATAGGCGCGTGGATGCGGCTTCCCACGGCTCAGGGGCCCTTCCGCAGCGCGAGCCGTCGCATCCGACCCGATGACGACAGCCGGGTGCCGAATCACATCCGCGACGTCCTGCTCGTTCACCACAAAATGCATTATGCCTATGCTGCCCCGCTCATCCAGCAGAAGATCGAGCACGGTGTCAACAGGATGCTTCCGGGTGATCTGCGCGATTTCGGCGATGCTCCGGCCCTCACAGAAGCTGTTTTTCTCCTGACGGACGAGATTGACGACCACCGAGTCCCAGCCGCCGAGATCAGCTATCCGGCCGTCCTGGGCATCGCGTATCAACTGCTCCCTCAGCCTATGCCGCTCGGCTTGACTGCTCAGCCTCGCAAGAAGGGCGGATGTCCCGCCATTGTGAGCCCATCGCGGGAGCATCGCCCCCAAGCCGGTTGAAGTTGCGAGGTATGGATACTGATCGGCCCACACATCCAGTCCCTGGGATCGCGCCTCTTCTATCATGGCAAGGCTGTCTTTCACCTTGCCCCAGGATTTGCGGCCGCAAGCCTTGTGATGCGAGATTTGTATCCCAACGCCTGCCTCGCGTCCGATCCGAACGGCCTCCTCAACCGCTGCCAGGAGACCCTCGGCCTCGTCCCGCACGTGAGTGGCGTAGATGCCGCCGCAGCGGGCGACGACGCGACACAAATCAACCAACTCTTCGGTGCCGGCATAGCAGCCCGGCGGATATATCAGACCCGTCGAAAGGCCGAACGCACCCTCCTCCACGGCCTGCTCGACAAGGCGGCGCATTTCGGCCTGCTCGCTCTCGGTGGGCTTTCTATCCTGGTAGCCCATCGCGGCTGCTCTGACGACCCCGTGGCCAACGAGTGTGGCGAAATTGATAGTCATCGGCAGCTCGTCCAACCGAGCGAAAAACCCGCCCATGGTCCGCCAGGTCGGCTCGATGCCATGCTCCGCCAGCCAACTCATATACTCCTCGAGGTCCTGACAGCCTCCACGAGGGGCAGCCGAATCACCGCAGTTGCCTGAAACCTCCGTTGTCACGCCCTGCGTTACCTTGCTCTCGCAGCTCGGGTTGGCGAGTACCAGCTCGTCGGTGTGCGAGTGGATGTCAATGAATCCAGGCGCAACTACACAGCCCTCCGCATCAAGCATACGCGCACCAGCGGCGTCGAGTTCCCCTATCTGGGCAATGCGGTCGCCTGCTATGCCCAGATCCGCCCGGAACCCCGGGGCGCCAGCGCCATCCACGATGAGCCCGTTCTTGATGACTATGTCAAACACCAGAGCCTCTGGACGCAATCCTGGCTCTATTCTATCTTGTTCCGACACACTTGGGAAGAGGAAACGTGAGAAAGAATGGAGGAACGCCGGAATGGGAGTATGGGAGTGTGGGAGTGTGGGGTTATGGGAGTAACATCGAACTCCTTATACTGCTACCCACCACCGGAACGAGCCGCCTGGCGGGCCTTGGCAAGGAACTCCTGCACCCGTATGGGCTGACCTGTTCGGCTGCTCTCGATGGCGGCGAAAATCAGCGCTACCGACTGCAGGTTATCCTCCACGTTGGTTTCCATCGGCACGCCGCCGTCGAGCCAGCGGACGAACTTTTCGATAAGCCACGTATTCGCCCATTTAGGCTGTTCCCGCAGATGGATCGTCTCTCCGGTGCCCTCCTCTTTGCTTGACGCCTGCTGGGACGGGTCGTAGGCGAAGCACTCGAGGCGACGATGACTGAGAATGAGCGTCGCCTTCTCGCACTCGGCCCGGATATACTCCTCCGTCCATCCGTTCAGCCCCACCGCGTTGGTTTTCGCGCCCTCATAGAAGGCCCGGCTGCCGTTCTCAAAGTGCATCATTACCAACCCCTGCGAATCGCCGCGAAATTCGCCCCACGAGGGATTCCAGGTCTGCGCGTAGATCGTATCACATTTTGCACCGGCGAGGTCGGCCAGGATGTCAAGGTGGTGCACTGCCCCCTCAACCATCAAGGTGTCGGAAATCTCATGGCGGAACGCGCCCCAGCTCCCGAACTTGCGGCAGTCGCAGGTGAAGCGGCATATCAGATAATCGAGCGCTCCGTGCCGCCCGGACCGAAGTTCCTCGCGCAGCGCAGTCTTGTCCTGGTCAAAGCGGTGGCTCATGGTCACGCCCATCTTCTTCCCGGCGCGCTTCACCTTATCGGCGATGCGCACCGAGGCAGCCAGAGTATCGGCGATCGGCTTCTCGGACAGGATATGCGTGTCATGCGCCAAGGCGATATCCACTATCTGCTCGTGGAACGCGGGCGGCACGACGATGGTGCAGAAGTCGGCCTTGTTTTCCTCGAAGGCGCGGTTGACGTCCGTGTAGCACTGATCATCACGCAGGCCAAGGAACTCCCGCGCGCTGCTCAGCGCCTCGGGATTGATGTCTGCCGCAGCCACAACCTCGACGAGGCCGTCCGCGATATTCGGTGGGAGAAAGCGCTGGCACCACAGTGCGCCAAACCCTCCGGCGCCGACCTGAATCATCTTGTATGGCATGGAAACCTCCCGGTCAGTCTTCGAACGTGCAGTATTAGAGCTCATGGTCCTCGCCATCAACCTTGATATGTCCTATAGACTTGTCCCCGCTTAGGAACTCGATCCTGCCGTTCATAAATCGGAGGCGGACCTTGCCGGCGCCGTCGAGCTCAATGCTCGCACCCTCGTCGAGGCGAAGGCTGTTCTTGTGGGTATGTATGCCGACGCCATACTCGCCTGCAAGGTCGAGACCTGTCCGGCCCTTGCCGTTGAGACCGATCGCCTTTTCGCAAGGGCCATCGCCATGCACCTGAATCCCGTATTGGCAGGCGTGTGTACCCCGAATTTGAATGTTCATGCCAATCAACTGGGTCTGTTCTGGCCCGGCGTAGTCGTTCGTCATCTCGATGTTCATGCCCAGCCCGACCATCGGGGCGCTGCTGAAGACCTCTGAGTGCATCCCGCACGACCAGCCGCGACCGTTCTTGTGAAGGCGCGAGTAGAACACGCAGGCGTCTCCCTCGGCATGGTGTGTGGTGAGGTGTGAGTAGACGGTCCACGGGTAGGATTTACTGCCCTTCTCCTCGTGCTCAAGCGACAGGATTTCATGAGGTGTCGCGCAATCATTATGATTGTCCGACCGCTCAAAAAGGAGCATAGTGTCGAGCGGCTCGCGAGGCGGCTTGCCCTTCCACATGTGCGTCTTGACGAATTGCCCCTCAGTAGATAGCGAAGACTGCGCAGGTTTCTCCTGCGCGGCGAAGACTTGCTTCCCAGACATGGCGCTGAATAAGCCAAGGAGCACCGTCCACAAGAAATGCCGTCGGGGCGTGCTTTTGTCCGCGGTTGGATTTGTTGGTAACTTATGCATACCAGTCCCCCTTTCAGAAATACGCTCTGCCCGCCCTGCGGGCATTCGTATGCGTCGTCAATTCCCTTTGACCTCTCCAGGTGCCACGACCATTCCCTCACTCATCACTCATCATGTCCTCCGCCGCCGATCGCGCTCGAGGACTACCATGAGGATCGAGATGTCGGCAGGAGTCAGGCCCGGAATTCGGGCGGCCTGGCCGATGGATGCCGGCCGGACGCGCGTGAGCTTCTCCCGGCCTTCTCTAGAGAGCGCAGCCACCGCGCCGTAGTCGAACCGATCCGGTATGCGAAGCACTTCGAGCCGCCTGTGCCGCTCGACCTGGGCCTGCTGACGCCGGATGTAGCCCTCGTACTTCACCTGAAGCTCAACCTGTTCCTCAATATCGGCCGGGAGCCGCGATCTCAGCCCATCCAGGCATACTATGTCGGCGTAGCGCAGACCCGGGCGGCGAAGCAGGTTCTCGAGTGAGAGCCTGCGCGGCAGGCTCTCCAGGCCCAGAACGGCCAGCTTATCGCTCTCATCCGGCCTTATGTGAGTACGCCTGAGGCGATCCATCTCAGTATCTATTAGCTTGGACTTCTCGAGGAATGCAGACCAGCGATTATCCTTGATAAGGCCGACTTTGCGCCCGATCGGGGTGAGCCGCAGGTCTGCATTATCCTGTCTGAGAAGGAGGCGGTACTCCGCGCGGGACGTGAGCAGCCGATAGGGATCGTTGACGCCCTTTGTCACAAGATCGTCAATCATCACGCCGATGTACGCCTGCGATCTGTCGAGAACGAGCGGCTTCCTGCCCCGAAGCGCGAGGGCTGCGTTGATGCCCGCCATCAATCCCTGTGCCGCCGCTTCCTCATAGCCCGAAGTGCCGTTGATCTGGCCTGCGAAGAAGAGCCGCGACACCGGCTTCGTCTCCAGACTCGGCTTGAGCTGGGTCGGCGGCACGAAATCGTATTCGATCGCATAGCCGGCGCGCATCATGGCAACGTTCTCGAGGCCGGGGATCGTGTGCAGCAACTCGATCTGCACATCTTCGGGGAGGCTGGTGGACATCCCCTGCACGTAGACCTCGTCGGTGTTCCAGCCCTCCTGCTCCAGGAACACCTGATGCCTCTCCTTATCGGGAAACTTGACGATCTTGTCCTCGATGGATGGGCAGTAACGAGGCCCTATACCCTCGATCCGACCTCCATACATCGCCGACCGATGCAGGTTACGCCGGACGATCTCATGTGTTCGCTCGTTCGTGTAGGTCAGCCAGCACGGAAGCAGGCCCTCGCGCTTCTTGCGGGGAGACATGAACGAGAATGCCAGCGGCTCTCCATCGGAAGGCTGCTCCACCGTCTTCGAGAAGTCAATGCTGGCCTTGTGAACCCTGGCAGTGGTGCCGGTCTTCAGGCGTCCCAGCTCGAAACCAAGCTCCCGAAGCGAATCCGACAGTTTCTCCGCAGGGAACTCCCCCGCCCTACCGGCCGGATAGCTTACCTCGCCGATATGGATCAGCCCCCGGAGGAAGGTGCCGGTCGTCACGATGACGGCCCTCGCCCGGTACTCGACGCCGGCCTGCGTGGCAACACCCACGGCAGTCCCATCCTTCACCAGGATGCGCTCCACGAGCGCTTGCTCCAGATCGAGGCCGGGCTGGGTCTCCAGCGTCCGCTTCATCGCCGCCTGGTAGAGCTGCTTATCCGCCTGGGCGCGAAGCGCCTGCACCGCCGGCCCCTTTCCCGTATTCAGCATGCGGATGTGCGTGTATGTCGCATCAATGTTGAAGCCCATCTGGCCGCCGAGGGCATCTATCTCGCGGACGAGATGGCCCTTTGCAGGCCCGCCTATACTGCAGTTGCACGGCATGAGGGCGACGCTATCCGTGTTGAGGGTCAGGAGCAGGCAGCGGCAGCCCACCCGGGCGGCGGCGAGCGCCGCCTCACAGCCAGCGTGCCCCGCTCCCACTACGATGATGTCGTAATCGCGCATACAGAAACTCCCGGCCAGCTCGGAAACCGGAATCCAAGCCGACCCGGTTATTATACCACACCGCGACTCAGCAGGCGGGCGCCGTCACCGAGCGCAGAAACTGGTACTTTTATCACCTTAGCAACGGCCAAGCCAGGCACGATAATTGTAACGTAGCAACCTCACAGCACGGCGGATGCGAGTAGGGACACACCTCAGAGTAGCTTGGAAGGAGCTCAAATGGCGGACCGCAAGGACACCGCGCCGGACTGGGCGCGGGGAAAGAAGCAGGACATCACTCATGCCCGCAAGGGTGCAAGAACTCCCACGAATCATGCATGCAGGAAAACGTACTCCAGCCCGCCGCTGCCTGGACCCAGCGGATCGGAGATGCCGGTCCCATTGAAAGGCATACGCGCGACCTCCGCCAACGACACTGGCGTCGCATTCAGCGTTGTGCAGGACAGCATCGCGCCGGACCATGAAGAAGGGCACCCGCCCGTGATGGGGCTGGGCGAATTGCTCAACCTGCATCGGGAGACGTTCGTTCGTCTCGAGCAGCCGCTGCTGGTTGGGCTGAAACTCACGCACAGCAGCAGCGAAGAAGTCAGGGTCTACTGCGGAAGTCGGGAGATACAACGAGGGGGCATAAGGCTGATCTTACCGTGCCAACTGGATCTGATCGAAGGCACCGTACTCGACATGGAGCTTTTCCTGCCTTCGGTAGAACAGCCGATTGCGGTGAGCGGCCAGGTGCGAAAGGTCTCCCGCATCCGCGGCGAAGACATCATGCGCTATGTATTAGAAGTCGAGTTTGGCTCGCTGAGCCGAGAGGCAGGAAGCAAGATCGCGGCTTTCGTGGAGGCATCTCAGGCGCAAGAGCATCGAGGTCTCCCAGCGTAGCACAGCAAGAAGCGGCGTTGCAGACACAAGCGACCGGCCCGGAATCCAACTTTCCTCCGGGCTGGTCAGCGTTCTCAGCGCCAGGTTAGACTGCAGAGCGCCTACTTACCCGCGCCATATCCGATCCCTATGAGGCTGACGCCCACGCATATCAAGACGAGGCCGCCCACACTCACAAGGGGAACTCTCTCTCCCAGGATCACTGCGGAAAGCAGTACGACGAGCACATAGCTTAGACTGATCATTGGGTAGGCAAAGCTCAGGCTCACCTGATTCAGGACAAGCACCCACAGCACGGAGCTTATCGCGTAGAGGGAAAAACCAAGGAATATATATAGCGTGAAGATTCCTTTGAACGCGCAGAGCACGCTTGCAGCAATCCCCTGTCCAGCACGCAGATCGCCCAATAGGGACGCCCCATATCTGAGCGAGACTTGCCCGATCGAACCTAGAACGACGTTGACCAGTATCAAGACTATCGGCACGAACGACCCTTTACCCACTGTTTGCCTCCACAAAAGCTAACCCCCGAGATCGGGGACAGATGCCAGGTCTCCAGGGCTCTTGCGCATATATCAAAGGCAGCAAGCTATGCCACCCTGAGCAGCTCCTTGGCTCGATCAACCGCGCTCGCAGCATCGGGCGCGTAGCCATCGGCTCCGATCTCATCCGCGTAGCTCTGCGTGACCGGGGCGCCGCCGATCATGATGCTCACACCGCTCCGGAGGCCGGCCTCCTGAAAGGCCTGGATGGTCTCCTTCATTGCAGGCATTGTCGTCGTGAGCAGCGCCGACAGGCATACAAGCCCGGCATCCCCCGCCTTAATCGTTTGCACAAACTGCTCAGGCTTGACATCAACGCCGAGGTCTACGATCTCAAAGCCTGCGCCTTCCATCATCATGCCCACCAAGTTCTTGCCGATGTCGTGCAGATCGCCCCGCACGGTCCCGATCGCCACTTTCGCAACCGGCTGCACGCCCGTCTCCGCCAGCTTCGGGCGCAGAATCTCCATCCCGAACTTCATAGCCCGCGCAGCGATCAGCACCTCCGGAACGTAGAACTCGTTGTTCTTGAACTTCTCGCCGACGACACCCATTCCCGCGACTAGACCCTTGTTTAGGATATCCTGAGGCCTCTCACCTGCCGCCAGGGCTTTCTCGGTGAGCTCTCGGACCACCGGCGCCTTGCCGTTTATCAGCGCGTCGGTCAGCTCCTCGTAATTGAACATTCGTACACCCCCATGTACCATTGATTCCGCGTCGCTCACGTCCGGCTCCAATTGCCAAGCATGAGCGCGTCTGCAAACCTCTCCTGAAAACCCGTTTCCGTTGTCAACTCGACGTATTCGGTGGACTCGGCGATGCACTCTGCGTCCCCGCGCATATCAAGCGAGATGAGCGCCAGCTTCGCACCCTCGCCGGCTGCATTGCCGACCAAGTGCACCTTGGACAGCGGCACATCCGGAATCATCCCGGCCGCTATCGCGCTCTCCTTGCGCACATAGTTGCCGAACGCACCAGCCAGGACGACTCTATCGAGGTCATCCGCGCGAACATTCAGCCGCTCCATCAAAGTCTGTATGCCGGCAGCAATCGCCCCCTTCGCAAGCTGGACCTCCCGGACATCCCTTTGGGTAATAACGATCGGCCCGCCGGTGCACGACTCCTCGGCAGCAGCCAGTACGAACTCGTTGCCGCGATCTCCACCGTGAAGATTCTCGGAAAGGTGCGCGAATTCCTTGGGTATTTCGCCAGCATCTACTATTCTGCCGCCCGGCTCTACAATTCCTGCCTGAACCAGGCAAACAACCGCATCGAGAAGTCCCGATCCGCAGATTCCGGCTGCCTTCGCCCCGCCGACAGTGCTGAACCGAATCGCACCATTGTCGAACCAGACCGCATCGATGGCTCCGGGCGCCGCCCGCATACCATGCCTGATATGCGCTCCTTCGAAGGCCGGGCCGGCTGCAGTAGAGCACGCAAGTATTCGGCCCTTGCATCCCAGGACTATCTCGCCGTTCGTGCCGATGTCCACCGCCAGAGCCGGGCGCTCATATTCGTAGAGCGCGGTGGCCAGGATGACTCCGACCGTATCGGCCCCGACGTATCCTGCTATGCTCGGGAGGACATGCACGTACCCGAAATCATTGATGCCGATTCCAAGCTCACGCGCACGCATGTACAAGCTGCGGCTCACAACCGGAACGTACGGCGCCACCGCCAGGTGTCTCGGGTCTATGCCGAGCAGCAAGTGCATCATGCAGGTGTTGCCGACGACCGATACCTCATAGATGCGCTGAGGGGAGATGCCGGCCCCGTCCGCCAGATCGCCAAGCAGCCTGTTCAGCTCACCGACTATCGAAGCCCGGAGTTCCTCCAATCCGCCAGGCCGTTCCATCACATAGCTGATGCGGCTTACCACATCCTCACCGATTCGCGCCTGCGGATTCATGGAGGCAGCAACGGACAACTGACGCCCGCTGTTCAGATCCAGGAGGTAGGCCGCCAGAGTAGTGGTTCCGATGTCAACCGCGGCGCCGAAGCACTCCCCCGTGGTATCGCCAGGCTCGAAGTCGATTGGCCTGCCGCCAGCGAATACCCCTGTGACGCCGAAATCGGCGCGCCGAAGGTCACTCGCAAGCCTGCGAAGGGCCGCCACATCGAGACCAGCCTGACTAGGGGCAATGTCGAAAGCTTCCAGCACCCGCGTGAGGTCGGAGCGCAGGTCGTCCACCGTTGGCTTCGGGATACGGGCATGTTTCTTGGTAATGGCCGGGCGCAGCGCCGTTTGACGCGCCGTACCGGCAGTCAGGATGCTTGCCGCCTGGCTGCTGTCAGGCACACAAACGACCGCGTGCTCATAGACCGTGGTTTGGCAGGCAAGGCGACACCCTTGAATCAACTCGGTGTCAGTTAGCCTATCAAGTTCGGTAGGGGTCGGAGGAGGTGCACCCTGCAGGAAGACAACCGCGCACTTCCCGCAGCGGCCCTTGCCGCCGCAGGGCGTATCCAGATCGGCACCAGCGATCTGCGCCGCCTGCCGGAGAGGCGTTCCGGGTTCGGTCTGCACGACTTTCCCGGAAGGCTGAAACTCTATGGTTATACTTCCCAAGCCCAAAAGCCTGTAGCTCCAATTGCGACCGAAACGTCAGAAATACACAAGTTCCCTGCGGGCGACCTCGTTGGATGGATCAATCTCTAGGACGGCCAAGAACTCCGCCCTCGCCTCTTCACACATCCCCAGCATGGCATACGTCATCGCTAGATCGTTCCTTGCGCCAAGGTTCTGCGGGTTCATCTCAACTGCCTTCTTCAGCTCCTCAACAGACTCATCGAACAGCCCCGTGAACCCATACACCAATCCGAGCTGCCTGCGAGCCTCGTCATTGGAGGTATCTGCAGAAATCGCCTTTTGGAACTCCGCTATCGCTTCCTCGTAGCGGCCCTCAACTTTGAACGCAATGCCCCGCTCGAGGTGCTCTTCGACGTCACCCATCTCCCTACCTCTTAGAAGCAAGGCCGACGGTATTGAATAAACAAGAGAATGATGCATCCGTTTACAGCTCGCCTGCTACCGCCTGTTGATAAGAGACGGCCCGCGCTATCGGAGATAGGGCTCAACCTGATGGGGGCTTCAGATAGAGTATAGCACCGTTCGCAGCACAAATCAAGCTATGCGAGTCTCACGCCTTTCACGACGCCGTAACCTCTGGCGAACTCACTGGCATGCATTCGCTTCCGGTTCTCGGGCTGCACTTCGACCAGAAGCACTGCCCCGTGTCCCGCCCGGACCAGCACACCTTCGGCGCCGGCGCGAAGAACCTCGCCGGGCTCGCCCGCTGGCGCCGCATCCTCCGCCGCAGCAGAGCTCCAAACCTTCAGGGGCGAGCCGCGCCAGACGGTGTATGCCCCCGGCCGGGGAGTGCATCCCCTGATCCGGTTTACTATCGTCTGTGCCTCGTCTTCCCAACGTATCACACACTCTTCCCTCTTGACGGAAGGCGCATAGGTCGCCTGTGCGTCATCCTGAGGTCTAGGACTAATGGCGTCCTGTCCGAGCCTCTCCAGGGTTTCAAGCAGCAGAGCGGCGCCTGCCTCCGCAAGGCGGGCTTCCAGCGTTCCCTCATTATCCGCCGGGCGGATTTCTACCTCTTGCTGGAGGAGGATCGGCCCGGTATCGAGGCCGGGATCCATTAGCATCGTGCTTACGCCGGTGCGCGTTTCCCCGTTGAACAAGGCATGGTGCACAGGAGCCGCGCCACGGTACTTTGGGAGAATCGAGGCATGGACGTTGAGGCTTCCGAATCTGGGAATATCGAGCACTGACTTGGGGATTATCTGCCCGAACGCGGCTAGGACAATGGCATCGGGCGACAATTCCCGGACGAGGCTGATGAACTCCTCGGAGCGAACCTTCTCAGGCTGGTGGATCGGAACACCGGCTTGGAGCGCCACCTGCTTCACCGCCGATACTCTCATCTGCAGACCGCGGCCGGCCGGGCGGTCAGGCTGAGTCACCACACCGATCACCTGGTGTTTCGATGCGAGGAGCGCCTTCAACATGGGAATCGCAAAGCCGCCCGTGCCTATGAATAGAATGCGCATTCGATGCGCCTCCGGAATGATGCGTGACTTAACATGCCTGATAGCGGCTGCTGACGACGGAATCACGCCTGGCGCTGTTCTTCTTCAGTTACACAGTACAGCGAATCGGGTTCGGCCCGATCTATGAAGAGAGTGCCATTCAGATGGTCCATTTCGTGCTGGAAGACTCGCGCCAGCAGGCCCTCCGTTTTTATCTTGACGGTCTTGCCGCTCAAATCCGTTCCCTTGACCACAACCTGCTCGGCGCGCTTCACCTCGCCTTGGAGGCCCGGCACGCTCAAGCAGCCCTCGACCCCCATCTGCTCACCGCTCGCCCTCACGACTTTCGGGTTGATCACGACACCCGGGCCGGTGCCATCATCGTAGACGAAAATCCTCTGGAGGACGCCGACCTGGTTGGCCGCGAGGCCGAGACCGCACGTCTCGTGCATGGTGGCAATCATGTCCTTAACCAGCTTCCTGACGCCCGGATTGACTTTGGATATATTCTTCGCCCGCTCGCGGAGCACGGGATCCGGATACTTCACAATCTCTCGTCCAGCCATCCAAATGCCTCTCGCCGAGGAAGAAACTGCAGACGGCAGCCTACTCCAATACTCCAATTTCTGCCTGTCTGCTCAGCCATTATAGCATCGTGAGCGGATCAACGTCGAGCATCAGGCCGGCCCTGGCTGTTGACGGCATGCTGTCCAGGCTGTCCCTGACAATCCTGGAAAGACCAGGACTTCCACGATCCTTGAGCACCAGATGCCACCGGTACAAGCCCTTGAGCTTCGAGATCGGCGCTGGCGCAGGCCCGAGGATATCCACCGTTTCCCGCGGGATGCGCGCTTCGAGCATAGACGCAAGCTCGCGCAGCCTGCTTTCAGCATAACCAATAACCGAATCGCTCGAAACTATGTTGATGAGCCGCGCGAACGGCGGATAGCACAGTTCCTGCCGGTAAGCGATTTCCTGCTCGTAGAAGCTCGCGTAGTCCTGGCGGGCTGCCGCCTCGATCGCGTAATGCTCCGGCGAGAAGGACTGGATGATCACCTCGCCGGGAACGTCACCCCTGCCTGCACGACCGCTCACCTGAGTCAGCAACTGGAAAGTGCGCTCCGCAGCGCGGAAATCGGGCAGGTGCAGAGCAGTATCGGCGCTGACGACGCCGACCAGCGTGACATTCGGGAAGTCAAGGCCCTTCGCCACCATCTGCGTGCCAACCAGGATGTCGGCTTCGCCCCGATCGAACGTATCCAGGAGCTTGGCGACAGAGCCCTTCCGGCGCGTGGTGTCGCTGTCCATGCGGATGACGGATGCCTCCTGAAAGGCTCTGCGGGCCTCCTCCTCGACTCGCTCCGTGCCGACTCCGAACTGCCTGATGTGAGGCCCGCCGCACTTCGGACACTCTGTTGGAGCTGGGCGGCTTTCATTGCAATGGTGGCAGCGGAGCATCCTTGCCCCAGCGTGGTAAGTCAGGGACACATCGCAATTGCTGCACCTCGCCGTGTAGCCGCACGTCCTGCACAAGATAAACGACGCATAACCTCGGCGATTCACGAACAGGATGACCTGCTCGCGCCGCGTGAGCCGTTCTGCGACCGCCTCCTCGAGCTGCTCGCTGAAGAAGCTCCTGCGCCCGCGCTCGAATTCCTCTCTAAGATCAACCAATCTGACCGCGGGAAGCGGCCTGTCGTCTATTCTCTTGTCAAGCACCGCGAGGCTTATCTCGCCCGACTGTGCGCGATGGAACGTCTCGACCGCCGGAGTCGCGCTCCCCAGGACGACAGAAGCCCCCTCCGATCTCGCCCGCTCCTCCGCCACGCTGCGCGCGTTGTACCTGGGCGAGTGCTCCTGCTTGTACGATGGCTCGTGCTCCTCATCCACCACTACCAGCCCGAGATTGCGGACGGGCGCAAATACCGCCGAGCGCGGGCCCAGAACGACCTTCGCCTCGCCGCTCTCTATCCTTCGCCATTCATCATGGCGCTCGCCCACGGACAGCCTGCTGTGCAAGACTGCCAGCCTGTCGCCGAAACGAGAAGCATACGCATGCGCCAGATAGGTGGTCAGCGATATCTCCGGTACCAGCGCGATGCAGCTTCCCCCACGATCAAGCACATCGGCGATGCTTCGCAGGTAGACTTCAGTCTTGCCGCTGCCGGTAACGCCGTATAGCAAAGTTGTGTGCGGCAGACCGGCCGAAAGCCCCTCAGCGACGGCTCGAACCGCATTCTCCTGGGCCTCCGTAAGCGTGAAACCTGCGCGAACGTCTGCCGCCCTCGATTCAAACGGCTTCCGGCGAACGCGCAGTTGGACTTTCCTCGCAAGCCCCTTCTGCACCAAGGCGCGAGCCGGGCTGGAGGAGCTGTCCACCCGGCGCAGCAGTTCCGCCTGCCGAATCGGGCCTCCCTCACGCGCGAGTTCTTTCAGCATCGCAGCCTGCTTCGGAGCCCGAGACACAAGTTGATCGAGCTCGGGGATCTCCTCGTCCTCGGCAATTGCAAGCCCTCGGACGATCAGCGGGCGTGCCTTCGGAAGCTCCAACGAGCGCACAACTTCCACAGCTCCGCGGGCTCTCAACTGCCTCAGCGCGGAAGCGAACTTGTCCATCCTGGCCCTGGCCTTGAGCGCGTCGGCGTCAGCCGCGCCGCCCATGTCCGCGAGAACCTCCACAAGCCTTTGCTGGTTCGGAGAGGAGCTGGACACCCTTTCAGGATCGAGGAGGCGGACGATGGAGCTCACCGTCGCGCTCATCACTTCCGGCACGATGGCGCGGACGGAATGAGCCACGGGCGCTGCGTAGTACTCGGAAATCCAACGGGCGAGGCGAAGGAGAGGTGGATTGAGCGCACAGGCATACGGGACAACGGCAACGAGGTCCTTGATGTCCTCGATCTCCGGGGCAGTTTCCCCGAGATCAACGATGTAGCCCACCAGTTCCCTACCGGAGAAAGGAACAGCGACGCAGGCGCCGTGGAAGACCTCGCCCTCCAAATCCTCCGGCACGCGGTATGTGAAGGGCTGGGATAGGCCCGGCGCATCGGCATCTACGATAACGCTGGCATACAACTACACTCCGGCCTCTTTTCGGAGGGTTTCGGCCATATCCGTGTCTTCCCACGCGACGTTCAGGTCAACGCGGCCGAAATGCCCGTACACGGCGGTCTGTCTGTAGATAGGCCGCCGCAGTTCCAGCTTGTTGATTATGCCTTGGGGGCTCAGGTCGAAGTATTTGGTGGTTAATTGGACAATGCGCTTATCTGGAATCTTGCCAGTGCCAAAGGTATCCGCCAGCATCGAGAGAGGCAGCTTTTCCCCGATGGCGTACGCGACTTGAAGCTCGCATCTCTCCGCGAGTCCGGCGGCGACAATGTTCTTCGCTATGTATCGCATCATGTAAGCCGCAGATCGGTCAACCTTGGTAGGATCCTTGCCGCTGAAGCAGCCGCCGCCATGCCTGGACATGCCGCCGTACGTATCCACCACGATTTTCCGGCCGGTGAGACCGGTATCGGCCCGCGGACCGCCGATGGAAAAGCTGCCGGTAGGGTTCACCAGGAACTTGGTGTTCTTGTCGAGCAGCTCCGGCGGGATGGTTGGCTTGATCACGCGCTCGACGACATCCTGAAATATGGTTGACTGAGGGATCGTGGGCTGGTGCTGGGCCGCCACGAGAACCTTGTCCACACGGATCGGCCGGAATCCTTCGTACTCGACCGTCACCTGGCTCTTGCCATCCGGGCGCAGATAGTCCAACTGACCGGTGCGCCTGACGATTGCGAGCTGGCGAACGAGCTTATGGGCAAGCATGATAGGCATCGGCATCAGCTCGGGCGTCTCGGTGCACGCAAAGCCGAACATCATCCCCTGATCCCCTGCCCCGCCCATGTCAACACCCATCGCTATGTCGGACGACTGCGACTGAATAGCCGTGAGCACACCCACGTTCTCGAAGTCGAAGCCGTATTTCGCGCGCGTGTAACCTACCTCTTCAATCGTGTGGCGCACCAGAGACGGGATTTCGACATAGGTGCTGGTTGTGATCTCGCCCGCCACCATACAGAAGCCCGTGGTGACCAGCGTCTCACACGCGACACGACCGACGGGGTCCTTATCAAGTATTGCATCGAGGATCGCATCCGATATCTGGTCGGCCAGCTTGTCGGGATGCCCCTCAGCAACGGATTCGGAAGTGAAGAAGTGTCTGTTTGCTCTCAACTCAATCCTCCAGTTTACTCACAATACCTATCAGGGCCGATTCTTGCAGGCCCTCACCCTAGCCCTCTCCCGGAGGGAGGCGGAATTACTGTGCGAGCGCTTTCTTGACCGAATCGAGGATCTGATGCGCGATCTGGATCTTCGGCAGGCGCGGCAGTTGCTCCACCCCGCCGCTCTTATCAACGATAGTAACCTCGTTGAAATCCGCGCCGAAGCCGATCCCCGGCTTCGAGACATCGTTCGCCACTATGAGGTCGAGGTTCTTTGCGTGCAACTTGGCCTTCGCGTTCTCCACGAGGTTCTGCGTCTCGGCCGCGAATCCGACGAGGACCCGCCCTTCTTTCCTGCGGCCAACCTCGGCCATTATGTCCTTCGTAGGCATCAATTCGAGCGTCAGGCCGGCGTCGGACTTCTTCATCTTGCCCTTGCCGGGTGATCTAGGCGCGTAATCGGCAACCGCCGCCGCTCCGATCACGACGCGAACATCTGCCAGGCGTTTGAGAACCGCTTGAAGCATCTCGGCGGCCGTCTGCACTCTGATCAAGTTCGCGCTCGATGGCGCGGGCAGCGAAGTAGGCCCGGACACGAGAACAACCTTTGCTCCTCGCTCAGCCGCTGCCCCGGCGATGGCATATCCCATTTTGCCCGACGAGCGATTGGCGATGAACCTGACCGGATCAATCGGCTCCTGAGTCGGCCCGGCTGTAACCAGGATGGGGACACCATCGAGGTCGTGCTTCCTCTCCAGGCACTCGATCACCGCCTGGACGATTCTCTCAGTCGCTGCCAGTCTGCCAACGCCTTCTTCGCCACATGCAAGGCGCCCGACCTCCGGGCCTACGAATGCATACCCCAGCGATTCGAGCCGCTCGACATTCGCCCTGACGATGGGATTCTCCCACATCTTGCAGTTCATCGCCGGAGCGAGCACGACGGGAGCGCGGGTCGCCATTACCATCGTCGAAAGCATATCGTCCGCTACGCCGGACGCGATCTTCCCCAGGATGTTCGCGGTTGCCGGCGCAATCAGGAAGAGGTCCGCCTTGTCCGACAGGGAGACGTGCGCGATCTCGTACTCGTGCGGCTCATCCCACAGGCCCGTGATCACCTGGTTTTCCGTGAGCGCACGAAATGTCACCGGCCCGACGAACTGCGTTGCGTGCTCCGTCATGACGACGTAGACGCATGCGCCGCTCTGGACGAGCGTGCTACATATCTCCACCGCCTTGTACGCGGCGATTCCCCCGGTGACTCCGAGAACGATTGTTTTGCCCGAAAGAGTCATAACCATCAACCCCGAACCGGAATGAACGTCCTACGCGGGGTTGTTTCGGCACCATGCCCTCGCCATTCCGCGCCTACGGCGGGAAGCGTCAGGGCCTTTTTGAACAATCCCACGTTCGACGTTCTATCGGATCCGCGCGCGCTCGGCCATAATGATGCACCTCAGCCTGTCCACGGCTGCCTCGACGTCGTCGTTCACGACGAGGTAATCGTACATCGGGATGTGCTCGATCTCCCGGCGGGCGTCGTGAAGGCGCTTCGTGACGGCTGCCTCGCAATCCGTGTAGCGGGCTCTGAGACGCCGCTCGAGCTCTCCCATCGAGGGCGGCGCGACGAATATCATCACCGCATCGTGCACCTTCTCCTTGACGGTGAGGCCGCCCTGCACGTCAATCTTGAGAATGGCGTCCAGCCCCTTCTCCCGCGCCTGTGTCACACACGAAAGCGGCGAACCGTAGAGATCGAGGTGGACCTGAGCGTATTCGAGGAACTCCCCTTCCTCGATCATTCTGCGGAACTCCTGGGCGCTCACAAAGTTGTAATCAACACCCGGCGCCTCTCCCGGTCGAGGCTCGCGAGTGGTATAGGTGACGCACCGCTCGATCCCCGGACAGACTTCCCCCAGCCTGCGAAGCAGGGTGTCCTTCCCGACGCCGGACGGCCCGGAGAGGACGATCAGTATACCAGGGTGTGCTTCATGCTGCTTCAGTTTTTTGGCCAAATCCAACTTCAGACTCCGCGCCAAATCCGCGACCGACTGCTTGATTGACGCGGAATTATACCACGCGGAGAGGCACGCGGTCAAACGCAGTGGGCCAATCAGCGCCTGCCATTGCGGACGTGACGAGTCCGACTCGCACGTTCGAACTCGGAGATCAAGGGGACAGACGGGGAGGCATTGCCTCGGAGGACTGTCTCCCGGGGCAATGCGCCCCCGACAGGATTCGAACCTGCGCATCAGGCTCCGGAGGCCCGCGCTCTATCCCCTGAGCTACGGGGGCGTCTTTGGCACTTGATATTCTATCAAATTCGCCTCACGACGTCAATCATCAGACGGGCTGTCTCCTACTCGCCGGCGATCATCGGACGGCAGTCCACGATCCGCACTGGGATGAGTTCAACGCGGGACACGCCGGACTTGGAGAGCCTGCATTTCAGTATTCCGCTCCCTTCGCACTTGGGAAAGGGCGAATCGAAGAGGAAGTTGCCCAAGCTGTATGCGATCGTGCCGCCGTGATACCTCTCGACGGACTGTGTGACATGCGGATGATGGCCGAGTACCAGGTCGGCTCCGGCATCAATCAGTTTGCGGGCCATTTCTACTTGCTCAGGCTGAGGTTGCTTCCGATACTCGATCCCCCAGTGCAGGCTGACAACGACGACATCCGCCCGGCCTGCGGCGTCTGCGACCTCCGCCTCGATTGTCTCCGGGTCCAGCAGAGCCACATTCGCTGCATCGGGCCTGAACCAAACTCCCTCCGGGTACAGCGCGTTACGGCCGAGCAAAGCGATTTTGAGACCCTTGACATCCACGATGGTCGGCTGTGCTGACTCCGCCAGGGTACTCCCAGCGCCGACGCAGGCGATGCCCACCTTTTCGAGATAATGCATTGTCTCAAGCAGACCAAGCCGGCCGCAATCCAATCCGTGGTTGTTCGCGAGGGAAACGATGTCGAAGCCCGCATCTGCGAGGCACTGGACATTGATGGGATCCGCCTTGAAGCAGACGGGTTTGTTAACCTTGACCCCCCCGGCGGAGAGCGGACATTCCAGGTTGCAGAAGGCCAAATCGGCGGACCGAAGCGTCTCGGCAACCTCCTCAAAGGCCCAATCCCGGCCGTATCGGCTGATCCTGCGCTCAATGCCGCGAGCCAGGAGAACATCGCCGACCGCGACAAGGGTAAGCGCAGGCTCCTGCGGCGGACACTGGCTCATCCTGGAAATCTCGTCCGGCAAGAGAGCCAGCAGGAACGCCGAAAACACCAGGCACGAAGCTACACTCCTGATCGTCAACAACCCGCACTTCGGACCTTTCTGGGAATGGGAATCTGCTGCTTTACCCCAGTCAAGAAGCTCTTTATCCAGATCGGCGGCGGAGCAGCCGTCTTGTCCTTCAACATCTTTTGCCATTTCTCGTCCGTCAGGCGGTCGCTCGATGGGTGCGTGAACTCGTAATACGAAAAGACCGCGCCCCGCGTGAGATAGAGCTTCCCTTCGATGGGCACAACAACGTATATTTCGTTTGCATGGCCCACAGCTTCCTCCAGGCAGGCACCGAGCGACGTGTGGACGTCCGCGATTACCGCCATGTCCTTGTCGGCCTCGCTGGTTATTTCGTACCAGTTCGATCCACCGCCCTCGATGACGGACAGGGTAAGCCGTTCCAAATTTGTTCCGTACAGGCGAATCTGGTCGTACTCCGCCCGGGTGAGCTTCTGATTCGTCAGCTCCTTGATGGAAACGTTCTTCAGGAAGGTGAGCAAGTCTTCGAAGTCGCCGAATTTCTCGCGGATCGTGTTGGTCAGCAGCCCGCGCGCGTCCAGCCCGGCCCTGGAAGCCTTCGTCAGCCAGAGCAGCCTGTTGTAGAACTCCACATTCGGCTCGACATATCCTTTCGGGAGCGGCGGCTCTTCCCCATCGCCGCCGCACTCCATGGCGCTCTGTTTCGCGTACAGAATCGTGTCATGCCGAAGCTCGGCCCAACTGCCGAGAGACGTATTCAAACCTTTGTCCGCCCACGCCTGGTTAGCCATAAACGACGGGTAGCCCGTCCCGAAGGGATCGAGCAGCGAATCCAAGCCCCACATCCAGCCCCAGTAGAGGTTCGACTGCCACGTTGCAAGACGAGTTGCGCCGAACTCTTCCAGAAGCTTGCTTCTCTCAGCCACATACTCATCCCACTTCTTTGGCTCCTTGTAGACATTGTCCAAGATGTCGGCTGCCCGTGTCGAGCCGAGCACCGCCATGACATCCAACCCCCTGGGGAAGGGACGCTCTGGCCACGAAACCAACCTCTGCATGATCTCGCTGTCCGGGATGTACCGCTGACCCATTAGCTTAAACTGCCTTCCCCCCGGCATGCCTATGAGGGCAACCTTAATCCTTGGCTCGGGGAGTTTTTTCAGCTCAGCGTACACCTGCTTCAGTTTGTGCTCGTCCTGGAGCTCGGCATACGTGGGATCCTTCCCGTATATCTTGTCAATTATCTTCTTGTACTGGTGCGGCGTCAGGTCGTCCGCTGCTCCCACATAGAAGACGGTAGGCTCGTATATCTTCTCCCAGGTTTCGATGGCTGGTCTGCCGTCAATCTTAGTGCTGTAGAGCATGACGGTAAGGAGAACCGCCTGGCGAATCTGCGGCCACCAGGGATATGGTTCCCTTTTCTCGCCATACATCTTGCAAATCGCCGGGAAAGGCATGTACCCATACCACATCATCGTCTTGAAGAAGCGCTTCAGCTTCTCGCTCCTCGTGTAGTGCCCCCGCGGGATGAACTGACTATAGTCGGGATAATAAGGGAAAATAGCGGACCGCGGACCCCGCTCATGTTTGGCGATTAACTGCAGTTCCTTGGCAGCCAGTGAGTTGACGTTCGCGGGTGCGGGAGCGGCCTTCTTGCCCATTAACCGGCTGGCGACGAGGAAGTACGCCCGGTTTCTCTCGGCAGCGTCTTTCCACTTGGGATCCGTCATGCCGGCAGCCACAGATCTGCTGCTCTTTTCCATGTCATCGGTGAGCCAGCCGAGGAGATCGTATAGCTTCTCCGTCTCCAGGTTGCGCAGGGTGAAGTCGTAGAAGATGTGGTATACCTGGAGCACGCTGTCCGTAGTGATGAAGTTGGGAATGTTCTTGTAGTCGTTCTGCTCGTAGATGAAGAAGAGCTGCAGCTCGTCGGTCGGCGACGCGAAGAAGGCGTTCTTCGCCAGCAGCGCCTTCTGCCCGGCCGTGAATGCGCCGAATTCAGACCGGTTCACCACATTGCTCAAGTCCGGCTTTACGACGTAGGGCTCAACCGCGGCCTTGACATCAGCCGGCTCATAAGGGATGCTGAAGCCCGATCCAGCCGGATTGCGCGCCGGTTCGACCGACGCGACTTCCTCCGCACGCTTCCCAGTTCCAGCGACTCGAGTGCCTCTCTTCGCATGGCTGGCGAAGATGATTGCGGTAACTGCCAAAACTACGACCACCAGAGCAAAGTACTTTTTCATGGATGACCCTCCTCGTCTTGCAATGCCTTGCCATTCCAGACGTAGGTGCGGATCGAGCGGCCGGCCTTCACTCTTATCATCTGCTTTTCACGCGGACCGCGAACATCCAGCCCGGATAACATGTCGCACCGTGCGCCGGACCACTCGCGCGTGAAGCCGAAGCCGTTCCACCGATATACCGCCAGCTCATGCTCGCCTTCTTTTGTTTCTTCGATGGCGACCAGCTTCGTCCCTGCTTTCCCGAAATCCGCGAGCACGAAATCCGTGAACGGCCGCGAGAGGCGCGATCCGAGCCATTTGGGATAGAGCGTCTTTCCATCCCAGCCGTAGATGAAGGGCCGCTTGGCCATCACGGGGTGAAAGCGCGCCTTCTTGTACACCCCGATCCCGATCTCCACTTTGCCGTCCCCATCAACGTCGGCGGCCTGGACTTTCCATGGATTCAGGCGCTCCATCCCTGCCCATAACTCTCGGAGCCCGTCGGATTCAACCCTGTATATATGCACACCGCCGTTCCCTTTGAGCAGCAGAATAACGTGGGGCTTCCCATTCAGATTCGCAAGCAGGACTTGTTTCGCGGTGACATCCGGGAAGGGTGCCGTCCATCTCGCGCGCGGCTGCCCCTTTACCCGCAGGGAAATGCTGAGACCGTCCAGCCGCGAGTTACGGGCCGCCACAGTGATCTTTCCCATTGACGACGAGAGGTCAGTCGTAGAACCACGGCGCGGCATAGAGCACGCTGCCACGAGCGCCGCGAGAAGAATCAATGAAGCTGCCAAACGGAGGCTTATGTGCATTCTACAGTGTAATACGAAAGCCGAATAATATTTGTTTCATACTTCAACAGCAATTATACCGCATTACGCCTTATCTTCTCCAGCCCGAAAACCAGGATTTCTCCCATCGAACACCGAACCCTTCCTTAACGCAAATACCGAAAGGAATGATGTACCTTGACCTCTCGCGAACGAGTGCTGACGGCCATCGCCCACAAGGAGCCCGACCGCGTGCCGATAGACTTCGGCGGCATGCGCTCGACCGGCATCATGGCGATTGCATACAACAAGCTGAAGGCCCATCTGGGCATCACAGGCGGCGAGACCCGCCTCTACGATACCGGCCAGCAGCTCGCCTTGCCGGAACCGCCGATCCTCGAGCGCTTCCACGTTGACGTGATTGACCTGAACAACCAATTGGGCAGATTCCCCGAGGAGTGGAGGGATTGGACGCTCCCGGACGGCTCGCCCGCAAAGGCGCCGGTTGGCTTCAATCCGGTTCGCGTGGAAGGCGGCTGGGCGGAGCTGGGCAGTAAAGGCGAGGTGCTCTCACGCATGCCCGATGGATGCCTGTACTTCGAGGCATGTTTCCATCCGCTCGCGGAGGCGGAGACATTCGCAGATGTGGACCGCCTCTTCGACCCGCAGCCGGTGAAGCCCGGGGACCTCGCCGGGCTGCGCGAGCGTGCGAAGTGGCTCTACGAAAACACCGATTATGCGATCATGCTCGGTTTCGGCGGCAACATACTCGAAGGCGGTCAGGGTCTCTTCGGCTGGGAGAGATTCATGACCGAAATCGCCCTGAATACCGACCTAGTTGAATACACCCTGGATAAGATGGTAGAAGTTTACATGGAAAACTTGCGCATCTATCTGGACGCAATCGGCGAGTACATACAGCTCATCCAGATGGGCGACGATCTCGGCACGCAGACCGCGACCATGCTCTCGCCGGAGCTCTATCGCCGGGTTGTGAAGCCGAGGCACGCGAAGCAGTATCATTTTATCCGCGAGTACTCGAACGTCCATATCTTTCTCCACGCCTGCGGGTCGTGCTACGACATCATGGGCGACCTGGTAGATGAGGGCGTCGAGGTTCTGAACCCGGTCCAGACCTCCGCCGCAAAGATGGACCCGCGGACGCTGAAGAGGGAGTTCGGCGACAAGCTGACCTTCTGGGGCGGCGGATGCGATACCCAGCAGATGCTGCCGAACGTGACCCCGGAGGAGATTGACCGCCACGTGAAGGAGCGGATCGAGATATTCGCGCCCGGCGGCGGATACGTATTCAACCAGGTGCACAACGTCCAGGCGAACGTCCCGCCGGCGAATGTGGTCGCAATGTTCGACGCGGCGTACAAGTATGGAGGGTATCCTATTCAGTAAGGGATCCATCCGCCTTCGCCAAGGCTTCCTCCTTCGTCCCTCGGCAAGCTAGGCACTACGGAGGACAGAACGGCGGACAAGGGAAGGGATCCAGGGAACTCGTACTCGTACTCTTACGCGTGATGCGTGAAGAAAGAGAGGTGAATGGGATGGAAGTCTCTGCTTTCCGCCGGTCGCTCTTGGTTTTCCTGAAGGCGATGGGGATCACGTTATCTATTCTCTTTGTGGCCGCATTGCTTTTTCCTATTTTTTTTCGCCATGGGCAAGAGAGCCAAAGTAGCAGATGTGCCCGCAATCTTAAGCTACTGGCCTGCGCAATGCGCATGTATGCCGATGACTGGGACGACCGGCTTCCGGTGCTTCGCAGCAACGCCCAGCAGGTGCCCCAAGGCCAAGCATGGCCGGATGTCTTGAAGCCCTACCTAGCAAGAGCCACGAAGCGGCATCCAAGGCCGTTCGAAGAGATTATCCATTGCCGATCTGCCTTCCAAGACGGCCTGAGCTATTCCTTTAATCGTAGGCTGTCAGGCCGTGATATCAAGCGGGACATCGCCGATAGGAAGAATACCGTGCTGATCTTCGATACGGTCAGCGATTCCAGCAAGAACAACAATCTCAACGGAGATAGGGCATTCTATCCGTCGCATGGTGGGCTGCCAAGGCCAGGAGACTGGGTGGTGCCATCCATGGAATTCGAGAAACGCTTTTCCAAATGGCCTGTGTGGGCGCGCCCCAGCCATGATGAGAGCAATAATGCGGTATTCGTTGACGGTCACGTGAAGCGGTGCGGCCCAGATTACCAGCCGCGGTTCTCGCCAAAGTAGCCAGCGGTGATCCCAGCGGCAGAATCATGGTGATTCGGGGCTGATCTCTTGCTCATGTGCGTCCCCGGCTGCAGTCTGCGGTCTGCAGTCGGCAGTCTGCAGCGGATCCCCCGCGAAGAACTCCCGCACATCCTCAATCTCGAAGGTGACCGGGCATTGGGGGAGGAAGCGGAGGAACTCGCGGCCGTAGTATTTCCTCACGAGGCGCGAGTCGAGGATCGCCACGACGCCGCGGTCGGTTTTCGTGCGTATCAGGCGGCCAAACCCCTGCTTGAGCCGCATCTGCGCCTGCGGCATCGCGTATTCGGTGAACCAGTCGCCGCCCGCCTCGGTAATCGCGTCCACTCGCGCGCGGTTCACCGGGTTGTCCGGCACTCCGAACGGCAGCTTGTCAATCACGACGCAGCTAAGGGCCTCGCCCCGGATGTCAACTCCTTCCCAGAAGCTGTGCACGCCGAAGAGACATGCGTTCTCCTGCTTGAGAAACTCGTTCACCAGCGCCTCGTTCGACATATCGCCCTGCTTCATCACCACGAAAGGCAGGCGTCCGAAGAGGCGCTCGTAGACGGCATTCATCATCCGGTATGACGTGAAGAGGAGAAACGCCCGTCCGTTCGAGGCGCGCACGATCTGCTCTATCTCATCCGCAACCTTATCCGCGTACGCCCCGCTCTCCGATGGAAACTCCAAATGCCTGGGGATGTACAGCATGCACTGGTTCTGGAAGTCGAACGGCGAGTCCTCGATAACCTCGCAGCAGTCCGGAAGGCCCAGCCTGGTCTTCAAGTACTTGAACGTTCCGGAGTTCGAAAGCGTCGCAGAGGTAAGCACCGCCGCGTCCACCTGCCTCCATAGGTTCTCGTGCAGAACCGCCGCCACAGTGAGCGGTGAGCATCGCAGGAAGCAGTTCGCGAGCTTCCCGTTCGCAGGCCGCTCTCCCCATCGGAAGTACCCCTCAGTCGGGCCGAAGAAGAGAAGCGACAATTCCTCCTTGAGCCGTCCGCACATGCGCCGAAGCCCGTTCAGCCTGTCCTCCAACTCCGGGCGGCCCTCGGTCTCCTGCTCGGACAGCTCGCGGTTCAGCCCGTCCAGCACGGTGCACAGCATGGACGCCGCCTCCTCGATGCGCTCCTTCCCAAGGCGCTCGTAGGCATCGGCGAAGAAGAACTCCTGCTTCGGAACGCGGGTGAACATCGAGAAAAGCTCCGTATTCAGCTCGTCTATCGCCTGGAATCGCTGTGGGTCGAGCGCGATGCCCCTCGTGCGGCGGACGCGGTTGAGGAGATTGGGGATGCGGTAGCTGCTGTACTCGATGCCGAAGACCTTGGTCGCCACGTCCTCCAGATGCTGCGCCTCATCAAATATCACTGCTTGGTAATCCGGCAGTATCCCGGATTTAGGATCGGACAGGCGGACCGCAAGATCGCTTAAGAAGAGGGAATGATTAGTGATTATGAGATCGGCCTCGGCTGCGGCCTTGCGCATCTTGTAGTAGAAGCACTTGGCAAACCAGCGACACTCCTGATGGTGGCAGGTATCCTGATCCGAGCATATGTCCGACCAGCCGGCGAATGAGAAGTCCAACTCGCTCACATCGCCCGTCTCGGTATCACCCAGCCATTCCCGCAGCCGCTCGAGGTGCGGATCGCCTACCAGGAGAAGCTGGCCGAGCTCGGCGTCGAAGCTATTCAGGCAGATGTAGTTTCCGCGCCCCTTCACGAGAACAGGCTTGAACTTCCGATTTGGCAGAGCGTTCTGAAGGAATGGGATGTCTTTGGTCACCAACTGCGCCTGGAGGTATAGGGTATGCGTGGAGACGACGACTCTCTTGCCGTCATGCACGTGGTTGATCGCTGGAAGCAGATACGCCATGCTCTTGCCGACGCCGGTCCCAGCTTCGGCGATGCAGTGCTCTTTCGCCGACAGAGACTTTCCAATCGCCAGCGCCGCCTCGATCTGCTGTGGCCGGTACTCGTAGCCTGGCATGTGCTTCGATATCAGCCCGCCAGGGCCTAGTATGTGCTCGAGGTTCATGTGCTCCGTACCGAACGCGCGTTCCAAACCTCCCCATTATAGAGCTTCCGGAGGCCGCTGGCAACGCACAAAAAAGGAGAGCCCAGGCGAACTCTCCCAGGGTCTCTCCATATGCGTCGTACTGCAAAGGCTGTCTGCGGGCTATTGGCCCGGAGGACTGACCTCATACCGACGATCTACGTAAACCGCCTTGTCTGCGTACAGCCAGTCGAGACCGGCAGGCTCCAAAGCATCCCGCAGCGTCTGGTCGAGGCTGGCCGTGCCGAAGCTCATCATGGAGGGCTTCTCCTCCAGATAGGCGTTCACGATGACAGGCACTCCATAGTCCACCGCGATTGCCTGGAGCATCGAGTACAGGCCATCGGACTGGCGCAGGTTTCTGCCGCCCATAGGCAAGTTGAACGCACTTTGCGCGGACGCGCGGCTCCGCGCCGGAATGAAGATAAGGTAAGCGAAGTTCCTCTGCCTGAACGTCCAGGCGACCAGCAGATTCACCGATCCCACGCCGCCCTGAGACTGATCTACAATCACAGGGACGAGAACCGGCGAGTTCTTGAGTATGTTGCCTTCCCATACGGGCCGCGCCGACTCTACATCTTCGGGGCTGAACCGGTTCGGCGGCAGCAGGAATACTCGCGCCCCTATCCTCGCCGTAATCACACCTGGGAGCAGAGCACGCTCATTGATAGACAGCGCTATACGATAGAGCCTTGTGCCCTGGGCGCCCTCGTCGGGCGTGATGGTCACCCAAACCGTGTTCCGCTGCACTTTGCGTGTCTGCCAGTAGAGCTTGCGTCCGGACTCCAGAGGAGACGCCTCGATCGCATCCGGCGCCCTCTCGCTCCCTGTGGAGTCTACAATACGAACGCCGGGGTTGAACATTCCAGCGAAGTACTCATATGTGGACTGTGGTACTCTGAGCAGGATGATGACCAAGGCGGCCGCCGCGGTGGCAATGGTGATAGTGCGCACCGGCAAGAACCGCCTAAGGAAAAAATCGCTGTTGGATCCCAGGAGGCCAAGCCTCGCGCCTTTCCTGTGCTCGTGCTGCACCCGTGCCATGCTCATGACCACATCATGGCGAAAGCCCGCGGGCGCGGCGACCTCCGGCAGCGAACCCAGCATGCACCAGGTCTGTCTGAAGAGCTCGTATTCCCGCCTGCAGTCGCGACATTGGTCAATGTGATCGCGGACAACAGCAGTCAGCGTGGTATCAGCGCTACCCTCCAGATACACCGAGAATAGCTCTCTGGCTCTTTCGCAGTTCATGATTGATCCTCTCCCCGCACCGACCTGAGCCATCAAACGTATAATAAGGGACCCAGGCCGATTTTGGTCGAATGCACCAAGTGACCTCGCGCCTGCGCCCCTTACCGAGTCGCAGAGGTGTGGTGATTCTCTCGCCACTCTCACTTGGTTCGACGGCGTTACAGGCCGAAAAGTTCCCGTACCGGCTCCAGTTTCTCCCTGAGAGCAAGCCGCGCTCGGTTGAGCCGCGACTTTACGGTACCGATTGGTAACCCTATGATCTGCGCGATCTCTTCGTAAGATTGCCCCTGGGTATGATACAAAAGGACCATGATACGCTGATAATCCGGCAAAGTGCATATGGCCCGCTCGAGCGCATCGAAGCGCTCTCCTGCCTCGACTAGCTCGAGCGGGCTGGGAGACGGATCTTCGATTTGGCGGGTTACCGTGCTCTCCTCCAAATCTATATACTCGTCCAGGGGAATATTCATGTGGGCCTTCGACCGTTTCCGCTCGTCGAGATACAAGTTGGTGACTATGCGGAAGAGCCAGGTAGAAAAGTTGGCATCACCTCTGAAGCTTTCGATAGCGTTGAATACCTTTACGAACGCCTCGGACGCGATATCGCTGGCGTCGTCGTAGTTTCCAGTCATGCGGTAGGCGAAATTGTAGACCTGCCTCTCATAGCGGCGCATGAGTTCGTCAAACGCTGACAAGTCCCCCTGTTTGCACCGCTCGATTATGACGCTTTCGTCCTGACGCACAGTTTTCGTTCCCTTACGCGTCCGCACGAAGCTGCTCTCCAATCCAGATGCTTGGTCCAATGTGCGCCTCTACATATGGTTATTCCACCGACCGCGGGCTTCCTAAGCGCCCCAGGCTGCCATTCCAGATTGCATGAGGTCTTCCACCGTATGTATTCGACAGGACGCCTACATTTCCTGCCTGCGTTAATAGCCTTGTGCGTCGTCCTCCGACGACTCCGTGCTCGCGCTGTGCGGCACCGCCAACACCACCGATTCACGAAGTTCCGGCACCGGCTCCAGGAAGATATCCACTATCTCAAGAAGCCGACGGCCGTCTTCCGCCTCGAACCGGAGTGTGATCACAGGCTCGGTAACCGACATTCGTGCGAGACCCCAACCGCCGGGAAAACTGACCCTTACACCGTCCAGCCTTGACACATCGCTGTCCGGGAAATGACCCGCTATTCTGGCAATGATCTGTTCCCGGTCGCCCCTGAATGCGAGCCGAATATCCGGCGTGGTGGCATATTCGGCAATCGAGTCGGCAAGGTCGGATAGACGGCTTCCGGTAGTCGCCAGGATGTGCGCCATTAGGAGCGCACTGTACAGACCATCGTCGCCGCCGCGAAGCTCCCTGTAGAAATAGTGGCCGCTCACTTCGCCACCGAAGACGGCGTCCTCGGTAATCATCCGGGTCTTGATAAACGTGTGTCCTGAGCGCTCCGGAATAGGGATTCCGCCGGCCTCCGCCACCGCTTCCGGTACGACGGATGAGCACTTGAGATCGTAGACTACCGCTGCCCCAGGATAACTATTGAGAATGTGCCTCGCCAGGATGACGATTGCCTTATCGCTAGTGAGGAACCGGCCCCGGTTGTCAACGAACGCGACACGGTCGCCGTCACCATCAAACGCAACCCCGAGTTGGGCTCCGGTGTCGCGAACCTTCCGGCACAGGGCGGCCAAGTTCTCGGCCACCGCTGAGTTCGGACTACGGTTTGGAAAAGTGCCGTCGGGTGTGCAAAACAGCTCTTCGGTACGATAGCCGAAACTCCGGAAGACCGCCGGGGCCAGTTCCGAATAGCATCCGTTTCCGCAATCTACGACAGTTTTGAAAGAAGCTGCTTCCGCCGCTCTAGGCGCGGCGGACTCTATGAAAGATTCGTAGGCTGGTATGATGTCCATTGTCAGGAGGCTGCCGGCGCCGTGGGAGAAATGCCCACTTTCGGCCAGCCGCCTGACCAAGTCAAGCTCCTCCTCCGTGATAGGTAGAGGGCCGAGCGTCAACTTAAGACCGTTGAACTCCGGCGGGTTGTGCGACGCGGTAATCATTGCCCCGACGTCGGTCTTCAGGTAATGCCTTGCGAAGTAGAACGCCGGAGTGGGGACTGTGCCGATGTCGAGGATCTCAGCGCCGCTCTCCACAAGGCCCCGTGTCAGAGCGGACTTGAGTGTACGTGTGCTGGGTCGCACGTCCCCACTTAGTATGACGACCTTGCCCCCTGCTAATGTTCCCAGCGCCCGGCCGATTCTGTACACTATGTCATCGGTCAGGTCCTGGCCGTATGCCCCACGGATATCACATGCCTTGAAAACGCCCATGTTGCCCCACAAGCATTATAACACCTCTGCGAAGCAAGGTGCCCTGTGAGAAGTACCAGGATTCGATGTGAAGTACCGGAGAGCAACACGAATCCACAAAGCGAGTGCAGGATGCAAGCCAGTCACTCTTATGTGCGACATTTGGCATCCCGGGTACAAATCGAAGGCGATCGGCGTATAAATACATGAGGGTCATCCGCCGCGGGAATCACAGTGAGCATCCAAGCCTGATGTTGACAGCGGCGATTGGACATCAATATAATCTGACTTGGGAGGACGAACCTTATGCGGGGCCAAGCTAGGCGGCGTCGCCCGTGGCGCAGGCGTCTGAGACTCTTTGTCATTTACGCCGAGATTGCGATGCTTCTCCTGCTCGCGATCTTTCTGGGCATCGTCGGCGGCGCCTTCTACAGCGTGTCCAAGATCCTTCCATCCAGTCTGGATATCGCCAGCTACAAGCCTACCGAAGGTACGAAGATCGTCTCCAGCGACGGCGTCATCCTGGCAGAGATCTACGAGGAAAACCGCGAGGTCGTCCAGATCGAGGATATCCCCAAAGACCTTCAGAACGCCACCGTAGCAGTCGAGGACGAGCGGTTTTTCAAGCATCTTGGCGTGGATCTCCGCGGCATTGCGAGAGCTTTGTATCAGAACCTGCGCACGGGACGTGTAGTCCAGGGCGGGAGCACCATTACTCAGCAGCTTGCTCGAAACATATACCTCACGAGGGAGAAGAAGCTGTCCCGGAAGCTGCAAGAGGTAGTCCTGGCACTCCAACTCGAGCGACACTACTCGAAGCAGCAGATTCTAGAGCACTACCTGAACCAAGTCTACTACGGCAGCGGGGCATATGGCGTCCAGACCGCATCGAGGGTGTACTTCGACAAAAACGCGAAGGACCTCACTCTTGCGGAATGCGCACTGCTTGCGGGGCTTCCCCAAAAGCCTTCCGCTTACTCACCGCATGAAAGCCCTGAACTGGCGCTTAAGCGCCGTAATGTCGTTCTCGATCACATGGCAGAGCTTGGCTACATAACCCCCGCCCAGTTCGAAGAAGCGAAGGCTGAGAAGCCGCACATCGTCGAACGAAGACGGACAGGGCTCGCCAGATACAAAGCCCCGTGGTTTGTTACGTACGTTATCAAAGAGCTTTCGGAGGAGTACGGCCCCGACCTCGTGTACAGAGGCGGACTGAGGGTCTACACGACCCTTAACTATGAGATGCAGCAAGTGGCCGAGAGGGAACTGCGCAAGGGGGTTGCTGCTGCGAAGTCGAGAAACGTTACCCAGGGCGCGCTCGTATGCATTGATCCTCAGACAGGCTATATCAAGGCGATGGTCGGCGGCGTGAACCCCGACTTCACCAAAGATCAGTTCAACCGCGCAGCTCAGGCGAGGAGGCAGCCGGGCTCTGCGTTCAAGGCATTTGTTTACACCGCAGCGATAGACAACGGCTACGACTCGTACTATCCCGTCTCCAACGTGCCCATAACCTACAAAGGGAAGCCCTGGCCGCGTAACTACAGCAGCGGGCAGCGGGCTCGGACGTATACGATACGGCGGGCCATCGCGGAGTCCGTCAACGTATGTGCTGTGAGGATGACGCTTTCGGTCGGGATTGACCAGGTGATGTTATACGCCCGCATGCTGGGAATCAAATCCCCGCTGAGCAGGAATCTCTCGCTCGCGCTGGGCGCTTCGGAGGTGACGCCGCTCGAGATATGCTCCGCATACGGCGTCTTCGCCGCGAACGGGGTGCGCGCCGAACCCACCGCAGTCGTGCGGATCACCGGATCGGCAGACAGCCATAATGAATCCGTCATTGACGAACACAAACCCGTGACCCATCAAGTGCTGAGCCAGCAAACCGCCGAGGTAATGAACGAGCTGTTCCGCGGAGTCGTCACGAGCCGAGGCGGAACCGGGTACAATGCCAGGGCAGTGCCGAACGCACATGGGAAGACCGGAACGACATCGAATGACCGGAGCGCCTGGTTTATTGGCTACACACCGGAGCTTGTTACGGCGGTGTGGGTTGGAAACGACGACAATAGCCCGATGAAGAGAGTATGGGGCGGCAATATTTGTGCGCCGGCGTGGACCGCCTTCATGCTGAGGGCGCTGGAGATACACGAGCGTGAGAGCGGGAAGTCCAAGCCTGAAGCAGAGGCCGCGCAAGCTGAGCGCGAAAGAACTCAGGAGGGGCGCACTACCCAGCCGCGGGAAACGACTGGCGAGGCGGATACCGGGGTCAGGATGGTCACGATATGCGCGGAGAGCGGCTTCCTAGCGACTGCTGCCTGTCCTACTACATATCAGATTGCCTATGATGCACGAACGGAACTCCGTGCAACGTGCCCGCTTCACAAGCCCGAGAGCGAAGAGGAAGAGCGTGCGCCGTCCGGCACGACGCCGCCTTCCCCAGGGCCATCCAGACCTGGAACTCAGCCGCGAACCTCGGAGACATACGTCACCGTAGTAATATGCGTAGACTCCGGGCGGGTCGCCAACATATATTGCCCGGAAACCATCCCGCGCAGGTTCCGAGCGGATGAGGTTCCTACCAAGGTCTGCCGACTGCACAAGTCGCCCGCGCGCTGAGGGAATTCCTATACCCGCAGGTAGCCGAGGGCATACGACGCGAGAACGGCGATCCCCAGGAGTACCCTGTAGACGACGAATACGCTCGTGCTCTGCTTCCTCAGGTACCGGATCAGAAACCCGATGCACAGGTAGCCAACGATCGTGGACGTCAGGACTCCCAACGCAAACGAAGCAATGTCACGTCCTGCGAGCTCGTATTGAAAAGCCTTGGGTAGCTCGTAAACCGCCGCGCCGAAGATGATGGGAGCCCCAAGGAGGAACGAGAACCGGGCGGCGGCATCCCTCTGCAGCCCGGTAAACAAGCCAGCCGTGATGGTAATGCCGGAACGCGAGACGCCTGGAACAATGGCAAGCGCCTGCGCCAGGCCGACGATTATCCAGTCCCTAGCGCCGACAGCCTCCATAGGTCGAGCCTTTTTGCCGATGCGGTCGGCCAGGAAAAGCAGCGCTCCCAGCCCCACCAAGGCCGCCGCCAGGAGAACCGGCTGTTCCCTGAACGTAGTCTGTGCCGCATTTTCAAAGACGACGCCGGCAAGGCCCGCGGGGATACACGCGAATACAACCGGCCAGACGAGCATGCCGTGGGCTTGAGCCGGAGCGCTGCTCAATCCCAGGGGTCGGCCAGCACGCGTCGTGCGCACATAGTCCTTAATCATGCCGTACCACTCTCGCCAGAAGTATGCGAGGAGCGCGAGCAATGTGCCCACATGAAGCGCCACGTCAAGCGCGATATTGGCACCCGCGTCCCCGGCGCCCCAGCCGAAAAGCCAACGAAGAATTACCAGGTGGGCAGAACTGCTTACGGGGATGAACTCCGTCAATCCCTGGACTGCGCCGAGAACGACGGCCTGCAATACGTGCATCTCTGCTCCCTCAAAGGGTTTGCCTGTGATTGGGGTCACGTCCAGCCGAACTTGTCGGAAGCGACGGATACGAAGGATCCCGTGAGGACGAAACCTCCGTCATTCCCTTGATACTGCGGCTGCCGGCTCTACGTCCTCTGGCAGCTCGCCCTTTGCCGCGGTCCGCCGTGCCCGGCGGGGCAGCCCCCACACACGCATCTTCTTCGGCTTGATTAGATAGTACCGCACGAGCACTCGCAAGATCGCAGTCACCGGAGCCGCCAGGAACATGCCGAGAATGCCGAAAAGCTCCGCGCCGATCAGCAGAACAAGGATCACGACGGCGGGATGAAGCTTCACCCGTTCCCCTATGAGATACGGCATTATGATCTTGCTTTCCGCGAACTGGAGAACGACAAAGAAGACAAACAGGTATAGGCCAAGCACCGGCGCCCTCGCTACACCCAGCAGGACGATGGTCAGCCCGCTGACCACCGGGCCAAGCACCGGGATTGCGCGCGTCACACCTGCGAATACGCCCAATAGCAGCGCATAGGGCATATTGAGAGCCTTCAACATAACGCCGACGAGCACACCGGCGATGATGCACAGGATAATCTGACCTGTGACATAACTGCGCATGATGGAGCTCGCCTCGTGCACGATCGCCAGCACTTCTCTGGACTTCCGCCTGGGCACCAGACCGGCAAACTCTCTTTTCAGCGTGCGGCTGTCCAGCGCGAAGTAGAAGGCAAGCACCGGGATAAGGATCACTTCCCACAAGCGGGAGCAGAATACGTAGGTGGCGTCGAACATAGCTTTGCCCCACGCGCCAAAGCTGCCCAGCACGCTCTGGAGTCTTTGAGCTTGCAGGAAGTTCTGCAAGTCCGGCGGCAGCCCGCGATACCAGCCCAGCACATCTGTCTGCAACACGCTGAAATACTGCTGCATACTGCCGGCCAGCGCGCCGAACTCCGTCCAAAACGGGCCGAGGAACACCTTCCCGATGACTACTAGTACCGTGCCGAGCATCACGAAGACAAGTATCGTCGCCATGACTCGCTGGAACCGGCGGCCCACCCCGCGAACTCTGTACGTGCAGAGGAAGTCAACTATTGGCAGCACTGCATACGTCAGCACCGCCGCCAGCAGCACAGTCACAATCACCCATCGAACCCGCAAGACAAGGTAGACGATGATGACGACTGCGGCAACGCGCAGTGCCAAACGCCAGATTAATTCGAATACAGCCTCGACCCAGCTCTTGGGATCCATCGCTTACCTCAGTCAATCCCGAAATAGCTAAACAGCGCCTCTCGGATTCTCGCCGATGCGCGGCCGTCGCCATACGGGTTAATCGCCCTCGCCATGCTGTTGTACTTGTCCTGCTCCGTGAGCAGTTCGGCAGCGGCGCGGAAAATCCCCTCCGAATCCGTTCCTGCCAGAACGGCTGTACCGACTTCCACGCCTTCAGGGCGCTCGGTAGTCCTGCGCATAACGATGACCGGCTTACCGAGGGCCGGAGCCTCCTCCTGGACGCCGCCGGAATCGGTGAGTATGAGATACGCCTTCTTCAACAGATGGACGAAGGGCACATAGTCCGGCGGCTCGATCAAGTGCACGCGCTCCAACCCTCGAAGCGCCGGAAGAACTACGTCACGCACCACCGGGTTCTTATGCACGGCAAATACGACAAGGGTATCTGGAAACGACTCGACTATATCCTTGATGGCCCGGCATATCCTGGCCATCGGGTCGCCCCAGTTCTCCCGCCTGTGTGCGGTCACCAGGATCATGCGCCGGCCGTCCGAACCGATGTTGACAAGCACCGGGTCATCGAAAGTCCACGGACGCTCCGCGACCATCAGCAGCGCGTCAATGACCGTGTTTCCCGTGACGTATATCTTGCGGGATGGCACACCCTCCGCCAGCAGGTTTTCCCTCGCCGCCGGTGTCGGCGCGAAATGCAAGTCGGCGAGCACAGTCGTGAGCCGCCGGTTCATCTCCTCTGGAAAGGGATCATATTTATTATCGGTTCGCAACCCGGCTTCGACGTGGCCTATGGCCACCTTATTGTAAAAGGCGGCGAGGGTTGCCGTAAATGTAGTCGTCGTATCCCCCTGCGCCAGCACGATATCCGGCTGCTCCTTCAGAATAATGCGCTCCAGTCCTTCAAGCGACCGCGTTGTGATCTCGGACAGGCTCTGCTTCACGCGCATGATGTCGAGGTCGTAGCGAGGCTTTATCTGGAAGACGTCGAGCACTTGATGCAGCAGCTCCCGGTGCTGACCGGTGACCGCGACTACCACGGTGACTTTCTCTGGGAAGCGCTGAAGCTCCAGGATGACAGGCGACATTTTTATCGCGTCGGGCCGGGTGCCGAACACCGTCATGACCTTTATCGGCAAGAGCAACCTCCAACTTTGCCTGCCGCCTCACCTGGTCAACCACAGCACAACGGCTGTGGCCGCAAGGATGATGCAGATAGCGTAGATTACGACGACCGCCTGCTTGTGAGAAAGCCCCTTCTCAAGCAGCCGGTGGTGCAGGTGAGTGCGATCCGGAGCGTGAATGGGCCGGCGGTTGAGAGCGCGTCTGACAACAACGAAGACCCCGTCGAAGATGGGGACTCCAAAGACCAGGACGGGGAGAGCTATGGCCATGGCCGCGGCCACCTTGAAGAGTCCGATGATGGAAAGCGCCGCGAGCGTAAAGCCCACGAACTGGCTTCCACCCGTACCCATGAATATCTTCGCCGGGTTGAAGTTGAACCGCAGGAATCCTACGCAGGCTCCAGACAGGGCGGCGGCAGGCATAGCTACGTGAGGCTGGGCCGAATAATACGCCATGATCGCGATTACGCCTGCAGCTATCGCCCCTATGCCAGCCGCCAAGCCGTCCAGGCCGTCCATGAAATCCACCGTCTTCGTCAGCGAGAATATCCAGACCAACGTCACCAGCCACGCCAATACATCCGGCAGCGACTTCACAGGCGGCTGGCCGAACGGGTTCGATAGGAACTGGATCTTCACCCCAAAGGTTATCAGGAGAAGGCCGGCACAGGTGATTGCTACAGCTTGCGCTGCCGCGGACAACTCCTTCATATCGTCGAGCAAGCCCATCGTCACGATGACCGCGCCCGCTACCAGGATGCCGACCATCGGAGCACCAAGGTTCAAGCTCTCAGACGCAAATGCCGCCGCGAGTAAGCACGTTATGGCAAAGGCCCCGTAGATGGCGATGCCTCCCCAGAGCGGCATAGGACTCGTGTGGACCCTGCGCCCTCCCGGGTGCGCCAGCACGCTTAGCCGAAGAGCCAATCGGCGCACCCACGGCGTGGCCGTATAGGAAATCGCTAGGGCGAGGACAAAAGCAAAGATATGCCAGTTCATCAGCGAACTAACACCTCCGACGCCTTATCCTTAGTCTTTCCCAGCCCGGCGAATCTCACCACCTCGATGCCGGCCTCCTGGAGCAGCGACGCGGCGAATTCGTCGGGGTAATCACCCGTGTAAACGATGCGGACTATGCCGGCGTTGATCAGCATGCGGGCACAGACGCTGCAAGGCTGGCTCGTGCAGTAAAGCGTGCCGCCCTTTGTCGAAACACCATGCTGCGCCGCCTGGATAATGGCGTTCATTTCCGAATGAAGCGCCCGACACGCTTCGTGCCTGGTGCCCGACGGGATCGCGAGTTGATCGCGCAGACAGCCGATTTCGGCACAATGAGCCAGCCCGGAAGGCGCGCCGTTGTAGCCGGTGGTGAGGATGCGCCGGTCTCTGACGATCACAGCCCCTATCTGGCGGCGAAGGCACGTTGATCTCTTCGCCACTACCTGGGCTATCTCCAGGAAATACTCATCCCAGCCGGGTCTGCTCCGACCCTGTCCGCTTCCAGCATGTGTCATGTCGCACAAACCACCAGATACGGCTGCCGAGGAATGGAGTGCTGGGCAGCTCTCCAATACTCCGCCTGCCACATCACCCATACAGCGGAAACTGCGCGCACAAATCTTGGACGGTGGCACGCACCCTATTACGCACTTCCTCATCATCCGGATTTGTCAAAACGCTGTAAATCAGGTCTCCGATGACGTGCATCTCATGCTCGCACATCCCGCGCGTCGTGAGTGCAGGCGTTCCGATTCTGATCCCGCTCCCGATGTACGGCTTCTCCGTGTCAAATGGAATCGTGTTTTTGTTTACCGTGATCCCAGCGTCATCCAGCGCCTGCTGGGCCTGCTTTCCAGTTATGCCCAGCGGCACCAGGTTCACCAACATGAGATGGGTATCCGTGCCGCCGGAAACCAGCCGAAGCCCGCGCTCCACCAACCTCTCGGCCAGCGTAGCGGCGTTCAGGCGGATTTGGCGCTGATACACCTTGAACTCGGGCGTCATCGCTTCCTTCAGGCAGACGGCCTTCGCGGCTATCACGTGCATCAGCGGGCCGCCCTGCATGCCAGGGAAGACGGCCTTGTCCACCATCTCCGCGTACTCCTGCTTACAAAGGATCATGCCCGCTCTGGGGCCGCGAAGCGTCTTATGCGTCGTGGTGGTAACGAACTGGGAATGCGGCACGGGCGATGGGTGCTCGTCCGCTGCAACAAGTCCGGCAATGTGCGCCATATCCACCATTAGATACGCGCCGACCGCGTCAGCAATCTCACGGATTCTCGGAAAATCTATAATTCTTGGGTAAGCTGTAGCGCCGGCGACAATCAACTTTGGCTTGTGCTCCCGTGCCAACCTGAGCACTTCCTCGTAATCTATACGCTCCGTCTCTCGGTTGACCCCGTATGGGACGGCCCTGTACAACTTGCCTGAGAAATTCACGGGGCTGCCATGAGTAAGATGCCCCCCATGGCTGAGATCCATTGCGAGGTAAGCATCGCCGGGCTGCATCACCGCAAAGTACACGGCCATATTCGCCTGAGCACCCGCATGAGGCTGGACATTCGCATGCTCCGCACGGAACAGTTTCTTCGCACGCTCGATGGCAAGCCGCTCCGCGATGTCAACGAACTCGCAGCCGCCATACCACCGCTTACCAGGATAACCCTCGGCATACTTGTTGGTCAGTATGCTGCCCTGGGCCTCCAGCACTGCCCGGCTCACGAAGTTCTCCGAGGCGATCATCTCCAGCTTCCCGTTCTCTCGGCCCTTCTCAAGCTCGACTGCCTGGGCGATCTCCGGATCAACCTCGGCAAGCGGAGCCGTGAAGGACGGATTACTCACCCTGAGCTCCAGCGCGGCCAATCCTAACACCCTCCTCTGCTAAACTGCCTCTCTATATCGGAAATCTTCCGTACCCGTCTGGCGTGCCGCTCCTCGCCGGGGAACGCCGCCGACAGCCAAGTGCGCACGATCTCGAGCGCCATTGCAGGAGGCGTCACCTGCTCGCCCAAGGCCAGGACGTTCGCATCGTTATGTTTCCTGGACAGCAAAGCGGAGTTCGTATCCGTGCATAAAGCCGCTCGCACACCCGGCACTTTGTTCGCGGCAATGCTCATGCCAACGCCGGTGCTGCAAACCAATATGCCGCGGTCGAACTCCCCGCCCGCCACGGCTCCTGCTACTTCGAGACCAATATCGGGGTAGTCAGCCGGATCCTTCGACAGTACTCCGAAATCTTTGAACTCGGACCCCTGCTCGGAGAGAAAGCGAATAATCTCCTGCTTCAACGTGTAGCCGCGGTGGTCGGAGCCTACAGCGATCTTCATGGACTGGATTATATCACGCGCGGCACCCGGTTGTAAAGGCAGGGAGTCGGTGTGGAGCAGGCATTCTGAAGGCCTTCGCCGCGAGGGTTCTCACAATGGCGAATCGCGGGCGCGCTAAGACCGTGAGGACTTGCTTGCAATTACCGGAGATGGCGCAAGATGAGGCTTGATTCGAGCGAACTTCGTTGGGGACTCGTACACGACTATCAGGTTCGTCAGCCGCCGGCCGGGATGGCTCAGCACACGCCCCTTGCAATAGAGCGCGGTCGAGCTCCCACCGTCGAGGCTGATCGCATCTACCGCACCCAGGTCGCGCATTATCCTTGCAACCTTGCTCAGATGAACCGGGCGGTTCACCGTCACAAGGAGCAGCTTGTTGTATTTGGTAACGCCTATTGCAGACCTCCGCGCCTTCCTGTAGATGCCCCCGTCGCGGAACCCCTCGCTCCGAGGAGACACATAAGCCACACCGTTGCTGACCAAGCGGGGTCCGGCGCACACTACGGACGAGTAACCCGCCCACTTCGTCACGCGTGACTCCTGGGTCAGTTTGAACTCAACCCTGTTGTCGCCGGTAAAGCACACGCCGGTGCCAACCGACCCGAAGCTGACGAGTTTGCTGTCCACAACAATATCGCCCACGGGGAGAAGGGTCTTGACACAGAAATACGTGCCCGTGATTGCCGCGGTGGGCTGCAGCCTGGACAGCATGGACCCGAACCCCTCGGACGTTCCAACGCCATGCTGTGCAATGGCCGGGCTGACCCTAACATCCGGGCTGCTCAGATTGGCAGTCACTACGTGGACGGGGACGCCTTGTACCCAGCGCTTGCTGTAGGAGATGTTGTTGCCGGCGTCAGCCTCAAGGAGGATCGAGGCTCGGAGGAGCAAGATCGTGATCAGTAGACCCATCCATCGCATTTCCGAGTCCTCCTTTCTACCTTCTCGCACTGCTGAGGCCCCGGACAGCATGCGAAGACAATGCCGTTTTCCATCGGGGACGATTCCCCGGTCGGTCTCGCTAGTTCCGCCCTTCGTTATCCAGACTGGTCTACTACCTATACTATAACACATTTTTGAACTGGCGTCAACACTTTGTTCAACCCGTCGTCATCCATTCGTCACACCCGTCGCTGACTATGGCAACGTGGACTAGGAACACTATGAAAGGCGCGGCTGGGAAGCGGCTGGATCGCCGGATGATGGACATACTTAGGGGTGATATCACTCAATGTGGTGGTGAAAAGGCCGGACGCCTAGAGGCTGCGGATCAGAAGTAGCATCGCGGATGCAGAGCGTATCCGCCTACTCAGCGGCAGCGTGCTTTGTCTTTGCTTTGAAAACCAACTTCAGGAGCGGCGGCGTAATGAACGTAGTAATCACTACCACAGCGATGATGACCGCGTACTCCCCCGGCGTGACGATCTTCCTGGCCAGTCCCATAGTGGCAAATATGAGTCCTACCTCGCCCCGCGGTATCATGCCGACTCCGACTATGACGCGGTTCACATTCCGCTGCACCACGCCGAGACCGGCGAACAGCTTCATGATGATGGCCACGGAGACCAGCATTCCCATGAAGGCCAACGTCCCTCTTGTCTCGGGGTTAAAGGGATTGATAGCATTCAAATCCACCCTGATTCCCACCATGACGAAGAAGATCGGGAGCAGGATATCACCTACGGGTTTCATGCGTTCCTGGATGTGCGCCAAATCCTCGCTTCGGGCCAGGACCAAGCCGGCGGCAAACGCGCCTACGATGGTTGCCAGCTTGAGCTCGTGGGCCAAGTAGGAGAGCGCCAAGCAGAAGATGAAGGCGCTTACCGTCAGGACACCCCGAGTGCGCAGCTTCTTGGCAACGCGCAGCAGGTACGGCGTCACCGGCGCCCCTATCAGAATAGCCCCTACCAGAAAGGCAACTGCAAGAGCAGTCGTCTGTCCGATCTGCCAGGCGGAGATATTGCCGGTCACCACCAGCCCGGTCACCACAGCGAGTATGATGAGG
Source organism: Armatimonadota bacterium (assembly GCA_035528905.1). Classification (GTDB taxonomy): domain Bacteria; phylum Armatimonadota; class UBA5829; order DTJY01; family DTJY01; genus DATKXU01. The sequence continues at coordinate 57,611 of DATKXU010000103.1, forward strand.
CCCAGCACATCATCAATGACGGCTGCGCCGAGGATTACCTTCGCCTCACGTGTACGAAGCTGGCCCAGGTCGGAAAGCGTCCTCGCGGTTATTCCCACGCTCGTGGCCGTCAGCGTTGCCCCTATGAACACGGCCGCCGTATGCGGCAAGTGGAACAAGAGCGAGCCGAAGTATCCCACGGCGAACGGGCCGGCAGCCCCGACCACGGCCACCATGAACGCCGATGGGCCAACCCGAAGGAACTCGCCGAGGTCGCTCTCGAGCCCGACCTCGAACAGGAGAAGTATGACCCCAAGTTCGGCCAGGAGAAGCAGAGGGAGGTTGTCATTGGCTTGCACGTGCATCCACTTGAAGACAGTGGCAGCCAGTACCACGCCGCCGACCAGCTCGCCAAGCACAGGCGGCTGCCCTATGCGCTCGGCCAACTCGCCGAATACCTTGGCAAACACCAGGATGACAATTATGGACAGGATCGCCTGTGTGATTTGCTCAGTTTCCATCTGGATACCACAAACAAGATTTGCTACGCAGTGCTTGCTGCGCGGACCAGAAGTATGGGGACCTTCGCGCCCCTGAGCACCTTATCGGCCACGCTCCCATAGACCCAGCGCTGAATTCCGGACCGCCCGTGAGTAGACATTACAATCAGATCCGCGCCGCTCTCGTGTGCGTAGTCGCATATCCGCGAGGCGGCGTTACCCTCCCTGACCACCTTCTTGACATCAATGCCTTCCGCCTTGAACTGGTCGGCGATCGTCTCAAGGTACTGCCTGACGTTTTCCATCTCTTCTTCCATGTTCATGGCAACGCTGACGACAGGCCCGACCACACCGGGCTGAGAGTATATGCCTACCGGCTCAACTACGCTCAGTAAAGTTACGCGCGCCCCGAATGCTTTGGCGAGGGCACGCGCATGAGGTATCGCGGCCTCCGCAAGCGGCGACCCGTCCAGAGCCAAAACGATGTTCTTGTACATTGGGCACTACCCCTTTCCCGCGGCGCTCAGCGCCCTCGGCGATCTCGTGAGGATCTCGTGCCCTGATTCAGTCACCAGCACGTCATCCTCGATCCTCATCCCACCCCATTCCGGGATGTAGATTCCCGGTTCGACGGTAAGGACCATCCCAGCCTCAAGAACCACACCACTTTGCTGGTTCAGTATCCTGCCATCGTGAACTGAAAGTCCCAATCCGTGGCCCAGCCCATGCTTGGAGTAATCACCGAACCCTTCTGCCGTGATATACTCGCGCGCTACCGAGTCAACCTCCCGGCCCTGCACTCCCGGACGAATCGCATCTATGGCCCGTGACTGCGCTGCGAGGACGACCGCGTGTATCTCCTGCTGGCGGGGGTCGGGCCGCCCCAACACAACGGTTCGTGTGATATCTGAATGGTATCCGCGCCAGCGGGCACCGAAGTCCAGAACGATCAATTCGCCTTCTGAGATAGCGCGCTCCGTCGGTCTCCCATGCGGCAGAGCCGACCTCGGACCGGAGGCGACTATGGTCTCGAAAGCCTCCTTCTCTGCGCCGCATTTCCGCATGAAATAGTCAATCTCAGTTGCGACATCCCTTTCCCGCAGGCCGGGCTTCAGATATCCCATGACGTGCTCGTATGTCAGATCAACGATCCGCACGGCCTCTCGGATAATCGCAAGCTCGTCCGCATCCTTGACCATTCTGTGCTGCTCAACCAAATCTCTAGCGGGAATCAACCTCGCGAATGGCAAAGCAGCCTCCAGCTCGCTCCAGTTCCGATAATTGAGCGCATGATCCTCGAACCCGACCCGGCCGAGGCGCAGGTCCTCGATCACCGCCTTTGCTCCTTGGGTCCAGTTGTTCTCCACCGGCACCAGAGTGAAGTCCGGGCATTCAGCGCGGGCCTGCTCCGCGTATCTCGAATCCGTGAGCACATAACCGGCGTCGTGCGTGAGTAAGAGCACCCCGTAGGAACCTGTGAAGCAGGTCAAATACCGAATGTTCGCACTGTCGGCGACTAGCAGCGCGTCCAAATCCCAGGCCGCGAGCTCGTCCCGCAGTTTCCGAAGTCTCTCAGACACCGGACGTCCCCTTGATCCCTTGTTCTGCCAGATACTTTGCCGCCTGCAAACCCAGGAGATAGCTGTCAGGCCCAAAGCCGGATATCTGCCCAACACACACAGGGGCGATCACAGACTCGTGGCGGAACTCCTCTCTGGCGTGGATATTGGACAGATGGACCTCGATAGTCGGAACTTTGACCGCCGCGACAGCATCCCTGAGGGCGATACTGTAATGTGTATAGGCCCCTGGGTTAATGACAATGACATCAGCCCAGTTCCCGGCCTCCTGTATCGCGTTTACAAGCTCACCTTCGGAGTTGAACTGGCTTATCTCCACATGAACACCCATGGACTCCGCACAGGCTTTGATGCGCTCATCTATCTGGCTCAGCGTAGTTGAACCATAGATGTCCTGCTCTCGAACGCCCAGGAGGTTCAGGTTTGGACCGTGCAGCACGCGAATCTTGATCATGGTTTACTCCTCTACCACAGCTTCTTCCACCAGCATGACCGGAATTCCATCTATGATAGGATATTGCCGACCACATTTCTCGCAGACAAGCTTGTCTCCCCGAAGCACGACCGGCGGCCGCTCCTCGCAGGCGGGGCACGCGAGTATTTCCAGCAGTTTCGGGTCTATCATCGGCGGACTCCTCCTGGCTGATTTCCTGGCCCCAGCACGAGGTCCAACTCGCGCTGGGTTTCGATGCGCGCATCAATGAGCGCTTGCCTCGGTGACTCCCTTCCGTATATGGCGGCATCCACCGCCCTCTGGAGAGCCCCCATGTAGTATGCCTGCGCCGGCATGACCGGCCTCTGGTGGCGGGATTGCTCCAATATGTTCAAGAACATAGCGTAGCCGGGCTGCTTGCGAATCTCCTCGAGGTAAGGCGACTTCCTGTAACCCGGGAGTAACCCTGTCTCGCGTCCCACTACCGTAGTACCCTCCACGTCTGCACACATCCAGCGTATAAGCTCCCAGGCTTCTTTCGAGTGCCTGCTGCCCTTGGGGACTGCCATGCACCAGCCGCCCACCCACGATGAGTGCAGTTCCCCGCCTTGCGGGCCGGGAATGTACGTCATCCCATATTCCAGATTCGGCGCGTACTTCTTTATCTCCGCAATCCCCGATAGGTGCAGGCAGCACATGGACAGCTTCCCAACGTAGAACGGATTGAGCTCCGCGGTCCCAAATCCCGCCTGCAGGCTGGCAATCTTCTCCATGTTGAAATCCTTCGCATAGGAGCACATCCACTCCAACGCCTTCACTACCTTCGGGTCGTTGCAGGTGACCAGCCGTCTCTGCGGATCGTAGAAAGAGCCGCCGAACGCCCATCCCCAGGTAAAAATGGAGTTTGACGGGCCATACTGCCCCCACGGAACGAGGCCGATGCGGACCAGCTTGCGAGCGGACCCGCGCCCGCCCCACTTATTCAATTTGCGGACACACCGGTCCAGCTCCTCTATAGTCCGCGGCGGCACGTCGGGATCCAGGCCGGCATCACGGAAATCCTTCTTGTTCCAGACGAAGGCGAAGTTGGGATCAGCGCAGTACGTCATGGCCCAGACACGGCCTTGGTATTGATTCTGCTCCCAGCACGGGGCGAAGAAATCCTTGCTGCTGATACCGTCGGCCTCGATCCACTTGTCCAGCGGGCTCAGCGCGCCCTGCTCGGCCCACTCGGCCACCTGCGGCCCATCTACGAACACCACATCCGGCGGCCTTCTCGCAGCGACAGATGTGAAGAACTTCTGATTGTTCGACAAGTTGTTCGGCGTGAAAAGGGGCCGGACGTCAATGCCCGGATGCGATGCCTCGAATGCCTCTATCACCCTGCTGATGGCCTGCGACTGAGTGCCGCCCCAGGGATGCCACAGCGTGATAACCTGCTTTGTCGCGCTTCCGGCCTGCTCCCGGCGGGCGCACCCGTGGACGAGCGCCATCACGCCGCATACGACCAAGAACAATATCGGGATCCGAAATCGAGACATGAGGGCGACTCCCGCGACCGCGCGCATAGTGATGGTATCGGGCACAAGGCTGGACAACCGCCCGATGCCAAGCCACATTCTAACAGGACGGAGCCCGTCAGTCAATTCGACACGCTCAGGCCCGCTTCAGCACGACCTGTTCTCCGGAGCGCACGGCCTTGAATACCTTTGGGTCCGCTTTCACCTTGCCGACAATGTTGACTGCGCTCGCCGGCCGAATCTCTGATCCCCTGCTTGCTGGAGTTGGGCCGAAGAAGATGCAGAACGCACTCCCGGGCGGCCAGTATGCTATGTCGCCCATCTCAACAACTTCCTTGCCGCTCTCCTCGCCCATGCTGACGGGAATGCCGAAATAGATCTCATCGCCCCACGTGCTCCCGCGAGCACTGATGGGAAGCGCATTCCAGATCGCATCCGCCGTCTTGCTGTCATTCAGCTCCGCGATTGCCTCAACACTGCCAGCGATGATCTTGATTTCTCTCGCCATACGGATGCCTCCTCGATATCCCGTAAAGGCTTGCGTCTCTGAGTCCGCTGCCGCTTTCACATACACAACCGCTCGGTTCTCCGCATAAACACGGCCATTATAACATATGCTGCTGCGCGACAATCCACATCAGCCCGCAGTGCAGTGGGAAGCAGCGGCATGGGCACTTGTCAGGATTATCTCCGACGAGCAGCTGGCAGCGAGTTTCGGGGACGCGGGCCGCAGGATCGTGAGAGACAAATTCTCAATTGACCGAATGGTGGACCAAACAATGCAGGTTTACTACGATGTGTTGGCGAAGCGCCTTACTGATCAGACCAGCGATCCTCGTCGGCCTCATCCTCGGTCTCGTCATCAACCTCAGGCGCCTCCGGCATCTGGGTTTCATCGCCCGGTGTGAGCTCAAGATTCGGCATGACGTCCCCAAGAATCTGCCGGGCTTCGAGTTCCTTTGATCCGGGAACTAAGACGAAGTACGAAGCGGGGTAGCTCTCGTCTCTCGTATAGGCACTGTAAGACGGCCTCTCAGACTTCCGTATCAAACATGGAATTCCCTGGTCGCGGAGTGCGGCGGATGCGGCCTCGGCCTCCACAAGGTCCTTGGCCTGCCAGCAGGCAACCAAATCCTCGGACGATGTGGCGCCAGGCGCTGAAAGAGCCTTGGCAACCCAAGGGGTAGTCGAGTCCCCGAAGGGCGAGCTACCCTCTGTGCCTTCGCCCAGCGATTCGACGAGTGGGACCTGGCAATCTGGGCACTCGGTGACGCCTTCCACGTATTCGTATTTGCACTCAGGACAGAACGGCATGGCGTTTTACAGATTCGCACCACAACAGAGATTTTCCTGCTTTCCACGCCACTTTTCACCACAGGAATCCCGTAGGCGCAAAGTTGGGTAATACCACATGTAGAGCACAGTTCACTCGAACGCAGAAAGGATGGTAACTCTAACGATGAAGATTGCAGAAATAATGACCCCGGATGTGATGACTTGCAGGGAGACCGACAAGCTGGCGGATTGCGCCACGATGATGCGGGAGCTGAATGTGGGCGCTATTCCCGTGGTTGACAACGGTGACAACCTGATTGGGATAATCACCGACCGGGATGTCGCAGTCCGGGCCGTTTCGAAAGGCATTGACCCCAATGAGGCGGAGGTGGGCGACTTCATGACGCCCAGCCCGATCACGATCGAGCCGGAGACGAACGTGGAGGACGCAGCCGATCTTATGGCGGACAACCAGATTCGCCGCCTGCCGGTGGTGAAGGAGGGTAGGCTTGTCGGAATCGTGTCGTTAGGCGACCTGGCAGTTGATGTCGGCGAGGCCGAGATGCTGGCCGAGGTGCTGGAAAAGGTCTCCGAGCCGGTGAGGTAGGGAGACGGAAGACTGCAGACGGCGGTTTCGGGAATGCCTGGGTTGCAATGTAGGGGCAACCCCTGTGGTTGCCCAATACCGGGGCTCCCCCATTCCTCACCCGTTAACGGCGGAGCGCTTGATTTCGAGCAGCTCCTTCATGACGCCGTACAGGCTCTCGTTGAAGCCCTTCGTGCCGAAGGCGTCGTGGAGGCGGCGGTAGAGTCCGTACAGGCGGTCGTACACGTGCCGGTTCGCCGGATTCGGCATGTACACGATGTCTTTCAGCCCGCTCATGGCGGCCTGAGCTTCTTCCACCTTCGAGTAGTACCCGGCGGCGACCGCTCCGAACATCGCCGACCCGAGCGCGCAGGTCTGTGCGGATCGGGAGATTCGCATCGGGCGCCCGGTCACGTCCGCATAAATCTGCATCAGGAACGGATTGCGCTCCGCCAGCCCGCCGCACGCGATGACATCCTCTACCTTAACGCCGTATTCCTGGATGCGCTCCATGATTACGCGCCCTCCGAAAGCCGTCCCCTCGATGAGGGCCATGAATATCTCCTCCGGCTTCGTGCCGAGCGTCAGCCCGACGATCAGGCCGGTCAGGTTCGGATCAACGAGGACGGTGCGGTTGCCATTGAGCCAATCGAGCGACAGAAGGCCGGACTGGCCCGGCTTCGATCTTTGCGCGCGCTGCGTCATCGTTTCGAATGCGAGCCCCTTTGCCTCTTCCATGAGGGCGTCGAGCTTGTCTCCGGCAACTGCCGAAGAGATGCTGCTTTGGGGCAGCAGATTCTCGATCGGCCAGCGCATCTGATCTCGATACCAGGCGAAGATGTCGCCCACCGCCGATTGCCCCGCCTCGAGGCCGATCATGCCGGGGACCATGCTGCCGTCCACCTGTCCGCAGATGCCCTTGATCTGAGTCTGCAGCTCGGCAGGCGGAACCACCATCATGTCGCAGGTCGAGGTGCCCATGATCTTGACCAGGGTGCCCGGCTTGATGCCGGCGCCGACCGCGCCCATGTGCGCGTCGAACGCGCCGACTGCGACAGCAATCCCCTGCCGAAGACCGAGCTGCTGCGCCCATTTCGCGCAGAGACCGCCGACTTTCGTATCAGAGGTGTGGCTGTCTTTACAGAGCTTCGAAATCAGGCCGTCCAGCTTCGGACTCACGCTTGAGAGGAATCCCTGCGACGGAAGGCCTCCCCACTCGGCGTTCCACATGGCCTTGTGTCCGGCGGCACACCGGCTGCGGAGGATGCGCTTCGGATCGGTATCGCCCACGAGAAGCGCAGGCATCCAGTCGCAGTGCTCGACAAAGCCGGCAGCCGCGTTGTAGGCCTTCGGGTCCACATTCGCAAGATGGAGTATCTTCGAGAAGTACCACTCCGAAGAGTAGATACCTCCGCAGTATTTCGTATAGTCCGGAACATGCTCTTTGGCCTTGCGGTTAATCAACTCGGCTTCCTGGAAGCTGGTATGGTCTTTCCAGAGCCATGCCATGGCATTTGGGTTATCCCTGAATTCATCGTGCAGCGCAAGGGGAACGCCATCGGCGTCCACCGGCATCGGCGTGCTGCCCGTCGTATCAACCCCTATGCCGATGATCCTGTCCGCGCTGAATTCGGGAACAGCCTCAGCATCCCGGACTGCGCCGATTACGGATGCCTCCAGTCCCTCAATGTATTCCAAAGGGTCCTGGCGTGCGAAATTGGCATCGCTGTCATCGAGGATGATGCCGTCCCTGCCGCGGATGTAGTCGTGAACGTATGTCCCGACCTCTTCGCCCGTCTCTACATCGGCGATGAGCGCACGAACCGAGTTGGTTCCAAAATCTATCCCCAGGGCAAACTTTCCCTCAGCCATACGTCCTCCTTACCAGTCAGCCGTCAGCGGCTGGCAGTTAGCAGCTATCTGGGGGTTGAGAATCGCCGTTCGAAGATGCCTTCTACAATCCGAAATCCGCAATCCCTCCCGCCTAGCGGACGGGATCCCGCCAAAGGCGGGAAAATCCGAAATATCAGGTCTCCTGTCCGTACTTCTCCATGTACTGCCGATGGGCGCGTTTGACTTCCTCCGGGGGAAGCTCTTCCGGCCGGCCGAGGAGTAGGGCCAGGTAGCACGTCTTCGCGACGTCCTCAACCATGGCCGCCGCCTTGAAGGCATCTTGAACCGTCCGGCCGATGGTGAAGACGCCGTGATTCCTCATCAAAATCGCCGGGCAGTCGCCGATCTTCGCCACAATCTCCTGTCCGATCTCCTCCCCGCCGATCTTCGCGTAATCCGAAACCGGGATCGCGCAGCCGAACTCGTCCGCAATCGCGGTCAGGTAGCACGGAATAGGCCTCCCCAGTGCGGCAAAGGCGGTGGCGTAGTTCGAATGCGTGTGGATCACGCTGCCTACATCCGGCATGTGCCGGTAGACGTATAGATGCGTAGCCGTATCCACCGATGGATTGTACCGGCCTTCGACGATGTTGCCATCCAAATCAACGACGGAGACTTCCTGTGGGGTAAGCTCGTCGAAGTCCAGGCCGCTCGGCTTGATGATGACGAGATTGGACGCGAAGTCCCTGGCGCTCACGTTGCCGCTTGTGCTGGTGACAAGCCCACGCTCCGGCAGGAGCTTGTTGTACTTGCACACAAGGGATTTTAGCTCTTCCAGCATAGAACTAGGCCTCAAGGATAGATTGCAGTGGAAGTACGACCGTCGGCTCGATTCTACAGGATATTTCTGGAGAACGCAAGCGTGACAAAGCCATGCCCGGTCGGGTATAGTAGAGACATACGAGGAGGTTCTAGCATGGAGTACCGCAGCCTGGGAGACAGCGGATTGAGAGTCTCCGAGGTCATGCTCGGAACGTGGGCGATAGGCGGCAACCAATGGGGGCCTGCGGACGACGCCGAATCGGTTGTGACCATAAAGCGAGCGATTGATCTGGGAATCACTGCGATAGACACCGCTCCCGGATACGGCTACGGCCATGCCGAAGAGCTGGTCGGTCAGGCCATCAAGGGCTACCCACGGGAGAGCGTAGTCATTGCCACGAAGACGGGGCTTGCCTGGGATGAGACACGCCCATTCTTCATTGACAACGGTCGGGAGCACGTGCTTCGAGAGATCGAGAACAGCCTGCGGAGGCTTCAGACCGACTACGTTGACCTGCTTCAGATTCACTGGCCTGACAGAGACACCCCGGTGGAGGAGACTTTAGAAGCGATGATCGAGCTCCAGCAGGCTGGCAAGGTCAGGCATATCGGGGTCTCCAACTTCAACGTGCCCCTGCTGGAGCGCTCAATCCGGGCGGCAAAGATAGCGTCTCTCCAGCCGGGATACAACCTATTCGAGCGGCACATAGAAGCAGAGATACTGCCATTCTGCAAGAGCCACAACATCGGCATCATCGCGTACGGGCCGCTTGCCAAGGGCCTCCTCACGGGAAAATTCAATGGCGATGAGACGTTCCCCGACAACGATATTCGCCGGTGGGATCAACACTTTCAAGGCAGCCACTTCAAGGAAAACGTCGCGAAGGTCGAGCGCCTTCGGGCCATTGCCGAGAAATACCGGAAAACGCCCGGCCAGCTTGCTATAGGATGGATTCTGGAGCACCCGGGGATCTCAGCAGCAATAGCGGGAGCCCGGCGTCCGTCGCAGGTCGAGGACAACGCCGGCGCCAGCGGCTGGCACATCGCACCGGAAGACATGACGGAGATCGAGCGGATATTCGTCTAGGCAAGGAAGAATCTCGTGGCAAAGGTATTCCTCATTCGACACGGCGAGGTTGACTGGAACCGGCAGAACGCATATATCGGCTCCACTGATCTACCGCTTAACCCGATGGGACAAGCGCAGGCTCGGCAGCTTGCGGATTACCTGCGGACCAAGAAGATTTCAGCTATCTACTCCAGCAGCCTGATACGGGCTGTCCAGACTGCCGAGACCATCGCGGAGCGCCTCGGCGTCGCCGTCAATATATGCCCCGAGCTCCGCGAGGTTGACTACGGCGAGTGGGAAGGCGTTCCTGAATCGGAAGTTCGAGAGCGCTATCCAGACTTCTACCCCGCCTGGAGAGCCAATCCCCTGGAAGTCCGAACGCCGGGCGGCGAGACATTCGGCGAACTTAGGGACCGCGTGCTCCCTGCCTTCATCCAGCTTGCACAGGCACATCCAAACCAGAACACGGCGATAATCGCCCACAAGAGCACGAACCGCGTGATACTCGCGTGCCTGCTCGGCGCGGACGTGAATCGTTATCGGCAGATCGGACAGGGGAATTCCTGCATCAACACAATCGAAGTCAGATCAGATGGCAGATTCGTTGTTGACAGCATCAATGTGCGAGGGCATTTGCTGGATGCCGGCTGCTAGTGGACAGGTGCGGCCTCGAGGGCCTTCAGCCGCTGGATCAGATCGCTCCGGAGTTCCTCGACCTGCTCCTCCATTTCCGAGTCGCGGCGGCCGACGGCCTCCAGGATCGCGCCCACAGCTTTCATAGACTCCTGATACCGCGCGACCCTTTCGAGAGCCTTGATATACTCCTTCCTCGCACTTTGCACATCGCCCTGCTGCTCGAAGCTGCGCCCAAGGCCCTCGTGGGCGAAGACGTACTCCGGCTCTGCGAACTCCGGTGTGGCCCTGATCCGGCCATACGGGCTGTTCTCCAGCGCGACCATCCGCTTCCATACACCGAGCGCGTCCTTCGCACGGCCGTCTTCCTCATATCTGCGTGCCAATGCAAGAAGCAGCTCAAGCGCATTCGGATCCCTCTGGATTGCCGCCTGGAATGCCCGAATAGCGTCCTCAGCGCGCGGATGGTAGTCGTAGACTCGCGCCAAGTGGTAATAGTTCTTCGCATCGGTAGGCTCGAGCCGGATGGCCGTGCGAATCTCACGCTCCGCCTGTTGACCGTAGGACGAATCGCCTGATCCGCTCGCCAACGCAAGGTATAACTGACACAGTCGCCTGTGGTATCTCGCGTTCAACGGATCCAGGCTGGTCGCTCTCTTGTACGACACCTCTGCCCCTTTCGTATCCTGCGATTTCAAGCGCCTATCTCCCTGACCGAAGCACAGCTCACCACCAAGCATAGCAAGCACGCCCACTAGAGCCAGCCCCAGGAGCACAATGCCGACGCCCCGATACCCGCGCGCCAGCCTGAAATCGCTTGATGGTGCGGGATGTCCAAGCGCAACCGCCGCGCCCAGGACAGCCCAGAAACTGATGCCGATAGCCGTTACATACCAGTCCGAATCCACGAGGTTCCTCGCCATCGAGGCGGCAGCCCCTGCAAGCAGTCCGCTCACCATGAGATTGCGCTGCGGCATCCAGGCATATCCGTGGGAGAGCGCAGCTTCGGAGTCGTCCGGCTGTCCGGCGATGCGCCTTCGTATCAGCGAACCAGCGACAGGCAGCGCAGACAAGCCCAGAAGCACCACGAGAGATGCCGCCGACAAGGGGCCTGCTTCGGCTGCCAATTGGAGATAGCTGTTGTGGGCCAGCTTAGTGAAGCCGACAATTGCATACTTTGGGTAGGCGACCTCGAACGTCCCAATGCCCGTGCCGTTGACGAGGTGCGCCTCGCACATGCGGGCCGTCCCTTTCCAGGTGTATATCCGAAAGCCGGCCGAATGAGATTCGGCCTTCACAGAAGCAACCCGGCTGGCAAGCGGCTTTCCTAGAGCCAGCCCTGCCACAAGAATCGGCAGTATCAGCAGCGACGCCCTGAGTAGCTGCGGCTTCTTAAAGTCCCGCGACAGCAGAGCCAGCAGCATGAACGCCGCGACTCCACCGGCCGACGCAACAGCGCCAAATCTCGATCCAGACATTAGGATATTCGCCAGGATTAGCAGCACCGACAGGCCGCCAACCACCGAGATCGCCAAGGCCGTTCGGGACAAGTACCAGGCCAGCACGACGGGCAGCATCAAGGCCATGAACCCGGCGAGGAAATCCGGGTTGAAGAACGTCGAGAAAATGCGCTGGCGTGCCGACTCGCCCAGCACATATTCGTTGAACCCCAGGATCGCTACCAGCGTCGCAGCAACCGCCAATGACCCGAGCATGCTGTACAACGCGCGCCGAGCGCGGCCCATACCTGCGATCATGAGGAACACCATCACGTAGCACGCGGTATTCGCAAGCTCGCGCAGACTCGCATGGAGGCTGACCGAATCCAGCGCCGACAGCACGAGCAGCCCGAAAAAGACGCCTGCGGATAAGACTACGCTCCTGCCGGGCAGATCAAGCGATCCGCCTCTCGATGCCCCGATAACCCAGATCAGGACAGAGACCAGCGCAAGGGCCTGCATGGAGAGGATGGGAATCGAGGTCAGCCTTCCTGCCACGAGCGGAGACAGGAATACAACAAAGGCAAGGAGCACCATTTGCAGACTGAAGAACCCCGGCCGAGGCGGCGTGCGCACTGATTTCCTACCCTTATCAACTTTCACCGGAGTCTTCCTTAGCGCTGTGGTCTGTCGCCGCAGCCTCTTTCCGGAGCGTCTCAAGCCGCAGCGCATGCCTTATCCGGCGGGCCGTCAGCCACCTGAGGTACTTCAGGTGGTTGCGAGCGACAATCCCTCTCGCAACGGCGAACAGGGCGACAGGCGCGATCAGCCGAGTAAGAATCGAAGATCGCTGTGCATAATGCTTCTTGAAAAAGCGGTACATGCTCTTGTGGAACTCGATGATCATCGCGTTCGCATTTCTGTCGGTGCTCCGGCCTATCACATGGACCACCGTTGCCTGCGGGTAGTAGGCCACTCGCCAGCCGGCCTGTTTTGCGCGATAACCGAGGTCTACATCCTCACAGTACATGAAAAACCGCTCGTCAAGCGGACCTATGTCGTCGAGCAGCTCCCGGCGGATGACCATAGCAGCGCCGGATACCCAGTCCACATCGCGGGGATCGCTGTGGTCCCAGTCGGTCATGCGGTAATCCCTGGTATATGCATTCCTTGGGAAGAGTCTTCCAAGCAGCGTATAGCGGAACAACGCGGCCTTAAGTGTAGGGAATCGGCGGCACGAGTACTGAAGCGACCCGTCCGGGTTCAGGATCTTGGGCCCGAAGATGCCCACATCAGGATTCTCATCCCCGAATCGCACGAGCGCTGGAAACGCGCCTTTCTCTATCTCCGTGTCGGGATTCAAGAGGAGTATGTACCTTCCCCGGGCCGCTTCGATGCCTATGTTGCCAGCCCTCGCAAATCCCACGTTCTCGGCATTCCGGATCATCCGTACCCACGGGAACTCCCGCCGGACCATTTCAACGCTGTCGTCCAACGAAGCGTTGTCCACCACGATGGTCTCCGTGCTGTCGGAGTCCGCCTCTCTTATCGAGCGCAGGCACTTTCCCAGCTCATCCCGCGCATTCCAGTTTACTATCACGACGGACAGGTCAACCGATCCTGCGCCGCAATCTTCTCTATCTGTCTGCAAATGTCAGCCTCGAAGCAAGAAATGAGTTAACCCTTATTGCCATCAGGATGAACCAGTATACAGGCAGCGGAAGGCGGCTTCTGTAGTGCTTCTGATAGAACTTGCGCAGCGCCCGGTGCGACTCCCTGACCATCTGCGGCCTGACCTGCCGTGTGCTCGCCCCTCCGTAGTGCACCACCTCGGCTCCTGCGGTGAAGTAGACCTTCCACCCCATTTGCTTCGCACGGTAGCACCAGTCAACTTCGTTAAAGAATATTGGGAAATCCTTGTCAAACTTGCCTACGCCATCCCATGCCTTCCTCGATATTAGAAGGCAAGAACCCATGGGCTGGTCAACCTCCGCATCACGCGAGTAATCGAAATATGTCATCCGATACGATCCGAAAAGCCTCCTCCGCGGGAAAAGACGGCTCAGCCCCGCGTATTCGAAGAGCACTCCCAGCGGGCCCGGGAAGCTGCGGCACGAGCGCTGGACCTTTCCGTCGGGCGCTGCCAGGCGGCAGCCGACGGCGGCCGCGTCCGGATGCCCCTTCGCGAAAGAGACCAGCGCGCCGAGCACCCCAGGCTTCAACTCAGTGTCGGGATTGAGCAGCAGAATGTACTCTCCCCTCGACGCCGAGATTCCCTGGTTGTTCGCCTCCGCGTACCCCAGATTCTCCGCGTTCTCGATCAAGCTCACCTCGCCGAACCGCTCCCGGACCATCTGAGCGCTCCCGTCCGAGGAACCATTGTCAACCACTATGACTTCGGCCGCGCCAGCGGACGAATCTGCCCGGATTGATTCCAGGCACCGCAGCAGGTAATCCCTTGTGTTCCAGTTCACAATGACAACCGACAGAACCATTTTGAGGCTCGCTACTTCTTCAAACGTTTGACGTAGCCGATAAGTTCCGCAAGGCCGCGGACGACCAGGTCCGGCTTCACCTCGTCGAAGAAATCATCCGGGCGCCCCGGACGCAGGAAGCCGACGGTTCGCGTTCCGGCCGCCTTTCCTCCTTGAACGTCCATCCAGTGGTCGCCCACCATGATTGCTTCCTCCGGACGCACGCCGAGCATATCGAGCGCACGGTGCAGGTGATCCGGGTGGGGCTTGGCGTTCGGGACGTCGTCCCTTGTGAGGAGCACATCCCATGACATGCCGCTTCTGGCGGTTGACACGCGGACTGCCGAGCCGCAGCTCCTCGTGATTATCCCGATCTTGATCTGTGCTTCACGAAGGGCATTGAGCAGGGCAACAGCGCCGCCGACCGGCTGCGCCTCCCGGCAGTGGGCAAGCTCGATCTGTTCCAGCTTCTCGAAAGCCTCACCCCTCACTCGGTCCGCATCATCCGGTCGGGAAGATTCCATTAGCCGCAGTGCGATGAAATCCACGATTGATAAGATGTCTAGGCCCTGCATTTCGGATGCCGGAACGCCGTACCTTTCGCCGAGGGCCAGCATCTCCCTTCTCATAAGGCCGAAATCTATATTGGTCTCGACCAGCGTGCCGTCGAGGTCGAACAGCACGGCCCGGATGCCGTGGAAAGGGTTAGTCATTTGACTCATTATAGACGTTCCACAGGCCAGGGTCAACGCAGGCAGCCATGTCCGGCAGCGAACGGCTAAGAGTCAAGGGTCAGACCGGCGGCAGATACCTACACAGCATGGGGCATCACGGGGATTATGCAAGTCGCCAGCGCCACGATCTGAACAATGAGCGTGATGCCCACCACCAGGTGCGGCATGAACCGGCGCCATTGTGCGGGCAGCAGCTCGCTGATTCCCAGCGCCCAGAGCACGGATATCGGTATCAGCGCGGGATATAGGTAACGCCCCTGCGCCTGGAAGAAGGTCAAGTTAAACCTGATGAATGCCAGCAGCACTAGAGCTATAGTCACACCATAGACCAGCAGCACGTCGCGACTTGCAACGGAAGTCGCCCTTATGCGGACTGTGCTGCGCAGGGACCCGATTCCGGCGGCAATTGAGATAGCCGCCAGCGCGCAGTACGTCCACGTCGGCATGAAGACCTTCATGTGACCAAAGACGCCCCAGAAGCTCGCGAACGTCCATGCCCCAACCAACGCAGAATAGACTCCCCATGACCAGCCTTTGCTCAGCAAGGACTCAAGGGTTGCGGTATGCTGGAATGCCCGCTGAAACTGAGACATCGCGAACGGATCGCCGAAGATGGCCTGATTACGAACCAGCCACCAGGCCCCGATGATAAGGCTGACGCCGACTGCCGCTCCGAGGTGGCCGGCGACTGACTTCGCCGCCAGCGTCCCCCGCTGCCATGCGAGCAAATAGGCCAGCAGAGCAACCGGGAAGAGCAGAACACAGGTCGTCTTCGTCAGCAAGCCAATGCCCAGCACCAGCCCAAGGCCGACTGTTCTCCTCCACTTCGGCCCGTCCACGAGCATCCCGGCTATTACAAGAAGAGCCAGCCCAAAGACCACTTCCGCCAGAGGATCATTGCTGACAGAGCTGCTCAGCATGACGTGTGTCGGCAGCAGGGCGACGAAGCCTGCAACTGCGAGCGGGAGTCCTTTCTCCTCCGGCAGCGCAGCGCGGACGGCAGCATAGGCTATTAGGATTGAGAGCCCGCCGAGAAGCAGGGAAAGCAGCCGAACCATTTCCGCCGGGTTCGCCAACCCGCTTAACCGGCCTGCGAGGTAGAACGGCACTCCCATGAGATAGTAGAGCGGAGGCTGGTGGTACTCGTATCCTTCCGGATCCGAGGTAGAGAACACAGGCAGGGAACGCGACTCAACGAGCGCCTGCACGTATTTCCCATGCGGACGTTCGTCGGGAGACGCTCCGAACGGCGTACAGCGCCAGTACACCAGCGCGAGCACCACGTGGACGACGAGAATCGCGGCGAGGTATTTCACCCCCGGATCCGTCGTTCGCTTATCCCCAGTTTGCTTGATCCTGCTGCGCTTCGTCATTCTTCACCTAACTCGTAGACGCTCACACCATGCGCTGCGTAGACCTCACGCATCAGTCCGCGGGCGATGCTACCGCCGATCAGCATCCTGTGCATGAAATCATCGCGGGCAAACTTCCAGTTCACAAGCGCGTGGGTGAAGCCCTGGGCTTCAAAGTATCTCACCATATCCGCACCGTCCTTGAAACCGGCCCAGGGGATCATCTCGTGGTGACCCGGATTCCCCCAGATGTACTCCCTGTCCAGATAGAAGCCCCTGACCTCATCGAACAGGATCACGCGGGCGTTCTCAGGCAAGACGCGATTAATGTAGGACTGAGCGTCGTATATGTCGAGCGTGCGCGAGAGGTATTCGTCCCGCGGCACCACACCCAAGACAACGCCCATTGTGGTACCAGCCGCCAACAAACCCATGACGATGCTCAAGCCCACGCAGAGCGCCACAAACCCGTTCACCGCGTGACGTCCGATTGACCAGCTCGAGCTTGCCGCTTCCACGCCGGAAGCAGCAATGATGGAGAGCAACGGCAAGACCCCAATCAAGTACCTGGACTGCTGCATCAGCACAAACCAGGCTGCCACGAACACTGCTGAGACGAGCCCCATCATCAGCATAGCCCTGCTCGCTCTTCCCGCCATCACCTGTATCGGAATCAGGCCGACAAAAGCCATCCCTACCAGGCCGAAAACGCTCTCGATGTCGAAGAACCTATAGCCGTTCACAGTAAGGTTCCAAGGCAGAAGGAGGAGGTCGCCCACTCCACGGCCCATCCCGAAAGCGAGCTGTGCTCCGCGGTAGGCTGCGGCCGCCTCCTGGCTCCAGAACTTGCCGCCGAAGACGTCGTAGAGAAACGGATACACTGGATTGCCCGTGTAGACGTAGCTCTTCACGTACCATGGCGATCCTACCAAGAGCACGATGCCCCCAACGACGAGAGAAAGCCGCAGTCCCCTGCCCCATCCGTGAGACGCTCCAGCGGCGATCAGAATCCAGAGACAGAGCGCTAAGATCGGAACGCCCGCCAGAACCTTCGTGCCGAGCGCAAATCCGCCCACAAGCCCGCAGACTACAAGCCAGGGCGTGCTGCCGGTTTCGCCCCAATTCAACAGGGCGTAGACCGCCAGGGCCACGTACAGCCCGGTCGTGATGTCAGTATAGGCCACTCCAGCCTCCCAGAAAACCACAGGCGCGCTCATGAAGAGAAGCGCCCCCACGACTCCCGTCAGAGGGCTGAAGTGCCTTCTGCACAGCGAATAGATTCCTGCCGCCGACGCGACGTACATCCAGAAATGGAACAGCTTGGCGGCAGCCGTACTGCCGAAGGACAGGCCGACTGTGTAGAGCATCTCAGTGAGAAACGGAAAGTTCGAGTGAGAGATGAAGGGGACATAGAAAATCGAATGATGGGACAAGTACATCTTCGGCACAGCCAGATGATACGCGAGGCCGTCCCAGTCCAACTGGGAGGGCGGCGCAAGCGACTCAATGAGCGCAAGGGCCCCCAGCACGACCAGGGAGAACCCAATCAACCCGCCTGATGCGCTCAGCCTCACTCGGGCGAACGTGCGGATGGCATCAAGAGCCTCCCTGAATATGCCGCCGATCTCCCGGAGTGACACCGCGGCCATCGCAGCCATAATTGCCACCAGGACCGAGGAGCGCAGCCATCCCGCAAGCCCTGCTGCGAGAACAACGTACGCGAGCACACCGAAGCCAATGCCGATGCCGAACACGAAGTTCTCAATTGGCGCACAAGTTTTCACTCGCAGGAGCGCCAGCACTTTCCTGCCGAATGCTGCGGAAATGAGAACGACGGCTATGGAGATCGGTAGCGCCAACAACGGCTTGTCCATGATCGAAACACCGATTCATGCCGGGGGCGGAATGGAGTAGTGGAGTACCGGAGTATCGGGTCCCGTCAGTCCATCACTCCGTCCGCAAGTCAATCAGCGCCGTGCGAATATCCGGGCCGCCGCCGGGAGTCCCAGGCAGCGAAATCTCCACTCTTCCGAGGTATCGGCCCCAATATCCCGCATGCACGATGGCTGTTTCGCCCCGGAATTTCGGATCTGGGAACACAGCATGTGTGTGTCCCGCTACTATTAGGTCTATACCGGCTACGGAACCTGCCAGTTCCGCGTCCGATTCGATCCCGATATGCGTGAGTGCGATCAATACGTCGGCGCGCTCTCGGAGGCCGGGTACAATCTCCGCGGCTGTCGTGATCGGATCGTCGAACCAGAACGGAGTAAGCCTGCTCGCCATCATGCGCCTAGTAATCATGGGCACAGTCAGGCCAAAGACGATCACCCTGAGTCCGTTGACATTGAAACTGGCATCCGCCACTTTTGACACGCCCGTGGGCGAATCGCTGCTGCGGAGATTGGCTGAAAGGACGGGGAAACGCGCGAGCTTGACCTTCGATCTGAGTCCGGCAGCGAGAAAATGGAACTCCCGATTGCCCATCGCCATAGCATCGTAGCCGAGATCGCTCATCCGGGCCAGGATCGGTTCGCCGCCCCGGCGGTAGTAGAGATTCCCGGATGACACGGCATCCCCCGCATCGAGCAGGAGCACATTTTCGGACGACGCTTTCTCGCGGGCAATCCTTTCCAGAGCGCGATCCGATAGCTTGCCGTGCAGGTCGTTGGTGTGTAGGATAGTCAGGTCCGGCATCAGCTTTGCTCGAGGTCACGGAGATACTCCTCCACTGCGCGCGTCCACTTGCCCTGGCACTGCAGTATCAGTTCGATGACCTCCCTCACCGCTCCGTGTCCGCCCTGCCGCTCCGTCACGTGGTCCGCGAGCACCTTCAAGTCCTGGGACGCATTGCTGACCGCAACCTTCCACCCACATTCCCTGAAGGCTGGGATATCGTTGAGATCGTCACCGATGAAGGCCACTTCCTCGCGACGCAGGCCGGTTTCCGCCATGAGTTGGCGCAGTGCGGCGCCTTTATCTCGGCAGCCCTGACGGACATGAATGACGCCAAGCTCGCTGGCTCGTCTTTCCACGGCCTGTGACGCGCGGCCCGTGATGACCGCAATCCCCAGCCCTGCGTGACGAGCGGCCGATATGCCGAGGCCATCCTGGATATTGAAAACCTTGATCTCAGCTCCGGCATCCAGGTATATTACGTCGCCGCTCGTCAACACACCATCAACGTCCATAGCGAGCAGCCTGATTGAGCGCGCTGCTTCTGCCATCACACTATACCGGCCTTGAACAGATCTTTCATCATGAGCATACCGATCGGCCGCCTCTCCTCATCGAGCACGGGCAACTCGCCGATCTTGAATGTCTCCAGGATTCCCAGCCCCTCTGCGGCAAGCTGATCCGGCGAGACGACTTTTGGATTCGCAGTCATGACGTCACGCGCCTGCCGGTGCAGGCATCGCTCATCCTCCAGCATGTGGCGCCGAAGGTCGCCGTCTGCTATTATGCCGACGAGTTTTCCCTGGCTGTCGGTAACCGCTGCCGCTCCCGCCCCAGCCTGCGTGATCGCAAAGAGCACGTCGCGCACAAGATCACCTTCGGACACGACGGCCATACGGTCGTCTGTGCGCATCACATCGCGGACTTTCAAAGTCAGCCGCCGGCCGAGCGTCCCTCCAGGGTGGAGAACAGCGTAGTCCTCCTTGGTGAATCTCCTCGCCTCCATAGCAGCAAGCGCCAGCGCATCTCCCAGCGCCAGCATCGCCGTTGTGCTCGCTGTCGGAGCCAGGCCCAGAGGGCACGCTTCCTTCTCCACAGACACATCCAGGACTACATCGCCGGCCTGGGCCAGTGTGGAATCCTGTCTGCCAACGAGCGAGATCACCTTTGCGCCAATCCGCTTCAAGACCGGGAGTATCGCTGCCAGCTCGTCGGTCTCGCCGCTGCTCGACAGCGCGATCACCACATCCTGAGACATGACCATCCCCAGGTCGCCGTGCACGCCTTCCGCAGGGTGAAGAAACAAAGCCGGACTGCCAGTGCTTGCCAGCGTGCCGGCTATCTTCCTGGCGACCGCTCCCGACTTCCCGATTCCCGTCACGACAATCCGGCCTTTGCACGCAACAATCAACTCGACGGCCGAGATGAAGCTGTCATCCAGGCGACCCTTGAGCGCCAGGATCGCAGCGGATTCGATATCGAGAACTTCCTTTGCCCTCTCCAGCATGTCCTGTCCCCGCAAGCGAATATGCCTCCAGCGAAGCTCGCAAGATTATAGCAGGATTTCCCCCTCCGCCGCAACCTGTAGGTTTGTCAAACATGTGTTACACCACCTCCTGGTAATGACGGAGCATCTGGGATGCGGAGCGCCACCCATGGGCCATCAGCGGCTGGCGGTTGGATTCTCCAAGGTAGCGGTTGAACTGGTCTTTGATATACTGC
>DATKXU010000104.1:0-6216 GCA_035528905.1 Armatimonadota bacterium
TCCAGGCAGAGGTCCACGTAGAGTCCCTTGAAAAGCGGCTGAGCGTAGAGCCCTCGGATATAATGGCGGCCGGACGCCTTGCTGCCGAAGTCCACCGCCTGATAGGGATTGACCATCAGCACGTCTATGATCGAGCAGTTGTCCGCGCCCGCGCACTGAACGGTCCAGGGGTAGGCGACTGGCGGATTCGTCTTCGTCTGCTCGGGATAGAATATGGTCACGCCCTTGAGGGTCGAGTCCCGATGCATGCTGATGAACGGCGTCCCATCCGGCTTGCTCGCCCCATCCACAGCCAGGAGTACGCTGCCAGTCAACTCAGGGCCGCCTTTCGGGTCTTTCGGATCGTGATACTGGGCGACGCTCGCCGGGGCCCGCCAGACTCCCTCCAGGGTCACCGAGGGCGGAATCGAGAGGTTGGTCTTGATGAGATACCTGCCGGTCGGGACTTCGACCACTCCGCCGCCGGACTTCCCGCACTCATCCATCGCCTTCTGAAAGGCGGCAGTGTCGTTGGTCGTGCCGTCACCTTTGGCCCCGAAATCCCTCACGCTCGCACTTGCGATGCCCGTGATCAGCAAAACTAACGCACATACTGCAAATCGTTTCATTTGTCTATCTCCCAAATATCAAGTTGCTCAGGTTTTCCCAGCAGGCTGATATCGCCGGTGTTCGAATAGGCCCTCGCTGTCACACATGCTCGCCCGTTCGCAAAGACCTCGATCACCGAGTGGTCGAGGAATACGTGAAGCTCGATCTCCTCACCCGTCTCAGCCTCAAACGGAGTTCGAGCCTGGCCCGCAACCAACTGCTTCTGCTTCGTGTCCGCATAAACCTCCACCGAGCGATAGATGATCCCCACCCTGCCGCTCTGGAGCTTGAACCGGGCGATGATCTCCAGGGCGTCGCCTTCCGCCTTATCCAAACGCCGTCCGCGACGTGCGCTCAGCTCAGGCGCCGGCGCGATTCCCAGCTTCCCATCGGACAATATGCTCAAGACCCGGGGCAACGAGAGCACCCCCGACCACCCCGCCGCCACCTGTTCCTCTTGAGAGCGACCCTCGGTTATCCATCCAAAGAGGATGCGCCGCCCCTTGTCATCGAGGAGCGTCTTGGCGGCATAGAAGTTGCCGCCATCGGTGACGCCCTGGTTCTCCACGGTGAATCTGTGCTCCTCATACCGTCCGGTATGCCAGTTGGTTCTTCCACACGACGCGAGCAACACGCGCTTATCCCCAAGCGCGAAGAAATCCGGGCACTCGAACATGAAGCAATCCTTGTCGCCCACATAGAGCGGATGCAGATATTCCCAGTGGACCAGATCGCTCGATCGGTAAAGCAGCGCCGCCCCGCCGACGTCCTTTACCTCCGAGCCGAGGAGCATATACCATGCGTCCGATTCCTTCCAGGCACACGGATCGCGCCAGCAGTCCCCGAATCCCTCCGGCGGCGACGAGATCACCGGATTGCCTGGATATTTCTCCCACGTGATGAGGTCGCTGCTGGTTGCCAGGCACTGAACCTGCGGATGGACGCCCGTGTACAGGATATGGAATAGGCCGTCTTTCTCTACGCAGCAGCCGGTCCAGCAGCCATCCTTGTCCGGTCCGCCGGGAGTGGGCGCAAGCGCAATCGGCAGCATCTCCCAATGCACCAGGTCCCGGCTGACCGCATGTCCCCAGTGAATCAGCCGCGCAATCGGCTCGTGAGGATTGTACTGGAAGAAGACGTGATACTCGCCTTTCCAGAAGAACGGCTTCGGGTCATTCATCCAGTTCTTCGGCGGCATGAAATGGTAGGTTGGGCGATTCGCGTCGTTGATGGCTAGTCCACCACCTTGAACGTTCGCGTGCAGGAGCGCTTGATACCGTTCAGCTCGGCAGTGACCACTATCTCAGGCTTGTCGGCGGTGATGAACACAGCCCCAATGAAGCACCCCTTGTCGTCAATGTTCTCCTCGATCACGGCCTGCCCGTTAATCGTGAGCTTTGCGCCCGGAGTCGCCGCCCCTCGCACGTTGATCATGATCGGCCCCGCGGGAGTGATCGTTCCCTCAGGCGGCGATGTCTGAACGTAGAGCAGCGGTTTGGCATCCAGCCCCTCGATCTCGTCGGCAATCGCTGATCGAGTCTCTAGGAGGACCTTCGGGTCGCGGGTGTGGTCGTAAAACGATTGCACTACTCTTCGGCACAACTCCAGCGGGCGCTGGCGCGGATCAAGCCAATCCGCATCAAGGCCCTTCCTAAGTTCGCTGAGCCGATTCTCCAGCACCCACAGATACTCGTAATCCTGAAGCCCGTCCCTCATCACGCTGAGCCTGAGAGACCCGACAAACCCCTTCCGTCCCGGATAAGCGACCTGAGCATCACCCGGCGGCAGCGACCACTGATTCGCGCCTTTCTCGGAATACGGATCGCCTTCATGTGCAAACCAGTTGAACCCCCAGTGCAGGTAGCCATCCAGCCCATACAGATAGCTGATCCAGTGCAGCTCCCGAGCCAGGATCAGCGGCTGGTCCAGGAAGCGGTTCGGATACCGCCCCTGGGGATGGCAGCACGTGTAGAACCAAACCTGCTCTCCCCGTCGTTTGAGATCCTCGAAATGCGGCCACCATAGGTTCAGATGTGACAGCTTCGGCACGTAGATGTCCAGATCGCCAAGGTCCTCAGTCTCGATCGCCTCCACGACGCCAACATCCGGGGCGGTCTTCCGCACGCGCTCCAGGAGCTTGCGGTAGGACTGCTCATGATAGATGAACGGCTCATCGGCGAGGCTGGTGAGTACCCGCCCCTGCCATCCATGCTTCTTGACCGCTTCCTCCACAGCCGCCAGCCGCCCGATATTGTCCTCGACTCCCTCGGTGCGGCTGTCCGGCTCGAGCTGCGACTTGGTATGCCGACCCAGCGGAGTGAATTGTACCGCATAGATGCCGGACTTGAAGGCGGTTTCCGCATACTTTTCGAAAAGCGACGTGTCCCAATGATCATTCTTGCGCTCGACCAACTCCCATCCGACTCGAATATCAGTCTGGCGATGACGGCGAACCATCGCGCACATCCGCTCCAGGTGCTTCCAGTAGCCCTCCGAGCCGGGCTTCAGCGATTCGAAGCCGCGCCCCGGGAAATCCCACCACTGGATGACCCTCTGATGGCGTTCCTCCGGCAGGCGGAAACTCCGCACGCGAACGGTCACAGGCAGGCTGCACTGACCGCTGTGGCCCTGGATCACCAACTCCCCTCGATACTCGCCTGGTGGGACGTCCGCGGGGACGTCCAGCTCGACCCAAAGCGGCTGAGGAGATCTCGGCTCCACCGGACGCTCGGCGTCCTCCCAGAAAGGATCCGGTATGCTGGCGGGAGCAATGGTAGCCAACTCGTCCTTCGGAATAGCCGGCGTGTTCGCGGTGATATCGAGGTATCGCACCCATTGCAGGCAGACGGCCTTCGCGGGAATGCTCGATTTCCCATCAGCCGAGACCAGCCGCGAGACACTAATAGTCACGGTATCGGATTGGTCGCTTAGCAGCACAGCTTGCCCACTGACAATCTCCCCTGGCGACCCATCGAGGTGCAAAACCGATCCGTTGGCGGCATCCGGCACATACGTGCGAAGTACTTTCGCCAGGGGATCTGATGCAAAAAGCTCCATGGTTTCACCTCGGCAGGTCCCGCCAGAGATCGCCATGACCAGCAGCAGAACCTTTAGATTGATCGGAATCCGATGTATCATGAGTGTGTCCTGGGCCTCAGCCGATTATACTCCGCAGTAGACCTCCTTGAGAAGTGGGAATATGGGACTGGGGCTTCTCGAATACCAGTTTTTGTCGTTTTTCATTGACCGGCAACCTAAAGTGCGGTAAACTTGTCTTACAAGTAGGGCATCGTGAAGTTGTAGCGCAGGGAGGACCTCATGAGTTCCCGATCACTCAAGACGTTTGCTGTCGTCTGCCAGACGATATTGCTCTTGCTCGCCCTTGCCGCGGCGGTCATGGCTCAGTCACCTCAGCCCTCACTCGCGCCTGTGAACCCGGCGTTCGCCAACTACTTCCAGCGGAAATCCATGGGCTTGGTACCCGGAACGACCGACTCAGGATACCCGTTGAGATATGTCCCGCCGCCGGTTGATCTGTCTCAGGTGCAGGCGCCAAAGACTCTCCAGTACCAGTTGCTCACGCTTCCCACCTCCTTCGATCTCCGAACTCAGGGGAAGCTGACCCCGATCAGAAATCAGGGCAACTGCGGGTCTTGCTGGGCCTTCGCAAGCTACGGATCGCTTGAGTCGAATCTGATGCCCGGCGAATCGCTTAACTTCTCAGAAAACCACCTGAAGAACACCCATGGATTCGACATCAGTTGCTGTGATGGCGGCAATAGCTTCATGACGTCGGCCTATGTCGCTCGATGGAGCGGCCCCACCTACGAGACCGACGATCCCTACAATGTTCTGAATTGCAGCTCTCCAAGCGTCACCGTTCGAAAGCATGTCCAGAACGTGGATTTCATACCGGACCGAACCGGCCCCACCGACAATGACCGCATCAAGCAGGCGGTGATGACCTACGGCGCCATGTATACTTCCATGTGGTGGGCAGATGCATACTACAACTCGTCGCAGTATGCCTACTACTACAGCGGCGGAGGCTATAGCAACCATGCGGTGGGCATTGTCGGGTGGGACGACGATTTCGACAAGAACAAGTTCGCGACGACTCCTCCCGCGAATGGGGCTTTCATCGTCAGGAATAGCTGGGGAACCGGCTGGGGCCAGGCCGGCTATTTCTACGTCTCCTACTATGACTCCAACTTCGGCAAGGAGAATGCGCTCTTCAGGGTCACCGAGCTGACGGACAACTACGACCATATCTACCAGTACGATCCTCTTGGATGGGTGAACAGCCTCGGCTATGGAAGCAACACGGCCTGGTTCGCAAACGTATTCACCGCAAGTCAGAACGAGATGCTGTCTGCCGTCAGCTTCTACGCGGCATCTGTGAGTTCCAGCTATGAGATCCGCGTCTACCTCGATCCCACCTCAGGCCCCATCAACCCATCGGGCCCCGTGTTCAGTACAAGTGGAACGATAGCTGAGCCCGGCTATCAGACAATACCTATCTCAGGGACCCCGGTCACCGGCGGACAGGATTTCTCTGTTGTGATCATGCTCACAACTCCCGGCTTCATTTATCCTGTTCCTTTGGAGACTCAATGGGGGGGCTACAGCGGCGGAGCGACAGCTAATGCAGGCGAAAGCTACATAAGCGCATCCGGCGGCTCATGGACCGACCTCACGAGCACTTTAGCGAATGCCAACTGCTGCATCAAGGCATTCACCAGTGACAGCATGGGCATAGTCGTCACCCCGCCCGGCGATCTGGCCTCATTTGGGGCGGTTGGCGGTCCGTTTTCCCCGTCGTCATTGGCTTACACGGTCACCAATACCGGCAGCCTGCCCATTGACTGGACTGCCGGCAAGACTGAGCCGTGGGTAAGCCTGTCATCCACCGGCGGCTCCCTGGCTGCGGGAGCAGATGCGACGGTTACGGTATCTATTAACTCGCAAGCCGACAGCCTCGACAATGGGGTCTACTCCGATGTCGTGAGCTTTGTCAATGCCACCAACGGCCAGGGGAACACCACCAGGGGCGTTACTCTCACGGTGAGAGACCCTTGCCTGGAGGTGAGTCCGGCTGAGGACATGACTTCGTATGGGGAGACGCAAGGTCCCTTCACGCCAGCGAGTACGGTGTATACGCTTACCAATACCGGAGCTTCCACTCTCAACTGGACTGTCGCCAAGGGTCAGAGTTGGCTGAGCTTATCCCCTGCGACCGGGAGCTTGGGGCCGAACGAAAGCGCGAATGTCACGGTCTCGATCAACTCGGCGGCCGAGGATCTTCCCATCGGCGACTACTTCGACACGGTCACCTTCACGAACCAAACGAACGGGGCAGGGGACACCAGCAGAGAGGCTCGGCTCACTGTGGGACATAACTACTTTATCGAGTCGGCGACCTTCGCTTGGGCGGATCCTGGCAGCTCGGCGCTTAGCCTCGGTGACGATGGGGTGGAGTCATATCCCATTCCGTTCACATTCTTCTTCTACGGCCAGCCGCATACTACTCTGTGCATAGGGGCGAACGGCCTTCTGGGATTCAACTCCGCCTTATCTGCTGCCGAGAATACAACCCTTCCCACCACAGCCGCTCCCAATGATATCGTC
>DATKXU010000105.1:0-2353 GCA_035528905.1 Armatimonadota bacterium
AGATGGCGGACCCGGATCCTCGGGCGGGAGGGTTCGGACCGGGGATATTGGTGGCCCGTTCGGTTGATCGCATGGAAAGTCGTCAAGACGGTGTGTTGTCTATGAAGGAAGGAATCATCATTATCGCAGTCTTGGTGGCGCTTCTCGTGTGGGAGAAGGTTCAGCGCATCGTCGAGGGGCGGCGCTGGGCCGGGGAGAGGCGTGATCTGCTGAACCGGGTGATGGCGAGGAATTTTGACGAGTACGTGGTCAGCACGGAACAGCCAGTAGTCAGGATTCAGCAGCCAGTAGGGAGCGGTCAGGGGGAAGATCAGGAGCCGGAAGAAGACATAGACCTGGCCCGGGGCGAGCATGAGGTCATAGCACAGCTTACCTCGAAGGCCGAGGCAGGATATCAGGAGTTTGTGGGACGTCGGTAGAGTTGAGTGTTGAGTGTTGAGAGTTGAGAGCAGGAACAAGAGGCCGCGATGGAGACGGGACGGAAACAATTTAATCCGGAAACGAGCAAGGTAGACGAGGGGAAGTTCGTCGAGGAGTTCGGCGAGCCGTCATTCGAGTTCGCACTGGCGGCAAAGCGGCCGTTCGAGCGGATGGCGCGGCTCGCGCTGTTATACGCCGGCGGGCAGCAGACCCTCGACATCGACGCTTCGGAGACGAACCACTTTGTAAGGCGAGCATTGGAGCAGCCGCAATGCGAGACAGTGAGCAGGGTCAACAACCGGATTCCGATCTATCTACGCTCCATATCCGCAGCGTTCGGGAGTAACCTGCCGGACTTCGAGGGAGTGCCTCACACGCAGGATCTACCGGACACCGAAGCATCAGGGATAGGCACGCGGATATTAAAGTGGCGCGATCGCGCGGACAACGAGCGCAGAAAGCGGAAGATCGAACTAAACTTCACGCTCTGCACCGGCGAGGCCCTGCGGCTCGACTGGTGGAACACGAAAGCCGGGCGGCCGGGACGCAACGAGGGGGATGTACAGACCGACTGGGTGAGCCTATTCAACTACGCGATCGATCCATACAGTGCTAACGTATGGCCTCCGCGGTGGCTGATCTACTACGACTGCCGGCATGTGGATGAAATTCGGGCGATGTACGGGAAGCAAATCGAGCCGGAGGATGTCAGCGACGTCATGAGGTGGCTGGACCGGCTGGTGCTAAACGTGCCCGGAAGCCGGGAAGCCTCTAGAGAGGGACTCAAAGATCACGCGATTCTGAAGTGTATGTACGTACCTCCGAGCGAGCGGTATCCGGAAGGCTACTCCTGGGACTGGACGAAGAAGGAGCTCTTAAACGGCCGCAAACTGCAGGCGGGGCAATGGCCGTGGAGTAGATTCCAGTGGTTCGAGTTAGGAAGCCGGCTATACGGGATGGGCCTGGTCGAGTGGTTGATCTCAGACCAGAAGCAACTTAACCTCATGCTCAGCCAGCTACAGGAAGTTGCAACCAGGCAAATTCGAGGAGACGTTCTGACTGTGGGCAGCCAGAAGATAACAGAGATCGTGATCGATCCGAAGAGCGGGCGAAAGCAAATCATGCTCCCGCCGGGCACTCAGAAGTTCGAAATTCTGAGGTACGATCAGGTTTGGAGCAACGCGGCGATGTTGTACGACTGGTTGCTGGCCGACCAGGATGCGAAGGCGGGCCAGAGCAGGCCGACGCTGGGGCAGACGCTGGAGAAGCAGGCGCGGGTTGGAGAGCTCCAACTGGCGATCGAGCGGGACTTGGGAATGCTTGGCTGGCACATGGAGGATTATGCGGATCATCTATGCGAGATAAACCGGCAGAAACTGGCCTTGACGGCGGAGTATGTCAAGAACGAGCGGATGATGGAGTTGTTCGGCAAGTCATCCGCGAACGCGGTGCCATACTTCACGGGAGCGGACCTCCTCGACACGAGGGACGTGATAGCGATCCCTGTGCCCAGGCTGTCGCCGGCGATGAAGCGGCAGGCGATCATGCAGGCGGGAGAGATGGGATGGTTACCGCCATGGGAAGGACCGGAACACCAACTCAGAGGGCGGATGCTTTTGAGGTACATGGGGCTGACGGAGATGGAGGACGAGCTCGCGCAGGTCTACGGATCGCTGGAGGACCTGCGGGGATTCGTATCCGGTCTGTCGGCGATGAGCCGGGAGCTCCTGATGATGCAGGCGCGGGCGGCGCTGGAACTCGCGGCGAACCCGCCGGCACCAGCACCCGAGCCGATGCAGATGGCGGCGGGCTGATGATAGGACGAACATGCCCAATGTGAACAAAGGCGAGAGTGAAAAGCACTACGTGAGTCGCGCGATCCGGGTTATCATGCGCGAGCATCCGGGCATGAAAGCCGACCAAGCCGCGGCAA
>DATKXU010000106.1:0-34545 GCA_035528905.1 Armatimonadota bacterium
GCATCATGGACCTGCGGCGGATCGCCGGGGAGTTCGGCGGGAAGGTCGCGTTCAGGTCGGACCTCGATCGCCAGCATATACTGCCGCACGGGACGCGGGAGCAGATTCGCGCGCACGTGAGGGAAGTCTTCGAGGCGCTGGGCAGCTACGACGGCGGCTTGATCGGCCATGGGGAAATCGCTCCGGACGTGCCATTGGAAAACGTGCGGGCCGTGTTCGAGGCCTGGCGCGAATTCGGGGTGTATACAAAGGGATCCTGACGCTTCCCGCAGAATACTCCGGCGGCCTGTTCCGCCCCAACCGTGTATTGTGACAGGCGGCGCAGCGGTCCGCAATAGATTGAGCTTGCCCCAGCATGCCTGCTATGCGTATCGTCCCGTGATTCACAGCAGTGAGTCCGCGTGCGTCGTTTGACAAACTTGCCGCGGCTTCTGTATACTGTAATTTAGCTTGCGCGCAGATTGTGACAACCCATGTTTGAAATTGTGTCTGAAAAACTGCAAAGCGTGTTCAGGAAGCTGCGGGGGAAGGGCACTCTCTCGGAGCAGGACGTGAACGACGCCCTGCGGGACATGCGCCTGGTTCTCCTGGAAGCAGATGTCAACTTCCGCGTTGTCAAGGATTTCATCTCCCGCGTCAGGGAGCGAGCGGTCGGTCAAGAGGTTCTGCAGAGCCTCAGCCCGGCACAGCACGTGATTAAGATCGTCCACGAGGAGCTTATGGGGCTTCTCGGCGGAGGAGATACGGCTCTGAAGGTCGCGCCGAAGCCGCCCACGGTCATCATGCTGGCAGGGCTTCATGGTTCGGGCAAGACAACTACCGCCGCGAAACTGGCAAACCTGATGCGCAAGCAGGGGCGGAACCCGCTCCTTGCGGCGGCGGATGTGTATCGTCCGGCGGCCATAAAGCAGCTTCAGGTGCTCGGCGAACAGCTCGGAATCCCGGTCTTCGCGCCGGGCGACAAGCAGGATCCTGTGGCCATCGCCAAGACCGCCGTGAGTTCTGCTGCGTCGAACGGCCAGGACACGGTGATCCTGGACACTGCCGGCCGCCTCCACATTGATCCGGAGATGATGGACGAACTGGTGCGCATGAGGTCGGCGGTAGCGCCGCAGGAGGTCCTGCTCATTGTGGATGCGATGACCGGCCAGGACGCGGTCAACGTCGCGGAGCAGTTCAACGCAGCCCTAGAAGTTGATGGATTCATCATCACGAAGCTGGACAGCGATGCGCGCGGCGGGGCGGCCCTATCAATGAGGACGGTCACCGGCAAGCCCATCAAGTTCGCCGGCGTCGGTGAGAAGGTGGATGCGCTTGAGCCGTTCCACCCGGAGCGCATGGCGTCCAGAATCCTGGGCATGGGGGATGTTCTCAGTCTCATCGAGAAGGCTGAGGCTGCCCTGGACGAGAAGAAGGTGGAGGAGCTCGAACGCAAGCTCAGGGAGAACAGGTTTGATTTCGAGGATTATCTCGACCAGCTTCAGCAAATGCGGAAGATGGGCCCGCTCGATCAGCTTCTCGGAATGATACCCGGCTTCAACGCCGCGCGAATGAAGGGAATCGAGCTGGATGAGCGGCAGGTCGTTCAGGCGGAGGCCATCATTCGCTCGATGACGAAAGAGGAACGGCGCTCCCCCGAGATATTGAACGGCAGCCGTCGGCGCAGGATCGCCCACGGGAGCGGCGCGAGCGTTCAGCAGGTCAATCAGTTAATCAACCAGTTCGAGCAGATGCGGAAGATGATCCGCGAGATGACAGGCATGGAGCACGGCGGACGCCACCGCTCGCCCATGCCGTTCTTTGGTTGATGGATTGGCGGATTCGTTTCAGCAGGAACTAGTGGATGTATAATCGAAAAGAACAGTTGCCGAAGGAGGACAGGTTTTGGCTGTAAAGATCAGGCTCAGAAGAATGGGCGCCCGCGGGAAGCCGTTCTACAGACTTGTTGTAGCAGATAGTCACTCGCCGCGAGACGGCAGATTCATCGAGGCGCTGGGCTACTACGACCCGCGGACGGACCCGCCTACGATCAAGATAGACGAGGAGAAGGCCCTGCTTTGGCTACGCCGCGGCGCGCAGCCAACGGATACCGCAGAGGCCCTGCTCAAGAAGAAAGAATTGCTTCAACAGTTCCTCACAGCAAAGGGGAGAAAGGTAGAGAAGCTGCCTGCGCCGGCTGAAGCTGCTCCCACCGTGGAGGAGCCGGAACCGAAGCCCGAACCAGCGAAGCCGCGGCGGAGTCGGAGCTCCGTCGAGGCGGCACCAACTCGCAGGAGACGGACTAAGGCCGAAAAGGAAGCGGAGGCGACCGCAGCCGAGCCGCAAGCAGCCGCAGAATCTGAAACGACTCAAGAGGAGCAGCCATCTGAAGAGCAGGGATAGCAAGATCCAAGATTCGGGTCGAGTTGTTCTTGGGCATAGCTCGACTCTGAAGCCGCATCACACGGCATTCCTTCTGCCGTATGCCTCCGCCCGCATCTTGAGTCCTCTTTGCCCTGCATCGGAAGGGAGTGTTCGCAGTGAAGGACCTGATCGAGTACCTGGTTAAAGCGCTTGTTGACGAGCCGGAGCAGGTGGACATCAGGGAGGTAGAAGGGGCAGAGTCAACCACTTACGAAATCAGAGTGGCGTCCACCGACCTGGGCAAGGTAATCGGCAAACAAGGGAAGATTGCAAACGCCCTCCGCACCGTTGCGAAAGCTGCCGCCATGCGTAACAAGAAGCGGGTCTACCTCGAGATCATCCCTTGACAGGAGGAAGATAGGCCGTAGGGCGTAAATCCAGATGGGGTCGTGGTATAGCTCACCGGCTGGGCTGTTCCGCATTCGGCCTGCGATCCCACGTCATCTGCTGCCGACTGGGCCGGTAGTCAAAAGTTGCCGCCGGGCGAAGGTATGTCACGGCTTATGGGTGAAGCGGATTACAATGTGATCGTCGGCGAGATAGTCTCGGCTTTCGGCCGCAGAGGCGAGGTGAAGGTCTGGCCGGTTAGCGACTTTCCCGAGCATTTCGGCGAGCTTGAGGAGGTCTGTGTTCGCAGGGGAAGTACCGGCGGCAGGATTCTGAGAATCGAGAAGGCGCGGCCCCATAAGGGCGCCGTCGTAGTCAAGTTCGCCGGGATAGACGACATATCCACTGCGGAAACTCTGAGGGGCATGGAGCTTCGTATAAGCAAGAGGGAGCTGATGCCGCTCGAAGAGAACGAATACTACATCCACGACATCATCGGGCTGGATGTTGAGACGACCGAGGGAGAGCATTTGGGTAAGGTGAGGGAAATCCTTCGATCGCCGGCCCATGACGTTTACGTGACCGACCGGGCCATGATTCCGGCCGTGAAAGAGTTTATCACAACTATAGATCTCGACCGGAGGAAGATAGTGGTTAGATCGGTTGAGGGCCTGATACAGGAATAGCGGCATGAGGATTGATGTCTTTACCATATTCCCGGAAGTGATCCAGTGCGGAGTGGATTACAGCATGGTGAAGCGAGCCCGGGAAAAGGGGATAGTCTCCGTCTTCGTCCATAACATAAGGGATTTCGCCGAAGACAAGCACAGAACCACGGACGAGGCCCCGTATGGCGGGGGCGCCGGCATGGTGATGAAGCCGGAGCCGATTTTCAAGGCGGCGGAACACGTAAAAGCCGAATACTGGACTGAGCAGAGCAGAACGATACTCATGTCGCCGCAGGGCGAGCTGTTCACCCAGAAGAAGGCCGTGGAGCTCTCGACCTGTCCGCACGTACTTCTCATCTGCGGCCACTACGAAGGAGTGGATGAGCGGGTAAGGGAAAATCTGGTTTCTGACGAAATATCTATTGGAGATTACGTACTAACGGGTGGGGAGCTCGCCGCCCTGGTGGTGCTCGACGCGGTGATCCGACTGGTTCCGGGGGTGCTGGGGGCCGAGCAATCCGCCTTGGACGAGTCGTTCTCGGAGGGCCTTCTGGAATATCCGCAGTACACCAGGCCGGCTGATTTCCGGGGCTGGAAGATTCCGGAGGTCCTGCTGTCTGGGCATCACGCAGAGATCGCGAAATGGCGGCGAATGCAGTCACTGAAACGCACCCTGGAGCGTCGGCCCGACCTGCTGGAGAAGGCCCGGCTTACGGAAGAGGATCGGAAGCTACTAGATCAGTTAAAGGAGTCTGAATAATGTCTACGATCATCGAGGAGATCGAGAAAGAGCAATTGAAGCCCGAGAAGCCCGAGTTTGGTGTAGGCGACAGCGTGCGCGTGCACGTCCGGGTCGTGGAGGCCGGCAAAGAGCGAATACAGGCCTTCGAGGGTATAGTGATAGCGAAGCGTCATGATGGGGTGCGGGAGACGTTCATCGTGCGTAAGATCTCTCACGGCATAGGAGTGGAGCGCACGTTCCTTCTGAACAGCCCCAGACTTGCGAAGATAGAAGTGGTAAGAAAAGGCAGAGTTCGCCGGGCCAAGCTCTTCTATCTGAGGGAGAAGGTAGGAAAGGCTACCAGGATCAAGGAAGCTAAATAGCATATGGAGTGGCTGGCTAACATAAAGATCCAATACGTCATCGCTGCTGTCGTTATTCTATTCGCAGCGCGCATGGTGCTCGGAAAGTATAAGAGCCGTGCGGCGAAATCGGCGGCGGAAACGGTCGAATCTGCACTGATAGCAATTGTGCTTGTGTTTCTGATTATTAAGCCCTTCATCGTGCAGGCATTCTACATACCGTCAACGTCCATGCTGCCGACGCTGCGCAAGCAGGACCACATCCTGGTCAACAAGTTCATATACAGATTCCGAGAGCCCCGGTACGGGGATATCATAGTCTTCAAGTGTCCGCCCGAGGCGTCCACCGACGGCGAGGAGAAGGACTTTATCAAGAGGCTCGTCGGAAGGTCGGGCGATGTGCTCGAAGTCAAGGCCGGATCTCTCTACCGGAACGGCAGCCGTGTGAAAGAGCCTTACCTCAACGAGCTGCAGATCGATTACGAGATGGAACCACTCAAGGTCCCCGAAGGCATGCTGTTCGTTATGGGCGATAACCGGAACTGCAGCAACGACAGCCACGCGTGGGGTCCGCTGAACCGGGATAGAGTTCTCGGCAAGGCGACGGTCACTTTCTGGCCGTTGCACCGCATGGGCGTGGTGCACTGAGGCTATGGGGATCAAGGGTGCAAGGGATCCAGGGAACTGCCCTTACTCATACTCCCACTCGTAATGCGTACGTAACGAGTAAGGCGTCTGGGTTCCAAGTTCCAAGTTCCAAGTTTCAGGTCTCAAGTCTCGGGCTGGCGGCTGACTGCTGGTTGCAGCGAGGGCGGTTGATGACATGCGCGAGGATCGCAAGAGCGCCGACCTCTGGTTCTACGAGCGCATGGCGCTGGCTCAGGGCCATTGCATGATAGTCGGAGTGGATGAAGCAGGCCGAGGCCCTCTCGCCGGCCCGGTAGTCGCCGCCGCAGTTGTTCTCCCCTTCGACTGCGATATTGACGGCATCCGCGATTCAAAGCAGCTTTCCCCACGCAAGCGAGAGGCGGCTTTCGAGAAGATATACGGCCTTGCGCTCAGCATCGGGATCGGTATCGTCGAGCAGAACGAGATAGATCGGATGAACATTCTCCAGGCCACGTACCGGGCGATGCGCGGCGCGATCAGCGGCCTGGACGTGCAAGTAGATGTCGTCCTGGTAGACGGATACCCGATACGCGACTTCGACCTCCTCCAGATGGGCATCGTGAGCGGCGACACCAAGAGCGCGTCCATCGCCGCCGCTTCGATCGTGGCAAAGGTCACGCGAGACCGCATTATGTGCAAGTTCGACCGCATCTTCCCCCAGTACGGCTTCGCCGGTCACAAGGGCTATTCCACCGAAGAGCACCTGGAGAAGCTGGCGGCCCACGGAGTTTGCGAGATCCACAGGAGATCCTTCGCCCCGGTTGCCAGGGAGCTTGGCCTGAGGTAAGCGATGAACTTCGAGATCAAGGACGGGAAAGAGCATCTGCCTGACGAGGAAGACATCTACGGCGTCAATGATGCCGAGGAGCGCGACGCGTTCAACGCCTTGTTCGGAGTCACGCCCCTGGAAGAGCGCACCCACCGCCGGAAGACGCGGATGCGCCTGCTGGCCATGTCGGTCCTGGCCGCTTTTGGCACGGCTCTCATGATTGCCGGACTGCGCTGGCTGCTGGGATGGTGAGCGCCCTAAGAACATCGAACTCTGCCGGCTCGTCCATTGTTTGCCCGCTCAGCATTGGTGATATAATTACCCCACAAGTGGCATACCCAATACCGACCAGGAGGGAGTGGCCTTGAGGGAGCTTTTCGCCAATCCGCCCGCTGAGTTTCGGCCCGCGCCGTTCTGGTTCTGGAACGCCCGCCTGGAGCGGGATGAGATCGAGCGCCAGATACGCGAGATGCATGCAAAGGGCGTCGGCGGATTCTTCATCCACGGCAGATTCGGCCTGGAGACGGATTACCTCTCCTCGGAATGGATGGGCCTGGTCGAGCACGCCGTGAAGATCGCAAACGAGCTCGGCATGCACGCCTGGCTGTACGACGAGAATCCTTTTCCCAGCGGAGTCGGCGGCGGACTGATCATGCGAAACCGCGACTACTGGTGCAAGTTCCTCGACCTCATCAGGCGAACGGTTGACGGCGAGGAGTCCGTTGAGCTGGCGATCCCCGAAGGGAAGCTCATCTCTGCAGTCGCCGTTGACCTCGAGAGCAGGAGCATTTCAACCGACCTCATGCCTCATGTCTCGGACGGAAGGCTCTCCTGGCAGTCCCCGGCCGGGAAATGGGAGATCATGGCCTTCGTAGAGCGCGCGGCCGAGTGCCCGGGCTTCATCTACGGCTCGGAGCCGGATTACTTCGAGCCGGGGATGGTCCACGAGTGGTTCGAGATCACTCACGAGGCATACGCACGCAGACTGGGCGAGTACTTCGGCGCGGGCATCGAAGGTATCTTCACCGACGAGCCGAAGATTCAGTGCATCTACCACATGCACGACGACCCGTTCACGACGGCTTGGTTCCACGGCCTGCCGGAGCTGTTTCGCGCGCGCAGCGGCTACGACCTCATCCCGAATCTGCCGGCGCTGTTCACGGACTTCGGGCCCGATCCGGGAAAGGTGCGCCGCGACTTCTGGCGGCTCGTGGGCGAGGAGTACGTTCGCCGGCTCTTCCGGCCTTATCACGACTGGTGCGAGCGGCACAACCTGAAGCTGACGGGCCACCTGTTCCTGGAAGAGGGGCTTTATGCGAATACGATGTACCAGGGCGACTTCATGGAAGACATGCGCTGGTTCGATATGCCCGGCACGGACCACCTGGGCCTCACCGCCGAGTCCGAATACGGCATCCGCGTCATTCCGAGGTCGCTTACCCGCATCCACGGGCAGAAGATCGTCAGCTCGTGCTCCCACATCTACGCCAGGAAGCGCACGCTCAGCGAGACGTTCGGCTGCGCGGGCTGGGAGCTGAGCATGGCGCATATGAAGTGGATCGTGGACTGGCAGCTCACGCTGGGCATCAACTTCCTTTGCCCGCATGCGTTCTACTACAGCCTTGCGGGCGTGCGAAAAACCGACGCTCCGCCGTCGCAGTTCTACCAGGCCACTTTTTGGAAACACTACCGCACCTTCGCGGATTACGTGGGGCGGCTCAGCCTCGTCCTCTCGCAGGGGAAGCACCGTGCGCAGGCGGCCCTGCTTTATCCGATCGAGAGCTTCCATTCCGAATGGGCTGTCGGGACGCAGGGCCCGCTCGATACCTTCATCGCCGAGTCGTACGACTTCTACTGCGCGAACCTCGTCAAGCAGCACTTCGATTACGACATCGTGAGCGAGAAGGCGATCCAGGGCGCGGGCGTATCCACCGGGCGGATGAAGATCGCCGGCGAGGAATACGAGCTTCTGATCCTGCCGCCGGTGACGGCCATTGCCCTTGCGACGATGAAAAAGATCGAGGAGTTCGTCCGCGCCGGTGGGAAGGTGCTCGCGACGGGTCTGCTTCCGGCAGCCGATGCCGCGCCCGATGGCGCTGGATCGCCGGCCTCCGAGGAGATCATCGGCCTCGTGCACGAGATCTTCGACCGGGAGCCGACGATTCTCCGCGAGGAGTTCCTGTCCGCCTACAACGAGGAAAAGGGCCCGACTCTCGGGCTCACGTCCGACGGCCGAGCGGGCTTCATCGCATGCAACCGAGCGCACCTGATCGGCAAGGTGCTGCGGGAGGCCGTCGAATCCCTCATCCAGCCGGATATTCGCGTTACATGCGGCGGCCGGGAATGCGAGGCGATCAATGCCTTGCACCGGACGACGGAATTCGGCGAGGTGTACTTCTTCGCCAACACTACCGGCGAGCCGCTGGATGTCGAGATTTCGCTGAAGGCGAAGGGCTTCCCGGAGCAGTGGGACGCCGAAACCGGCGCATTTCGCCGCATCACAGATTTCAAAGTCCGGGGGCGGCGCACTATCCTTCCGTGGCGTTTCGACAGCTGCGGCTCCATGCTGCTTGTTCTTTCAAGCCAGGAGAGCGAGGCCGAGCCGGTCCCGCAGCCTGCGAAGCCCGGCCTCCCTAAAATCGAGCTGTCGAACACTTGGCGATTTCGGACCGAGTCGCCGAACGTGCTGGTATTGCGCGATTGGAAGTTGGAGATTGACGGCAGCGGCGACTGCTCGGCATACCGCCATGAGACGACCGTGAACGCGCGATTCGCCCCGGAGAGGGCGTTCCTTGTTCTCGACGATCTGCGCCCCGGCCGACATACCCAGGGATCGAGGATCGAGGTCGAGGTCAACGGCGAGCCGGTGGATGCGCCTCAGCCCATGCTGTGGATGGTGGACGTGAACTTTCCGATGATGGACATCTCCGGCAGGCTTCGCGAGGGGGAAAACAGCATCGTGCTCCGGATCGTTCACGGGGGGTGGTCCGGCCCGCCGAAGCTGATGGCGGCGCCTCAGTACCTTTTCGGCGACTTCTCCCTCCAGCAGGAAGGCGCCAGCTTCGCGCTCGTCCCGCCGAGGACGGAGCTGACCGCCGGCTCCTGGGCCGATCAAGGATATCCATTCTACTCCGGCACAGGGATATACTCGCAGACGGTGCGCGTGCCCGAGGAGTACGCCGGACGCAGATTGATGCTCGAAGTCGAGAATCCCGCGGACATGATCGAGGTATGGGTGAACGGGCATCACGCCGGCGCGCGGCCCTGGCCTCCGTATGCGGTGGACGTCTCGCAGCACATTCGGCCCGGCGAGAACGAAATCGAGATACGGGTGACCAACTCGCTGGCGAATATGCTGATGTCCACGCCGCGGCCCTCCGGCCTCCTGGGCAAGGCGCGGCTGGTCGCCGGGGACTGTTCCCCTATCCTTTCAGGGCGCCGGCGGTGAGCCCCTCGGTGATATGCCGCTGGAAGAAGAGATACACGATGAAGGTTGGAATCATCACCATTACCAGACCCGCGAAGAGGGTGCCCCAGTTCGTCTCGTAGTGCTGGACCATCAGCAGATTCGCGATCCCCAGGGGCAGCGTGCGGAGGTTGCTGTCCGCGATGATTACCAGAGCGAGCGGGTACTCGTTCCATATCCCGAAGAAGTTGAATATTCCGGCAGCGATCAGTCCGGGTTTCGCGAGCGGCATCATAATTCGCCAGAAGACGCCGAACTGCGAGCAGCCGTCTATCAAGCCTGCCTCTGCCAGCTCGTGCGGCAGCGTCTTGAAGAAGCCGGTCAGGATGAATATGGTGAACGACAGGGAGTATGCGACGTACACCGCGATCAGGCCGAAGTAGTTGTTCCACATGCCCAAGTTTCGCAGCAGCATGAAGAGCGGCACGATCCCTAGGAACACCGGGAACATCATCCCGCTCACGAAGGCACTGTAAACAGCGCCGCTTCCCCGGAAAACAAAGCGGGCAAGGGCATAGGCCGCCATCGCTCCAATCAACAGTATGAAGAACATCGAAACGGCGGTCACGAAGACGCTGTTTAGGAAGTACCGGCCGATGCCAGCTTCGACCCAGGCTGTCGTGAAGTTAGACCATTCCGGAGATGCAGGAAGGCCCCACGGCTTCTCGAAAAGCTCGCGCGAGGTTTTGACGGATGCAGAGAGCAGCCAGATCATGGGATAGACAACGATGACCGCGTAGACGGCCAGCGTCCCATGCAGCAGCCCGGCTCCAATTACCCCCTTCTGGACTTGTTTTTCATGCGGACGGCCCATCTAATACTCCA
Organism: Armatimonadota bacterium; assembly: GCA_035528905.1. Taxonomy (GTDB): domain Bacteria; phylum Armatimonadota; class UBA5829; order DTJY01; family DTJY01; genus DATKXU01. The sequence goes on from DATKXU010000106.1 coordinate 10,211, forward strand.
CGACCTCCCTCTTCATCAGGCGCATCAAGGCTAGCGAGGATGCGAAGATCAGCAGGAATGCGAACACGCCTACAGCGGTCGCATATCCGAAATTGCTCTCCTCGAACGCCAGCCGGTACAGATACGTCAGCATCACTTCGGTATGGTTGCCTGGGCCGCCCTCGGTCATGACCCAGACAAGCCCGAAGATATTCAGCGTATTGATGACCAAGTAGACCACTGCGAGCTTCAGGATCTCCCACAGGAGCGGGATTGTCACGTGCCTGAAGGACTGCCAATGGCTCGCGCCGTCAATCAGCGCTGCTTCGTAGAAGCTGGTGGGTATGCTCTGAATCCCGGCAAGGAAGAGCACAATGTAGAACCCCAGCGAATACCAGATGCTGGTGGCTACAATGGCGGGGAGCGCCGTCCCTGGCTCGCCAAGCCATCCTCTGGTCAGTTCTTCGAAGCCAGTGCTCTTGAGGAGGCCGTTCAGAATGCCGAAACTCGGATGATACACGAATGACCACAGAACCGCTACCGCTACGATGGAGATCATATTTGGGAACAGGTAGACCGCCCGGTATGTCTGCGAGCCTCCAACTCGGCGAGCCAGCGCCGACGCGAAAAAGAGCGCCAGCGGCACGATTACGAGAAGCGATGCTGTGAGAAAGAACAGGTTGTGGCGGAAAGCCGTCCAGAAGACGGGGTCGCCGAGAAAAAGCTGTCGGAAGTTCCCCAGGCCGACGAACTCTTTGTTCAGTGATAAACCCCGCCAGCGGAACAGGCTGACGTAGAATGCCTGCGCCATCGGGAAGAGGAAGAAAGCGGCGTAGAGCACGGCGGCAGGAAAGAGGAAGGTGAGTATGGTGAAGCAGTGCTTGATGTGTGGTGCGTGGTGCTTAGTGCCTAGTGATTGGCGGTTGCTGTTCGCTCGCATTGGAGTGTCACCCCAGCGGTCATCGCTCCGCTCTGCTAAGAAGGTGTGAAATCAGCTGGTCTAGCATCTTCTCGACACATGTGCGGGCTTCTGCGAACCGGCTGTGCTCTTCGTCGTTTATCAAACGCATACGCCAAGCATAGGTCAGATGGCTCTCGGTTTCGCCGATGCTCGCCTTGGCGATACGAAGGAACTTGGCGGAATCTCCGTTCAAACGCCGTTCGAACCCCTCTGCAATGTTGGACGGTCCCGACTCTGATGAACTCTTGATCTGGTGGGCGAGCCATTGGCAGTGCCGCGGGAATCGCTCGGTCGGCGCAGCTAAATCCACCGCCAAATCCATAGCCGCCTGCCACACACGCAGGTCCTGAAAACTTCTCGCCATCAAATCTCCTCCGAGACATGTAAACCGGCCACTCACAGCCAGCGCCATGCACCAAGCATCAGGCACTAAGTGCCATGCTTCGGTATCGTCTTATCCTTCCTCACCTTCTCAGCCGCTGTCTCCATGTAGTCTACGCACTGTTTCGGCGTCATTTCGCCGTTGAGCAGGGCGGCCATCGCGGTCTCCGTTTCCTTGCCGAGCGAGGGGTACCAGCTTGCATAATCGGCGTCCCAGGTGGTCTTCGCCTCACGCATCAGCCTGGCAGGGGTCACGAGGCCCTGGCCCAGCTTCACCTCGTCGCTGCCGATTATGGACATCAGAGTCTTCTTCTGAGTGACGAACTTCTTCGCCATTTCCAGTGAGGTCATGAACTTGAAGAAATCCACGGCTATGTCCGGATGCTTGGCTTCCCTGGGCACGATCCACGTCTCGACCCAAGTGCCGGTGGTGCTCGGGTCGCCTCTGCCATCGTACAGAACCGGAGGGTTGAAGAATTCCATGCGGAAGCCGGGCTCGATCTGCCTTTTCATCTCGGAGCCGAGCCATGTGCCGCAGGGGATCATTGCCGCGCGGCCCAGGATGAACTCCATCTGCGAGCCGGTGTGGTCCATGCCCATCGCTCCCCTCTGGAAATAGCCCTTATCCCGAAGCTCCGCGACCATCTCGGCGGCTTTGAGGAAGGCCGGGCTGTCCCACGCGCCGGGCTTCAGATTCTGCGCATCGTTGAAAGCCTCTATCCCGCCTGCGCTGATGGCCCAGGGGATAAGGAAGCCGCGAAGCATATACTGCGGGTACTTCCCCTGGAACGTGATCGGCGCGATGCCGGCCTTCTTGATCTTCTCGCAGAGCGCCAGCAGCTCGTCGTACGTCCTCGGAGGCTTCCAACCATGCTTTTCAAACATGCCCACGTCGTACCACCAGCCGAAGACGTTGTGGTTGAACGGCATGATGTAGTAGTGGCCGTTGAACTTGCCCTTTTCCAGCAGCGAGGGGATAAACGTGTCCTTCCACTTCTTGTCCCGGCCATAAGCCTTCTGCTCAAGGTAGCGGTCCATCTCCATGACCTTGCCCTCTGCCACCAGCGCCCAGTAGTCCATTCCCCAGCCCGGCCATGTGAGATCAGGCAGATCGCCCGCGACGAACCTAGGGCGGAGCTGCTCCCAAATCCTGGGATTGCCCCAGACGTTGATCTTCACATTGGGATGGGTCTTCTCATACTCACGAGCGGCATACTGGAAGAAATCCAGGCCATAGCCGCCCTCGAAGACGGCAACCTCGACCTCTATCTTGCCCTTCTCTGCGACCTTCTTGCCGCAACCGCTCAAAATCAAAATGGCAAGCATGACGAGGAGCACGGATGTGCCAGAAAGAATCCTGTTCACGCGGGATCACCCTCTCTACCTGCAGCTTCAAATTGGATTGGGGACCCATCAGGTCTTGGGCAAGGTAGCAGTTCGACCGCTGACGGGTGAAATCCTCCAGAGCTCCTGGGCAGAGAGGACGGCCGCACAACTGCGTGGGAGACAGGCTTGTCAGTCCCAGACGCGCTCCACAAGCACGCCTGACCGCGGGGTCCAGTCGCCAGAAAGAGGATGACCGCGCCTACGATGCCTGGCGGTCCGGCTTCTAGCCGTGTTCGAGGGCTGCCGCGCGCTGCTTCTCTTCAGCTCGGCGCGCCTCAATCTCCGTATCGAGGGCTTCCGCCACTTTGCTGTACAGGCCCTTCATGCGCGCGGCCTTCATCCGCGCCTCGACTTCATTCCTCATCGATATCAGGCGCTCCGTGCCTACATCGTCCGCGGCCCGGTCGAATACCCTGGCGATCAGTTTTCTCGCTTGATCTCGATCCATGCTGGTGGTCTCCTCCTGCGCAGCTACCGGCATAAGTCTATACCCGGCAGACACACGGAGCCATGCACGGAATCGGCGTGTCTGGAGGTAAGTAACGGAGGCGTTCGGGCGATGGGAGAACCTTCCTGCACATCAAGAAGTGGATTGCGGGTTGTCAGTTCGTCTAGCCCAGGCGCTCTTTCAGGAGGGCCTTCTTGATGGCGTTTGCCGCAGACGTCACGACCTCATTGACTGACGTGCCCGCCAACTTGGCATCCTCAGGCGTGGGGGAAACGAGCACTTCATTCATCACGACTACGTACTGTCCGCCGCCGCCTACCTTGACGTCGTGAAAACGGGCGCCAGCCAGGAGCAGGCTGCCGAGCTTCTTGGCGACGCGCTCGGCTCTGGCGGCGGCTCTCTCTCCATCGGCGTCTGCGAGCCGGATTACCTCGGTGTCGGCTATCCAGACTGAGTAAGCCTGCGAGTTCTCGATCGGCTTGATCTCGACCGCCAGGTACTTGGTGACTAGGCGGCGATTGATGGGAATAGCCCGCTTGTTGAGCTCGTCGAGCACTTTGGGCGCCCGCTTGTAGGATGGCGGATGCGTGGCCAGGATTCCCAGGTTGACTTCCGGCTTTCGGAGCTCTTCGCGCGCCAGCCGTTCCATCAAGGTCAGTATGCCCACCGGGTTGTACTTCGTCTCGGCGAGATATGCGACCGCGGTCCGATCTGCGTCGAACTCCGCGTCCATGCCGTAGTCGCTCAGCCTGGCGATGTTGATGAGGTTGGCTAAGTAGGCGATTCCCCCCAGATCCTCGCCGCTCGCGCCCGCCGCCGCTCCAACTAGTACTGCCACCGCGAGTCCGAGCATCTGCCTTTGCTGCACTTTCAGGAAGTGCATCGCGTGATGGTGGGCAACGTGCGCAATCTCGTGCGCAATCACGCCGGCCAGCTCGTCATCCGAATGCACGAAGTTGAACAGGCCCGTGTTTACGTAGATGAACCCTCCCGGCAGGGCGAATGCGTTAACGTCCTTATCCTCGATGACCTTGAATGAGTAGTTGAACTTCGCCAGCGTGGACTTGCCGTATGCTGCCGGCACTTCCCTCTCGACTGCAACCTTGGCTATGGCGCTGCCGATAGCCTCTACCCGCTGGGCGAGCGCAGCATTGTCGGTGAACTTGCTTTCCTTGGCTACTTGCTCGGCGGCTTCCCTGCCGATCTTGACTTCCTCGTCCAGGTCGTCCGCGCCATAAACGGGAGGCAGGGGCCGTGCGAGAAGGCTTCCGGCAAGGAGCATCACGGCCAGCAGCCGCAATGCCCGCGAACGGAGGCCGCTTATCCTGCTTTTTTCCAACATACCGCAGCGCATCTAGTCTGCTCCTCCACTTCTCCGCCGGAATCGGGCCATCAGCGTCCTGAGAAGATCGTTGTCCCCTAGATAGAGACGTTGGCGCCCGCCGGATGGTTTCGACCGCCCGCTGTGACAGTGCATGTGCCGATGTCCAGCCTAATCCTTCCCAGTTGCCGATGACCGGCTGCCGGTTTTCTGCTTCGAGTGAGCGATCCGGCTCTTGTAAGCTTTGAAGTTGAAATCCGGGCTTTTCGCCGGGCTGTGGCATTGGGTACAGCTCGATTGGAGCACCGCTCCGTAGCCTTTTCCCGGCCTCCGGACATGCGCCACGCCGGGACCATGGCACGCCTCACACTGCACCCCTTCGAGCTGCACGGTTGCGACCGGTGGCTTGAAGCCCCCCTTTGGCTTGAATCCGGTAGCATGGCAGCTCAGACATTCCGGGTTGTTCGCGCAGTTATCCTTCGTCACGCTCGCGAATGCCTTCGCGTGGGCTGTGCGAGACCACGAGTCATATTCTTCCACATGGCACTCGCGGCATTTCAGCGCGGAAACGAATGGCTGAGGCTCCCTGCGCTGATCGGGCTGCGGAGGCAGAGCCGGAGCGCGCTCCGTGGGCGGACGACTGAAGTATTGTGCTATGTCCGCATCGAGCTGGGCAACCAGCTTCGTCATCTCCGGATCGCCCTCGATTTCCTTGCTCATTGGCGCATATTCACCTGCGAAAGAGGCAATCTTGCGGTCGGCATTGATGTCCAGCGCCAGCTTGCCCACGTGGGTCCCGCCCAATTTGGTGTGCATGAATATGGCTTCTCCGAGCCGCTCCGGAGTGTCCACAGCCTGGTATGAGAAATGGCCGCCCAGCACTATATCGAAGCCTGGAACTTCCATCGCTAGCTGCCTGGCAGCCTCGCGCTGCGTGTGGCTCAGTAGTACCACGAGATCGCATTTCTCCCGAAGTTCGCCGACATACTGGCGAAGCACCTCGGCGGGCGGAATTATGCGTATCGCCAAATTCTTCTGAACTTCCGGCATAACCAACGTCTGCCCTACCACTGAGATGATCCCAACCTTCAGCCCGGATGGGGTCTTCTTCACAATATATGGCTTCGGCGCGAGCGGTTTGCCTGTGGAGGAGTCAACCACGTTGGCGCAGATCATCGGGATGGAGTCGCCATATGGCATGGCTCTGCCGCTTTCCTTGATGAATCGAACCTCCCACTCGCCCATCCCGACGACGTCGTAGCCCAGGTACGCGAGGGCTTTGGAGTAGAAATCCGCCTTCATATTCGCGAGGTCTGGGTTGCTGGCCGCTGCATCACCGACCTCCAGGAGAAGCACGTCGCCTTCCCCCGCGCGGATGTTCTTTATGTAGGTTGCGCGCCTTGGGACCCCGCCGAGGCCCTCTCGGCCGTGTCACCCACAAGGCTTTACCTGTCCCCAGTCATCGCCGGTGAAGAGTATTGTCAGCTTGTGGGGAGCCATGCCTTCCTTGCCCGCGAATGAGCGGTGCGACAACGTTGCCGAACCGAGCACAACTGCTGCGAGCATGATGGTTGAGAGCGCGACTCTGCCTACCCTTGACAGCATACCGATACCCTTATCTGAGCGGCCGAATACGCATGCGACAGTAATAGTATACTGCATTGCCGGTGATGAGGCAATAGTCGCTTGGGGATCACGCCTGCTCCGGAGGCGTCGTTGGCGGAGTCTCCAGCGGTATGGTCGCCAATGACGGGTCGGCCTGCCCCAGTACAACGAGGGAGAAGCATCGCCGGAAAACGTATGCCGGCTGCATCACGCACTGGAAGAGGTACGTGTAACCCAGGAGTACGATGAGACCCAATGCGCCCGCCATGCCGATTACCGGCGGCGACCACGTCAGATGCGCGGCCTGGCCTGCCACATAGCCTAGCAGCGCCAGAAGCCCGACCGGAATAGCGAGCGCCACCAGCAGGACGAGGGCAGCGATTAGGCCGACTGCAGTGATGCCGATCCCCAGAGCGGCCAGCATCAGTAGGTAAAGCAGCGTCTGGCCCACATTGGCCGTCAGGGCGGGCAATACCGTGCGCCAGCCCTCGATGACTCCAGCCTGCCGCACGTACATCGCCGGAACCAAGAAGTCCTTGGCCAGAATCTGTATGATCGCCGCTAGTATGCTCAGCAGTATGCCTATCATCCCCGCCCACACAGCGGCCGCTACTTTAGTTGCTACACTTGTGGCCGGGACAAAGACCACCAACAAGGGCAGTCCAGCAAGTATTCCCACAGCAACGAGTACTACGGCTCCAAAGGCCATCCGCCAGAGGAAGTACAAGCCACCGAGCCGCATAAGTCTGGCGAACGGCTCCGCGACCGCGCCGGACTTGCGCGTGATGTTGTCAATGTACACGAACTGGAAAACCGACGAAAGCCACACGAAGACTAGTCCAATAGCCACCAGGGCCAGCAAGCCCGTGAGCAGCAGCGGCCAGTAGTGCGCCAACCAGGATGCCATCCTGCCTGCCCACCAAAGCCCTTCTGTTCTGTTCCACCTCCAAAACCTGGCCGGGTTCGGCGTGGCAGTGCTCGATGATAGCCCATATCCCACCGTGAACGTGAAACCGAGGGCGAGCCACATGCGCAGCATGAACGGTCGAAACAGCATATCGGCCATGTACCTGAACGCAGGTTCAAAAGCGCGGCCTATGTCCATTCGCTGCATCTGAAGTTCCTCCGGCGTTGGGATATGTTGCCCGTATCTCCCGATTTGCGATTCGGCACGAGGTTGCAGGATTCCTTTCCCGTCCCAGCGGACAGGCGGCTGGAGCGCTCGCGCATGCCCTGCATTGGAACAACCGCCGAGGTGGGGACGTACTAATAGATGAGCATGATCTCCCGAACGGCGATTGACATTACCGCTGCTGCAGCGTACACTGAGAATGACTGTAGGGATATGAAATGGAGAAGCGATCCACACAGCCTGCCCCAAACGATCGGAACTTGGATAAGCGCATGACGGCCCTCGGCGTCGTCGGCTTCGTGGTCCTAGCGGGGCTGTTTTTCTGCCTGGGCACATTCTGCCTTGGACCCATGCTCAGATCGCGTTTCGTCCCTCAGCCCGAGGCCAGGCCGTCCCCGACGTTCAGTCCGCCCGCTCGACCGCATCGGGAGGCTCCCGCTCCTGAGGAACCCAAGGAAGGGACAATTCTGGATCTGGAAATCACGGAGCGAGGCGAGGGCCACGGCGCTGCTACGGACGATATACGCCAAGATGAAAGCAGCCTGACGGTGAAGCTGGGACCGAATGATACAGGCAGGCGTCCCAAGACGTCCACGGCCGAGCCGGAGCGGACCGGCAAGGCCAAGAGGCCCTCGTCCGAAGGTGGTGTGGAGCGCCCCAGGGCGTCCACCGAAGGCGGAAGTCGCCCGGCTTCCACGTCCTCCCAAAAGCGCGTTTTCGGAGTGCAGGCGGGAACATTCGCCAATAAGGCAAATGCGGAAACCCTCGCCGCCGACCTGAAGTCCCGCGGCTACAAGCCCGAGATGAAATCGGTGCAGATGGAGGACCACACCGTCTACCGGGTGGAAGTCGGAGAATACAAGACGCGCGAGGACGCCCAAGGGGTTGCGGATGACCTCTCCTCGGAGGGCTGCTCCGCGCTGGTAACCGAAGAAAGCTCGGAGTGAGAGGCGCCGGAGAGCAGTTACTTAACCGCCCCTAGGATATAGATCACAGCCCCGACGACCAGCCAGATGAGAGCTGTAGCCACCACAATCGTCCCGGTGAACGAATACGACTTATCGAAGTCCACGTCGAAACAGTGATCCAGTGTTAGCGAAGTCACAAACCAAAATGCCACGAGCCCTACGAGAATGCCGACTAGCCCGCCGGGAAACCGCACCAGGAGCTGGAAGGCGAGGGATCCGCCAACGGCTATCATCAGCGTCGCTTGAAGGACTGCTTTCGCCGTAGGTTTGGGATAGACGGACGTGCAAATGATAATCGGTGCGACTACACCGGCAATGACGATTTTCAGCAGAACGTTTACCATAAACGCCGACAATATCGCTTGCAGTGCGCTGCCGATCAGCATTGTGACCCCTTCCGCTCACTCGTTATTGTAAACGGGTAACCTCAGGGTTAGTTTCGCCAGTGTCACCAATCTGCCCTTCAAGAGGTCACTCGCACCCAGGCTCGGGAACAATTTATCCAAGCTATTCGTCTGCTAGTTAGAGCCGGCTGCCGATAGCCGACCGTGACTCAATCTCCGACGGCCGTCGGCAGGGAGACAAACCCCCCGAAGAGTCCGCAGTTTTAGTAGTCCACGCACAAATTCAGGGCAGGAGGGATCAGCAGTGAAGCTTCTTCGAACCCGCAGTTTTCCTATGGTGGTTTACGCATTCGTTCTACTTCTGGTCGTTTCATCAAGTGCGGCGGCAGGCACGGTCTACGTAAAGTGGGACTCGCCCGGCCCGCAGCACGGCAACTCCTGGGCGACCGCCTACCACACGATCCAGCAGGGCATCAACGACGCGGACGTGGGCAACGAAGAGGTCTGGGTCGCGCGAGGGACCTACCTTGAGCGGATAATTCTCAAGGACGGCGTGTCGGTCTACGGGGGCTTTGCCGGCACTGAGACCGAGCGCGGGCAGAGGGATTTCCGCTCGAACGAGACCGTGATAGACCGCCAGCAGTCCGGCAGCGTGGTGACGGCCTCGAACGTGACGACGGGCGCAATTGACGGGTTCACGATTCGCAACGGGAGAGCGACCTCCGGCGGCGGCATCTATTGCTACTATTCTTCGCCTGCGATATCGAACAACACGATCACTGGAAACAGCGCGGGGTGGGGCGGCGGCATTTACTGCTCGCATTCTTCGCCTGCAATCTCCAACAACGCGATCACGGGAAACAGCGCTTGCCAGGGCGGCGGCATTTGTTGCTTCTACTACTCTTCGCCTGCGATTTCAAACAACGCGATCACGGGAAACAGCGCTTGCCAGGGCGGCGGCATTTGTTGCGGCCGGTCTTCGCCTGCAATATCAAACAACGTGGTCGTCTTCAACTCCTCGGGGATATACGGATATTCAGGCGCACCTGTTCTCCGGAACAACTGCGTATACAATCCAGATGGCTTGAACTACTCAGGGATATCCCCAGGGGCGGGAGATATTCAGGTAGATCCCAAGCTCTGCAGCGTGGAGTATGGGAACGCGCATATCCAGCCCGACTCGCCGTGTATTGACGCAGGCTACGACAGCGTAGTCCAGCCCGGCTGGCTTGACATGGACGGCCAGGGCCGGATCAACGGAGCACATGTGGATATAGGCGCGGACGAGTCCTACGGCGAGCAGTGGCAGGCGGGACCTTATGTCATCATACGGGTGAGCACTTCCGGCAATGACGCAAACGATGGCTTGAGCTGGGCGTCGGCGAAGCAGACTGTGCAGGCAGGGATAGATGCTGCGTCAGCGGCCGGCGGCGAGGTATGGGTGGCGGCTGCAACGTACAACGAATGCGTAACGCTGCGCTTGTATGCTTATGTGTATGGCGGATTTGCCGGCACGGAGAACTCCAGGGACGAGCGGAACTGGGTATCGAATTTGACGGTGCTGGATGGCTCTGCTGCTGGGAGCGTGGTCACGCCGAATGCTGGCTATCGTGCGGGCGGGATAGATGGGTTCACCATTCGCAACGGCAACGCACAATACGGCGGTGGCGTGTACTGCGACTCCTCTTCGCCTGTGATATCAAACAACACGATCACGGGAAACAGCGCTTACCAGGGCGGCGGCATTTTCTGCGCCGGTTCTTCCGCTGCAATATCAAACAATATCATCACCGGGAACGGCGCAATTTACGGCGGCGGCATTTATTGCGGCTGGTCTTCGCCCACCAAGATATCAAATAACACGATCACCGGGAACAGCGGCACGGGCATCTATTGCGACCATTCCTCGCCTGCGATATCAAACAACGTCGTCGCGTTCAACTGGTCGGGGATATACAACTTTGATGGCGCACCTGCTCTCCGGAACAACTGCGTACATAACCCGGGCGGCTACGACTACTCGGGGATCTCCAAAGGGGCGGGAGACATCCCCGATGACCCGCTGTTCGTGGACAAGGAGAACGGCGACTACCATCTGCGGTTCGATTCGCCGTGCATAGATGCCGGGACGAACGAGGGCGCTCCATCCACCGACCTGGACGGCAATCCCAGGCCGGCCGACGGAAACGGCGATGGATTGGCGATCACAGATATCGGCGCATACGAGTACCAGCCGATTCCAGTGACGATTGATGTCGCGCCGGGAGATAGCGCGAATATCATCCGCTTGCGGAACAGGCTGATACTGGTGGCAATCCTCAGCGATTCGACCTTCGATGCCCGGTGGATCGCCCCGACGAGCGTCGTCTTCGGGCCTGGAAGGGCTGTTGAGGTCCACGGCAGAGGGCACTGGGAGGATGTCAACCGGGACGGCCTGATTGACCTGCTGCTCCACTTCTTATGCAGTGAGAGCGGGATTGCTCCCGGCGACACGAGCGTTTCCCTATCCGGACGCCTGAACAGCGGAGAGGCAATCCACGGCTCGGATACGATAACCGTCCTCAGCCGGTAACGCGGCCGGATAAAGCCTTGCCCTCAGCCCATACCCCTCTCCCAAATCTGGGAGAGGGGTACTCCACTTCCGTCTGAGGTGGGGTAGCACCCGCGCTTGAGTGGCTCATCTTGCATTGACACTCCCCATCGGCGCGACTATAATGGCGCATGGCGATAGCACCGGCAATCTCTCGAAATCGGAAGGATTTCCCCGATGACGAAGCCTGCCCGCGTGACCCTTGTGCTGTTTCTTGCAGCGCTCATCCTTGTTCCATATCGCGTCTCCGCGGACGATGCGTCCTCGCCGAAGCCACTCACGTCTGTCGTCGCCATCTTCACGAGGTCGGATGACCTAGATGACAAGAAGGCGCCCGACGATCTGGACAAAGCATTCGCTGCGCGACTTCCCGAGATGGCGAAGGCCGGCGTCCTGGACCTCCCGTCGGCGCTGTCTCCCGCGGCGAGGTCCGCACTCAAGGGAGATAGCATGAAGCGGCTGCTCGCGTTCCCTGAGCTGATCCCGAGGAGTGACCGCGTGCGTCGGAACATCCAGGCGGACGGCCTCCTGATAACCCGGATTGACCTCTTCGGGAAATCGGGCAAGAGCTACTATGTGAGCGCCGATCTCACCTTCTACGATTTCCGGAATGGCGCGTGCGAGGAGCTGGACATCGGCTCGGTAGATTTCAGGGGCGGGGCCGAGCGGAAGGACTTCCTGCAGGCTGCGGCAGGGCGGATCATCGAGGAGCTCCAGCGGGCGGTGCCGGGCATGCAGGCCTCCGCTACGCCTGCACCCAAGGACGACAATGTCGTCTGCAATACGCAGAGCCGTCTGTTCCATTCGCCGAGCTGCCACCATCTCCCTGCGAAGTCGGTACCTGTGGAGATTATGTCGCACGCCGAGGCGCGGGAAGCGGGCTACAAGCCCTGCCTGATCTGCTATCCTGAGACGCGGAAGCGCATCAAGCCCGACAGCACGGAGGCTATGCTCGGCGCGGAGGTGGCCGGCTTCGTCGAGTATTACTACCGCGTATCCAGCGATCCGGAGCAGCACGCCAGGCTTGAGAAGGTCGGCCGCCGTGTGCTCGCCGACAATCACTTCACCAAGCGCAACTACGTCTTCACAGCCCTGAACTCCGACGAGATAAACGCTTTTGCCGCGCCTGCCGGTTACATCTACGTGACGACCGGGATGCTTGATACGATCGAGTCGGATGACGAGCTGGCTGCCGTACTCAGCCACGAGATTGCCCACGTGGAGCAGGAGCACGGCCTCAGGCAGTACAGGCGCGCGCAGAAGGCTGCCACCTTAGGCATACTCGTGAGTATTCTATCAGGGCAGAACCTCAGCATTCTCGCCGACTTCGTGCGGGAGCTGGTCCTTCGCGGGTACGACAGGCGCTATGAGAGCGAGGCAGACCGGGGCGGCTACATATACGCCCGCCGGACATCCTACGATCCCGAAGCCATGTCTACGCTGCTTGGCAAGCTCCAGGACATGGAACTCGCGAACAGTCCGAAGATCGCCAGCTGGATGCGGACGCACCCCAAGGCCGAGGAGCGCATCAGATCGGTGGACGAGTACAAGAGCGAATCGGAGGCGGCCTCGGAGTACATCGCTGAGCTTGACAAGGTTGACGCGGGCCTGGCATCGGCTGTCCGGGCGGACGAACTCCGGTACGTGGAATCTGTGGACCAGCTCAAAGCCTGTGTGGAGGCGATCAAGCTGCTGCCTTAGCGCCGGCCTCTCCATCCAGCATCCAGCATCCAGCAGCTAGCCGTCAGCATGCAACCTGAAGCTTGGAACTTGAAACCTTCACCTTGCTTGCTACGTATCCAGCATCTAGCGTCCGGCGTCGCCGGCCTGCCTGGCGCGGGCGTCGGCGAGCGCTTTCTCGACCATCGCGCGGTATGAGCTCTGCGGGTACTCGCGGAGGAATCGCTCGTAGCATTTGACCGCGCCCTGGGGGTGGCCGAGCACGTTCAGGTATATGTCGCCCGACATCATCAATGCCATCTCCGCCTCCGGTGTGGCCGGATACGTATCGGCTATACCCTCCAGCATAAGCAGCGCGGGCAAGTGATTGTTTGTTTCTACTAGACACCTGGCGACCTGATACGCCGACCTGAGAGACAGCCGGGCGTTCGGGTAATGCTGCTTCAATTGGCAGAAGCCCTCAATCGCTCTTGCGCGTTCGCCCTTCCGGAGGTAGAGCTCGATGCTTTTCAAATAGTGGGCGATGGCCCGCTCTGAGTTCTGCTGTATGGTGTACGTTCCAGCCAGCGCTCGATGGACATCCGCGCTCTCCGGGTCGCGTTCCAGGAGCGACAGCAGGCTCTCTATGGCGCCCAGAGTCGTGCCTTGTGCAATATTGGCCTTGGCGTCGGACATCAGGTATTCTCTGGTTCCCTCCAGGCCCATGCGGAGCGCGTAGGCCAGAGCCATGCCGAACAGCATCCCGCCGATGTGCGACCAATAAGCCACACCTCCCGACTGCGGGTTGACAATGCCCAGCAGTCCCATGACAAGTTGCTGAACGAACCAGATTCCCAGCCCGATCCACGCGGGGACTGTGTACCTTCCCCGGAGGGTGAGAATAAACAGGGGCAAGAGGGCGAACCACGCCGGTATGATAAACCTGCCCCAGCCGATGAACATGAGAAAGAGCACGATGTACAGGGCGCGGATCTTCGTCTTGTAGAAACGTATCGCGAAAATACCCAGTATGCCGGCGATGGCCCCTGAGGCGCCAGCCATCGGGACGTCCGCAGCCAAGGGGGTAAATCCCTCCGCCACGACGACATGCAGGAGGGCTGCGGCGAACCCGCTCCCGAAATAGAAGATTCCGTATTCCAAGCGGCCCAGCACGTCCTCCACGCTCGGGCCGAACAGCCACAAGAACAGCATGTTCCACGCGAGGTGAAGCAGGTCCGCATGAAGGAACATCGAAGTGAGAATGCTGCTCACCGAGGGATGAGCGGCGATGAGACCCATGCTGCGCAGCGCCGCCTCGTGGTCGAATGGAGGCACGCGCATCCATACGTACACGAGCAGATTCGCGGCTATCAGGGCGTAGGTGACAGCCGGGAATCGGGAGCTCGGCCTGTCGTTCCCGTAGGGCATAAGGAAGAACATGTCTGGCTATCGGTCACCGCCTGGGGAATTCTGGATTCATCGGGTCTACTGCGCCGTTCGCACCGTGTGTTCGTCCAGGGGTTCGGTGATTCGCGGGCCGGCGCCCGGCGGAATGTTCGACGAGGGAGCGCGTGTATCCTCTTCTTCAGTCCAGAAATACGAGACTACCCTCTCCTCTCCTGCCTTGATCTCCATCTTGTACCTGGTGTACCGATCCAAGTCCTCGTATGGCTCAAACCACCACTCGTATTTCTGGTCGCTGTCGTGCAGGTAGGTCAGCACCCTGGTGTCGCTTCCATTGCGCAGTACGAAGGTGAACTCGGGAGGCGGCTCCGAGCCGACAGGCCAGTAGACCCGTATCCATGTGTCAACGGGTATGTCGTAATCTCCGTCTCTGGGGATGGTCCTCACGCCTGCCAGTGATCCGTTCGCGCCGGTTTCTATGGTATAGCGACGGTGTGCGCCGCAGCCCAGAACGCCGCTCAGCAGGACTAGAAGTGCAAGCACGAGCAGCAATCGTTGCATGTGGCACCACCTGCCGAAGAGACAATGCTCGATTATGCGTGTGAATCGAGCACAAGGCGCAGGACCCGCGATCATCCCACAGAGTTTGTGATCTGAAGGCCGGTGAACTCAAACCTAAAGGGGATGACGCGGCTGCCAAGTTGCTCTACCACTTCTCGTACGTTCTCAAGGCGATTTTGTTTCGTGAGGAAGAGCACGCATCCTCCTCCGCCGGCGCCGCATGCCTTTCCGCTTACGGCTCCGTGCCTGAAGGCCTCCCTGAACAGCTCCTCAATCTGGTCATTCGTTATGGACGCATCCAACTTCTTCTGATGCTCCCAATTCTGGTTCATCAGCTCCGCAAGCTCGTCCAGCTTGCCGGAGAGCAGAACGTCCCTCATTCGCCATGCAATGTCGCGCAGGTTATAGAGGGCGTTCACGGTTTCGGGAGCTCCGCGCCGGTACGCGCCCCACACGTTTTCATGTATATCGCCGGAGAGCCTCGGCTTTCCCGTGTAGCAGAGGACCAGCCTGTCTTCCAATTCCTTCACGATGTCGGGAGGCACGTCCAGCGCCTCGACTTCCACCTTGTCCTTGAAGGTCATCAGGTTGAAGCCGCCCAGCGCGCTCGCATACTGATCCTGCTTCCCACCCAGTATACCCAGCATGGCTTCGAGCTCGTAGGCCAGGTTGGCAATCGTTTTCTTATCCTCGGTGTTGGTGATGTGAGACTTTACCAGGCTCAGCCATACCACATTCAGTGCAGACGACGTGCCGAGGCCCGAGCCTGCGGGAAGCTCCGACCGGTAAGAGATGGTAATGCCGTCTCTGTGCTCTCCATCAGGCCCTATTGATCCGTCCAGTATCTCCAGCCTGCCGGTCACGTACTTGTCTATGGCGGCGTTGAGGACTGCGCCTCCGACGCTCTTGGCGAAGATGTCAACATCCGTCCAGCCGCCCGCAAAGTCAATGCGTACCGGGGCCTTGCTTGTGATAATCAACAGACCACTCCCTCTCCGTCACCAAACCCTCCGCGGGCTTTGGCGCAAGGATTCTGCTCGCCCCTGCGTCCAGAAGGGCCTTCGCGAGACTATCGGGGTCTTCGGTCAGCGCTATGATGGTTCCGCCGCCGCCGGCGCCTGCCAGCTTCGCACCGAGCGCGCCGTGCGAGAGCGCTGCCTCGATCAGCCTTTCGTTGGATTCCCCAGAGCCTCCCAGGTCGCGCTGTATGGCGTGGTTCTCGTTCATCAGCTTGCCGAGCGTCTCCCAGTCCTGCGCGAGCACCGCCTTTTTGCCCATGTGGCCGAGCTCTGCGATTCTCAAGTATCCTTCTATGACCTGCTTCTCACCCTCGAGCCAGCGCTCTCTCAGGCTCTTGTGCACACTGCCCGAGAACCGTTTGACCCCCGTGTGAGCGAGGATCATGGGCAGCTCCCCGACAATTTCGGACAGCGGCTCGAGCGTAGCGAAAGGCTCATCCTTCGTCTGCCTCATCAGTTCCTTGCCCCTGAAGTCCATGTAGTTCAGGCCGCCGAACACGGCCATGTACTGGTCCTGGTATCCGGTCGTGATCTTCATGACGTCGGCCTCGATCTTTCTGATTGTCTCCGCCACCTCATACCTGTTCAGCTCGAGTCCCACGTAGGCGAGAAGGCATCCGACTGCGCACGCCAGCATCGCTGTCGAGCCGGCAAGGCCGGCCTGCTCCGGTACATCCGTCCGCAGGGAAATGGAAACTTTGTGCACCGAGGGATCTATCTCGAGAGCCTGGAGAGCAGCTTTCGCCAGATCGAATTTGCTGCTGTCCAGCGCAAGCGATTCGGGACCCGTCAATGCGATGATATCGGCATCCATGCGAACAGCGGACTGCTCGGAAGGTGAGAGCTCGCAGTAGGCCCGCTCGCTGATGGAACAGGATATCACGCTCCCGCCGTACAAATCGGTGGGGTTTCCGATTATCCCCGCTCTGCCGGGCGCAGACGCCCTAATCATAGCCTCACCAACCCTTAGCCCGGATTCCATGCCAGACGTATTATTCCCATTTACAAGCGGTTAAATCGCACCCAGCGCAGCCAGCTTCAACAGCCACGCCGCTAGAACCCGCAGGAAAAGATAAGTTCATACTTGACGCCATCCAGGGCCGGCTGGCCGGGCGGCGTGATCTCATAGGGTGTCACGCGGAGCGCAGTGGACTTATCTGGAGCCCCGTCGTACGCGAGCGTCAGAGATAGGATTCTTCGCCGGTCTCGTTCAGGCGGCCCGGGATCAGTCTGATGTTGGTTCAGATACTCGGCGATGACGCTGACCCTCTTGGATAGAAATTGCTCTCCCCTGAGGTAGAGGGCTTTTGCGTTCGGGCCGATAGGGTGACCTATGATGTCGCCGTCGTGCGTGTAGGCCAGTTCCGGAACATACGGCCTTGTGGCTTCATACGTCAGGCGGTCTAAGAAGGTATACTCCGCCCGGAACGTCGAGAGCCGCGTGCCACCAAACGCCTTGGGAGCATAGAAACCGATTGTGTAGCCTGTCTTGCACGGCCGCTCGAACCAGTCGCCGAATATTCTCGGAGCCGTGATGTCGTCAATGACCAGCTCGCCGTATATCTGGAAACCGCTGCTGGTTCGGTATGATAAGTCGGCGGCATAGAGGGTGTTGAACTCCGTGTCCACCTCATTGAACAGGTGCTGGTAGAGATAGAAGGGCAGGACGAGGATAAGCGGATTCGGCCTGGTGCTCAGCTTGGCCGTCTCGCTGACACCTGCATGCCAGCGGTCGGAAAGCCGCTTCTCGTATCTCCTGCCGAATAGATAGAGAGTCTTATCATTGTCCTCGAACGTGCTGACGAACTGAGTGATCTTGGCTTTGCCGAACAGCTTGCCGAAATTGATGTCCTTGGTGCCGCGGAACTGCAGGAAGGCCGCGGAGTTGTCCGACAGAATAAGCGAGCCGGAATAGGCCGGACCCCAATTCAGGAATTCGTACCCCACCGACCAGACGAAGTTCTTGTCGAATCCGCGGATGAACACTTTCTCGGGCTCTTGGCGGCGCTCATGAAAGAACTTTTCTTCCTTGTCGGCGAGGGTGGCCATGCCGAAGACCTGGCTGGACAGGTTCAGGAATCCGGAATAGCGATAGGGTACGGTGAAGCTGGTATGGTCTGCGTTGTCCCCCGTGTCTTCAGTCGCAGCAATCTTCCTGTACCCCAGCAGGAACGCCTCTCCGCCCATCGGGAGGCTTATGCCGGTCGTTCGCTCGGACCACTTCTGCAGAGACTGCGGCGCGACCTCCATGAGCTCAGGCTTGAACTCCAAGACCAGGTGCTCGATCAGCGCGGTCTGTTTCAATCCCAGTTCTTTGGCCCCGCTCGATTCGATGATCGAAGCAACCGCCTGAGCCATCTCGATTCTGTTGAAGAACCTGTCTCCTTCGAAGACCCTTGCGGACATTCCCGGGACAAGGCCGTCTGACGCCAGGCTTACCATGACGTCGTAGGTCCAATCGCCGAACGGGACGCGATCGGTTGAGGCAATGGTTCTGGAACCTGCTTGGGCTGTCGCGGCAAATGCGAGGGATATGGCGAGGATGGTTAGTAGAGCGAGCATCCTGTTCGCGGCGTGCTTACCCATCACCCTGACTCCTCTCTTAATGGAGCGGCGGCAATCTCAGGCGGGGGTATGGATGCCGCCGTATCCGCAGGCATCAGAGCCAGGGCAGGCTCGGCTCGATCATACGGGCGAAGCAGCTACTGCGCTTGACCTTAGTGTTGGCACTGGGCCAGAATCCAGTCCACAGCACTAGGGAGGTCAACCGCGATGTGCTCAGGCTTGCAGTCCCAGGCTTCGACATCCTTTGCCAATGCCTTGCCGGTCAGAGTGAGGACTGTCCTGCATCCCGCTCTACGTCCGGCTTCGATGTCGCTCCACGCGTCGCCGACGAGGAATGCCTCGGCCAAGTCGAACCCCAAGTCCGCGCTTGCTGTCTGCAGAAGCCCGATCTGCGGCTTCCGGCAGTGACAGCCTTCGTCCTTGCGATGCGTGCAGTAGTATAAGCCTGCGATCTCTCCTCCGTGCTCGGCAACCGCGCAGAGCATTTTCCGGTTGATGCGTTCGAGCTCGGACGGCTCGATCAATCCGCGTCCGACTCCGGCCTGATTGGAGATCACGACAGCGGTGATCCCGGCTTCCTTCAGCTTCGCCAGCCCTTCCAGTGCCCCCGGTAGGAAGACGAATTCGTCAACGGTCTTGACGTAGTCATCTTTGTTCCTGTTGATGACGCCGTCTCTGTCTAAGAGTACAACGGTCAAGCGGCGATTTCCTCCAAGACGTAGCGAAATATCAGGTGGCCCAGGATCAGGTGCACGTCCTCTATGTGCTGCATGTCGTCGCTGGCGACCACTACGTTGTGATCTGCGACCTGCGCCAGTCGCCCGCCTTTGAAGCCGGACAGGCCCGCCGTGACTGCGCCCTTCCTCTTGGCTGCCTCGATGCCGTTTATGACGTTCGGCGAATTCCCGCTGCCGCTTATGCCCATCACCAGGTCGCCGGGTTCTACCCAGGTTGCCAACTGCTCGGCGAAGATGTTCGAGTAGTCAGTATCGTTGGCCCAGGCCGTGATCAGGGGGATGTTGTCGGTCAGGGCCATGACCTTGAACTTCCTGTCTCCCATGCTGCCTACGCCTTTCTGAAGGTCGCACGCCAGATGGGACGCGGTGGCCGCGCTGCCGCCGTTCCCCATGATGAAGACCTGCTTGCCCGACTTGTAAGCGCTGACGACGAGTTCCGCTATCTTTCGAATGTCTTCGCGCGGGGCCTCAGCGAGCAGTCCAGCGACGCTGTCCAGATAATCCTTAACCCTGTCCACCGCTCATCTCCTGACGTTGAATATCACCTTAGTTCCATCGCGTTCGAGGTGGAATGGCAGCTCCTTCAGCCCCGCCCGCGTGAAGCAGTCTCGCAGGGCGGCCTGGCGTTCCGGGGGACAGTAGAGCAGCATGAAGCCGCCGCCGCCCGCGCCGGCGATTTTCCCGCCCAGCGCTCCGGCCTCCAGCGCAGATTCATACATCTTGTCTATCTCATCACTGGTTATCTTCCCGGCCAACTGCTTCTTGTACAGCCAGCCCTGGTGCATGATATCGCCCACCCGGTCTGCGCTGCCATTCACTAGGGTGTCGTAAATCTCATATGCCTGGCGCTTCATCTCCTGAAGCGTCGCTATGTGAGAGGGTATATTGTGCTTCTGCTCGGCGAGTATATTATCGGCTCGGCGGGTCATGCCCGTGTAAAAGAGCATCAGGCTCTCGCCGAATCTCAGCTTCTTCTCAGGGTTTATCTCCACGGTATCCACCTGCACCTCGCCGGACGACTTGAACTGGATGAGGCGGAGATTGCCGAACGCCGCGATGTACTGGTCCTGCTTCCCGATCGGCTTGCCCAGGACATCAATCTCGATCTCGCATGCCTGCTCCGCAAGAACACTCGCGGGCTGCAACTGGCCCTTGTACGCGTACATCGCATTCAGCAGGCCGACGGTCACGCTGCCGGAAGACCCGAGTCCCGAGCCCTCGGACGGGATGTCGGCCATCGTGGAAATTTCGACGCCCTGGGTGATCCCGGTCTTGCGCAGGCACTCGCGGACCAATTCGTGCTCGATCTGGTCAACCGAGTCCACCATCTCCGTCCTCGAATAGCCCACGCGTATCCTGTCGTCGAACCGCTCCTTGATGATTACGTAGATGTACTTATCAATGGCGGAAGAGATGGTGCAGCCGCCGTCAACCTTGTAGAAATCAGAGAGGTCCGTCCCGCCTCCCCCAAAGCTTATTCGTAAAGGGGTTTGGGTGATAATCATTTACCGTCTACTCCGCCTCTCAGTGATGCATAAGGGAAGGGGTCCAGGGAACCGCCCTTACTCTTGCTCTTACTCGTGATGCGTGATGCCGGACCCGCAATCTGCAATCCTGAGCGCCTCACCGCTCCTCGTACCACTTCCGGGTGAACTCCCGGTATTCAGCCTGATGTTCCTTGATCTTGCGCCACCAGGCTTCGTTCTGCACGTACCATTCAACCGTGTACTTCAGCGCCTCCTCGAATCTGTAGCGCGGAGACCAGCCCAATTCCCGTATCCGCGTGCAGTCGAGCGAGTAGCGCCTGTCATGTCCCGGCCTGTCGGCCACGAAATTGATCAGCGATTCCGGTTTGCCCAGTATACCCAGTACGAGCCTGGTCACCTCCAGGTTCGTGCGTTCGTTGCCGCCGCCGACGTTGTATGCCGTTCCAGCTTCTCCTTTGTGGAGGATGAGGTCAATGGCTTCGCAGTGGTCGAGCACGTAGATCCAATCCCTCACCTGCCGGCCGTCCCCGTACACGGGCAGCGGCTTGTCCTCCAGGGCATTTGTGATAAAAAGGGGGATCAGCTTTTCAGGATATTGATAAGGCCCGAAGTTGTTGGAGCCTCTGCTGATGAGAACCGGCAGGCCGTAAGTCACGAAGTACGATCGGGCCAGCAGCTCGCCGCCCGCCTTGCTGGCCGAGTAAGGACTGCTCGGCTCCAGAGCGTCGCCTTCCTTGAACGAGCCGTCCTGGATGCTGCCGTATACCTCGTCGGTCGAGATGTGGACGAATCTCTCGATGCCGAATCGCTTGCAGGCGTCGAGTAGGACAAAGACTCCGTAGACATCCGTGAGGACAAAGCTTCCGGGATCGGTGATGGATCTGTCCACGTGAGTCTCGGCGGCAAAGTTGACAATGGCATCGGCGTCCTCGGCCAGCTCATCAACAAGCGATTTGTCCCGGATGTCTCCGTGAACGAACTTGAAGCGGGGGATGTCTTGGAGGTCTGCAATGTTGTCGAGATTGCCGGCGTATGTCAGGGCATCGAGCACGGTAATGCTGTACTCGGGGTGCTTGTCCAGCATGTAATGGCAGAAGTTACTGCCGATAAAGCCCGCTCCACCGGTAACGAGGATGTTCTTCATCCTGGTGATCCCTGTCTAGAGTGCCGTCTGTTTATGAATACGCCGCATCTATGCTGCCGGTTCCGGCGCCCGCAGCATGAGGCTGCGAGTTCCAGGTTCCAAGTTCCAGGTTGGAAGTTGGGCGTTGGACGTTCTCCCATACTCCCATACTCCCATACTCCCATACTCCCTATGCGCCCTATCTCATCTTGATTTCCCAGTCGTACGGGATTTCGTCCGTATTGTAGGGCAGGCGGTACTCGTCGGGATGAGCTGCGTCATACAGCTCGGTGGGAATGTTCAGTAGAAGCGACGGCTCGAGGCCGATGGTCTTGTACCCGTGGATGATGCCTTTGGGTATCTTGAGCAGGACCATGTTCTGCTCGCCGAGGAAGACTTCCTGGACCTCGCCGTATGTCGGCGAGCCCTCGCGCAAATCGTAGAGCACGGCCTTGACCATCCCTTCCACAACCGCCCATAAGTCGTCCTGCTTCTTGTGGTAATGCCATGCGCGGATCACACCGGGATAGTTCAGGGACGCGTAGATCTGGCCGAAGCGCTCGAAGATGTCGTCATCCGACCTGAGTATCTCGGTCAGACATCCTCTCTCGTCGGCATTTCCATGCAGCTTTTTGATTATTGCGCCGTCTATCATATCAGGCTCCGGATTGGTGATTGTAGGTCAAGGACACGCGGATGCAGGGGAGCGCACGCCGGGGAGCTCAGTGCCCGTCAACCGTCTCGGATGCCCGCCTGTCGGAGTGGAGAATCCGCTCGTTCACCCTAGCCAGTATACCGAAGCGCTCGTCGGGGGTCAACCCAGATGCCGATCTGAACGCGCGACACGTCTGCTGGACGAAGTGGAGTATCTGCTCCTTGAACACTGAGACGTCGAACAACTCCGCGTGCCTGCGAATCTCCCGAGGATCGAACTTGGACGCATCGAAATCGGCTATCGCGCCGATCAGGGAGTCCGCAGTTTGCTCGTAGAAGAAACTTCCGGTGACGCCGTCCTTAACTGTCTCCAGCGCTCCGCCGGCCGCGTATGCAATGACGGGCTTCCCGCAAGCCATGGCCTCCAGGGGCGCGAGTCCGAAGTCCTCCAGCCCGGGGAAGACCAGCGCCCTGCACTCGCGAAGGCATCTCTGCGTTTCGTCATCAGGCAGCCTGCCGAGAAATTCGATTGTGGGGCCTGCCAGCTTCTGCAGGCGCTCCAGGTCCCGGCCGTTTCCTACTATCTTCAGCGGCAACCGCAGGCTGTTGAATGCCTCGATCGCTATCTCTATGCGCTTGTACGGCAGCAATCTGGATAGAATCAGGTAGTAGCCCGCGTCCTTTTCGCTTACCGCGAACTTCGACACGTCCACCGGCGGATGGATGATCGTGGCGTCTCTCCGGTAGTGCTTCCTGATTCTCCTCCTGACCTCGCCTGATATTGCAATATAGTGATCCACCCGATCGGCGGTAATCTCGTCCCATCTTCGCAGCCGGTGGATCAGGTATGGCAGGCATATCTTCGTCAGCCGCGAGAACGGCTCCTGCTCGATGTAGGTATGATAGTTCCATACAAACCGCATAGGAGTATAGCAGTAGCATATATGGCAGGTGTGCGGCAGGGTGATCACGCCCTTGGCGAATGCGGACGAGCTGCTGAGGACGACTTCGTACTCCGAAAAATCGAAGAGCTCGAATGCGTAGGGATAGAGGGCGAGATACCGGCGTGCATGCTTTTTGACGAAGGGGAGGCGCTGCATGAAGGAGGTGCGGATGTCGGCGGTTTGAAAGGAAGGACATACGGCTGACGGAACGTAGATCGAGGTGTAGATCGGAGCCTCCGGGAAGATTTCCTGGAATATCTTGACGACCTGCTCAGCGCCGCCCATTTGTGTCAAGTAATCATGAACTATTGCCAGTTTCACCGGCGTTCAGCCCCTTGTCTCGTTGTGAACCCTTTCGTAGACTTTCAACGTCTGCCTTGCTGTTTCCTCCCAGGAAAATTTCTTTGCTCGTTCGAGGCCCTTTGCGCTCATTTCCTGCCTCAGGTCGGGGTCGCAGAGCACCCTGAGAATCGCTCCCGCCAGCTCCTCTACGTTATACGGATCCACCATGATGCCAGCGTCTCCGACCACCTCGGGCAGCGAGGAAGCATTCGACGTGATGACGGGAGTCCCGCAGGCCATGGCCTCCAGAGGCGGCAGCCCGAAGCCCTCATGGAGCGAGGGGTACACAAACACCGTTGCCGCGCTGTACAAAGCAGGCAGATCCTCAGCCGGAACATACCCCGTGAAGCGAACAGATTCTTTCAGGCCCAAATCTTCAACCAACTTGAAGGTCTGGTTGAAAAACCAGCCCTTCCCGCCAGCCAGAACCAACGTGCAGTCTTTCGCCGGGCTACTCTTTCTTGCCTGACTGAATGCCGCCAGCAGGGCAGGTATGTTCTTGCGAGGCTCCAGCGTTCCCAGATAGAGGATTGTACTATGCCCCAGGCCGTGTTCCCTCGCCACTCGCTCCTTGCGTTCATCGGACACCGGCCGGTAGGGCGGATCCACGCCAAGCAGCGTAGTGTATATCTTGTGCTCCGGCGCACCGAGAAGCTCCACGATGTCCCGCTTGGTGCTCTCGGAAATCGCTATGATGGCGTCGGCCTTCTTCACAGCGCGCCTGG
>DATKXU010000107.1:0-2522 GCA_035528905.1 Armatimonadota bacterium
GGCGCGGTAGCGACGTAGGCACCAGCCCTTTGTTGGGCGGGAATGGAGGCAAGCATGAATGAGGAACGAATGGCGAAAGCGTGGGAACTGGCGGCTGAAATCTGTGGCCGCTTCGACTGCTCCGAACTGAACCCGCCGCGATCTGACGAGGAGCTTGCAGACCTCGATATAATCATTGGCGAGATGCACCAGCAGGCCGAGCGACTGCGAGCCGAAGGCGCGTTGCTCGAAGGGGTGCATGGGAATCTCATATCGCCCAACGCCGAAGCTAAGCCTTCGGCATGAAGGGAGTGAACGAAGTGAGCGAGCGAAATGACGATAGGCTTCAGCGCTTTGTTGTGTGTTCCGGTGTCGGCGGCGACGGGTGCAATCCGAATTGTAAACACGCCAAGCCGCATGAGCCGTTCTGCGAAAGCGACGACGTTGACCCGTGCACACACTTCGCCGGGTGCGGTTGCATTGGGGAAGATGTGGTCTGTACACACAACATGGACTAGGGTTAGCTAACCCCAGTACAATAGATAGAAAGGAATACGACAATGACAGAGCGAGAGATGAAAACAGACTTAATCTTCGCGCTGGCGATAGCGTTATTGTTGACGGCCACGGTTATGGGCAAGCTCTTGCAGGGTGCTCGCTCCGACCGCGACGCCTGGAAGCGCACGGCCGCATACTGGGAAGGTAGCTGGCACAGGTGGGCCGCACAAATGGATACGTTGCCGCCTCACGGGACGGCAGAGCCAGAGAGGGGGGAGTGATGCGGAGACAGCGAACAGTCAGGCTGATGAAGAAGAGGAACGTGCTTCGGGTCAGCTCGCCTTATAGTCGACACTTGGCATCCCTCCTCGGCTGCATGGGCGGATGGTTCAACGAGTCCAAGAAGAGATGGGAGACTATCCCGGCAACCCAGGACAATCTCCTGCTGCTGAGGAGGAACTACTTCAGGCTGTGTCCGGGGTGTATTGAAATGCTGAGGCAGGCAAATCCTATAGTTAAAAACGAAAGGGGTGGTGACGCATGATTAAGGAGGTAATGCAGTTGCCGCAAACCGACGCAGTGATGGTGCAATCCATCGAGGCTCTCAGAGCAGAGATAGTGAAGACAATGGGCATTCCGAAGGAGATGCTTGAGCCTTCGCATCCAATGACAACATGCGAAATCTATCGGGCCGAGGCTAGAATGAGGTTTTGGCGGGATCGCTGGAAGGATGTATTACTACAGAAGGGTGGTGACGCGTGACCGAAGCAATCATATACACTCGCTTCAGTCCGCGGAAGAACGCGGACACCAGCGAGAGCTGCGAGATTCAGGAGGCAATATGCCGGAAGCACGCCGAGGACCGGGGATACCAGGTCCTGCAGGTATTCCATGATCCTGACGTATCCGGGAAGGACGAATACCGGGAGAAGCTCTGGCAGGCCATTGAGGCGCTGCCGCGTGGAGGCAGGCTGATCGTGTTCAAGCGCGACCGACTGGCCCGCAACGTGTACTTGTCCGAGCAGATCAATAGGGCCGTTGCAGCCCGCGGCTGCATGATCGACGCGGTGTCTGGCGATGTGGAGGGCGACGGGCCCGAGCATACCATGATCCGGCAGGTTCTCGCGGCTATCGCGGAGTATGAGCGCAAGCTGATCGCGCTGCGGACATCGTTCGCCATGAAGCAGCACCAGAAGAACGGGCGAAGGATGGGCAGGTACGCTCCGTATGGTAGTAAGATAGATCCGGTCGACTCGACGATCCTTATCCCGGCCCCGCGGGAGCAGAAGGTGTTGGAGTTCATCCGAGAGCTGATAGGCGAAGGTCGGAATCAGGGGCAGATTGTCAGGGCGCTCAACAAAGAGCGACTAGGCTCCGCCCGCGGTAAGAAGTGGAACAGCAAATCGGTAGCGAAGATCATAGAAAGGATGTGAGATATGCAGAAATTCACAAAACCACGAATGGAGACCATTATCAGAGAGATCGAGAGTCACTTCGGGAGAGACCTGCGCCATAAGTCCGACAAGGAACTGCTGAGGTTCCGTGGGTTTGGCTATGCAACTCTGGTATATTTTAGAGAGACCCGTGGTCGCGGGGATGATATAAACCTCAAGTTTGAGCCAAAGGATGTACCCGACGGCGTGGTAGCGTTCTTCAGGATGCCACTGAAGCTGACAGCAATGGAAGTCATGGGTAAGTTTGTAGAGGCCGCATACGGTACAACTTGCGTATGTGATGAGCAGCCGAAAGGGTGGTTGAGGGTTCGCGCATAGGCGCCCCGCGATCCCCGGGACCCCGGCAATCTTCGGATTGTCGGGGTTTTGTCGTTTCAGGGGTTAAATCGTCCAGAATGGCTCACGAGGATGACGCTGAAGGGCCTAAGTCGGCAGGGCCCTCGTCCTCGTACCCCGGATTATTCCACCCTCGTCACGGTGATCTCTACGCGACCCTGCTTCGTGTCTGTGTGGAATTCGGCCGGCATCGTCGTCCAGTGTGTAGAGTCATCATCCACGACCAGGCCGGCATCGACGATCCCGTCGAAGTAC
>DATKXU010000108.1:0-4746 GCA_035528905.1 Armatimonadota bacterium
TCGAGCCGCCGCTCATCATCACGGAGGAGGAGATTGACGCGGTAGCCACCGCCTTCGACGAGGCGATCGCAGAGGCGCTCGAGATGGTGGAGGGAATCGTCTAGCGCCCGGCCCTCCACGGTCGGGGCTGCACACGCGGCCCCCTCCGCCAGGGCGGCAAGTTCATGAACCGGCGGAAACTTCGCTGTGCCGCTTTGCGTATTGTAAGACATGCTGATTAGCGCATTGTATTGGGTAGCCTGGAATACGTTTCTCGCTCTCATTCCGGTCGTGCTTGGCTATGCAATCTACCGCCTGGCCAGACGGTCGCACGTACGTCCGCGAATACTCGCCAAGGCAGCCATAGCCATCCTCGGGATTGCGTGGCTCGTATTCCTGCCGAATACCTGCTACCTGGTGACCGAATGGCGGCATTTCCTCGACGCCGTGGGTTACTTGGATCTCCACAAGCGATGGCAGGCGGACAGCGGCTCGGCACTCGCGTTGATGATGTATGCGCTATTCTACCTGTGCTTCAGCGGCACGGGGCTGATCACCTTCACCCTTGCCATCAGGCCGGTTGCCAGTTTGCTTAGGCAAAGAGGCGCGACCATGTGGATCTGGGGGATGCCGTTCTTCCTGCTGATGGCGACCGGCGTGTACCTGGGTTTGATCCTGCGCTTCAACACCTGGGATTTGGTCGGCCGGGCCGGGCCGATCTGGGAGACCGCGGCCGGGATAGCCCACCGTCCGATGCTGGCGTCCTTCATAGTTGCATTCGCCGGATTCCTCTGGCTCGCATACGCAGCCGTTGACATCTGGATTGACGGCGTCATCTACCGCTGGAAGAAGGCGGATTCTCGGCTCTAGGGAACGGCGTCAGCCTATCTACCGGTGCCGGGCTTAGCTAGAACTCTCCACACAGTCGCAAGCTGTTCCACTGGCGCCGATTATTGACAGATATGCCTGCCGGCGCTATTATGGTATCTAAAGTATGCGTCCTCTCAACTGTGCGGTCAGCGCTGAGCCGCCAGCCGCGCCTGCCGAGCACCGGCCTGCAACACGCCAGATAGCCGCCGTGTGCCGCTGCTCAGCCTGATACTATCCACAGCGCCAGCCGCACCGCCCGGTAGACGCATTCGCACAGGAAGTGCATACGATCGGTGATTTCGGGGTGAGGCATGAACGACAGGAAAACAGGCATAGACGTTATAGGCGACGTTCCGTGGTCAACTCACTTCTGCCAGTTCTACAAGACGAAGCAGGACTTGACAGACATTCTTGTCCCCTATTTCAAGGCTGGCTTGGAGAGTAATGAGTTCTGTATGTGGGTTACCTCGGAACCCCTGACCGTGGACGAAGCCGAGAGCGCGCTCAGAGATGCCATCCCCGACCTGGACGATTACCTGCTGAGAGGCCAGATAGACATTCTGCCGTATATCGAGTGGTACCTCAAGGAGGGTGTCTTCAACGAGCAGAGGGTTCTTGACGGCTGGGTTGATAAGCTCAATCAGGCGCTGGCTAAGGGCTACGACGGACTGAGGCTGTCGGGCAACACGTTCTGGCTCGAAGAGGCACACTGGGCGGATTTCGCCGCATACGAAGCCACTGTAAATAGCGTCATCGGCAGCTACCGCATGCTGGCCCTGTGCACATATTCCCTCGACAAGTGTGGAGCGTCCGAGATCGCGGAGGTGGTCGGGAATCACCAATTTGCGCTCATTATGCGCGAGGGGAAATGGGGGGTCATCGAAATCCCTGAGTACACACAGGCCAAGGAGCTAATAAGAAAAGAGCGCGACTTCATCTCCGCGGTTCTCGACACCGCCGGCTGCCTGGTTGTGGTTCTGGACAGCGAAGGCCGGATCGTCCGCTTCAACTGCGCCTGCGAGCAGACGACGGGCTGCTCATCCGACCAGGTGAAGAACAGGTACTTTTGGGACTTGTTCGCGATTCCTGAAGAGGCGGAGGCGGTTCGAGCTGTTTTCGCGGAGCTCCAGGCCGGCCGCTTCCCGAGCAACTTCGACGGGTACTGGACAACGAGGGATGGGAATCGGCGCGTGATATCATGGTCGAACACAGCCATCCAGGACAGCAGCGGCACAGTAGGGCATGTCATCGCAACCGGCATTGAAATCACCGAGCGCAAGCGGGCGGAGGAGGCGCTGCGGCAGACGGAGCAACTGCTGGAGACGGCTCTGGAACACACTCACATGCTCGTCGCCTACATGGACCCGCAGTTCAACTTCATCTGGGTAAATCGGGCCTATGCTGCGGCAGATGAGAAAGAGCCGTCTTTCTTCCCCGGCAAGAACCATTTCGTCCTGTATCCCAATGCAGAGAATGTTGAACTCTTTCAGCGCGTGGTCGAGACGAGCCAGCCGTACTTCGCTTCCGCCAAGCCTTTCGAGTATCCGGAGCACCCGGGACGGGGCGCGAGCTACTGGGACTGGAGTCTCGTACCCATCAAGGATGCAGGAGGCAAGGTGGCGGCACTGGTCCTGACGTTGGCGAACATCACAGACCATGTCAGGGCGGCGCAGCAGTTGAGAGATAGCTACGAGCGCGAGAGGAGAATCGCCGAGACGCTTCAGAAGTCGCTGCTGCCGTCTGTGGAAGTTGAAGTCGAGGGGTTCAGCCTGGCGGCACGGTATCGGGCTGCGCTAGAAGAGGCGGAAGTCGGCGGTGACTTTTACGACGTGTTCAGGCTTGGCGACAGAAGGCTGGCCCTCGTGATAGGAGATGTCTCCGGCAAGGGCCTTGGGGCTGCAGTGCATACGGCCATGGCGAGGTATATGCTTCGCGCATACGCTCACGAAAGCGCGGAGCCGGGACGCGTGCTGCAGCAGCTCAACGAGGCGATGTGCACGCACGTGCCCGAAGAGCTGTTCGTCACCATCTTCTACGGCGTGCTCGATACGGCTGCGCGCACCCTAACATATGCAAACGCCGGCCACGATGAGCCGCTCTTATATGATTGCGAAGGCGGCTGCACCGCCCGGCTCGAAGTCACCGGCCCGGCATCCGGAGTCATTCCAGGAGGCGCCTACGCCGAGCGGACGATCGAGCTCTCCCCGGGCGACGTCCTGCTCCTGTACACAGACGGCATCACGGACGCCAGGAGCGGTTTACACTTCTTCGGCATTGACGGACTGGCGGAGATCCTGGCAGCCAATTCGAGCCGGAGCGAAAGCTGCATCGTGGACGCCGTATACCAGGCCGCCATAGAGCTTGGTGAAGGCGACCTCGGCGACGACGCCGCTGTGCTGGTGTTGAAGGCGAAGACACTCAGAGATTCGGGAAGTGCAGATTAGCCTCCGTTCGCTCACCGCGATGCGTTGGACTCAGCATTCCCGAATAGAACTGCGCAAATCTAGGCAACTGCCGGCCGATATCGGAGAAAGCAGGAACGACAATGAATGATTGCGTCAAGAACCTGTTCACTCTTTACCTACCAAGCGTCCTGAGTGCAAACAGAGTGATAGTCCCCGACGATCCGGAGGAGATGAACTGGCACATCTTTTTCGGGCATAGCCAGGACATGCAAGGGTTCCGGGCGGATATATTCACTGATGGCCGAAATGAGAACGGGCACCCGCCATTCAGAGGGCTCCGGCAGCGCTGGGCGGAGGATCATAACGGTAATAGCCTTTCTTTGATTGCTGATCTGGCGCGTTTATGGGAGGACGGGCCGACACGGCAGATGTTTATCAGGATAACCGATCCACACCGCCCGATTGAAGAGCGGAGGAAGGGGATACAGCCCGCCCTTGACCTACTATTAGAAAGTGCCGATCTTGGAGCCCGCGTTTTCGCTGAAACCCTGCAGGAACTGAAAGGCAACAAGGTTGCCCGCAAGACCAACATGATGGTACGTGCCTATGTTCAGAACTCCTATTTATTGTCGAAGCATGGCTGCACCTTTCGCAATTATCTGCAAAGCATCGCACCGAACGAACCGTTTCCTCCCGTCGGCATCCCGGAGGCGGAAAAGCAGTGGATAAGGGCAATTCAGCGCGATTTCTACAACGTCGGCAACGCACTCGCGAATTACATGATCTGCGATTGGCTTCTGGGGTTGTGGCGCGAAGGGCGCATAGAGTGGTTCACCAGCTACAAGTGCGACAGTGTTCAAAAGCGGGCACTAAGAAGCGACTGCCTACCGGAAGAAGCAAGCGATTTTGTGGCTTACTGTAAGACTCTCCGGATACCCGAGGGCTTCGACGTCGTCAGCGGCAAGGCATGTCCTCCGAGGGTGCTAAACGAGTGCATCTGGCTGGATGGCAACGCCTCGTCTAGGTAGTCGCCGGTCTGAATCCTTTCCCCGGCTAGGGATTCGGAAATCCCTACACATCGAAGCCATCAGGCCGCCGCGCCCTTTTCCAGCGCAAGCGTCATCGTGGGGATGTCGCAGACCTCCGGAGGGCCGAAGTACTGGATCGGGCCGGGGAAGACGTAGTCGTCATCGAGCGCCCATTTCTCCCGGTTCGCGGCGAACTTCCCGAAGGGCGCACCGTTCAAATCTACCAGCGCCTTCTTGATGACCGCTACCCGCTTGCCCTTACGAACCTCCATGTTCAGCATCATGGTGACCGGCACTCCGCCTGCTACCCATTCGTCCGAGGACTTGGTGGTGTTTCGGATGCTGACGGTGTATCCGGTCAAGCCGGCCCGGATAAGCTGCGCGGCCGCATAGCCCAGCGAGTAGGTGTAGTCCGCATCGTAGTTCGACGGAGCGGCGCAACGGCCCTCGTAGCCGAAGAAATG
>DATKXU010000109.1:0-71894 GCA_035528905.1 Armatimonadota bacterium
GCATCGCATCGTTCACTACCGCTCCCTGACCGCCGTAGGTCGCTCCACCGGTGTCTACGTTCGCTATGCCGAATGAAGGCGGCGCTGGGCCGCCGCTCGAAGTCTCCGTGACAACGATCGACTGAATGACGCGCTCGCCATCCAGCGTGACGGCATAGCCCTTTATCGTCACCTGGTCACCAAGCTCCAAGTTCGACGCGCCTGGGATAACTCTGATGCCGTTGTAGCGCCCATACGTCTTTGACTCGCCTGATCCTGTATCAGGCTCCTCGATCGCAAATCCTGCGTACGTGGCGCCGTCACCCCTGAACACCGCGCTCACAGTCGCGCCGGTGATCTCCACAGGGTTGCCATGGGCGGCCTTCTTCGCCTCATCTACGGTCCCCAACCACGTTGGCGGGGGCGTAGGGTTGAACAGCCGAGTCCCATAGTCCCAGGGTTTCGGGTTGCCGGATGTCTCGTAGGCCCTGTTAGTGAGATCCTCATCGTCAGTGCTCGTTATCCAGCAGTGGAAGAGGGACGTCTCAAGCTTCACCTCGCCCTCGAGGATCTCTACCCTCCACATGTAGGAATCGTTCACTAACTGAGGGTAGCTCGGTGTGCTGCCTCCCCTGAGGTCGAACATGAACCAATCAGAGATGTGGTCGTCTGGGGGCTTCGGATAGCATCCGACACGCTCAACGGTCCACGTGTTGATCGGCGTGGTGGTTGTAGTTGCAGCCCAACCGCCGGCCCACTTGTACAGGCTCACGCGGAGATCGAAGCCCATCCAGTACTGGAGCTGGAAACCGAAGGAGCCGAAGACCTCATTGAGTCGGTCCGCGTCTATCGGCGGCGTGATGTTGGCCGGCGTAAACAGCTGGCTGAAGCCGAAGTACGGCGGTCCTGCCTGACAGTAATAGCGGGTCTCGTCGGGCGTCCACATATCCGCATTGTATAAGTCGTAACTCACGCTTGGCTCCGGCGTAGTGAAGGACTGAGCTTGCGCATACTGCAGATGGTCTGTATCTTGAGACTCTGCCTTGTAATAGTATGGAGTGTCCACAGAGAGACTTGTCAGAACAAATGAGTGGCACCATCTCGCGTCCGGATTCGTAACCACGTTATTGAGGTTGCCCGGATCGGTGCCGTAGCTTAGAGTGGCGTCCGAAGCATAATCGGTCTTCCACTCGAGCCTTGCCGAAGTCGTGTCTATCGGTGACACAGTCGGGCCGGCGACTGCAGATACATTCATGCTCCGCAGCCCGGAGTCCGCCGAAGTCCATCCGCTCTTTGCAGAGACGACCTTGTAGTACCAGACCTGGTTCGTTGTCAGACTGCTGAGGTTGACTGTGTGGTTCGTAACCTCGGAGGCATTGCTCACGTTCAGGCTCAGGCTGTCCGGATTCGTCCCGTAGTAAACTGTGGAGTCGGATGCCTGGTCGGTAGTCCAGGTGATAGTAGCATTCGTGCCGCTGACAACACACTTCGGGCCGCCGAGTATCAATATCTTCTCCCCGGGCGCATAGGGACCCGTGGCGTCGAAGACGAGCCAATCCAGGTACAGGCCCTCTTTAGAGCTCCCCGTGATCCCAATCTGAGGCCCAATAAACCTCGCGCTCGCGGACGTATTGCCGTCGTGCTGAAGACGGACAGTGGTGTCTTCATCTACGTAAACTCGGCAGACGTTATGGATGTCGGTTGGGCCATCCTCCCCCTCGTAGGTGCGCCAGGTGATGCGATAGGTGTGGTAACCCTCGGACACACGATAAGTAGTCTGGGGCTCCGGATACCTTAGGTCAATAAGCTGTCCGGTAGCGTCGTATTGTACATTTATGTAGTTCGACGCGTCGGAATAGTTGAAACCTATCCGCAACTTCCTCCCATAGACGGCGTCGGATGGAGGAGTGCACTTCGCGCGAGCTACTATGGTAACGCCCACATTGGGGTCGAACGCCGGCAACTGCTCCATGATGCTGTCTATTCCCCAGAAGTATTTCCCCCCTGCTATGGTGGCGCCATCGAAGTAGTACACCGAGCCGGCATCCGGGGGATCGGTCGTAATAACTCCCTCCGCCTGGTTTGTCGTGCTCTGGTCCACCTTCCACAGCGGCGGAGGAGCCTCATTAGGCATGTCATTGGCCTCGTATGCGTAGATGCCCGCCCACGCCGGCGCACATACCATCACGAGACAGAACGCCAGAAATACTAATCTTCTCATCCTAAACTCTCCCTTTAACGTACTTCTACTTCTCGATCGAGCCGGCCATGTGGGCTCCCTCTGCAGCCCCTCTCGCCGTGCGTCCTGCTTCCAGGACGGAAGCCTGCCGGCCCTGCAGAACCGATCTTACTCAGCACTCTTGAAAAGAGGCCGTCGAAACCCCTGTGGGCTCGACGGCCGGTTTGCTGCACACCAAGAACAGTCTGTCAAAAGGTTCCCCCCCATTCTTGGGTCTGCTCTCAGCTCCTGCGCCTCCTAACCACAAAGCCCACAAGGCCGACAAGGCCCGTGCCGAATGCCAGCATGCTGCTCGGCTCAGGAATGATCTGCTCGAACTTGAACTCGTATCCGTCGTCGATCATGCCGGGGTTGTTCAGAGCCACGACCCGATTCGGCACATCGGTCAGCGTGAGGAACGCGGTGTTGGCAGTCGTGGGGATCGTCAGATCCCACACATGCCCATCCGCCCACCACGCCGGACCTCCGCCCACGCCCTTGGTGTCAACGAGCGTCAACCTGTACCTCGGAACCGGAGAACCGGTCACGACCTGGTACATGTCCGCCATGGTGTAGAATCCGATCTTGAACGTGGACTCCCCTGAACCATAATCCGGATCAGGATAATCCGAACCTACACCGGCTTTGAGCGTGTATGCCTCGCCTGTGGCGCTTTGCCCGTGGAGATCGACGGAGTACGTCCTGGTCCCAATCTCAGACGCGATCCACGCCTGGGAGAGTTGACCCTGGGCATAGGCAGCCTCGAAGTCATACGTAACGTCGGCGCCGTCAGTGGCGCCCGGATACACGCCGATCTGGGCGTACACTCCGTAGTACGAGCCGCCACTATCCGTCGCCCTGACCTGAACTCGCCAGTTATCCAGCGACGCGAGCGCAGGCACAGCCATGCAGACAATCAGCACTAAGCTGATCGCAAGAACCTTCCTCATCCTGTCACCTCCTTTCAGGAATGTCAACTACTCGGTGCGGTCATACCGGCGGGTGTCTAGGACCCCTCCTTAGCTGACCGCGCCAGTCCGGCAGCGCATATCGCTTCCGCCGCAGCGCATGCCGGACGTTATCCTTACAAGCAACCGCCAAGCCTCGCGGCCTGAGCTGGTCGCTGCGGAAACAGTGATATCGAACTTATAGAGCTGCCCACACTCAGGTGAGCAACAGCACTGGTTGAAGCTAATCCTACGTATGTAAGTATAAGCCAGTTCCGGGCATGTGTCAAGCACTCGACACAAAAACTGGTAATATTACCTGTCCTTGTGACCAGGGCGCTCATTCGACAGCACAGCCTCGGACTTGTCAAAGATCGCCAAGCAAGAGATCGGGCCTCGAACGCCTGCCGCAGCGGAAGCGAGAATGTACATCATTAACACCAATCTGTCAAGGTCCCGACCTAATTCGGGCAAGGCTTCCGACTCAACAGGCTGCGGCGCTAATGTCGAGCCAAGGTTAACACCTGCAAATAGTGTGCCAAAGTCGTGATTTGCGGCAGAGAAAAGCTTCATCACAGATAAGCACTGCAAATTGGCCCATCGCGAAATACTTCTTCCGCCGCCATCGAAGCCGTACACAGCGCAGCGACAGACCGCCGTTCAAGTTAGTCGCAGGAAACCGCATGTTTTTGTGGAAGAATGAAATAAGGCGGACTCGATGTGGACGCGGGAGGTGGGGCACAGATGTCGGTTCGCGAACCCGCCGTGGCGGGGATGTTCTACCCTGCCGGCGCCGCCGAGCTGAAGCAAGAGGTGGAATCCTGCTTCCTCGGCACGGGCGGACCCGGCGGTCTGCCCAGCGTAAATCCGGAGGGCCTTAGGAAGATCGTGGGGCTCGTCAGCCCGCACGCAGGCTTCATCTACTCAGGCAGTGTGGCCGCCTGGGCGTACCATCGGCTCGCCGAAGACGGCCTGCCGAAGATCGCAGTTCTCATCGGACCGAACCACCGGTCCTACTTCCCAGCAGTGGCACTGTCCGACGAAAGCGCCTGGCGGACTCCGATAGGCGAGGTGGAACTTGACGCGGCCATCGCTGCGGAGATAGCTTCATCCTATGCCGATGCGAAGGTCGAGCCGTCGGCACACCGCGCGGAGCATTCCCTAGAGGTGCAGCTTCCATTCCTGCAATATATAGCCGGCGCCGGCATTCGGATAGTCCCGATCCTAATAGGCGCCTCAGCGCGGTCGGGCGACGGAACAGAGGCGGCGCGCGAACTGGGCGGCGCCATCGCCGATGCCCTTCGCGGTAAGGATGCCGTAGTCATCGCCAGCACGGACTTCACCCACTACGAAAGCAGCGAGGCTGCGCGGGCCAAGGACCTCAGCGCCATATCGAAGATACTGGAGTTGGATGAGGACGGCCTTCTCGACACGGTAGAGGCGCTGGATATCAGCATGTGCGGCGCACTGCCGACGGCGGCGACCATCGCAGCCTCCAAGAAGCTGGGAGCGGCTTCGGCGCGGCGGCTGGCTTACCGGAACTCCGGAGATGTCACGGGCGACTACGCGGAAGTCGTAGGCTACGCCGCCCTTGAGATACGGAAATAGGTGTAACTGATGTTGAACTGGGTTGACTTTGCGATTTTCGGTTTATTCGTGGCCGTGGTTATGCTCGAGGTGAAGAGGGGGTTCGGGAGGGCGCTATTTGACTTCGCAGCCCTTCTCATAGCCCTCAAGGCTGCATCACTGCTCGGCGAGCCCGTGTCCCATACATTCCAGTTCACGGCCAGCACCTCAACCAACTTAGCGGTGATCTACCTCGGCCTGTTCGTCATCCTCGGCGCACTCCTCGCGTTTCTGGGCAAGTTCCTGTACGACACAACGCTGATATCCGCTGAGGCGTTCGACGCGCTGCTCGGCGGCTTATTCGGCTTAGGCATTGCCGTCATTCTGTGCCATGCGCTCGTGCGGACGGTGGCATTGAATGCGGGAGCGCCGGATATTCCGCCGGCCGTGGTGGCCCAATCGGCATTCGGAACCGAGTTTCTCACCTTCGAGTCATACCACCGCCTGCTGAACTTCCTGTACAATTTCCACCATGTGGACTAGGTGCTGCGCTTAATGCGCAATACGGACTACGCACTACGTCACGACGCAGAGACATCCTCGTATTGAAGCACAATGCCTGAAACCCCTATGCCCCCGCGCTCTGATTCACCGCATACCCATCTTTCGTCAAAAACCTTTCCATGCGCTATTGCCAATTCCGATCCGCTGGTGTATAATAACGCGGGTGACGCCTTATGAGTGACGAGCTCGAGAAAATAGACATCCTGCGGAACAGATTCAAGGTCAGCTACGAGGAAGCGCGGAACGTGCTGAGTGCAGCATCGGGCGATGTGATCAAGGCGCTGGCGGCGCTCGAGAAGAACCAGCCGGCCGCGAACCAAGCGGACCTACTGGCGCTCGGCGCAGAGATGGCCGACGAGGTGCAGAAGCTCACGCGCAACGGGCCTATCAAGAGACTGAGAGTAAAGTATGGGAACAGGCTCATCACGGAGACGCCCGTGGCGCTTACGGCTGCAGCGGCGCTGGCTGTAGGAGTTGCCGCTGTGCTCATCAGCAAGTTGATCGTCGAAGTGGACAGAGGCGAAGAAGAGGCTGCCAGTTGAAATACCTCGAAAGGGATTTGGTGCCGCAGAGACATACGGAATTTGAGAACCTCTCTGACGCGCAGGTAGTGGAGCTGGCCCAGGCAGGTATCGAACAGGGCGCCGAATTCCTGCTGTACAAGTACAGAAACCTGGTTCGAAACAAGGTACGCTCCTACTTTCTAGTCGGCGCAGAGAGAGAGGATTTGCTGCAGGTGGGCATGATAGGCCTCTGGCAGGCGGTAGTGGACTACCGTGCGGACAAGGCCATTTCATTCCCGGCATTCGCTAGAATCTGCATCCAGCGCCACATAATCACGGCCATAAAGACGGCAACCCGGCAGAAGCAAATCCCGCTGAACACATCGCTCTCCCTGGAATCGCCCTCGGATGAATCGAGCTCAGAATGGACGCTCTCCGAGATACTCACGTCCGAGGAAACGGTTGATCCGGAGGAACTGGTGCTCAAGAGAGAGGACTCGCAGGTGCTCCAGGGGATGCTCCAGCAGATGCTGAGTGATTTCGAATGGCGCGTGCTTGCCGGGTACAGGGTGGGCAAATCGTATCGAGAGATAGCCTCCGAACTTCAATGCAAGACAAAATCAGTGGACAACGCTCTCGCTCGCATAAAGCGCAAAGTATCCAATACTCCGCCTGAAGTGCTGGGTGAGTAACAGTCGTTCGCCGCGATCAATCTTCAGAACAATCTCTACCGGCACAGCCTAGATCGTCCAGGCGGTTCGCAGACCCTTCCAGCCATGAAGAAGAAACTCTTGTCAGCGCTGAGACAGATTGCAGACACCGTCGTCATGACGGCGGTGATCTTCGTTTTCCTAGTGACGTTTGTGGTCCAGGGCTATAAAGTCTACGGCAGTTGCATGGAGCCGAATCTTCGGACGGGCGAACGGCTGCTGGGGAACAAGTTCATATATCGTTTTGAAAAGCCGACTCGCGGCGATGTCGTGGTCTTCAAGTATCCGCCGGACCCGCGGAAAGTCTTCATCAAGCGAATCATCGCCCTCCCGGGCGAGACTGTCGAGATACACGAAGGCAAAGTATACATAAACGGGCGCGGGATAGACGAGTGTCCGTATGTGAAGAATGCGCCGCACGGCGACTTCTCGCCGCGGAAGGTGCCGGCGAATCATGTTTTCGTGCTCGGCGACAACCGCGACGAAAGCAACGACAGCCGTAGCTGGGGAGTGCTGCCGCTGGACAACATCCAGGCCAAGGCCTGGGTACGCTACTGGCCGTTCTCTCGGCTGGATGTGCTACCCTGAGAGTCCATGCAGCCTCGACGCCCAGCTTGGAAGAAGCGGCCCTACGAAAGAATTGAGAATGTCTGAAACACCCGCCGTAAACATCCGCATCCAGCAAGAGGACCTGGAGCGCAGGAACCTGTCGCCCTACGCCGCGTTGAGCGCAGAATCGGCAGGGCGCGCCAGGGCCGAGGACAAATGCCCGATACGTACCGATTTTCAGCGCGACAGGGACAGAATCGTCCACTGCAAGGCATTCCGCCGCCTGAAGCATAAGACGCAGGTCTTCATTGACCCCGAAGAGGATCACTACCGCACGCGCCTGACCCATACCCTGGAGGTTGCCCAGATCGCCAGGACGATCGCGCGAGCCCTGAGGCTGAACGAGGACTTGACAGAGGCAATCTCACTGGGTCACGATCTTGGCCATACGCCGTTCGGCCATGCGGGCGAGCAGGCGCTGGACGAGGTCTACCAAGAGTACGTGCCGGAAGCGTCCTTCCGGCATGACGAGCAGAGCCTGCGTGTGGTGGACGTCCTCGAGCGCGATGGGCGAGGATTGAACCTCACCCGCGAGGTACGCGAGGGAATCCTGCACCACGCGAAAGGCAGCGAGGACATCGTGTTCGACGGCTCGAAGCCGAATGGAACCCTAGAGGGCCGGGTTGTTCGGGTCGCTGACCGAATCGCGTACATCAACCACGACATAGATGATGCCGTCAGAGCCGGTGTTCTCTCCGAGTCCGACTTGCCTGCGGACTGCGTCTTCGCGCTAGGGCAAGGGCATTCAGAGCGCATCGCCACCATGGTCATTGACCTTGTGAAGCACAGCCGGGACAAGCCGGAGCTTAGTATGAGCGCAGAAGTGACGGACGCGACAAACCGATTGAAGGACTTCCTGTTTGAGCGCGTGTATGGTCCGAGCGCCGTCGGCCCGCGGGTGGAAGAGCTGCGGAAAGCCGCGCGACTCGTGAAGGAGCTGTTCAGGCTCTACGTGGAGCAGCCAAACCTCCTGCCGGGGTGTCCCTACTCCGGGGGCGAAACTGTGGAAGAGAATGCGCGGGCGGCGTGCGACTTCATCGCGGGCATGACCGACCGCTATGCCATGCGGCGATATGCCGAGCACTTCATGCCGCAAGCGTGGGAGACTCTCTGAAATTTGGAGTACACAATCGAATTTGCAGCGTTGGAATTTCACGCACCCTGTGATATAATAGCCGCGTAGCGACTCGGCAGCGGCCGATCTCACCGAATGCCCAGCGCCGCTCAGACCGGGGCACGGTGTTCCCAAGCCAAATTGGAGGTGGAATGTCATGAGCGTGAAGGCGACGATAAAATGCAACTGCGGTCAGCGGATAATTTCAAAAGACGTGATGCAGACCGGGTACTACTTGCGATTGTTCGGGCCAAGCTTTGTGTACGTAAAGTTCCGATGCTCGCGCTGCAAGAAGCTTGGCGAGCAGTTCATCAAGCAAGAAGACTGGGAAGACGGCATACTCAAGGACATCCCTTCCGAGGTTGACCAGGGCGAGAGGGAGAAGCTCGAGGCGTTGGGGCCGATCAATGTACGCGAACAGATCGCTTTCCACTTCGGCCTGGAGAACGCCGATCCTCTGGCAAAGCTAAATAAGCAGGCGGAGCTCCAAGCCTCCGGCGCCGAAGAACCAGGGAAGACCGAGGGATAGCAGCGAGGAGATAAATTGTGATTCACGAAGGCCCGGTTCATTGCAATGAGCCGGGCCTTCGCTGTCCTTCATGCGTTTACACCTCCTGGGGCTTGTGATAAAATGCGTAGAAAGTCCGGCCGTGGAGGCGCGCGGTGATCCCGCTCCGAGACGAGAACCCTACGAGGACCACACCCTACGTAGTTTACGGCTTGATAGCCCTGAACGTTGTCGCATTTCTATACAACGGCACGCTGGGTCCGCATACTCAGAACCCCTTGGCGGGCTTCGAGTTGGTGCCGGCCGAGCTGACGACCGGGCGGGATTTCGGGCCGCCGACGCCTGTTGCGCCCTGGGTGACAATCTTCACTTCTATGTTCCTGCATGCAAACTGGCTGCATATCTTCGGCAACATGCTCTACCTGTGGATATTCGGAAACAACATAGAGGACGTGCTGGGGCATTTCAAGTTTCTGATGTTCTACTTCGCCGCCGGCGCGGGAGCCGCTTTCGCACAAGTTCTCACAGGCCCGACGGCCAGGGTGCCGATGGTGGGAGCAAGCGGAGCCATCGCCGGGGTGCTGGGAGCTTATCTGGTGCTGTTTCCCAGGGCCAGAATCATCACCCTGTTCTTTGTGGAGGTGATAGCGCTGCCCGCCTCGATAGTATTGACGTTGTGGATAGCCGTTCAGGTATTCAACTCGCTGCTGCTCGGCGGCGGCATGGTTCCCGGCGGAGGAATCGCATACGCGGCGCACATCGGCGGGTTCGGGATCGGCATGGCGATGATACTGATGTTCGGTGGGCGCCGGCTGCTCCGAGGCCGGCGGCCCGTTGAATACCGCAGGCGGTACTACTGGTAGGCAAGCGCGGATTAGGGGCTAGGCATTCCGGACTGCGTATTTGGGGGTAACTTGTGTCAACAGGGAATGGCAAGCGTAGCATGCGAGCAGATTGGCTGCTCATACTTCTCCTGCTTCCCGGCCTGCTGAGCGGATTGGCGCTTGGAGTTCGCAGGCACGGCATCGAGGCCGGGAATCGCGCCGTCGAGCTAGTGCTCGACTATGCCGAACTGCAGAGCCTCTCGGCGGCTTCCGGGCTTCAGATGCCCGCAATCCTCGAACGCTTCAAGAAGGTCGGTGTCACGGGCGTGGCCATCAGCGAGGACCTGCTCGGCGATCTGGCGGCAACCGGCCAGGTTGCCTATATCCAGCGAGACTCAGACACGGGACCGCTCACCGTCATCCGCATACCGGAAAAGCAGCTCGCGGGAAGGGTATTCCGCGCTCTGGACACGCGCCTCATGCCGGGAACGGTTCTCCCAAGCCGCGTTGATGCGTTGGGTGTCGCTGCAACGCGCACGGTCCGAATGGCCCCGGCGACTTTGAACTTGATGGGCGTAGGGCTGCCGCCGGACACAGTGCGGCTGGTACAGAAGTCCGGACTCGACGTGGTGGCGCGGCTGCAGAACCATCCAGCCCTCACAGAGATCGGCGTGCAGGCCGCCCTGTCCGACTTGAAGCACGATGGCATCACAAGGCTGATATGTGCAGGAGACGAGGTGTACGGGTTCAGAGGACTGATACAGTATGCCGCTCGCTGCATCAAGTCCTCGGGCCTCGTATTCGGATCCATCGAGTTCGCAAAGCAGAAAGGCGACGCGCGAATGTGCGAGGAGCTGGATTCGGAGTTCGTCCGGGTTCACAGCATCTCGCCCGCAGAGATGGCAGGGATGACACCCCAGATGGCGGTGGAACGCTTCGCGCGCGCCGTGAAGGAGCGGAGCATACGACTCTGCTACGTCCGGCTCCCGGAAACGTCGGGAGAGTCGCCCGTCGGGAGCAGCCTGGCCTTCGTTTCCGCGACCAGCAGGGACATCCGGAAAGCCGGGTATGAGATGGGAACCGCGCGGCCGTTCGGAAACATGTCCAGGCCACCGCTCTTCCTGGGGCTGATAGCATTGTCCGTCGCGGCGGGCGCAGTACTCCTCGTCGGCTCGCTGATAAGCTTGTCGCCAATATGGAAGTATGGCTT
This sequence comes from Armatimonadota bacterium, assembly GCA_035528905.1. Classification (GTDB taxonomy): domain Bacteria; phylum Armatimonadota; class UBA5829; order DTJY01; family DTJY01; genus DATKXU01. The sequence continues at coordinate 10,753 of DATKXU010000109.1, forward strand.
GCTGCTGATCGGATTGGCCGCGGTTGCGGGGCTGGCGCTCGACGGCGAGATGGGACGCCGGCTTCTCGCTCTGGCATCCGCCTTCATATTCCCAACGCTTGGGATAGCCATGCTGATCGGGCCGCACTTCAACCGTGGGACGTTCGAGAAGTCAGCGGGATTGAAGGCCGTCGCTCTGTTCATCGGCGCGTCAGCGATCACGCTGTGCGGCGCTCTACTGGTCGCGGGTTTGCTCAGCGACAGGTCATATATGGTGAAAGTGAACCAGTTCGTGGGTATCAAGGCGGCGCATCTGCTCCCGATACTCGCGGTCATATTCATCATGGCCGCCGGCCTGCCCATTTTCGGGAAGCCTTTCTCGAAGGTGTGGGAGGAGAGCGCAGCGAACATCCGCAGGGCCGTGAATCACCCCCTCTTCGTGTGGCACGCTCTGGCGGTGGCGGTCGCCCTGGGAATCATCGTCCTGGCACTGCTCCGCACGGGCAACGAGCCCGGCGTTGGAGTAACCGGCATCGAACTCAAGTTCCGATCGGTCCTCGATCGCCTTATGGCGGTGCGTCCGAGGACGAAGGAGTTCCTGGTCGGCCATCCGGCTCTGCTTGTTGGCACGGCGCTGCTTCTGACCCGCAGGAGAGGCTGGGGACTGCCTCTCGTGGCGTTGGGCGTGCTTGGGCAAGTGTCGCTGCTGAACACATTCTGTCATATCCACACGCCGCTGAACGTCTCGGCGCTCCGTGCGGCGAACGGGCTGGCGCTCGGCCTCCTGCTGGGCATAGCGGCATGGTACATCGTGGGCATATTCAGTCGGCCAAGGGGAGCCAGCGCCGAACCCAGAGGCAAATCAACAACGAGTGACACAACTTAGACGGATACTGATATCGGGATACTACGGATTCTCAAACGCCGGGGATGAGGCCGTCCTGTCCGCCATAATCGGCGGTTTGAGGTCGCAGGCCGGGGACGACGTCGAGATCACGGTACTGTCTGCGTCGCCGGAAGAGACTGCAAACGCGCACGAGGTCACAGCCGTGCCGCGCGGCTCGGCATCTCATGTAACAAAGGCTCTGAAGGGGTGCGATCTGCTTATCAGCGGCGGCGGGAGCCTGATCCAGGACGCCACCAGCTTCCGCTCGCTGGCCTATTACCTGGCAATCATCGCGCTGGCCAAGTTCTACCGGCGCAAGGTGATGATCCTCGGCCAGGGAATCGGCCCTCTGCGAAGAAGCATCTCGCGCCGGCTCACACAAGCGGTTTTGAACAAAGTTGATCTCATCACGGTCAGAGACGCCCGGTCTGCGGCGCTGCTCGAAGAACTGGGCGTGCGCAAGCCTCCCATCCGGACTACTGCTGACCCGACTCTCCTGCTGGAACCTTGTCAATCGGAAGAAGCGATCCGGCTGCTGTCGGACATGGGCCTGAGCGCGCACGACGACCTGATTGCAGTATCTCTGCGGAAGTGGCCCATTCTGCGGATCGAGGAATCAGCGACGGAAGCCTTGGCGGCGCTGGCGAAGACGCTGCCCGCGAAGCTCCTGCTGCTGACCATGCACACGCCGGAGGACGTTCTGATTGCCAGGCAGGTTCAGGAAGCGCTCGATTTGCCGGGGCGAGTCATTGTGCAGCCGGAGCCCTGGACGGGCGGCCAGTTACTCGGCGTGCTCGCAAAGTGCCGCCTGGCGGTCGCGATGAGGCTTCACGCGCTGATATTCGCTGCAGCCGCCGGAGTGCCGTCCATAGGCATCGTGTACGATCCCAAGGTGGAACATTTCCTCGCCGCGACTGGTCAGCAAAGTATCTCCTTGGCGGAGGCGGCATCCGGTCTGCTCGCAGAGCGGGTAACGCGCGCCTGGGAGGCCCGCGATGCGCTGGCATCCCGGCTTTCGGAAACCGTTCCAGCCATGAGAGAGGCAGCGGCGGAGAACATCCGGCTGGCATTGCAGGTGCTCGGTTCTTAGCAAGGAGGACTTCGGTGGAACAGGCGGGCAAACGAGCGGCATGGAGAGCAGCTCAACCGCTGCCAGGGGCCGCTGCGATATTGGCCGGGGTTCTCCTCGGAATTGCCATCGGAATATACAGCAACGAAGAGGGGCGCACGGCGAGAGCAGAGAGCTGCCTGGCGAATGCCAGATGCATCGCGTACGCCTTGCACATGTATGCCCAGGACCATGGTGGAAGGCTTCCGAAGGCTTCCGGCCAGGAGTGGGTCCTGCAGGCATATCCGTACCTGCGGGATCCCTTAGCGCATCCGTCTTTTCGGAATTTCAACGCACTGTACTGCCCTGAGGACAGGGAGGCGTCGGGAGGCTATCGCCACGCCGTGCATGAGATCGAGCGAGAAACGGGCAAGCTTGACTACGCGTCTGAGGCAGTGTTCGCTCGCATGAGGAAGAACGGTTCGCGTCTCACCAGCTATGAGATGCCGAAGGCCGTGGCCGGCGTCCGGCTTGAGGATATTCGTTCTCCTGCTAAGACCGTTATACTTCAGGAGACCGAACCCCGGCACGATGGTTATGCCGCTGTCGCATACGCAGACCGCCATGTCGAAAAGGTCAGGGGACGCTGATCTCGCGAGCCAATCGAATCGTCCAAGGCCGGAAAGGGGAAGGGAACATCCAACACCCGACGTCCAATCCAGGGGCGCAAACCTGAGACCTGGAACCTGGAACTTGAAACCTTGCCAGCCACGTTACGTAAAACAGATTGGATGCCGCAGTCTCTATTTATCAGTGGAAACGGATGGTGACTTCCCATGAAAAAGCGAACAAGCATCGGCATGCTCGTACCTGCAGTGGCTGTGTCGCTGGCCCTCACGGCGCTTCTCCAAGGATGCGGCGGAGAGAGGACGCACCTCAGCGTCGTCAGCGGGACTATTGCCGACATCAATCGCAACCCGATCGTCGGAGCCAAAGTGTGGGTCGACGACTACCACCAAACACAGTCTCTGAGCACCGGCACATACAGGCTGGAAGGCGTGGAGAGCGGCTGGCGAACCGTCTGGGCAAGCGCAGACATTAGTGGACAGACGTGGATCGGCAGCGCCGCGGCGGAAATACTGCGGGACCAGCCTACGATGAACATCCACATCACACTGGCGCCTGTGAGCGAAACCACCGAGATTCGCGGCTACGTGGAGGACGACACCGGCCACCCGGTCGAGGGGGCACGGGTGCTGCTCACTACGCGCCTGCTGTCGCCTCCGGAGGACACCGACGCCTACGACGGCCCTTATGGGTCCATGGTAGCCGTCACGAACGGGAGCGGAGAGTATCGGCTGGAAAACGTGCCGGTCGGCTTGAAGGCGACAATAGCGGCATCGAAGGTCGGCTTCTACAACCAGGAAAAGGCGATTACCACCGCCAGCCCGAGCCAACTTGTGGACTTCACGCTGCAGGAATCGCACGTGGCATATCGCTTGGAGCCACCAGACCTTGACGCAGTCGAATCGTACACCATGCCGGACACCATGACCAGGAGCGACGCCGATGCCTTCAAGGCGATCAGGGCGATTACGTCGCCGCGCTACTTCCAGGCCATCGCTAAGCAGAAGCAGGTGATGACTCGCGCAACGCCGCCCGGCTCGCTGATCGAGATAGACCTTTACTGGAACGCGCTGAATGCGAATGATTCCCAGGAGATCGCCGGCTACGGGATCTACCGCGGGACCGCTCCGCGCACGGGCGCGAAAGCCATTGATTTCGTGCGCGACCCCTATGCCAATTTCTACAGCGACACAGACATAGCGATTACGCCCTATGTGGATTATTACTATGCCGTGACTGCGGTAGATGTGGAGTTCCTCGACCAGTTCAACAACCCTGATCCCGGCGCAGAAAGCGAGAAGAGCAACTGGCTTGCAATACGCCCGCTCGGGCAGTTGAAGGCCGATTCTCCGGAGCAGGGAGCAGTGGTGTCGGAGAACCCCTTGTTCAACTGGTCAGCACTGGTAGGGGCGGCTTTCTACAAAGTGTTCGTGTACGATGAGTTTCCGACGCTGGCGGCTGATCCCTCCAGGACTTACACTAGCCCACAGCCGCCTCCCGGTGTAGTAACTCTGCCCATCTGGCCGAGGACACTCGACTCGAACGAAAGCAGAGTCGAGGCGGGGACAACGTCAATTCACTACACGGGACCGGCGCTGACGCCGGGGAAGACTTACTACTGGCTGGTCATGGCGAAGGATGAAGAGGAATGGGCGGTCTCGTACAGCCAGCTCAGGTATTTCACGGTAGCGAGGTAACATGCCGTTGTGAAACGATGGTTTCCCTGGATAACGGCTGCGGCAATAGCAGTCGGGTTGGTCTGGGCCTTTATCTACCTTGGCACGCGCGGCCCGAGGCTGGATGAGGATCATCTGGCCGGAGTGGCGATAAGGCTGAAAAACGCAAAGCTGGTCGGCCGGTCGGGTGGAAAGAAGGTGTGGGCATTCGAGGCCCGGACTATTGACGTGAGCAGAGACCGGCGAACGGCCACTTTCAAGGGCGTCACTCGCGGCTGCCTGCTGCAAGACGGCAAACAGATAGCGTCACTCTCCGCCGGGAAGGTCATCTACAACACATTCACGCAGAATGTCGCAGTTCCGGGAAGCGCCGAAGTCGTCCTGACAGACGGCCCATCATTCAAAGTGAGGGACGCGTACTGGGATGCGCGCAAATCCAGGCTGTTCTGCCGGGGCGGAGTGGATGCCGCCTTGGCAGGCAGCACGCTCCACGGCGAGCGCATGACTGTGGACGTCGGGAAGAAGGAGCTGACGATCTACAAGGTGAATGGACAAATCAGACTCGAATAGCCGGAGAGCAGCAACGGACATGAAAATGAATCAACGGGCTAAATGGAGAATCGGGTCAGCAATTGCGGCCACGATAGGCCTGGCGGTCGTGAGCGCGGTTCCGGCGGCGCAGCAAGGGACGCCTCCGAAGCCTGCCGAGCCCAAGTACACGGAGATCAAGTACTCCGCCGATATGACCTCGTATCGCTGGGACGGAGAGGACCGCATACTGGTGCTCAAGGGTAACGTCAAGTTCGTGCAGGGAGACACCGCTCTTCTCGCAGATAAGGTTGACTACCGCGAGAGCACAGACACGGCCATTGCGACCGGCAACCTGAAGATCTACGATGACCGGGACACGATCACCGGCGACACATGCACCATGAACTTCGAGGAGAAGAAGGGAACGCTGGCAGGGAACGTTCGAATAGTGGCCAAGCCTAAGCCGAAGCCCCAGGGTTCATCGGACTCCAAGCCGAAATCGCTGAAATCCGAGTGGAAGGACGGCTTGGTCATCACCTGCGACAAGGTGGACTACTACTATAAGGAAAAGAAGGCGGTGATTCCCTCGCCGGTCACGATGGTGCAGAAGAGCAGGACGGTCACCGCTGATTCGGCGATATACCTCAGCAAAGAGGAGATCATTCAGCTAGTCGGCAGCGTCAAGGGACGCGACGAAAAGGACAGACATTCGTTCTCCGCGCCCAAGGTCACGATCTCCATCAAGGAGAACGATGAATGGATCACGGCCGAGAAGGCCACCGGCTCTTTCTACGTGAAAGAGAAGGAAGAGGAGTCGAAGCCGGCAGAGAAGACGACTGAGCAGCCGGCAGAAAAGTCCGGCACGTAGCGCACGAACGTACAATATGCCCCACTCCGGAAACTCACCGCCGAAGGCCCTTGCTTCCGAGAGCCAAGATATTCGCAGGCTGTTAGGCGGCTGCTTGCACCAGTCCTCACCGGTTACTCAGCGATAGTTACCAGCTGTAAGAGTTCACGATTGTTGATAATAAAATCCGACCGTTGTCATTCTGAGTCCCGAGAATCGGGACGAAGAATCTGTCGAGCGTAGGCGAGATGCTTCGCTTTGCTCAGCATGACATTACTATCAAGGAACCTGAACTGTTTCTACTAGTTGCTTAAATGGTAGCAAGTGATATAATTAAGCTGGTGGTAGGTACGGAGGCGGATTGCCATGCCGGAAATCAGCGAAGTCAACGCATATTCGCTGGAGCTGCCGCTCAGAGAGCCTTTCGGAACAGCAAAGGGCACCAAAACGACGTCGCCCGCGGTGATCGTCCACCTTGGGTTATCGAATGGCGTCTATGGCCTCGGCTCTGCGACTCCCGCCAAGTACGTCACCGCCGAGGACACGGCTTCGGTCCTGTCAGCGATTGAGCTATGTGCGCCCGACCTCGTTGGTCTGGACGCAGCGGCCTACCTCCCCATTTTCGGAATGCTCGGTGAGGTGCTGCCACACGCACATTCCGCGCGCGCCGCGCTCGAGATAGCGGTCCTCGATGCCTTCTGCAAGCTCTACGACCTCCCGATGTGCAAGTTCCTCGGAGGCGCATTGCCCCAAGTGGAAACGGACATAACCATCCCGTTCGTGGGCTCAGAGGCCGCGCGTGAGCTTGCGCAACAGGCTGCCTCTCGCGGATTCAAGCACCTCAAGATAAAGATCGGGAGCCACGACCCGGAGGACGATCTGGCACGAGTGCTCGGGGCGAGCGAAGGCGCGCCGCACTGCAGCATCAGGCTCGATGCAAACCAGGGGTTCACACCTACCGTCGCGGTAAGATTCGCAGGCAAGATTCAGGAGGCAGGCGTGAAGATCGACCTGTTTGAACAGCCGGTTGACCGTAGGGACCTCGACGGGCTCCGCTATGTCACGCAGAACACATCCGTGCCGATCTTTGCCGACGAGAGCGCCGTGACGCCGTCCGATGTGCTGAAGCTGATTGAGCTTGAGGCCGTGGACGGCATAAACGTGAAGCTGATGAAGTGCGGCTTGTCCGGCGCGCTGGATATCATTGCGATGTGCAAAGCCGCGCGCCAGGAACTCATGCTGGGCTGCATGGTCGAGACTGGTATCGGGCTGGCTGCTGCTGTTCACCTCGCCTGCGGCACCGGCGCATTCAGCAGGATAGACCTGGACGCACACATGCTGGTCTCCCCCGACAGCGGACTGTCCTCTGGAGGATTCACGCACAACGGCCCTGTCCTCATCGCCGATAGCACCGCGCCCGGCCACGGCAGCGCTCTTGCAACGACGCCTGAACTCGTACCATCCCAGCCTAGAACCTGAAACTTGAAACTTGACACCTGAAACCCTTTCCGCTGCTCGAAGGGTACTCGTTCGCGGACGCCTTGCATGTGCCGCAGCCAAGCGCCCGCCGTGAGGGCACCTCAGCAATTCGAGGGCGATTGCTTGACAGAGGGATTTCGCATCCTGTATACTTTGCCAGACGATCGGAACGCAAGAGTGGGCTAGAATCCGCGGCCGGCCCGACGCGTCGCAAAGCGCCCCCGAGTGGGTAAAATAGATATTGGGCTGGCAAGCGGTTCTGCCCAGTGCCGCATCTGCCGGACGTCACGAGGAGGTTCGATTCTTGCAAGAAATCTACGTGGTAGGCGGTAACAGACTAAAAGGCGACGTTAGGATCAGCGGCAGCAAGAACGGCACACTAGCGATCATGGCGGGGGCGCTGCTCGCCAAGGGCACCACAATTCTCGAAAATGTCCCTCGGATCGGCGACATAAACACCATGGTGGAGATGCTGCGGCAGGTCGGCGTGAGAACCAGGGTGAGCCGCGAAAACCGCGTGGAAATAGACGCCTCCGAAATCGAATCGAACGAAGCCCCATATGAACTAGTAAAGAAGATGCGGGCTTCGTTTTGTATCACCGGGCCGATACTCGCCAGACTGGGCTATGCGAAGGTCCCCATGCCCGGCGGCTGCGACATAGGCGCACGCCCCATAGACTTCCACGTGAAGGGGCTTCAGGCCCTGGGAGCCAGAGTTTCCATCGAACACGGCTACGTGGAAACCGAAGCCAGCAAGTTGAGGGGCGCTCACATTTATCTCGACTTCCCAAGCGCAGGCGCGACCCAGCACATCATGACAGTGGCCTGTCTCGCGGAGGGCACGACGCGCATTGAGAACGCGGCGCTCGAGCCGGAGGTAGTTGAACTCGCGGACTTCCTGAGCGCAATGGGCGCGAGGATATGCGGGGCCGGCACGAGCACGATTGAAGTCGAAGGCGTGAAGGAGCTCCACGGCGTTACCCACACGATGATACCCGACCGAATGGAGGCCGGCACCTTCGCCATCGCGGCAGCCGCCACCAGGGGCGATGTAATTCTGGTGTGCGCAATCTCCGAGCACTGCACCGCTGTGTTCCAGAAGCTGGAGGAGGCAGGAATACGCGTGGCGGCGGGTACGGACTGCGTGCGGATCACGTCCGACCGCCGGCCTATAGCCACAGACATAAAGACCATGCCACACCCCGGTTTCCCCACGGACATGCAGCAGCTGTTCACGGCGATGCTTACCATTGCGGACGGCACGTCTGTGGTCAGCGAGAGCGTCTACGAGCGCAGGTTTAAGTACGTGGCGGAACTCCAGAGGATGGGGGCAGACATCGTACAGGAAGGACGAACTGCGATCATCAAGGGCGTGCCGAAATTGACTGGTGCCCAGGTGACGGCCACCGATCTCCGCGCAGGCGCCGCTCTGATAATCGCCGGCCTTGCGGCGGACGGACGTACCGAAATCTCCGGCGTGGAGCACATTGACCGCGGTTACGAAGACATCGAGGGCAAGCTGGCGTCGCTGGGAGCCGAAGTAGTCCGCAGCGAGGTCGCGCCTGAGTCCGCAGTTCGACTGGCCTAGGCACCGATCCCTGTTTCAAGGCCGCGAAAGGCCGTGGACGCCGTGGATGTCCCAGCAGTTGGGCTGCTGGGACTTGCTATTAGTGGACATGCCACAAGCCGGTCCGCCGAAACGGAAGCTTGCTCAGAAAGACGCAGATTCGTCCTGCGTCCGCAAGCGATGTTCGGGTAAACTAGTTCCAGAGAGGGCTTGAGATGGATACCGCGAAATCCTCAGAGTTGTTCGAAGAGGCTCAACGCTACATTCCGGGCGGCGTGAACAGCCCTGTGCGGGCATTCAAGGCCGTCGGAGGCGGTCCGCTTTTCATAGATCGAGGCAGGGGATCCCACATCTGGGATGCGGACGGCAACAAGTTCATTGATTACGTGGGATCCTGGGGACCGCTGATCCTGGGACACGCGCATCCGCTCGTCGTGCGGGCGATCGAGAAGGCGGCCGCACGTGGGACGAGCTTCGGTGCGACCACCGAGGCGGAGATCGAGCTTGCGAAGATGATAGTTGACGCGGTGGCGTCGGTGGAGATGGTGCGCCTCGTCAGCTCCGGCACGGAAGCGGTGATGAGCGCCATTCGCCTGGCGCGCGGGTACACCGGCCGCGACAAGATCGTTAAGTTCGAGGGCGGCTACCACGGCCACAGCGACGCCCTGCTTGCAAAGGCAGGATCCGGCGTGGCGACGTTCGGAATCCCGGACAGCGCGGGCGTCCCGGCAACGATGACTGCAGATACCCTGGTGCTCCCTTACAACGACATAGATGCCGTCCGCACGCTTTTCAAGGCCATGGGGCCGGAGATCGCCTGCGTGGTCATCGAGCCGGTCGCGGGCAACATGGGCGTTGTGATCCCAAAGCCCGGCTACCTCGCCGATCTGCGGGAGCTGACCCACAAATATGGGATCGTACTGATCTTCGACGAGGTAATCACCGGCTTCCGCCTCTCTTATGGAGGAGCGCAGAAGCTCTACGGCGTCATCCCGGACATGACGACGCTGGGGAAGATCATCGGCGGGGGTCTTCCCTTGGGCGCTTACGGCGGCAGGTGCGAGATCATGGAGCAGGTGGCTCCCGTCGGCCCCGTCTACCAGGCCGGGACACTCTCCGGAAATCCGGTTGCCGTAGCAGCCGGAATCGAGACCCTGCGCATCCTCCGCGATCGAAATCCGTATGCCGGGCTCGAGGCAAAGACAGCGAGGCTCGGAGATGCGCTGGCGTCAGCAGCCGAGACCAGCGGGATTGATCTGGAGGTCAACCAGATCGGCTCGATGATGACGGCCTTCTTCACGCGGGAGGCGGTTGACGATTACGCTACCGCGAAGACCTCGGACACGCGGAAATACGCAGCGTTCTTCCGGGCGATGCTGGAACAGGGAATCTATCTGGCGCCCAGCCAGTTTGAAGCGGCATTCGTATCAACGGCGCATACTGACGAGGACATTTACCACACGGTTGAGGCGGCAGAAAAAGCGCTGGCGCTAATAGTATGAGATTTAGCTTACCCGGAGGAACAACAGTGAAGACTCGCGCAGTCAAGGCATGTATTCTGGCACTTGTGGCATTTGTAGGCGCTACCTGCGCCGAAGAATTCGCCATTGCCCGAGACCCCGATCCGCGCTCGCAGGTATTCACGAAAGACGCGGTCCGCCCGGAGCCCACGATCGAGAGCATATCTCTCGCCCCAACGATTCGGCTCGTGCGGCAAGGCTCGAAGCTGATGCAGGTTGTCGAGCTGACGGTGAAACACAGCCCGAGTCCACAGCCTCTTACAGCCACGGTAACCGTGGGCGGGAAGTCCAGGCAAGTCGCGCTGCATCCTGACCCGCCAGGCGACGGAAAATCCGAGCTAACGGTCGCTGAGGTAACAAAGCCCACGGTGGTAGAGGTCAGCGTAGGCTCAGGCGGGAACAAGCAGACCGCCGCTTGTGAAATCCGGCCCCAGAGACACTGGAGGGTGTACGTGCAGCCGAGCTCCCACGTTGATATCGGCTATACAGATCTTCAAGAGCGGGTGATCGCAAGGCACAACGAAAACATGTCACTGGCTCTGGATCTGTGCAAGAAACACCCCGGCTTCAAGTGGAACACGGAGGTCGCCTGGGTGGAGGACAATTACTTATCGCTCGCGCCGGCAGAGCGCAAGTCCGAGTTTATAAAACACGCTGAGAAGGGCCTGATCGGCTGCCAGGCTGTCTATGGAAACATGCTCACTGGAATCCTCTCGCACGAAGAGATCATACGGAGCCTCTATTTCGCCCATTCGATGTCGAAGATGTACGGCATTCCATTCGACATCGCGATGAGCAGCGATGTTCCGACCCAGGTATGGACTCTGCCCACGGTGCTGGCTGGCAGCGGGATCAAGTATTTCAGCGCCGGCCTGAACATGTCACGTGGAGGCTCCTTCGATCGCCTGTTCGACAAATCGCCTTTCTACTGGGAGGGGCCTGATGGAAGCCGCGTGCTGGCCTGGCTCTTACGCGGATATGCATACGCCTACAGGCTTCATCTGTTGTCCAGCGCGGACAAGGCAGAATCCCATATTGAGAAGTTCCTGCAGGGCTACGAGCGCGACGATTACCCCTACGATGCCGTACTGGCCTTTGGTGGATTCAGCGACAATCAGCCTCTCGACCCCAGGCTGGCATCCGTGGCCGACGAGTGGAACAGGCGGTATGCTTATCCGAAAATAATCCTCTGCCGCGGGCCTGAATTCTTCAACTACATAGAGTCCAAGTTCAGAGACAAAACACCAACGATCCGTGGCGACGGTGGCGCTTACTGGGAGGACGGCGCAGGCTCCTCCGCCCTGGAGACGGCGCTCGTCCGCCGTGCAAAGGAGGACCTGGCGGCTGCCGAGAAACTTCATTCCTTAACATCATGCCTCGGCGGCGCTGTATATCCCAAAGCAGACATCAACCAGGCATGGAAGGACGCCATCCTGTACGACGAGCATACATGGGGTGCGTGGTGCAGCATAGACCAGCCGAATTCCGCGCAGACAATCCGCCAGTGGAGGTATAAGAAAGCGTTTGCCGACAACGCAAGCTGTCGGACGGCCCACATAATGGAGCAGGGCCTCGATAGCCTCGCGAAGATCGTAAAGCTCAAAGAGCCCTCGGTCGTCGTATTCAATCCACTCAGTTGGCCTGTCAGCGGCACGGTCAGGGCTGAAACGGCGGACGGCAGGCAGATCGAATTCTGGGCGGACGATGTCCCGCCGGTCGGGTACAAAGCATACGCACTGCACAAGCTGCCGGCCGGGCGCACTCCTCTCCTAACCTTAGGAGAAAGCAGCGACGTGCGCCAGCTCAACCCGAAATCCGAAATCCGTCCCGCCCAAGCGGGATCCCGCCAAAGGCGGGAAAATCCGCAATCCGAAATCCGCAATCCGAAATTGGAAAACCGCTTCTACCGCCTGGAGTTCGACCGAACCACCGGCGCGATCAAGAGCCTCTACGACAAGGAACTCAAGCGCGAGCTGGTAGATTCCACGGCGCCCTATGGGATCAACCAGTACATCTATATCAAAGGTCAGGGCGATGGCGCCAGGGACGTTACCTGGAGCGAGAGCGCTCCGGCTGTAACCTTCGCTGAAGAAAGCCGGCCATGCGCCTCGGTTATGCGCATCCGGGGTTCGGCATACAACACGCCGGAATGGACGACGGAAGTGGTTCTGTATGGCAATTGCAAGCGCATAGACTTCGAGAACGTTATCAACAAGCAACAAACTACCGAAAAGGAAGCCGGGTACTTTGCATTCCCCTTCTCCCTGAATAAACCGCAGTTTTACGTGGGGCTGCCCAATGGCGTGATGCGACCGGACAAGGACATGCTCGATGGAGCGTGCATGCAGTGGTACTGCGCTCAGGACTTCGTCGCCATCGCGGACGACAAGGGCGCCTTAGTCTGGACAGCCGTGGACAGTCCGCTTATCACGCTCGGCGACATCAACCGCGAGACGTTCAAATCGCCGCTCCCAATCGAGAACGGCCACCTTTACGCCTACGTCTTCAACAACTACTGGTACACGAACTACAAAGCCGTCCAGGGCGGCGAGTTGAAGTTCCGATTCTCGCTTACCAGTATACCGAAGTACGATCCAGTCGCCGCCGCCCGTTTCGGCCAGTCGGTGCGCAATCCGCTCCTGTCCAGAGTTTGCGAGCCTTCAGGTAGACCGTCAACTACCAGCCATGAAGCATCGGCTTCCCTGTGTTCGGTCACACCCTCGAACATCGTCATTCAAGCAGTGAAGAAGGCCGAGTCAGGAGATGGGCTGATCATCCGGCTGAGAGAGATCTCCGGCAAGAGAACTAAGGCCACCCTTCGCTTCCCCACGAGCCTCAGAGAGGGATGGTCGTGCAGCCTCGTCGAGGATCCACACACGAAGCTAAGTGCATCCGCCGGGCGCGTGGGCTTGACCGTGCCTGCCAACGGACTTGCCACCATTCTGGTGAGGTAGCACATACTCAGATAGAGCACACACATCGCTGCCAGCTCGGCGGTCAGTCGCGTAGCGGCTCCCCGCGGGTTATCACGGTCACATATGCGCGTGCGCTGGCGCCCGGCAATGTGCCGCATTCGAATTCCACCTGGTTGCTGCCAGGCTCCAGGATCGGCGCCTCACCTTGAGGCTTCACCTCGCCGATCAGCTCTCCGTTCGGCGCGTAGAGCTTGCAGTCGGACATCGAGTTGAACTCGAGCCAGCAGCCGCTCTCGATCTCCACGGGGAAGACGATCTCCCTGCCTGCGATCCCGACCTTAGGATTGCGAAGCTTGTTCTTCACAAGGGGCAGCGCCTTGACGGGGCTTACATAGCACGTGACCTCGCTCCCCTCCGGCAGATTGTTGTACCAGAGGGAGAGAGAAGCAACCCGGCCGTAATTCACCCATTCACGGTAAGTGGCATACTTGTTCTTATGGGGCCACGGGTTATAGGGCCAGAGATAGTCGTCGGTGTGTTCGCCCTCGGGCTCGATCAGCTCGAAGTAGCGCCAGCCGGTGAAGTCAACCTTCACGAAGTGATCGCTGATCCCCAGCGCGACATGGATCGGGCTTCTGAGCTGGAAACTAAGAATCTCGCCTTGGCCGTCGCCATAGACCCAGACTCCCAGCGCCTGCTGCTGCGATATGTCCAGATCGGGGGAGAAGAACTTTTCGACCATCGCCCATGCGCCGTTCGGACGCGCACGCGTGCTCAGCGCCGTGTAGCAGCCACTGACCGCTCCGGCCTTCACCTGGGCCGATGAAGGCTTGAGGTGTGCGGTAACGCAGTTTCGGGCGGCGCGCCCGACAAACTCGTCCAGCTTGGTGAAATCTGCGATCGTGACACCCTCCGGCGAGTCATAAGCCCCCGCTGCCATCAACGCTTCAATGCGCAGCCGCACGGGCTGGCGGCCGAACTTGTTCCTGGTCTCCCAAGTGCTCTTCCCGTCAATGCCCTCCACTTTGTGCTTTGCATAACCCGCTTTGCGGAACTGCCATTTCTTACTTGAGGTCCGCTCGAGCGTGAATTCCTCGCCCGGGACTCTCAGCCTCGATTTGATAGATTCCCGGAAATAGTCCGCACGGCGCAGGTTCTCATATTGCTTGAAGATGTCGGCGAGACGCCGGTACGCCGGGGCATCCGGGCCGAAGCCAACCAGGGAGACACCCGCGTCATCACCAAGGCACTTGCACATAAGGTACTCGATGTCGTCGGGATACGTGCGCTCGTCCTGCGTCACATGCGGTCCTTCGTCAGTGACGACGGCCCACCATCCGAGATGCGCAGGCAGGAACATCCGACGCACATCCTCATTGGCCGCGCAGTGGATATCCACGAACCGCTTGTGGCCCCTTCTGGGATGATCCCATGCCTCCATGCGCGACCGCACGTACCAGAGATGGTGGCGGAAGGTGCTCATCTCCATAAGCGCCGGCTTCTCCAATCGCTTGCATATCTCAAACACAAACTTGGAGCCGTAATGCCAGCCGTTTTCCGGGCCGCCCAGGATGTCCTCCGCATCCAGCGCATCCAGATAAATCATGTCGAAGCCGCACTCGTTGAAGGTCTCGGCGGTCTTGGCGGCCACCTCGGTCAGGAGCGTGGAATCGCCGTCCGGCGCGAACAGGCCGAAGCATTCCTTGAGGTGATGTACCTTCGCGCCCCGGGCATGAGGAGCTATCTTGGTGCCATGCGCTCCTCTTTGACAGCCCGTAAAGGCATAGGGCGGCTCTTTCGAGACCCCGCTGTATATAATCAGCTCGTCGTCAACCTGCAGGGTTACGCTGTTGCGCACGCCATAGCCGACTATTGCGGACATGTCCTTGGTGGATTCGACAACCGGCGCCGTGGTCGCATCGGGCGTCAAAGCCTCCGCCAGCGTGAACGTCGCATCCTTTCCGAGCCTGGGGTCAGGGACCGGAGTCACCCACGGGCAGCTCTTGTCAATCAGGAATGCGTAGGTGTGCAATCCCGCAGTGATCCCCGCCGCGTGGAGCTTGTCAATCACGGCCTTCAGGCTGGCACGGCCGTTCGGATACGTTACCGGATTCGGCCTGTAGTCCCCGAATCTGAAGGAAACCCCGCCGTGAAAGTCAATCTGGT
Organism: Armatimonadota bacterium; assembly: GCA_035528905.1. Lineage (GTDB taxonomy): Bacteria > Armatimonadota > UBA5829 > DTJY01 > DTJY01 > DATKXU01. Next base: position 25,994 of record DATKXU010000109.1, read on the forward strand.
TCATGCCGTAGCGCCTGGCGAGCTGGATCCATTCGTCCACCTTGTCCTCGGAGAGGTTGCCGAAATTGAAAATGTAGGAGCCTCGGTTGATCTCTGCATCCAGCGCCCAGGGGCCGCCCAGAGGCGACTGAGGCAGGTCCTTCGCGGCGCTCACCACATCCTTCATCACCTGGCGAAGCTGGCTGTGCGGGCATCCGATGATCGCAACTTTCGCGCCTTTGAAGCCGAAGCGCGGGTAACACATGGCACGCAGATCGGTATTCGGGCCGGGGATTTCGAGCACGTTCGTCTTCAGATTCAGGGCCAGGGCACAGCCCACGAAGGGATCCTTATCCCTCGACAGAACGAGCCGAATGTTCGGGAAGGCCAGCTCTTCCACCTGCTCACCCGTCAGGGACAAAACCTCCAGGGTGAAATAGTCCTTTCCCGCCTTAGCCTGTATCACCGCACGGACGCCCGACCGGCCGAACTCCACCGTCAAGCACCCATCTGCAGAGGACACCGCCGAGGCGTCGTAGCTCGATCCCGCCTTCTTCACCTGGGCGAAGTGGGAACCTGGCTTCCGGACGCAGTAGTCCTTCCCCGCGCGCTTGTCAATGAGATGCAGATTCGCGCCGTCGGGCCCGATGACGTACTTGACGTGCCTATTCTCAAGGGTGATTTCCCTGCTTCCGGGCATCTTCTCTCCTATCCCCACGGCGCCGGCCGTATGGGCTGACAAAGCTGGGATTGCGGATACAAGCAGAATAAGCATGCAAAACCGTTTCATGTGCTTTCCTCACTCGCGTGGTCACTAGGAGGCTCGCTGCTGAATCACTCGTCCAGCGTGCCGTGAGCCAATCCCAGAGGCAGGGAGGCAGGCTGGCTGCACGTGCTCTCGAGCTCGATATGCTTGCCCTCGCGGGAAGCATCATGGAAGGCGTGCATGACATCCAGGATATGGTAGGCCAGCTCGCCGCTCGCGCGATGCGGCCTGCCCGACCGGAGCGCGTAGGCCATATCCGCGACGCCGATGCCCCTGCTGTTCTCGGCGTATCCGTGGGTGAGCGGCACTTCCTCCCATTGGGATGCACCCGCGCGCCGAACTCTCACGGGCCCGCCGAAGCAGTTCGGATCCGGGACGCTGAGCGAGCCCTCGGTGCCGTAGATTTCGATGCGCGGCAACTCAGCCGCCCATACATCGAAGGTCATGATGATCGTCCCGATTGCGCCGTTCGCGAAATCCATGACGCCGGCGACGTGAGTGGGAACTTCGACAATGACACGCTTGCCGCAGTAGGGCTGGCTCGTGATTAGCCGCTCGGGGAAGGTGATTTTCGTACAGCTCGTCACCCGGCGCACGGGACCTATTGAATTGACGAGTGCAGTGAGATAGTAAGGGCCCATATCGAACATCGGTCCGCCGCCTGGTTTGTAGTAGAACTCGGGATTCGGATGCCAGGTCTCGTGGCCGTGGCACATCATGAAGGCGGTGGCGGCGACGGGTTCGCCGATCACGCCGTCGTCAATCAGCTTCCGGCAGGTCTGCAATCCCGCGCCCATGAAGGTATCCGGCGCGCATCCGACCAGCACCCCCTTGGCCTTTGCCGTCTCCAGCAGCTTCCGGCCTTCCGCCCGGGTGATCGTCAGAGGCTTCTCGTTGTGCACGCACTTCCCAGCCTCGACTGCCGCCTGCGCGATGGGAGCATGGGCGTCCGGGACGGTCAGGTTCACCACAATCCTAACCTCCGGGTCGGCGAGAAGCTCCTCGACCGTCACAGCCTTGCAGCCGTGCTCCGCCGCCTTCGCCTCAGCCCTTTCCCTGATGATGTCCGCGCATGCGACGACGTCCAGGGCTTCGAAAGTCTTGCCGGCCTGGAAATAGATGCCGCTGATGGCTCCACAGCCGACGATGCCGATTTTGGTTTTCTCCATGCCCGAATCTCCTTAGGAAAGTTTTCGCGGTCGGGAATGTCCGCCGCATAGGTCAACATGAGAGCCAATATATGCCAAGGAAGCGCCGATGTCAACAGGCACTCGAAGCTCCCTGGGGTGTGAATCCTATCCGCCGGCTGCGTCCATGACCACGCGATAGTTCCCCCGGATTGTGGAAATCGCCTCGCTGAGACTTGCTGCTTCGAAACGCGCCTCGTACATGAACGGGCCGGGATATCCCACCTGCCGCAGGGCGTAGACTAGGCCAGGCCAGTCAATCGTCCCTCGCATTGGGAGCCAGTGCCTCTCAGTCCCGTCATAATCGGAGATGTGAAGAGTGAATATGCGAGGCCCCAGCAAATGAACAGCCGGCAACAGATGCTCCGGCGGAAAGACATGGTTGACATCAATGCACACGCCCACGTTCGGGCGTTCAATCAACTTCAGAAGCTCGAGAAGCTCTGAAGCGCTATTTCCGAGATTAGGCGGAGGAAGGAGCTCCAGCGCCAAGCTGACACCCAGGTCCGCGCAGTAGTCGGCGATTTCCGCGATGCTCGCTGCGCTCGCCCGAATGCGCTCGGGCGGATTGGCCTGCGGGCCGGCGTGGACTACAAGCGTCCGCCCGCCGAACCTCGACAGCAAGCTCGCCGCCGAGGAACACGCGCGTACCGCCTCTCGGCGGACGGCCTCGCCCGGCGATGAAGGATCACAGGGCGGAGCGTGCTGCGAAAAGATCAGACCGGCCGCGGCAAGCCGATCCAGAGGCTCACTTACCCGCGCGTCCCACAGTACCTGACTGTGCCATAATTCAACCGATCTTATCTCTGAGCCGAGAATCAGGTCGGCTACCTCGTCGAAGTGCGCGCGCACAGCTTCCGCATGCTCAGGCGGGCAATCAGCACCTTCCAGGATCCCGAACAGCTCAGGCGGCGCTATAGCGTTAAGCGACCATGAGGAGATTCCGAGTGGCAGTTTCGATATCATTCCAGCCTCCTAGAAAACGCCGCTTGCCGGGCGGTCTCAATGAGCTTCTCGATCTCCGCGAGAGTGAATCCGAACTTCTCTATTATCAGGGCATACTCGTCGGTCAACGTCACTCCGCACACGGTAGGGTCGTCGGTATTGACGGTGATCGGCACGCCGCTCTCATACAACCGCCGGACCGGATGGCTTTCGAGCGATTCCACAGCGCGAGTGAGTACATTGCTGGTCGGGCAGATTTCGAGAGTCACTCCGCGATCCACCGCAAGGCGAAGCACATCCGCATCCTGAACGATGCGCACGCCATGGCCGATCCGCGCCGCCCCCAAATGCTCGATCGCGCCCCGAATGCTCTCCGGGCCGTCTTCCTCCCCGGCGTGGACGGTGATCCCAAGCCCGGCACGGCGCGCCATTGCGAACGGCTCCGCAAACATCTCCGGCGGAAAGCCGGATTCCCTGCCGGACAAATCCAGGCCCACTACGCCGCGATCGGCGTAGTCGAGCGCCAGGCGTGCGATCTCCTCGGGCGAGGGCCACGGCACGCCCATCGTCTTGGACGACAGATGCCGGCTGATGCTCACGATCAGGTTCACCGCGACCGGATACCTGCGCGCCGCCAGCCCGACCCCCTCAACGATGCCGTCCATCACATCGGTAAGCGCCAGGCGGCGGTGGAAAGCCATGAACTCCGGGCTGAAGCGAAGCTCCAGGTAACGCACATTATCGCGCCAGGCATCCTCGACGGCTTCGTAGGCTATTCTGGCAACGGCTTTCTTATCCACAAAGCAAAGCTTGATGATCCTGAATGGGAGAAAGAAGCCATCGAGGTCATCCGCGGGCCTGCTTAGTCGAATCAGGGCGGAGAGGTCGTCGGTGTCATAGGTCGGGAGCTCGATGCGATGGGCGCGGCATATCTCGGCCACCGTACCGGGGCGAACCGCACCTTCGAGGTGGCGATGTAGATCGGCCTTGTGCAGCGCCGCCAAAGCAGTTCTAAGGTCGGTGGACATAGCGGCGCCATTATAGCACCCAGAAGATGCGTATTGCGAGTAGTGGCGGGGTCACCCCGCCCATTGGAGCGTCGCCTGCGTGTCACAGCACGTGGAGCAGCTTGAGCGACAGGCGGCTCTTTGTGGAAGGAGCGTTCGGATCGCCCCAGATGAAGAAGATATCCGTGCCCCGGCGAAGCTCCTGGCGGTAGGCAAGAAACACGTTCGCATCGCCCTCAAGAGCCCGCAGACTCAGGTATAGGCTCTTCTCCGGGGTAATGTCGTAGCTGGCGGTTAACCGGGTCAGGGAGCGATCTACATCATCCTTGCCAAGCGCGTCCGGGTAGTCCATTCTCAGCAACTCGGTGGCTAGCCTGGCGGACCACCGCTCTCCAAGCTTGAATCCCTGGTCTAGGGATATGAAGCTATAGTCGGCGCCGTCCCGCTTTCCCCAATCGGCACTGACTCCCCCGCTCCTGTATAGATCCTGGCCTCTCCAACCGCAGCCGAGACTCCATACCTTGTCCTTGTTCGGCGGGCGACTGTCAAGGAGGTAGGAGACATTTCCGCTGGTGCGGTTTCTGAGCAGAATGCTGCCGCTGAGCTGGATGCTTCGATTGTAGAGACTCCCGCCGTACCACCTCGTGAATCCTGTGACAAGTGCAGAGCTCCAGCTGCGTATCGGCCCGGTGTCGTAGCGGTCGTAGTACGAGACCTGACCCCACATGGACCTTGATCCGATCAGGTTGATGTACCCCAAAGGCGATGAGAATGTCGGAGCCCTGTCCTCGTAGCCGACGAATCCCTCAAGATGTCCCGGGGCGCGCCACAAATCGCAATAGAGGTTGTACACGTAGCCATCGCGAAGCGTGGCGCGGTCGAAGCTACGGTAGTAATTCGCGCTCAGGCTTGTCCCACCGCTGCTATATAGTCTGCTTATGCCAGTGACAGCTTTGGCAACTGTGGCGTCCACACCCGGCGCATGGCAGTTGAAGATATGGGCGCCTGCATCGAACTCGCGGCTGGGCTGCCAGTCGTAGCTCAGGTAGGCACCGCCAAGCTCGTTGACGTCGAAGAACGAAAGGAGACCGAACTGGTGCGCGCCGACCTTGCCGAATACCTTGCCTCCAACGTCTATCGTTTCCACGTTGCGCGAGGTCAGCAGTTTTTCGTCGCTGAAATACGAATGCCCCTCAGTGAAGAACGGGCGGTTGTCCGGCAGAGACCTGGGAAGATAGGAGAAATCGACGCTGTCAACGACCTGCTCGATGGTCTCGAAATCAGGCCGGATGGTGAGCGCGGTGACGACGTTGTTGTCGAATGTGCGCTTGATGTCCATTCCACTTGTAAACCTGCTGCCATCGCCTGTTCCTGCGAGCGCGTACGGCATGTAGATGAATCCACGCTTTATCACCGGCGTAACCAGTCCCGTCCAGTCGATAGCCTTCCTGGCATCCCACACTTCGCCCATCCTAGGGTACGTGTACCATTCCTGCGCGCGTGCAAAGCGCCGGTAGAGTACCAGCCCAAAGGTGCTCTGTTCCCGTGGGTAGCGCAAGACGCTGAAGGGAATCTCGATCTCGGCGCACCAGCCGTCGGTATTCACCTTGGTACCGACCTTCCAATCGCCCCTCCATTCAATCTTCGAAGCAGTACCCCCTGGAACACTGTTCCATTGTGTGCCCAGGGCGTTGACCGCGAACTCGTAGAACGACCGGTGATCGTGCATGCAATCCAGATCAACCTCAACAAGGTCGTCATTCCAGATGCTCCCGCCGCGCTTCTTCTGCTGGGCGCGGATTTCCTCCGGCCGGTCGTCCTTGCAGTCGAAGGCAATGTATAACTTTTCCTCGCCGCAGCAGAAATAGGCTACTGTCTCCACAAGGGGAACCTTGCCGAGGTACTCGAACCCGTTTACCTTCGATGCGACCTTCCAGCAGTCGTCATCCAGCATGCCGTCGATCACGGGTCCGGTATTCACCTTGACGGCCTGGATGATCTCAGGCCCGGTGGCGAGTTCCACGCGAGGACGAGCTTCCTCACCCCAGGCAGCCCACGCCAAGAGAAGCGCAAGGCCAGCCGCTATGAAATCAGCCGTCAGAAAGCAAATCGGCCTGGCTCTCAACAAATACACCCCTATATCAATAACACTCCGCCCCGGAAGAAGGTTCGCAGCGATCGCATACCCGCGAAGCCGCTGATTCTTTACTATATCGTCTGACGACATCTCAACAATAAATGATGCATGGAATCAACAAAAAGTTACACGACGGAGCAGTGGCCGCCGCAGCGGATGCTCTCGGCAGCCCCACGCCGGCTAAGGCATGGAGTACAGTATCACATACTCCTTCACCGGCGAGCCCTGATGCGACAGTGAGTATTCGAATGTGACTGAGTCGGGGCCGGCCTGGAAATCCACGGGTACTTGGCCGTCTTTCGTCACCGCGAGCACTGAGATTCGCGCCGCGTCGGTCCACTGCTTCGGCCTCAAGGCCGCCATCGGGCCGGCCGTGGACGATACGGTCCTCAGAATCACGCGGTTCGGCTCGATCGTCTGCACAATATGGCATTCCCGGCCCAGATCGAGGCCGTATAGGCGCGTCAACACCCCGGCGATGAGTCGGCCTTTCTCGTCAAGGGCCAGGCAGCCTTCCTTCGCAAGGGTATGCGAGCCGTGCTCGAACGCGGAATCTGGGCTGTGGTTCGCAAAGATGGTAACCATGGGAAACACGGTTTTCGTGACGCTGTCGTTGAGATACTCGAACGATTTCAGCTTCCGCCCAAAATAGAGCAAGCAGACGGCCTTCTGAAAGGCATCACAGACTTCGCTCTGTTCCCCCGCGCGGCCATACGGGGAGTTCATGTTGTACCCCTTCGCCAGACACCAAGACAGATCACCCTTCGTCAGCACGTACTGCCCCAGGTCGTGATGGTAAAGAGCCGCGTGCGGCCCGAGGAAATACGTCTCGAGCGGAAAGACCCTCCAGTTTCCTGCGCCGTAAAAAGCATCCCACTCCCAGCCTTTCATGAACGTGGTGCATGAGAGGCCCAGCTCGATCCCGCAGAAGCCGGATTCGTAGGGCGCCAATCTGTCGAAGCCGCGCTCGGTCATCAAGGGTATCTTGGCGGACGCCCTCTTCGCATGCTGGATGAGGCCGTGCGTGTACGCCGCCGGGTGAAGAGCGTGCGGGCTGAAGTCGTACGTGTGGCTCCTAGCGCCGACCTGATCCTCGAACAGGAGATCTACCTTGCAAGGCCCCGTGAACCCGTTCGCAAGTGCGCGGTTCTTCGCCCGAACCTGCGGGTGATGCGGCGTCACGGTCACCATGCCCCAGCCCATCCAAAGCCGGCCGTCGGGAGTCTTCGCGCCGACCGCATCGCCGAACTTGCGGTACGACGCCGACCTCTTGTCCCAGCATGTGGGGTTGATATACGGCATCACCAGGAGGCCGAGCCGGTTCGCGTTGTCCAGATATTCCGCGAAGCCCTGATCTCCGCCGAATTCCTCCCTCGGCGGCAGGAAGTCCGGGTAATCGGTATCAAACACGCCGCCGTCCGGACGCCGCCCCGTCTCCGGAGGGTTCCAATAGCAGAGAGGGTGCAGCAGAACCGGCGAAGGGAGGCTGGAAAGCCCGCGGGCCGACTCCGAGAAAACCTTCGGCTTGTCTCCGCCCCTCTGAGCTATGGCGTCGAAGTTGTACACGAGCAGAACCGACGACCGCAGTTGGTCGAACAGCTTCCCGCCCAGCTTGGCTTCCACTGTCGGTGACCTATCCAGCCCGTTCTCGCTCCAGTATTTCTCGAATGAATCGAGGGGACTGTGCCCAAAGATAAAGACGATTGACGGGCTGACCCATGATCCTCCCGCGCCCACGAAGGTATTCGTCTCGCGCGTATATTCCACACGCCGCTTGTCCGGCAGATTTCGGAGCTTCAGCTTCGAACTCCAGAAGATCGGCTCGTCCTGAACCGCATAGATTGAGATCGTCCCTCTCGCGACTTCCGCCCATGCAAAGTCTGAGAAGGCATCGGACGGGTAGTCCATCCCTAGACTTCGGGCCGTCTTGAAGTAGCCCGGAAGGAGTTCAACGCCGCCCAGCCTGGGGAGCACCATTCGCCGGAGATTCCGGGCGCCGAGCGCAAGCCCGTCCGGCAGGCGGAAGCATCTAATAGGAGCCGCGCCTACGTTCTTGATAAGCCCCTTGCAGCGGAAGGAATCCGCGCCGCCGGAGACGACCAGGATCACTTCCAGCTCCTTGCTGAACGTATAGGCGGCCCGAAGCTGCTTGGCCCAGTCGTCCCACGCATACTCGAACGACGCGGCCTGCGTATTTGGTATGATTTCGCCATCGAACGTAAGCAGAGACCACCATTGTCCGTGCGTCGGCTTCCAGCGAGCCGCGCGACCGCAGAAATCGAGCGAGATGATCCTTCCCGTCCGCTTGTCAAGCCGCAGCTCGTAGGCAGCACCCTTCAGGCTTATGCTCGATCCACTCTCGGTGAACCGGACCCCTGCCGACGCGCCGGGATTCAGGGGTTTGGGAATCGCAGGCTGCGCGCTGCATGCCAGGCGCTCGATCCAATCCTTGACCAGCGCGTACTCGGCAGTCGGGCGCCGCGGATCCTTGCCCCGGACTCTCATGTTCCGAAGCTGCAGAGAGGCACCCGCGCCCGGCGTGAACAAGCAGAGAACCTTGCCCATAGGGAAATCCAGGTAGTAGTTGTCATCGTCGGACCAGGGAGCTAAGAACAGGTCTTCCAGCTTGAATTCGAGCTGCGTCCACTCGCCGGTGCCTTTCAAGTTGAGCGTCGGCGTGATGTACTCGGCGCCGCTGCCCTCGACGAGGTTGAGGTAAAGCCTGCCGGTCTTGCCTGACGGGACGCGGATGTCCACGGATAAGGACTCGAACGCGGGAATCGCCATCTCCTGGCAAATCGCGCATTCGGCGGAAAGCTCCAGATAGGATGGCTCGCCCTTCACGACTCGCACCGCAGCCGGGTTCGATGCCCACGAGGGCATCTTGTCGAACGGCGCCAGGAGAATGTCGTCGGCGTTGGAAACGGATAGTTGGGCCATAACAACGATCGCAAGAAGGAATATGAAGCGCATCTTCTCCACTCTCCTAAGGAATATCACTCATCAGTCGGGTCGTGGCGCTTGTATACCTCGGCCCCGAGCGCGATACCTGCGGCGGAGATCGCGATAGCGATGCAGCTCGCCGCTATGGCCGGGAGAACGAAACCGAGGCCAAGGGCATGAAGTATTATGGCGACAGCCAGCGGCAGCCCAATCGCCAGCAACGCCGCAGACATGCCGAGCGCGCCCGCAATTAACTGCTGAGCCTTGTCGCCGACATCCCGATAGATTATGCCCACGGCAAGCTGCAGGCTGATGCAAGCGTGCGCAAGAAGGGGCAGCACAAAAGCCGCCGGGACGAGCGGGCTCCCGGACAGGCCGAACGTCGCGCCGACCAGCGCTACCGCCAGCCATACAAATAATGAGTAAGGTGTCGTACCGGACAGCGTCTCAGCCAGCATGAGCTTCCACGCTCGGATTGGCATGGGCTTCAGGATGTTGGCCTGCTTCACATCAAGCCGCAGGCTGCGCAGAGAAAACAGCAAGAACAGCCACATCACGTACAGAAGTGCAAGCGCGGCGATTATCCCGGCCTCCCGCGGCGGTATCGCAGTGTGCGTAAACGCTACGCGGAGTCCGATAAGCAGCAGCACCGCAAGCAGCAAGATCAACACAATCACGGTACCGGACGTTCTTACGGAGATGTTGGAGTTCTTCCAGAAAACGGCGACTGCGCCTCGGCCGAAGGGCGAGATCCAGGTTCGGACACCCCCCGCTTTACGTCTGTTTTTCCATGCCTCAGCCCTGAGTTTGCTGAAGTCCCAGGTGCAGAAGGCCAGCCTGTACATCGCGTGCCTGACGCTGATGTTCAGCGACGGCTCGTAGGGGTTTTCTTTCCTCGACAGCGTAAGCGCCAATGAAGCGCCGGCGAGTGCAAACAGCGCGGCGAACTCATAGCCAAAGCCAGGCTTCCAGCCTGCAAACGGGGAGGTCACTAGATCGGTCGTCCACTTCACCGGCAGCACGAGAGTTGTGAGAACAGGATGGCGGAGCGTGTGCGTCAGACTGGCCGCAATATCGCCGCTCCGCTGGTAGCCGACAAGAACCCCAACTACTGAGAATATGACAATGGCAACCGCGGCCAATCTCACCGCCCACGCGAGCCACCAACGACCGCCGGCCCGGAAGGTAGCAACGAGGTTGACAGTCGTGCAAACGTTTATCACCAGAACTGCATACAGCGTAACAGCAGCCCACGCCGCCAGCAGCGATGGACCTCCCCCGGATGACCCAGCGAAGGCGCCGAACATCAACCAGTAGAAAATAAGGAAAAAGGTCGCAAACGCAGCCACGGTCACATAGAGCTTGAGCAGCTTGAAGAGCATGATAAGGCGGCAACTGATCGGCACGGGGAAAAGGAAGTCTATCTCGGCCAAGCCGAACACGATCAGGCTCTGCGAGAACGCCCTCAGAAGCCTGTAGACCAAAACGAGTGTCAGCAACCCGAACACCCCAGCCCATACGAGCGGCCATACGAAGTCCGGCACCGCCAGGCCGGCCGCAGGCACACCCCTCGGCAATTCCCTGAACTCCCGAGACCCGAGCATCCCCATCTGAAAGAACCAGAGGATGTACGCCAGCATCAGGAGCGCCGGAATCAGCCTCTTCGGCGACCTGAGGGTGAGCTTCATGTAGTTGACGAACTGTCTGAGCTCAAGATCCAGCAGCATTTTCATCGGCAGCGCTATCCTCGGTCAGCTTGAGGAATACATCCTCGAGAGTGGCATCTTCTCCCATGTGGGCACGACCGTGCAGCTCCTCCAGTGTGCCTTCCGCGACTTTCCTGCCGCGATCAATGATGAGAATGCGGTCGCACAGCCGCTCCGCTGTGTCGAGCATGTGGGTACTGACGAGAATCGAGCACCCGGCCTCTTTGGAAGCGACCATCATGTCCTTCAGCTCGTGGGCGCCCTTCGGGTCTATGCCGATCAGGGGCTCGTCGAGAAGCAGCACCCGGGCATCGTGTATGAAGGCACACGCGGCCGCCAGCTTCTGCTTCATCCCCTTCGAGAGCGTAAGTACGAGATGGTTTCGCTTCTCCGCAAGATCGAAACGGTCCAGGAGCGCAGATGCCCGGTCGTCGAACTTGTCCAGCGTGTCGTAGGCCATCGCGATGAAGCGCAGATGCTCGTACACAGTGAGCATCTCATACGGGTTGGGAGTCTCGGGAACGAAGGCCAGGCTGCGCTTCGCCCGCTGCTCGTTGGCTGCGAGATCGTACCCGTTGACCAATATGCGCCCGGCGTTCGGGCGCACGATTCCGGCAACGCTGCGGAGTATCGTCGTCTTCCCGGCGCCGTTCGGCCCGAGCAGGCCGAGAATTTCGCCGTCATTCACCTCAAAGCTCATGCCATCTACCGCGAGCGTCTGCCCATAGTACTTCGTCAATCCCTCGATAACCAGCATCAGAGCACCCTTCTGCTCGGCTTATGCCGAAGGAGGTCCTCATAGAACAGGTATTCCTGCGCCCACCCGGCATAAGGCCCGAATTTCTGCTGAAAATAACTCGCAATCTGCCGATAGACAGCCGGGGTGAGAGTCTTCTGCTTGAATTCGGGCAGATAGTACTTGACCGCCGCCCGGCGGATGTGTGTGTCCACCGGGAACGCCTGATCTTTGTCCAGCGAGAAAAGCAGCACGCAGTCCGCGATCTTGAGTCCCACACCCTCGATGCCGAGAAGCTCCGCTCTCGCCTCGTCATAGCTCGCCTGGCGGAGCGATTCCAGCCATCCCGCAGGCCGATCCACCAGTTGGCGGGCGACCGAACCCAGGTTCACGCCCCTGAATCCGAGGCCGCACAGGTTCGCCAGGTCGTCCACGCTCGCGCTCGCGAGGGCCTCGGCAGTCGGAAACGAGTAGTAATCGTGCCCGTCAACAGCCGCTATCGGCTCTCCGTAATGGCGCGACAAAGCCTCTACCGCCATGGAAATTCTGGGCACGGAGTTCGCTGCGGAGCAGACGTAGGAGAGCAGAGTCTCCTCCGGCTCCTGCCTCAGCACCCGGAGGCCCTTGAAGCGTTCGACGGCTTCGACTACGTGCCCGTCGGCGCGCGCGAAATCATCATACAGACTTTCAAGCCTTATGTCGAGACGGAAGTAGTCGCTGATAAAGGCGTCGTCCAAGCCGCCGGGGAACAACTCGTAGCGGATGACAGGCCCTTCGCGCCCGACCCTGACTACTCTCCGCCTGACGACGGCCGTCCATCCGCCCTGATGGTCCTCATGCCAGCGGAACGACTGGCCCGGAGTGAGCGTGTGCGTGAGATCCAGCTCATCCGGGCCGATGGATATGCTTCCAGGGGGTTGCCACATTACTGTTTCCAAAACCACTACTCCTCTTTCTGTTATATGGGAGGGCGATCCGCCGAAGCCTTGGCGAAGGCGGACTCCCGAGCCGCATTCACCCGGCTCAGCAGGAGCTTCGCCCTCCCGGATGCCCTTTTCGAACAATCCAACATCCAATATCCAATATCACTCGTCACTCGTCACGATCCACGAGTACGGGTACGAGTAGGAGTGGTTCCCCGGATCGCCCGACCGTTTCCATCACAGCTTATGGTACTCGACCTCGATGGCCTCCTGGTTGATCTCAAAGCTCCAGTAGTCGCCCTCGCAGGTATAGCCCACATTTACGATGATGCGCCCGTCCTTGAGGACGCGCTTCTGCGGAACGTGGAGGTGCCCGCAGAGGTGGAGGCGGGGCGAGATGACGTGGAAGGCGTCCAGGAAGCACCTCTGGCCGCCGCGCGTTCCGCTGGGAGTCGCATCCGCAAGGCCGATGGGACACCCGTGGCTCAGGAGTACGTCCACGCCTCTCCCGGCGAGTCCGGAGGCGAAGGTCGCAACGTCCTCATCGGTCACGTAGTGCGGCTGACGGTGTGACTTCGCCCAGATCCCGCTTATCCCCGCGAATCGGAGGCCGTCTCGCTCCCTGATCTCACCGGCTGAGAGAAGAACCGGATCCCCATCGAGATTCCTGACTTGGGAGAGCAACCCCAAATCATCGTGGTTCCCATAGACGGTGAATACGGGCGCCGCCGCGAGAATAGCATCCAGGGCGCCGGGATCCATCTCCGCCGGATCGCCCCAGTCGCCGCAGCAGAGAAGCAGATCGGGCCGGGCGTCTTCGACAGCCCTGAAGACATATTTCAACTCGCCGTGCATATCACCGACAGCAATAACTCTCATGAGCATACTCGCAAGCCAGGCCGGTATTGGGTACAAACATACCGGCGCTTCCGCACGATCCCCGGAGAGCCCGGAACAGGAAACCCGGTCGGTTGGCCTGGCTGCCGAAAATAAGACATCTGTTTGATTGACCCGAAAGCGCCACTTCAGTATAATTGAGCGGTTGGCCGCTGGGAGCGCGCTTTGTTCCAGGCCAACCGAGATACCGTCCCATGAGCAATATAGGCCGCATCGCAAAACGGGAAAACGTAGAACGCAGAGCCGGAAAGACGGGCCGACTATTCAGACGAGTCTTGAAGCTGCTGCTGCTCATGATTGTCATTGTCGCGGGCATCGGCGCCAGCCTCTTCTCATATTACTATTGTTCGTCCCGCACGTTCAAGGACACTGTTAGCGTCCTGCTTTCGGGAGCCGAGGTGCCGGAGAAGGCATTCCCCGGTCGGACTGAGGTAAACATCCTGCTGATGGGCCGTGACCTCGACAGAGACCGCTGCGGGCGAGTGGTTAATACCCACGGGCGGACCGATGCAATGATGCTCGCTCACATAGACTTTCGGAAACGGTCAGCCGATATCCTCTCGATTCCAAGGGACACACTGGTGCGCATTCCCGGCTACCGGGGCAAGCGCAGAATCAGCTATGCGAATGCGCTTGGCGGCCCTGAGTTGGCCCGGCGGACTATTTCGGAGTTCCTGGGAGTATATCCCGACCACTACCTGCTGGTGAACTTCGACGGCTTTGAGAAAGCAATTGACGATCTCGGAGGCTTGGCTGTGACCGTGGGCAAAAGGCTGGACTACGACGATAGTTGGGGGAATCTGCACATACATCTGAAGGCAGGAAAACGGGTACTGAACGGCGAACAATGCATGGGGTTTGTGCGATATCGGCAATCCAACAACGGCGAGGGCGAGAGCGACTTCGTAAGGATAGGTAGGCAGCAAGAGTTCCTTCGAGCAGCCAGGGCCAAGCTTTCAAGCCCTGGTGTCATGTTTAGGCTTCCCGAGGTTTTGGATACCATAAGAGAGGACATTGAAGGCAACCTCACACTGCCCCAGGTGATATGCCTGGCGCGTTTCATCAAGGCTCTTCCCCCCGGGTCGGAAATCAGGATGGAAACACTGCCGGCACTCGACGGGGGCGGCGTATTCGTGCGAGCCGACCTCCATGCGACCAGAGAGTTGCTCAGGCAAATGTTCTTTGACAACCAGCGCTAGTACGAATCGGCTCTCAAACCGATAATCAGGGTGGTAGAGTAACGGCGTACCAGCCAAGAGGAGTGGTGAATTCGTCTGCCCTATTGTACATTATTTCGTCTTGCCTCTTGACTTGCCCTGCAAAACGTGTTAGCATAAGTGGTAGGTAGGTAAATGGCACAGCTATCTCCAGTTTCGGGAGGCTGGATAGCCAAGTACTCTCGAGTGAGCTGTGCGGGCTGGATTTCCCGATAGTTTCCCACTCGGATGCCGAACGGCGGGGCCGCGAGAGGCGGCCGCCAACATGCAAGACCTTATACAAAACCGCATATTACAAGTTTTGGCAGGGCGCGTTCGGAGCCCTGAAACCAATACAGCTTTGAAAAGGAGGCGGTCTGGACATGCGTTAAAAATGCGAGAAGGACCATGTATTGGTCGGATTTGCTTTGAATCTAGCCAGGAGGTGTAATTATGTTCAGGGCAAAGCATGGTCGGAAGGGCTTCACGCTGATCGAGTTGCTCGTAGTAATAGCCATCATCGCGATACTCGCAGCGATTCTTTTTCCGGTTTTTGCACGAGCTCGAAGGGCGGCCCAGAAGACCTCTTGCTTAAGCAATCTGAAGCAGATTGGAAATGCGATCCACATGTACATCCAGGACTGGGACAGCAGGTTCCCAATGACCCAAGGCATCCAGACAAACCTGGATGCCAATCAGACCCTATGGGATGGCCTGCGCGGCTGGTATAGGCCGGGGTTCGCAACAGGCGTCTATCGGCGAGGCCCCGGCGACTGGAAGAACTTGCCGGAGCTGTTGGACCCCTATGTCAAGAACGTGGACGTGTGGTTCTGCCCATCATCACGCGATAATCAGTGGTTCGTGGCAGGCTCAGTGACCGGCACAACTCTCAGCGTCACAAACTACATATACAATGCCTGGTGCGCCTACACTAGGCTCTCAACAGGGGCGCGGGAGTACTTGGAGATCGCCGGCAAGCAAGAAGAGGTCTGTGAGAAAGTGTCTGAGGCACCCATAGCGTGGTGCGCTATCTCTGGGTTCACGAAGACCGGCGCTGTAGAAGCGCAGATAGCTCATGACGATTCGATCAATGTACTGTACGCTGACGGTCACGCCAGGAACGAATCGGCAGATCCGACGGGCGGCGCGTACAAGGGCATCACGGCTGATAAACACTTCTGGTATCAGCATGGCTACGAAGGCTGGATATTGCCTTAGCCATAGGTGACTGGTGCACCCTGTGGAATTCTGCAGGGGTGTAGTAAGCGATGACGAGGCAGATCGGCCCAGGGGCCGATCTGCCAAATCTATGCGTGAAACCGGCAGCGATATACATTCAGGCGTGTCCAGCAGCGGCCAGCATCCCCAAGCAAGCATGTGCAAGCAGGCTTCGGCCTCAGGCGGTTCAAGCGCAGTTGATATCTGATGGAACACGACACACGAATGCTGCGTCTATCCAAGTGAGAAACCCGAGGTGGAGCCTGACACGAGAACGAGATTTGCTTGCTGCCAGCCACACTTGCTGTCTGGGATCTGCGTCGCTTGGTGTCGCATTTGGTTACGTGTGCCGTGCAGCCCACTCAGTGCAACCTGGAGGTGTAGTTAGTCATGTTTAGACTCAATCGCGGTCGGAAAGGATTCACCCTGATCGAACTGCTAGTCGTCATAACGATCATCGTGATACTTGCGGCTATTCTCTTCCCAGTGTATCTCCGAGTTCGAAGGAGCGCCCAGAGAACCACCTGCCTGAGCAACCTCAGGCAGATAGGAAACGCAATCCATATGTATGCTCACGACTGGGACGAGTGCTATCCCTTGGTGTCCGGCTTTGGCCCGCAAATCGATAAAACGGCTACGACCCTCTGGGGTGCAGACGCCCCGTTCGGCGGCTGGATACCTACGAGAGGTGTCCAGCCGAATACCAGATACCTCCCGAACCTGCTGTATCGCTACGTCAGGAATCGCAAGCTGTGGTGGTGCCCGTCCATCGATCAGGATGGAACCTGGCAAGTTGGCGGCACCGGCGGCAACGTAATCTTCGCAAACAACCGCACGCTCACCGTCGTTGCTCCAAGTCCCCTAAGGCCCGACCTGACGTACGAAACCGACCCGCCAACGACCTATATGTTCAACGCATGGTTCTATCGGTTACCGGCCGTTACAGGCAAGGACCCCCAGATCTACATCGCCGGGCAATGCGAGGCGATGCTCCTGAAACCCGGCAACGCGCCGGTGCTTTGGGACATAAAGAGCGGGCGCGTGAACCCAACGCAGCCAAACAAGATACAGCTCGCCCACAGCAGTTGCATCAACGTGGTCTATGCAGACGGACATGCAAAGAGTGTTTTCATAGACGACGATAGGTGGATGAATGCAACCTACGCCTCGACGACAAACGGACACGGGCATTTCTGGTACGTGGAAGGCTGGAAAGGTTGGAGGAGCGCGGCGCCGCCATTACCGTAGGCACGAAGAACACAGAGGTTGGCTGGACGAATCAGAAAAAGCGGACCGACCGCGAGAGTCGGTCCGCTTTTTCATACCTGCCTGACGAGCCGGTGAGCCGCGACTCCAAGCCGCTGCCGACATTCCTGCATTGCGCCTTGGGCGCACGAGTAGTAAAATGATGGACGGCTGGTGAATCGGCCATCGGAACGACTGCACTCGGAGAGGAGCAGCTAAATGGACGCACGCATGCTCATTTTTCATGAGAAGGATTTCCCTTTTGTAGACACTGTGGAACTCAGTCCGCAAGAGCTGATCGAGGCCCTGCCGCCCGTGGAATCGGTGCGAACCGTCGGCCTCGACGAGCTGAAGAAGCAGTTAAGGCGGGATTCGGTTGACCTGCTCATAAATCCTTACGGCTCGGCTTTCCCGAAGGCGGCCTGGCCGGAGATTTACGAGTTCCTTGCCGCCGGCGGAAACCTGCTGAATCTCGGCGGCGCTCCCTTCAGCATCCCCGTAGTGCGCGAGGGAAGCGCCTGGCGCCAGGAAATCCGCCAGACGGCGTATCAGCGCGAGCTGATGATCAATCAGGCGTTCCCGGTGGAGACAGCGGGTGTCAAGTCCTACGACACGATCCCCACTGAGCCGCTTCTATCAGGATTGACGGATGATTTCTCCTGCGACCGGGTGTTCGAGCTGGAGGTGCGCTTCACGACCAAGAACGACATGCTCGGCGAGGTCGGTTCCTCGGGTTCGCGCGAGGCGGTCCTTCGCCCACTGCTCTACGGCTTGGATGCGCAGGGCCGCAGGGTCGCCGCGCCGGTGATCGCCGTAGACCGGGTATTCGGCCCGTTTGCAGGAGGCCGCTGGGTGCTGGCGAACTTCACGTCATCGAGCATTCCCCGAAAGGAGATTATCCAGCGATTGGCAACATTTGCCGCGCTTGGACCATCCGAATTCCAGGTGCGGCCATCGTTCGCCTGCTACCACACGGATGAGCGCGCCTCTTTCGTCGTCCACGTCAACCGGTTCGAGAAAGCCGCAAAGGAGCCGCTGAAACCGATCCTCCTGCTGAAGATTCGAAAGGACAACATCACGATCACGAGCCAGAGCGTAGAGATCACCGACTTCCGATCGCCGTACTACCGCGTGATCCCGCTTGAAATTCCGCTCAGCCCCGGCGTGTACGGCGTGGAAGCCGTGCTTTCGACGGGCGACCCGGCGCTTAGTGAGAAATTCGCCTCTTACTGTGTCACGGGCTTCTGGTACTACGATACGGCGCTGGTTTCCAAGACCCAGCGGCTCTCGGCGGGCAGGGATTTCTTCATGCGCGACAGCAATGTAAGCCCGCTTGTCGGAACTACCTACATGGCCTCCGATGTGCATCGGAAGTTCCTTTTCGAGCCGAATCCGGCCGTGTGGGAGCAAGATTTCGCGGAGATGAAGTCCGCCGGCGTGAACGTCGTCCGCACTGGCATCTGGACGGCCTTCCGCCACGTCATGCTGAATCCCGGCGCGCCGAATGAAGGCGTCATGCGGGCGCTGACGGCCTTCCTCCTCTCGGCGGCCAAGCACGACATGACCGTGATATTCACATTTTTCGCCTTCACGCCGGAAGCCTGGGAAGGCGTGAACCCATTCCTCGATCCGAGGAGCCTCCAGGCGCAGAAGGATTACGTCGCCGCGTTCGCCTGGAGGTTCAGCAAGTTCAACAACCTGATGTGGGATCTGATCAACGAGCCCTCGTTCCCGGGCCGCGGCAAGTACTGGACTTCGCGCCCGAACTACGATCCCTTCGAGGAGCAGGCATGGCGCGAATGGATCGAGGCGAGGCATCCATCGGGCGATTTGGAGGAAGCCTGGCGCGCGACTCCACGCACAGGCGCGGGCCTCCCTGATCTGCATGATTTTGAGGATCACCAGACATATCAGGACCGGACACCGATGCGGGCGTTGGACTACAGGCTCTTCGTCGAAGATATCTTCAACCGCTGGGTCCGGGAGATGACTTCCGTAATCCGGCAAAACGGCAATCCCAAGCAGCTCATCACCGTCGGGCCGGACGAATTCGGCGCGGGCGAGTGCCCAGGTCCGCAGTTCCACTGGAGAGAGGTGGCCTTCACCTGCACGCATACCTGGTGGCGCAACGACGACCTCCTCTGGTCAGGGCTGGTGACCAAGGTGTCCGGCAAGCCGAGCCTGATCGAGGAAACGGGCATTATGCCGCTCGTGAATCCGGATAAGATGAACCGTCGGACCGAGGAAGACTGCCGAAACCTGCTGGAGCGGAAGTTCGTGATGGCGTTCGCTTCCGGCGGCGCAGGTGTGATCGAGTGGGTATGGAACACGAACGTGTACATGACCAGCGACTGCGAGACAGGGATAGGCTTCCACCGGGCCGATTTCACCCGTAAGCCGGAGCTTGAGATCATGCCGGCGATGGCGGCGTTCATCAGGGAAGCGCGGCCGCACCTTGAAGATCGCCAGCCCGAGGACGTGTGTATGGTCATTCCCCATTCCAACATGTTCTCCGTGCGCGACCACGCGACCGCCGCCACACGGGCGTGCGTGCGCGTCATGCATTACCACTGCGGCGTTCCGATGCGGGCCGTCGGCGAGTACTCACTCGAAAACCTGGGCAAACCCCGCCTGATCGTCCTGCCATCCCCCAGGGCGCTGAACCAGGATGCGTGGGAGACGCTGGTCAAGGCGATGGAGGAAGGCGCCGTGCTCCTCGTCACAGGCCCGATTGACTGGGATGAGTACTGGCGGCCCGTGGACAGACTGTCGAAGTTCGGTATGCAGTCGGAGACGCGGCCCGTCACGCGCGAGGAAGAGGCGATCATCTTCGGAACGGAGCACCGGCTGAGCTTCGGCGGGGAGAAAGTCCATCGCGTTGACAAGGCCGTGATCGGAGGCCAGAGCGGCTTCGTCAAGGTCGAGGCCTGCGGCGCGGGAAAGCTGGTCTACGCGCCCCTGCCCTTCGAGCTGGCGGACAATTCCGAGCCGACCGCGGCGCTCTACCAGTTTGCGCTCAAGCAGGCCGTGGTGGAGCCTCCGTTCAGCGTAGAGAAGATGGATCCCGGCGTCCTGATCCGGCCGCAGCTCTTCGAGGAATCGGTGCTCTACTCCGTCGTGTCGGAGACGGATGTGGACAAGGAGTTCGACCTGACCGACAAGCTGACCGGCCGGACGCTCAGCGTGAAGGTCCCCGCCCAGCGCGCGGTCATGTTCCTCCTCAACCCGAAGGGCCAGGTGCTCGCCGAATACGGCGGCGCGGTGGCGAAAGAGGCTTAGTGTTTCAAGTTTCAAGTTCCAGGTTTCAGGTTCCAGCTTGGAGATTGAACATGGGATTGTTCAAAGACGTTGATTTCGCTCTGGATCCCCTGGGTTGTATGGGAGGGCGAAGCTCCCTGGCCTGAGCACGGTCGAAGGCCTACTGAGCCGGGTGAATGCGCGGATTCAATGGGGGACTCACCCTCCCGCATGTCCCTTTTAGAGAAACCCATGTTCGATGTTGTACCTGTCGCGCGGGCGCACCTACCTCGGCCAGCGCAGGTGAGCGGGCAGCATCTCCGGGAACCGCGCGTGCGGCTCGGTCTGATACCAGTACCCGACGGACGCGATGTCGTCCTGCAGCGGCTGGAATTTCCCGAACGGCCACCAGCCCAGCGCCTGAATCGTGACTTTTAACGCCGACTCGAACCGGATCGGATCGAGGATATGCCATCGGTACAGGCCGTGCTTGGGAACTTCGCCTTCCACCTTCCGCCAGAGCGGGTAGCCCAGGAACGCCGTGGAGAATGTGTCGCCGAACCCCCATGCGCCGCCGAAGTAGTCCTCCGTACCGGTTCCGCAGATCGTCGGGTATTCCTTATCGCCGTCTATGAAGAACTTGATCTCGCCTTCGCCCCACCAGCCGTTTGCGAGCTGGGTCCACGCGAGGTAGGTGCCGACGTAGTGCCCCTTGCCCTTCACACCCTCCAGGATCGTGTGCTGTGGCTCGCCGATCGGGGTGACCGACCGCCGCCACTGCGCGTGGAAGTACGCCGCGTCATTCGGGACCTCGTCGAGCTCGTAGGTGATCTGGTAGAAAAAGCCGCCTACGTCCTCGCGGCTCTGGCTCTCCACTTCGATTCGGGCGCCCTTGCGAAACGGCATCGGCCAGTACGAGTTGAACCCGCCGGTGGGGTTCACCGCAATAGGGATGGAATTCACATTCACCCGTAAGGCGTGGCCGTTAGCGAAGAAGTCTCCCAGCGGCGCCTCGACTGAAGGCGTCGCCTCTCCGTCCCAGAACAGCCGAAGTATGCAGTCGCGGTAGGCCTTCGGGTCCACCGTGATCCAGATGTGGCGGATCGTGCCGGGGCCTTTGATATCGGCAAGAACTGTGTTCGAGTTCTTCGGCAGCGTGATGCACGGGCGGGCCTTCCATCCCTTGCCGAGCATTGACGCCGGGTTGTTCTCATCCGGGACCGCCTGAGCGCCGGCGCCGACCTTGCCCTCCGGGTTCTCCGCCGAGATGCTCCTTGTCTTGCCGCTCGATAGTCGCGCGATGTCGAACAGGCCATATGGAAGCACAGTCATGATTGCAGCTCGACCTCCTTGTTGGCATTAAATCAGGAGAAGGTTACCACTTCCGGCGGGCAGACGTCAACCGCACTGCAAATTGCAGATTCAGGGTGCCGGATGCCGGCTTGTCTATCGAGCATCCAGTATCCAGAATCGCGCTGCGCATCATGCCCAGCGAAGGACTTCGGAGAGCCGCTTCTTGGTGGGGCTCCGCTCCTCGGCCGGATAGCCGATGGATACGAGCGAGACAAGCTTGTAATTCGGCGGCATGCCGAGCATCTCGACGATCTGCTGAGCGTAGCCCTTCTTGTCGCCGGCGACCCAGCACGAGCCAAGGCCGTGCGCCCTGGCCGCGTTCAGGATGTTCTGAGTCGCCGCACAGCCATCCTCGAGGTAGTATTTCGTGTCCTCGCATAAGACGGCTATGCAGACCGGCGCCTGTGCGATGAACTTGCCGTGATCCGTGGTGTCCGCAATCTTCTTTCGCATCATGGCGTCCTGCGCGACCACGAACCCCCATGGCTGGATGTTGATGGCCGTCGCTCCGAGCCTGCCGCAGTCAACGATGTCCTCAATGACCTCCTTAGGCACCGGCTTGTCCTGATACGCCCTGATGCTCCGCCGAGTCTTCATGCACTCAATAGCGTCCATGTTTGCATCCCTCCGTGACTGCATTTGATGCTGCCGGAATGGGGTTCTTTCCGGCAGCGGTATCCATGCGCGACAGCCCTGCTGCGGGAAAGCAATTCATTCCCGCAGCATCAGACATTTACAGCTTCACTTCTACCTGATTCTTCCCCTCCTCCGCTAAGTGGAATTCCACCGTCTTCGAGGCCCCTGAGGGAGTGGTGATCGTCAGGCGGTAGTTGCCGTGGAAACCGCGGAAGGTGAATGAGCCGTCGGAGCTCGTGCGCCCCTGCGCGCTCGTGTGCCACTCCTTGTTGATGAGCCGGTCGAGCACGAGGTAGACCGGCTTCGGGCTGAGGTCCTTCCTCACGAAGCCGGCGGCGACTCCCTGCCATGCGAAGGCGTCCGAGAAATCCCACCAGGTGATCGCCCTCACGGATGGATGGCTAAAGCACGCGCGATAGAACTGCTCCACGTACTCGGCCTGCTTGCGCTCGTCCGCCGGGTTGGTCTCCTTTCCGGATAGCACCGTCGTCTCCGTGAGGTGAACCGGCTTCCCCAGTTCGGCAAGTTTGTCGAGCGCTTTGAGCGTATCCGGGATGGCAAACAGCCCATTATGCATGTGCGACTGGACTCCGATCGCGTCAAATGGCACGCCTGCGGCCTTCATCTCCTTCAGCAGCTTGAAGTACCGCTCGGCGCTCTTCGGATCCTCAATCGCTCCGTACTCGTTTACTAACAGCAGCGCCTGCGGGTTGGCTCCCCTCGCCCATCTGACCGGCTCGCTCGTGTAGTCGAACACCGACATGTTCGCGAAAGTCCTCATGTGCGTGGACTCGTTCACCACGTCCCAGATGTCAATCAAGCCCTTATAGCGGGAGACGATCTCCTTGACCCGCGCTTCCATCAAGCGCTTCACCTCGTCCGGCTTGTCCTCAGGAAGCCAGGTTGGGACGCCGGCCTCATATGTCCAGACGAGAGGATGGCCCTTCGTGGTGATGCCGTTCTCCTTGCACCATTCGGCCATCGCGTCAACCCGCTCGTATCCGGGTTTTCCCTGCTCGCGCTCGAAACCCCGCCAGTAGAAGGGCAGGGTTGCATAGTTCAGCAGACGCTTGAACAGCTCCTTGTACTTCGCGTTCTCCTCGGCGGTCGGGAATCGGTCGAACACGAAGATGTTGCAGCCAAAGAGAAAATCGTGAGCGACCTGCTCGGCGTTGATCAGCGCGCCCTCGACAGGCCGACCCTTTTCGTCAAGAACCGTGATGGCCGCGCCGCTCTTTCGATACTTTTCGATGTCCCGCTGTATCCGTACCGCAGTTGCCTTATCGAGCTTGGTACCAGCAGTTTGCTTCTCGGACATGGCGGCGCCTCCTGCGAGTAGTAAGACGATCAGAGCCGGAATCGCGTATCGCATGCTTGCCTCCCCAGAGACCCCGTGGCAGGGGCCAAGAATGCCATGATTACCATTCCGCCCTGGCTTTGCTGAATCCTGCGGGATATGCGCCTGGAACCGCCCGGCGAGCAGATTCGCTCTGCATTCACACTCGAAGTGTAAGAGTTCACGATTGTTGATAATAAAAGCCAACCGTTGTCATTCTGAGCGGCAGCGAAGAATCTGTCGAGCGTAGGTGAGATGCTTCGCTTTGCTCAGCATGACGTTACTATCAAGGAACGTGAAATCTTTCATCGAAGTTGCACTATTGACTTTGCGTGGAAAAACACTTACCATGCGAGTAATACCACTGTTCGTGTCCGGGAGACTTCAAATGAAGAGGTTCTGCGCTGTCCTGGCTTTCGTTGTGGCTGCCGGTATCGCTCTTGCGACGCCTGGTTCACCGCAGCAAGCCGAAACCAGACCGCTCATCAACAGCATTCGCATCGAGGGGCCGATCGAGCCGGCGGTGGCGCTGTACGTCCATCGCGGCATCGGCACCGCCGAACGCAACGGCGCCCAAGCGCTCATTGTTCTCCTGGATACTCCCGGCGGTCTCGGCGATTCCATGGACTCCATTGTGAAGGACTTCTTCGCGAGTGACGTACCGATCGTGGTCTATGTTTGGCCGAAGGGCGCAAAAGCCGCCTCAGCAGGCGCGATCATCACGCTCGCAAGTCACATCGCCGCCATGAGCCCCGCCACCAATATCGGAGCGGCGCACCCAGTAGTTATGGGAGGAGAGCAGCCGGACGAGGTAATGTCGAAGAAGCTGGAGCAAGACGCAGCCGCTACCGCAAGAAAAATCGCGCACGATCGAGGGCGGAATATGGATGTAGCCGAGCAGTTCGTGCGGAAGAGCATCTCGCTGACGGAGGACGAGGCGAAGGAAAAGAAAGTTATAGACATCATCGCCCGCGACCAGAACGACCTGCTCAAGCAGATTGATGGTCGGAAGGTCAAGATGGCCGGGGGAGAGACGGTAATCCGTTCTCGAAACGCCCGGGTGGAGAAGATCGAGCCCAGCCTCAGGGAGCAGTTCCTCCACATAGTCGGCAACCCCAACATAGCCTATATACTCATGCTGGTCGCCGTGTACGGGATTATATTCGAGCTGCAGAATCCCGGCGCGGTTTTCCCCGGAGTGGTCGGCGCCATCTCACTGATCCTGGCGCTCTTTTCGTTCGCGGTCCTGCCGGTCAACCTGGCGGGGGTTCTGCTCATAGTTCTCGGGATAGCTCTGCTTGTGGCAGACGTCTTCATCCCCGGCCACGGGGTGCTCACGATCGGGGGACTCATTGCATTCGTGGTGGGATCCTTGATTCTGTTCGAGACCGGATCGCCCGTGCTGAGGATATCCCTGACGCTGATAATCACCATGACGGCGCTGACCGGCGGTTTCTTCCTCTTCGCGGTTGGGGCAGGAATCCGCGGGCAGAGGGCCAGGATTGTCACGGGCGCAGAGGGGATGATCGGCCAGGTCGCGGAGGCCAGAACGGACATAGACCCAAAGGGCAAAGTCTTCGCAGAAGGCAGCTATTGGAACGCGCTGGCGGAGGGCGGGCCGATCAAGAAAGGCGAGCCGGTGCGCGTCATCGGCGTGGAGAAGCTCCTTCTCAAAGTCAAGAAGGAGAGCAGCGACAAACCCTAGAAGGTATTCCAGACCTCGGGATTCCAACACCAGAGACAGTGCGGTATCGGGACGAGCGCAGGCATAGCGGCTGGGGCGTTGTTAGCAGCAACCTCACCGCACGCATAAGGTAGCCGCAGGTCTTCAGCCTGCGGTATGTGGGAACGCAGCCGTAAAGGCTGCGACTACCCGGAGTCTGAAATGACTTCTAATCCGAGATGTCAGAAAGGAGACACAGAATGCCGCGAGATGTAGCGATAACGGTGGCGGTAGTCGCCCTGTTCTTCGTGTTTGCGATCCTGGTGCCAGCAGCGGTCAGGATCATCAAGGAGTACGAGCGAGGCGTTGTGCTTCGGTGGGGACGCTTCAACAATGTGAAACGGCCCGGCATCAGGTTTCTCATTCCCTTTGTTGACCAGATGTTTCGCACTGACTTGAGAATCGTCACCATGGACGTCCCCAAGCAGGAGATGATGACAAGAGACAACGTGCCGGTCACAGTAGATGCGGTCGTCTACTTCCGAATCGTGAACCCCGAGGATGCGATTCTGAAGATCGAGAACTTCGTGAAGGCGACGGCGCTCATCGCGCAGACGACTTTGCGGAGCACGGTCGGTCAGGCTTTGCTCGACGAGCTGCTGTCCGAGAGGGACAAGATCAACGAGCAGCTCCAGACGGTCATTGACGAGCAGACTGAGCCGTGGGGCGTCAAGGCCACAAACGTGGAGATTCGGGACGTCTTCCTGCCCGAAGGGATGAAGCGGGCGATGGCGAAGCAGGCGGAGACCGAAAGGGAGCGGCGCGCGAAGATCATCAATGCGGAAGGCGAGTTCCAGGCAGCCGAGAAACTTGCCATGGCGGCGGCGATAATCAGCAAGGATCCGGCTGCGATACAGCTCCGGTTCCTGCAGACGCTCTCCGACGTTGCGACCGAGCATAACAGCACGACGATCTTCCCTGTCCCGATTGACCTCTTCAGCCCGTTCATCAAGATCCTTCAGGAGAAGGCGAAGGAGTAAAGAGATCGCGAATTGCAGATTGCAAATTCCAGAAGCGGGAGGCGGGTTCGATCTGCAATCTGCGATGTACCGGCACAAGTACCGGTTTTTTGTTGGAAGCTCTAGCAGACCCTAAGAGGCGCTTGGCCGCGTGCCATAATAAGTAGTAGCTCCAGGAAACGCGGCAAGCAGACCTCAGCGAAGGCCGTTGCAGAGGCGGTCCTGGTTTCAAAAAGGGGCGTCGGCATCCCTTAACAGTTTTTCAGCCGGCGCTCCTTTTTTCGTGCCAGCCCAGGACAGCCCCGGCGCAGCAGACCTGAAGCGCCATCGCCAATAACGTCGCAGAGATGAATGAGATCACTCGCAGGCGGCTTCGAGGCGCATTTCGGGGGCGGAGCGCCTGATGTAGAAAGGCACCAGCGACAGCGGGTCGTCCGCCTTCCCCTGCGCGATGTTCTTCAAGGCCAACTGCGCCAGAATCGAAGCCTTCGGATAGGAGAGCCACGGGGGAGCGGGGATCACAAGTTCGCCGAGTGCTTGCCGAAGCGCCTCCAGGTTCTCGTCGAGGGCATCGCCGCAGAATATGATCTCGCTCAGACCGGCCCTCACCTCCATCCCTTCTCCCAATCTTGGGAGAGGGGGGCTGTCCTTCGCGAACTGGATCACCTTCTCGATTGGGCCGGCGTCATAGTCTGAGATTCGCTCGACGGATCCGCGGTCGGCCCGGAAGAAGGCATAATACACCTCGCCTCTGCGTACCTTGACCAGCGGGCACACGACGGCCTGCGCGAGGTAATCGAACTGGCGCGCGAGCAGGTCGAGCGAGACAATGCCGGAGATAGGCACGCCGAGCACCTGAGCGAGGGTCTTGGCGGTCACTACGCCGATTCTCAGGCCGGTGAACGAACCGGGGCCGAGGGAGACGCCGATAGCTTCCACGTCCTTCATCCCAAGCCCGCAATCCTTCAGCAGCGAGATGATCTTCGGCATCAGCCGCCGGGACAGGTCCATCCTGTGCGCGAAGTCGGACTCGCCGAGGGTCACGGCCTCATCAGCGACCGCAAGGCTCGCCGTGTCAGTAGTCGTATCAAGTGCTAAGATAAGCATGAGGATCAGAGCCAGTCTATGCCCCAGCGGTTGCGCGGGTGGCAGGATATCTTTATCGGCTCGGCTAAGAGCGGGGTTTCCAGGACCATCCAGAGGGGGCGGACGCCGGTTGTGTTAATGGTGATCTCGGCGCCGATCTGCACCAGGAGACCCCGTTTTTCTTCTATTGGCGAGGCCTGCCAGTTCTCTTCTACGCGGTCGGCTATGGCGAGCACCTGCTTCATAGAAATCCGCGGAGACGGCGGCGGCACCGGATCCGCTTTGGCGTCAAGCTCGGCGATGAGGTTCAGGAACTCAGCCTCGGTGATGTGGCCCTGGACATAGAGGTGAACCGCGCGATCGCGCATGGCGGACAGATCTCTCGCACGCGGAGGACGCATCGGTGCGGGCGGTAGGATGCCCTGTGCGACCTGGGCTTTCGTTTGACTAAAGAAGTTTTGGGCTGCGCGGGCGGCCATAGCGTCCACATAGCGGTCGCTCACATGGTGGCTATCGCAGGCGCCATAGAGTCGCTTCATTTTGCACACCCATTGGAGAAATCTCACCCCGTCGCTGTTTCCCCTGACTGGAACAAGCAAGGACCCGCAGAGCGAGCAAGAAAGCAAGCCTCCGTAGGCGAGAAGGGTTTGTGGCCGGCGCGGAGAATACTGGCGGTGCTCCAGGAGGGCGGCAGCCTGGTTTACGAGTTCCAGAGGGACGACTTCGGGCACGAGGTCGGGGGCATCAATGGTGCGGCCGGCCCAGAAGAGCTGGCGGCGGTAGAAGGGGCTCTTGAGGAGACGGAGGACGGTGCAGGGGATCCACAGGCTGCCCTTGGGACTCGGAACGCCCTGGCGGTTAAGCTCATAGGCGACTCCGGTAGCATTTCCGCCCGAACGGACATAGGCATCGAACAGCATCCGGACGTCGTCGGCTCGGTCGGTGATATTGAAGGCCTTCGTGGCAGGGTCGTATTGCATTCCGAGCGGGAGATTACCTCCGGGCCACCTGCCGGCGAGGAACTGGGCGAGGTGGTGCTCGTAGATTCGCTGGCCGGTGAGCCTGCGTTCAAACTTGCGGACGTGCATCATAAGGCCATGGAGCAACTCGCCGCTGGGCGTGGAGAGATCAATCGGGTCCTTGATGGAGATAAGCTGGCAATTATGCTTTGCGAGGAAGGCGATACCGGAGTACTCATCCTGGGGATCACGGAAGAGGCGGTCCATGCGCAGGACGATAAGGCCATCGAATGGGCGATCTTTGGCACTGACGGCGCGGAGGAGCTCCGACCCAGCGGGCCGCTTCTCGACGGGGATGGCGGCGGAGACGCCGAAATCGCGGTAATCGCCGACGAGCTGGTAGTTCTGAGCGGTGCATTCCTGCTTAATGAGCGAGAGTTGGGTATCCAGGGAATCGTCCTGCTGGTCGGTGCTGCATCGGAGATAAGCGGTGACTTTCATTGGGGCGGCCTGCGCCGATGGCAGGGGCGGCGTGGGCTGCCGGGTCGTGTGATTGGACGTATTGACCAATTTGTCAATTTCCCGGGCATTTCAGGGCCTCATTCCGGTGGACGGCAGCGGGAGCACGGGCGGTACTGCTCTCGGGCGTCTTTGAGAGATATGGGATGCTTGCTGTACTGGAGCGAGCTGCACGAGGCGCGGTGGTAGCACTCGCCGGTATCGGTGATGTAGACGGTGACAGCCTGGGGAGCGTTGAGTGTTGAGTGTTGAGTGTGGCGAGCAAGGATGAGCCAGGCGGAGCCGGCCAGGAGGACGACGGCCAGGATGGGGATGAGAAACTTGGTGCGGTGTCGCATGGTGTGAGCTCCTAAGTAAGCCTATTTCTTTGGATTAACTGCCAAGTAATCGTTGGCAAAGTTGTCAACCAATTCAAGAATAAGGTCTTTTACATGTTCACGTGAACCGAGTGCTGAGCCACCACCCAATGCACCATCAGCCCATGTTGTACCAGTGACTGTTTTGTAAGGCGGGCGGGTTAATCTAACTTGTTCGTTCAATTCTAGGTTGATATTACAAGTAAACCGATTACCATCATGTTTCCTAGCGTTCATAGATACATATAAGGTAGGCCAACCGATCACATTCCAATGTTCCTCTAGGGTTAAGACGGGAATTCCTGTGGTGCGCAACCGAAGTTCTACCCATGTCGCAATTTCCTCTCTGGTAGTAAACTCCTTCGCATCATCTGGCAGATTTTCTACTAATACGTAGACACCTTTGAGGCCACAAAGTGGTTCACGGAAGATGGCTCTCGAATCAGAACTTAGATCAGACGTGTATCCCGGCCAAATGAATAGGCCAACGAGCAGACAGAAGCACAAAAACGAAGCGGTGGTGTAAAGTGCTTTTTTCAACCTTGTCCTCCTGTTTCAATCCTGAATCGGGTCAGCCCGTAGGCTAGGCGGATTTTCTCTCGCGGAGGTCTTCCGCATTGGCAGTCGGTGCCTCTTGAAGTTCGGAAAGGACCTTCTCGGCTTCCTCCGGCGTGAGGCGCTGGGTCTGCACGAGATACTCAGCCATTTGCTCCCGGACGAGCATGGGATCGGGATGATCGCCTTCTTGTCTCGGCCATTCTGCTGGGAGAGGAATCCCTGCTGCTTGCAAACATTCGGCCGCTTCCTGTCTGGAAGAAATCAGCTCCAAAAACTTCGGCAACTGGTCCACATATACGGGCACGATGTCGTCTTTGGCCCAGTCCATCAGCGAAGTGTGGGAAAACAGCCTTGTCCCTTTTCTGACGGCATCCCTGTAGGAGAGGTTATGCCTCTGGAGCAGGTTGCGGATACACTCACCCCATCTTGGATTAACTTTCGGCATTGTAAATCTCACGTACTGCTTACAGTATACGCCATTAGAATGCTCTTCCCTTAACAAGCTGGAAAAAAACTTGTAAAAAGGTGTTGACACCGGGAAAAGGGTGTGCTATACTCTCCTGGTGTCAGACGGTGCTGACACCAGGAGAGGTGATCCTGCTGTGAATGAATACGGATCTGACATTCGTGCCGAACGGTCGAGGCGACGGCTGACCCAGGAACAAGTCGTCAGGCGGCGTGGTATCTTCCGCCCGACCCTTGTCGACATCGAACAGGGCCGCATCGAGATCAGCGAAGCGGAATACAAGCGGTTCCTTGACGCTATAGATCAGGACGAAACCGCCACCTAGTTAGGTGAAGCGAGGTAGCATCCGTGCAGACAACACCAGTAAACCACAACTCCCTGGAAAGCGCCATCCGTAAAAGTGCCAGTTTTGATGCTGACTTCTGGCTACGGGTGGAGAAGAGGGGTGCGGACGAATGTTGGCCCTGGCTCGGTAGGTGCTCTCCCAGCGGTTATGGTCGTGCGCGGTGGCTTGCCAAGAGCGAATATGCCCACAGGGTAGCATACCGCCTTGCCGTGGGTCCGATTGCTGACGATCTCTTTGTTATACATTCCTGCGACAATCCGCCCTGCTGTAATCCACTTCATTTGAGGTTAGCGACGGCTGGCGAGAACATGCGGGACCGTGACCGCAAGGGCCGGAGCAGGTACGGACCGAACGCACCACGGCTCAAGCTATCCCTAACCGAAGTTGTACGCCTCCGGGCAGAGGAGGCCAAACGCCGAGAGGCGACCCGCCGTAGAGCCTTGCGTAGACTGATGAACCGACGACTCGCCGAGTTCACGAGGATCGCTGAACCGCTGGTGGCGGATGGCGCATCGCTGGTAGCCATTGCCCACGCTGCAGATGTGAGCGTCAAGACAGCGACCAAGTTCTGTCGCTTGGGTGGGCTGGCTTATGACAAAAAGCGCCGCATGCCCCTATCCACAGGTGAATTTATAAGTTTTGTCAAAAACCGGCGGATGATAGGTTTGAGGATTCTGGATATGGCACGTGAGTTGGGTGTCTCCAAGTACATGGTGAGGAAATACATGAAGTTGGCCGGTATCCCTAGTGGCTAGTAAGAGATACTGATCTGCCGGCTGGCGGAGCGGGTGCGGGAGATCGAGGAGGAGGGGTAGGACGGATAAGACCCTACTTCGCTCGGAAGCTACGTAGGGCATGGAGGCGGCGAAATGGCGTTGAGGATGTACCAGGGAGAGTGCGAGCAGCGGCGTTATACTCGGAAGCCGGTTGCCAGCATCACGAAGGCCGGCAAGATACGCTTGAACGCGGCGATTGTGAGGGCGCTACCGAGCCTGCGGCGAGTGACCATGTACGCAGACACGGACGCCAATCCGCCGAAGCTCGTGCTGAAATTAGTTCGGGACGACGAAAAGCCCAAGCTCAGCCGGCGGCTCCACGAAGTAGGAAAGACGGGTTTGGAGTTGGGCGCGCTGGGGTTTCTGAGATGGTGCGGCGTGGATCACGGCCACGGCACGAGGAAGTACCCGGCGCACTATGACGAGGCGACGCGGCAGATCGTGATCACCTTGGAGCCGGGGAAAGGAGCACGGGAGCCGTGATTAATTTCACGCATCTGAAGCAGATAATGGAAGCCGGTGACTGTTTGTGGTACGCAGCGGAGAGACTAGTTTGCGTGGACAAGGCTCTACTGCTCCAGTTGCCTGAGGCGGATTACAAGCGACTGGTTGAGTGGCACGTTGAGATCGTCGGCGAGCACCAGGACGCACACGATATGGTTCGCCGGGTCTGGGAGCGGAACAAGAACCGGAAAGGTGTTCAGGCGGAAACGCGCAGCAGGGTCCATAAGCAATACCTACGGCTGTCTGCGCCTGGCATTCTCGCGTACGTAGGCCAATACTACGCGCAGGTATTCGAGCGATTTGACGAACTGCCACTATGGATCACGGGCGAGAGAGAGCCGGTGCAGATAACGGACAAGGCGGACAAGTTGGTCGGCCTGTTGATGGTATGTGATCTTCGCAAGATAGAAAAACTAGCCTGACAAGACGAGGAAAGGGAATGGAAGTGGAGATACAAATCGAGTGCAAGATGCTGTATTTTCTGGCGGGGGCGCAGGAATGCGTTCTCGACTTCGAGATCGAGGACGAGGAGAAGCGGCCCCAGCTTCTCAGGATACTGGCTCCGCTGCAAGGAAAGTACGTCCCGATATGCGTGAGGGCGAGCGGTTCCGATGGGGATCGGATATTCCTCGGGACGAAGTTATCCGCAGCGGCTCCGGTGGGAGACAGCATCCTGCAGGTGAGCTTTACACTCCCCGGCAACAAAGCCGGGCCAGGTACGCTGGTCCGGAGGGAAACGATCGGGCGAGCGGCGGCGATCGCGGGGCTCGATGTGAAGCTCTGTATGCAGTGTCCGGAGATTGGGACCACGCTAAGACAAGGAAAGGGGATGGAAGCAGATGGGAAGGAAGAAAGCAGGGAAGCAGTCAGCGGACAGCGCTCAGCGGACAGCAGAGAGTAGTCAGCAGCCAGCAGACAGCAGCCAGCAGTCAGCAGCCAGCTACGCGGAGATTCCGATCGGGAAGATCGTAGTTAGCGGGGACAATCCCAGGAAGCATTTCGACGAGGAGAAGCTGCTGGAACTGGCGGAGAGCATCCGGGCGCACGGGGTGATCGAGCCGATCGTTGTAAGGCCGGTGAGGTTGTCGGCTGGCGACCGGTTTCAATCCGACGGTCAGGAATACGTGGTGGACGCTCCTGGGGGCGCTGAGGTCCCGAACATCACCTACAAGAGGGAGAAGGCTCTACAGCCCGCCTGGGAGACTCACGAGGTATTCGCAGAGAAGCACAGCTTTGACTTGAAAGGCGGGGGTCTATACCGCTACCACCTTATCGTCGGAGAGCGGCGGCTACGGGCCGCGGTGATCGCCGGGTTGACCTCGGTGCCGGCAATCGTGAAGGAATGCGACGACAGGAAGTCTAGCGAGCTAAGGCTCATCGAGAACTTGCAGCGGCAGGACCTGGATGTGGTCGAGGAAGCGACGGGCTACCAGGCGTTGATCGCCCTGGGGTACAGCCAGTCGGAGATCGGGGCGAAGGTTGGGCGAGCACAGCCGACGATTGC
The DNA here is from genome assembly GCA_035528905.1 of Armatimonadota bacterium. GTDB lineage: Bacteria > Armatimonadota > UBA5829 > DTJY01 > DTJY01 > DATKXU01. Next base: position 59,197 of record DATKXU010000109.1, read on the forward strand.
GAACAGCATCCGGCTGCTGAAACTGCCGGAGGACGTCAAGGAACGGGTAAGCACTGGCGAGATCTCCGGCAGCCACGGGCGCGCGCTGGTGCCGTACGCGGAGATCAACCCGGCGGCGGCGTCGGTGTTGGCGTCCGCCGCAGCGGACCACCGCCAATTGACGTCGAAGCAACTGGAACAGATGGACTACTCTGTGGCCTGCATGCTCGGAGAGAACCTCTGCGTCCAGATGCGGACGTATGACGCGCCGTTCGTCGAGAAGACGTGTCAGGGCAAATGTGATTGCTACAGAAAGGGCGACTGGTGCCTCAAGCCTGAGTGTTACAAGGCTAAGCTGGCCGTTGCCGAGCAGGCTCACCGGAAGCGCGTCGAGGCACTGATCGCGAAGGCGACGGGTGAGGGAGTGGAGGTGGTCGACCTGTCCAAGCTCAGAAGCGAGAACTACGAAACGCTGCGCGAGGGCCATGTCCCGGACGGCTGCCGCGAGGATTGCGAACACCGGCGGTTGGGTTCACATCAAAAGGGCGGCGAGCCTTTCTCGGTTTGCGTCAACATGCACTGCTATCGGAAGCTACGGAAGGCCACGATCAAGGCCAAGAACGCCGCTCGGAAGCAAGAACTGGACCAGCTCCTGAGCCGGTGCATCGAGGGCCTGGACGCGCACCAGAGGTTCGACCGCCTGGAGGCGGTGGTATGCTGGGAGGCGATTCGAGCGGCGAACAAGGACGTCGTCAAGGCGGCGATCGCCCGGCTCGACCTGCCGCTCGACGTGGAGCTGCTCAAGGGATTCGGCAAGTTGACGGAGAAGCTGGACGCCCTGCGCTCGCTGCCGGGCACGACCGCGATGTACCTTGCGGCTGAGATTCTTCTGCGCGGGGAGCACAAGCAGGCGCTCCCGTCGGGGGAGTATTGCGCCGGAGCGACTCCGGTAGGGATGCAGTGGTATCTCGAGATCGAGGAGACTTCCGGCTCGGCTGAAGGCGCGGCGGAGGAAGAGACTGTCGAGCAGGCGGCCGAGCCGGCGTCCGAAGACGGCGCTGTTTTCGTCGTTTGCGTGGCCTGCGGGTCGGAACTCCGCCTAGCCGAGGATTCTGAGAAGGCGGAGGTTGGGGACCCATTCGGGACCGCGTATTGCGCCAACGAGGAGTGCGAGACCCCGGTCATGGTGCCGATCGGGGCGACAGTTCAGATCCCAGGGGAACGGTGGACATGGACGGAGATCGGCTGGCAGGGGGTACTGGGCCTCGAAGCCGAACCGCCGATAGACGCCGATGGGAGTGGAGAAGAGAGCGATGTCGCCGGCGACTAGGGACTTCATCATCTGCTGGCTGCAGAGGATGGCAGAGCGGCAAGGAGGTGAGCCTGATGCTGTGGCTAATAGGGGCGATCCTCGTGCTGGCGATTGTCATAGTGATCGTTCGCTGGCACGAGAAGGACCTGCCCGGCGGCGGCAGGCCGTGGTGAGAGAAGGCATGGCGAAATGAGACTGAACGTTCCGTATGAGTGGCACCAAGACGTGTACGTTGTGGTCTATATGGACGCTATCTGCCCGGCGTGTGAAAGTGTACTTCCGACTAAGGGCGCCTTTGTGGCCAAAGCCGCCGAGCTTGTAGCCTATGAGGTCAGAGAAGACGGATTGCACCAGGTCGGCACCAAGTACCTGGACGTTATTGGCGATATTCTTTGGAGTGACGCGTGCCTGGTATTCGCAACCATGGCAGCAGCCGAAGTGGTAGCGGACCGTTTGAACAAACCGAAGAGGAGATGGCCATGATGGAGATGCGGTTGTGTATTGACTTTGCGGCGCTCCGGCGCTGGTGGGCGGAGGACGGGCGGGAAATCCTTTGCGGGGCAGGTATCCTCGCCATCCTGTTCGTCGTGGGAGTGCTTGAGGGGAGGGGCTGAGTCAGGATGGCAAAAGGTGAAATCGTACGTATAGAGATTGACGTACCGGGCGAGGGCGTGGAAGCTCACGAGTACGAGCACTGTCCCTTGAGGAGCGTTCATCAGGATACCTGCCGCGTGAGGACGATAAGGTGCCGGTACGGACTGACCGACCCAAGTCCCCCGGTAGGTTGCCCTATCAGGCGCGGCACCGTTGTAATGAAGTTTTGCCTTTGCAAGGAGATCAGCTTCGATGAGGAAGTCTGAGCCGGGCAAGTGACTTTGAGGGCAGGTGAGGGAACTAAAGCTGAAACAGAAAGGAGGTGATATTGTGCAGGAGACAAGGAAACCGGGAATTGCGGAGCGGCCGGCGGAGACATTCACCGAGGAGATGCGGTCTATCCTTGAGCGGTTGGATAAGGCTATCGAGGGGACGCTTGGGAACCAAGAAAGCGTTTTGCACGCTTCGGTAGCGCTCAGTGGTGTGCTCGGGATGCCACCTATGGAGGTTGGGCCAGTGCCAGCCGTTGAGGAGCCAGGGTTCAGTTGCCAGGGTCCAATGGGTGAAATCCTCGCGAGGGCTGACCAGATGGTTCAGCGGCTGGTGGCGATCAATTGCGTGGCCAATACCTACATCCGGGAAATCGCGAACTCGACAGCGCGGATCCACCGGGAGTAATTTACGAGAGGATGGGCTGCGAATGACGAAGGAACTGGCAGAGACGCTGGATCGTGTCTTCGTCTCACCCAATTGTCAAGACGCCAACGGCGAAGACGCCAATGTCGTTGATGGATTGTATGCGATAGCAAGCGCGATCCGTTCGCTGGCAAGTGCTATCCGCGAACTGGGCCTAGCGGATGCGGGTACGAGTATGGGTGCTATCGAGGTGTTGGCGGGCGCGGTAAAGGAAGTGGCCGATGCGGTTAGCACGCGAGACTGATGTCCGGCCCGCGGCCCGTTTGGGAGGAAGGAGGTGATCGCGTGGAGGAACAGGCAGGCGCACCGGAGGAGTCCGGGGACGAGAAGCCCGAGGGCGAAGGGACACCTGAGCCGGGTGAAGGCTCGGAGGAGTAGGGCTCTCTGAGGAAACGACGCCGGCGGCTCAGGAGCCTACGTCGCTGAACGGCGTATTAGCCTAGGCGGCGGAACGGGCCGCCGGCACCTACCGGGGAAGCAACCGAGAGCAGCCAGCGCTCAGTGGGAGATTGCGAGAGGAGGTGCATTACATGAAGCAAAGCGATCCCGGATGTTTCGACAAAGCGCCCGAGGACAAGCTGACCGTGGACGAACTCGCGCAGGCTCTATACGAAGGCACTCCACACGTACAGAACCTTGCCGAGAAGCTGGCCAGACAACATGGCCAGGCGGGGGCCCTGACGTTCTATCAGCTCATGGGTGCGGAGGTACAGGCGTTCTGGCAGCACATCGCTCAAGAGGTGATAGATCATGCTAGGGAGTGGCTACCGAACGACGGATGCTGCTGCATGCTTTCGGAGAGAGAAGTCGAGCGCCTGAAGCAGTTGCCCACGTACAAGCCAGATAACAACGAGATCTAGTCACAAAATCTCATTCCATTGGCGCGGTATGGATGTCAAAGACTTTGTAGAGACTATACGCGAGCGGGCACAGATCGTTGATTTGGCCGGGAAAGTTACGCAACTTTCGGCGGGGGGTCGGCCTACCGGTCTGTGCCCGTTTCACAAAGAGGACGGACCCAGCTTCACCCTATATCCCGAAGAGAACAGATGGAAATGCTACGGGTGCGGGCGAGGCGGGTCCGTCTTCGATTTTGTGATGCAGGCAGAGGGCGTGGAGTTCTGGGAGGCGGCGATCCGGCTGGCCGGGCGGTACGGGATCGCGATACCGGAGTTCACGAAGAAGGATCAGCAGGCGGCGGCGCGGGAGCAGGCGGTCCGGGCATTCCTCGCGGAATACGTGGCGCGGTCGCACGAGCTGCTATGGAAGAAGCCGGAGGCCCTGGCATACCTCGCGGACCGCGGGATCACGGAGGATTCGATCAGAGAATATCAGATCGGCTACGGGATCGCGATCAAGGACGCCCAACTCCGCAAGAAGGCGGTGGTGGCGGGGCTGATCAAGCGGGTGGACGGTCAGGAATACGAGCTGCAGATGGGTCGGCTCATATTCCCGGTTGTTCACCACGGCAAGGTCCTGCAGATGTGCGGACGGACGCTGCGAGAGGCAAAGCCGAAGTACATCAGCCTGGCCAACGCGGGATACACGCCGATCGTGCCGATGGGAATGCACAGGCTCCGCGGGCGGCAGTGCGTGCTGGTCGAGGGCGCTATTGACCGCATCCTCCTGGAGCAGGCCGGCATCCCCGCCTGCTCGACAATCTCCGCAAGCTTCTCCCGCGACTGGCTGCGCTGGCTCGGCAAGGACACGAGGTTCGTGCTGGCATACGACGCCGACGCCAACCAGGCCGGCCAGGCGGCGAGCGACAAGATCGGGCGGCTGCTGTTTGAGGCAGGGCATGCCGTCGAGGTCCTGGAGCTCCCAGAGCCGCACGACCCTGCTTCCTACGTCCAAGAGAACGGCGCCGAGTCCTTCCGGAGCCTGATGGCGCAGGCACTGCCGTATATCAGCTACTGGATCCGCCGGCAGCCGGCGAAGGCGGGAATCGAGGAGCAGCAGCGCATTCTCCGGCAGGGGTATGAGCTGATTGCTTGTGTGGATCGGGGGGTTCGCGGGCCGTTCGTCAACGAGCTGGCCAAAAGGTACGATCTGATCAGAGGGGATGTGAGAGACGGCCTGAGTCAGTATCTGCGCGACAGCAGTAAGGAGAAAGACGGACGCGGGCAGGGACTTCCGCTGGCGCTGCCAGAGGATGTGGACAACGGGCTGCCCGTGATAATGGCCGACTGCGGTGACTTGGTCGTGACCACGGCAGAAAGTTGGGATGCGATTCGCCTGGCGAACCAACCGCCCCAATATTTCAGGCAGGGACGTTCCTGCCTGCGGCTCGAACCGGACGACAACGGGGCGCTCGTGCCCGTTCGGCTCAATCTGGACCTGATGAGGCACACGCTCGTGCGAGTGTCAAATTGGCGGATAGAAAAGACATCAAAAGGAGGGTTTGGTTACATGCTTAAAAGTTCACCAAGCGACAAGCAAGTCCGTGATGCGCTGGCGATCCCGGATATCCCTCTCCCTGTGCTGACGAGGATCACCGAGGTGCCGGTGTTTGCGCCGGACGGGACGCTGCAGACCGATCCGGGCTATCACGCAGCATCGAGGACATTCTACCAGCCCGCGGTCGGGGTCGAGATCCTGGAGATTCCGCAGGAGATCACCGACGGCCACATTCAGGCCGCGGTGGATGTATTCGGAGATATCGTCTGCGAGTTCCCGTTCAAGGATGTGGCGGACCGGGCTCATGCGTTCTGCCTCTGGCTGCTGCCGTTCGTCCGCGATATGATCCCCGGGCCGACGCCGCTCCACCTGATCGAGGCGCCTGAGCCAGGATCGGGCAAGACCTTGCTGATGGACGTGTTGATGATGCCATCGGTCGGCCGGCACATCGGCACTGTGACCCAGACAACGGATGAGGACGAGTGGCGCAAGAGGCTGACGGCGGTCTTCCAGAAAGCGCAGCCCGTCGTCATGATTGACAACGTCACTAAGAGTCTGGATTCCGCTGCCCTCAGCTCGGCGCTGGCAGGGATAGTCTGGGAGGAGCGAATTCTAGGGAAGATCGAGAGTCTGGACGTGCCGATCCGCTGCGTCTGGGTGGCGACGGCGAACAACCCTACCATGTCCACGGAGATCGCCAGGAAAACGATCCGCATCAGGATTGACCCCCAAGTTGATCGTCCCTGGCTGCGTGAGGGATTTAAACACCGGGACCTGAGGTCGTACACGCTCGACAACCGGGCGACTCTGGTATGGGCGGCGCTGCTGATCTGTAAGGCCTGGGTGGACAGGGGGATGGCGGAGTATCAGGGCAGGCCCTTGGGCAGTTATGAGCATTGGAGTCGGGTTCTCGGGGGGATATGCGAGACGGCAGGAATACCCGGATTCCTGGACAATCTGACGGAGTTTTATGAGATCGCGGATATAGAGGGCGGCCTGTGGCGGGCGTTCGTCGAGATTTGGTACGAGAGACACCGCGATCGGCCGGTCGGCGTGTCGGAGCTCTTCGACACGGCGGTCGAGAGCGAGCTGTGGAGCTTCGGCAAGGGCTCGGAGAGGTCGCAGCGGATCATATTCGGGAAGATGGTCGGGAGACAGCGGGATCGTGTGATCGGGGATTTCCGGATCGTCCAGGCGGGCGAGCGGCAGCGGGCGAAACAATGGGCGCTCCAGTCCACGAAGGATGCGTCGGAGAGGGAGCAGGTTGAGGGTGAGGACGTGTTAGGGGCGCCTTCGGATGAGGATCAGGAGGTGCTCGACATTCCGATCGGGGAGGAGTCAGATGCAGGCTCTGATTGAGCGGTTGAAGGCTCAGGGAATTAGGTTGGAATTACAGGGGGGATCGCTGCGGGTGCATGCGGCTGTGGGCGCTCTGACGCCGGAGATCCGGGAGCTGCTGCGGACGCACAGCGCGCAGTTGGCCAGGGAGTTGAACGATTCGGACGGGGCGGAGGGCGAGGGGTTGACGGTCGAGGGATTGGTTGATTTGATCCGGGGGCAACTAGAGGGCCGCCCCCTGCCGATTGCGATTAGGCCAGGCGAGAGCATTGTGGGGGTCGAGGTTTATGTGCGGAGCGAGGCTCGGACGTTCTTGAGGGGCTGTCCATTGGCTGTCGGTGCGGTGAGGGGCAGGTTGCAATGTTTGGGTATTGCTGGGAGGGCATTGGAGGGCTGAGAGCCGGCTGTTTTCGCTGCTTTTAATCTCAAAGGAGTAGACAGGAGTCGGGGTGTGAATGTTGTGTATATTTGTGAATGTCCTGCACTGTTACTATACGCAATGCGCGCGCGGCGCGTGCAATACGCACACACGCGAATTTGGTAATACGTATATAGCCGGGGGCGGAAACATTCACAACATGCACAACATTCACACGGCCAGAGTGTTAGGAATGTTAAGGCCTGAGGGTGATCTGGTGCTGAAGTTTGTCGTTTGCGGGGTTGAGAGCGGGGAGCGAGTGATCCGGCTGGAGGATCCGGCGGGATTGTTCGGCGTCGAGGATGTCGAGTTCGGGCCAGGTGAGTATTTTATAGCTGCCAAGAGGGTGCTTGAGCTTCAGATGGGGCGGAGGGCGCCGGCATGGCTGGCGACGTCGTTCGCCGTGCACGTGCTCCTCCCCGCGGACGATGGATTCTGCATGACGGGGGAGGAACTGGATCGGTGGATCGAGGGCAGGGTCGCGGCGGCGTGTCCCCCACCCCTCCGAGACAATTCCCGGCGATTAGCGTGGCGGCGGACGAGGAAATAACAGGATATATAACACGGTGTGTATTGCGTGATTGCGGGGATTGTGGTATGATAGGGATGGCGCTTGATACTAAGGTGTCGGGCGCGATCGGGCGAAAACTCGCAATGTAATATTGCGAGCGCAGGAGGAGCAAGGCAATGGAGGATGTTTTGAGTGGATTTCGCGCGGAATTGGAGAGGCAGGATCTGAGTCCGGCGACGGTCCGGGGTTATATCAACGATGTGGAGTTGTTCGCTCGGTGGTACACGGATGCCTACGGCGAGCAGTTCGATCCGGCGCGGATCGTTCAGCGGGAGGTCTCGGAATATCGGGCGTGGATGCAGCAGAAGCCCGCTGCGGCTGAGACGATCAACAGGCGGCTAACCTCGATCAGAAAATTCTTCGATTGGCTGGGCGGAAACAATCCGGCTGCCGCCGTGAAGGGGGTTGCGATTGTTGATCCGGGCGTGCAGGCGCTGTCCACGCCGGAACTGCGGCGGCTGATGCGGGAGGTCCACGTCCACGGCGTAGTCCGGGATATCGCGATCCTGGAGGTCCTGTGCGGGACGGCGATCCGGGTCGGCGAGCTGGTGCAGCTCCGGGTCGGGGATGTGGAGATTTCGGAGCGGAGGGGCGCGGTCAAGGTTCGGAGCGGCAAGGGCCGGACGAGCCGGGAAATCCCGCTGAACGTGGACGTGCGGAAGGCATTGGCGGCATGGATAGCAGCCAGCGGCCAGTCGGAGTGGCTGTTTACGGGGCAGCGAGGGCGGCTGACGGCCGTCGGAGTGTGGCGGGTCGTGCGGAAGTACGGCAAGTTCGCCGGGATCCCGAATCTGCGAGTGCATCAGCTCCGACACACGGTATTGACGCGGCTTGTGCGGGAGTGCGGCGCCGACCTGGCGACGGTGGCGAGGATTTCGGGGCATCGGGATATCCGGACACTGACGCGGTACATCGAGCCGACGCAGGACGACCTGGCGCAGGCGGTGGAGAAGCTGGCGCTGGGAGGGGAGTGACCGGAGGCAACCGCCGATGAACGCGGATGGACACAGATCGGATAATTGGTAATGGGGTGAGGGAATTGAGCCGACTTGAGTGGCCGTATGTGGTGTCTGAGGCGGGGATAGTCCATCGGGTTCTGGTGGCCCGGCCGTGGGGCGCATACGGTCAGATGGTGGCGGTTGAGACGGTGTGCAACGGGTGGCTCTTGCACGTGCCGAAGGGTAGTTTGCGGCGGCATAAACCGCGGGGAGCGCGGCTGTGCAGGAAGTGCTTTGGGCCAGTCGGAGGAACCGCCAAGGCGCGAAGAGGATCGGGGAAGGAAGCAGCGGGATGAGTGCAACCGGGACAGGCAAACCGGGGTCATGTTGCAGGTGTGGCGAAGATGGGAACAGGCGGCTTATAGGACTTACTTTCGTCTTCCTCTGTGACGCCTGCTGTGCAAAGGCCAAACACGCCTACTGGCTTTTGCGCAGTGCCGAGAATGTCTCGCGACGGCCATCGGGCTATGCTCTTAGGCGTTGGGAACAGAAGCATCGGACCAGCCAGGAGTGAGGGAGGCGCGGGGATGGCGGAGACGATGGGCGATCGGATCAGGAAGGCGCGGATCAAGTTGAAGATGAAGCAGGAGGATGCGGCGGGAGAGGCCGATCTCTCCAGGGTGACCTGGTCGCACCTGGAGAACGACGAGGTCGACGACCCTCGACTCAGTACTCTGCAAAGAGTGGCGCACGTGCTAAAGATGTCGCTGGAGGCACTGATCGGCGAAAAAAATCTGCTCCCGGGGCGAAAATGTAAAGGCGCCTTTATTGACAAGGTGGTGGAAAAGCGTAAACTGGTATCGTGACGAAGCACTGTATTGTGCTTCACTTTCACCTCCTATCCGTCAGAGGGGACGGTCGGTGTGGTGGCCGTCCCCGGAATTACAGACAGTCGGTAGTGGATAGTCGGTAGTCGGTAGTGGGAGGAGAAGAGTAAGGGTAAGACAACTGAATAATTTGCCCGAATAGGCATCCGGCCAGGTGCCGAAAGCGGAGATTTCACAAAGCCCTGATCCTTGCGCAAGGGGGATCGGGGCTTTTCTCCGTTTCGGGCTAGTTTTAAGGGTGAGGGATGCCGGCGTGATAGATCATATTGTCCTCGACGTGGAAATCCAGAAGACGCTTGAGGAGCTGCCGAACGGGTGGGATGACACCCATCTGATGGGCGTCTCCTGCGGCGTTGTCTACGAGTACTCCACCGATCGGTTCCGAATCTACGGGCCGGACGACGTGCCGGCGCTCCAGGAGCGGCTACTCCGGGCGGACCAAATTACCGGGTTCAACATCTGGAGGTTCGACTTCCCGGTGATCTGGGGGCTGCCGTGCCGGCAGAGGGTGGAGAGCCTTCGCACGCTTACGAACGACCTACTCCAGCGGATATGGCAGACTCTGGGCCTGGACGAGGAGCAATTCTCGGATTTGCACAAGGGCTGGGGTCTGGATGCAGTCGCTCGTGGGACTCTGGGGGTCGGCAAGAGCGGCCATGGCGCCTCTGCGCCCGAATGGTATCAGGCGGGGAACTGGGCTCGCCTGGTTGACTACTGCATGGACGACGTCCGCTTGGAGCGCGACCTGGCGGCATTCGTGGACCGGTATGGCTATGTGGTGAACGGAAATACCGGGAAGGTATTGAGGCTGGGCTGATGAGCGGCGAGGATGAGGCAAGAGAACTGAATAGCGGGGAGCAGGCGACTGCGGATTCGCCCTCACCCTGCCCTCTCCCGCAAGCGGGCGAGGGAGAAACGGCCAGCGACCAGTCCGCGACGGTGGACCCCGCTTCGTCTGAGGCTTCCGACTCCGCTAAAAGCTACGTCGGACAAGCCGTAGGGCAAGCGGGGTGGACGGAGGAGCAGATCAAGCTGTTCCCGGACCTCGAGCTCTTGTCCATGACGGACGAGCAGCTCGGGCTGGACCTCGACTTGCCGGAGACAGAACCGCTGAATCCCCGCGAGAAGATATTCGTGCTGGAGTACTGCGCGAACGGGATGAACGGCACGGCGGCGGCGAGGACGGCGGGGTACGCCCACTCGCACGTTGCGGCGTCGAGGCTGCTGAAGCGCCCGAGGATCCAGGCGGCGGTTGCGAAAGAGCTGGCGGCGCTGTTGGAGGACGGCCGATTGTCGAGGGAAGCGCTCCTGCTGAAGCTGCGGAGCATAATCCACGCGAATGTGGTTGACCTGATCGAGCAGGGCGGGCCGGACGGCATCGAGTTGAAGGACCTGACTGAATTATCTCCCGAAGTGTCGGCGGCGATCAAGGAGTTGACTGTCAACTCGACGGAACGGTCCGGCGTAAAGGGCACAGTGCGGGAAAGCTCCGTAAACATCAAGCTGCACGATCCGCAGCGGGCGATAGAGCTCGCTGCGAAGATACTGAATTTCCTGGGCGATAAGGTGGATGTGACGACCGGTGGGAAGCCCCTTCCCGCGGGTTCGACCGCTATAATTTACTTGCCGGCGGTAAGCAGGCCGGAGCAGGATGCGGAGGGTGAGAACGACGGCTAGGTATCAGCCGTGTCCGAAGTGTGGGATTCCGTGCGGAATAGAGCCGGGCGAGAATACCTGCCCCGCATGTGGCTATAAATGGATGGCGATCATGCCGCAGGAAGGGCCTCAGACGGTCTTTCTGGGTCTTGCCTCGGTTGACATTATTGTTTACGGCGGAGCGGCAGGCAGTGGGAAGACGTGGGCGCTGCTCCTGGATCCCGTCCGAGACTTTGAGGACCCGGATTTCAGAGGAACGTTGTTCCGGCGCAAAAGCGTGGAGCTCACCCTCGCCGGCGGCCTCTGGGACGAGAGCCACAAGATATACCCTCACTTAACGGGAAAAGCGACAGCCTCACCCACGCATAGATGGGTATTTCCGGGTGGGGCGAGCTTAGCGATGACTCACCTGAACATGGAAGACGACAAATATTCTCACCAGGGCGCTCAGAACGCCTGGCAGGGGTGGGATGAGTTGACCCATTTTTCGGAGGCGCAGTTTTGGTATCTCCAGAGCCGAGGGCGGAGCGTTTCGGGGGTTCACGTGCGAACCAGAGCGACCACGAACCCGGACGGCGGATCGTGGGTGAAGAAGATGCTCGCTCCCTGGGTAGACGACACCTATCCGGACAAGGCGAATCGGAATGGAGAGGTTCGCTGGCTGGTGCGGATCGAGGAGTCCGAGGGGCAGGACGCCCAATATCACTATTTCCGCCGGCGTGAAGACGCGGTGGCATTCGCTAAAGAGGCGCATCATCTCTCCGATGAGGATGCGGAGTATGCGATCAAGTCAGTCGCTTTCGTCGAAGCGGAGCTCGCCGATAACGTCATTCTCAAACGAACGAACCCGGGCTACCTGGCGAATCTTCTGACTCTTCCGAAGGTGGAGCGGCAGAGGCTGCTTTACCGGGACTGGAACGTACTGACGGATACATTCTTCGACGAGTGGAAGCCGAACCTGGAGGATGGGCGACCGTGGCATGTGATCCCAGCCGATGCTGTTCCGCGGGGCTGCAATTACTACATCGGGAGCGACTGGGGGTTCAAAGATCCCTGTGCTCACTATCTGATCGCGGTGCTTTCGGGTGGACGCAAAATCGTATGCCGAGAGGTCTACGCAAGCAGGGTGAAGACCAGGGAGCAGGGCGATGCGATAATCCGGATGATGCAGCAGACGGGCTGGACGGACGGCCCGGGCAAGGCCATTGGCTTGAAGTTGGATCAGGCGACGGTATGCGCCGGATTCGACGTTTTCGCGAGGCGGCTTCGGAGTGACGGGAGCTACGACGAGCCGATCGTCCAGACCTGGTGGGACATGGGATTAAACGTGGTATCGGCGGGGCGTGATCCGCTGAACCGGGCGGACAACATGCGCAGTCATCTGGCCGACTGGGGCCCGGATGAGGGCTGGGAGGACGGACGTCCCGGCCTGCAGGTGATGGACTGCTGCCCGAACCTGATTCGAACGATCGGGCTTCTGAAATCGGATCCCAACAATTCCGAAGTGGTGAACACAACGCTTGAAGACCACGCGTTCGATGCGGTCGGGCACGTACTGACTTCCGCGCCGGCGACACCGCAGCCACCTCGAAAAGAACGGTCGAGACCGGACCGCGCACTCGAGGAAGAGATCGAGGAGCTGGAGAGGCAGGAGAGGGAAGAGGTTCGAGGGCCAGAGGTTTATGTGATGTAAGGATGTCGAGAGTTGAGTGTGGAGTGTTGAGCGGGCGGATGAGGCATGGTTGACGATCAAATGATTGACCGACGGCGAAGATGGCGGACCCGGATCCTCGGGCGGGAGGGTTCGGACCGGGGATATTGGTGGCCCGTTCGGTTGATCGCATGGAAAGTCGTCAAGACGGTGTGTTGTCTATGAAGGAAGGAATCATCATTATCGCAGTCTTGGTGGCGC
>DATKXU010000110.1:0-2050 GCA_035528905.1 Armatimonadota bacterium
TTCCCGTCGAAACGCTGCTGATGGCGCTGGCGTCGGAGCTGGAGGCCCCGCTTCCCGGCCAGGAGCCGGAACGCAACTGGAACACGCTGACCGCCACCGAGCTGGTCGAGCACGTCCTCGACCGCCACCATGCTTTCATGAGGGAGCAGTTGCCGCGCATCGACGGCCTGCTCGACAAGGTGCTGAAGGTGCACGTTGCCCACCGGCAGATGCTCACCGCCGTGCAGGAAACCTTCCACGCGCTGAAGGATGAGATCGAGGAGCATCTGTTCAAGGAGGAGAATATCCTCTTCCCGCTGATCGTGCAATGGGACGCCCATTCGGCGGGCAGCGGGCCGATGCCGGTGGCGCACTGCGGCGCCGTGCAGAACCCGATCCGGCAGATGGAGCACGAGCACGATTCGGCCGGGGCCGCGCTCGCCCGGTTGCGCGAGCTTACCGGCAGCTACTCGCCTCCGCCGGACGCCTGCCCCACCTTCCGGACGCTTTACGAGGGCCTCCAGGCGATCGAGCCTGACCTGCACCAGCACATCCACCTCGAAAACAATTACCTCTTCCCGAAAGCCGTCGAACTCGAAGCAGCAGCCCGGAAGGCGTGATTCGGGAGACAGGCTACAGGCTGCAGGTGCAGAGGCGCCCAGACCACAGGTATCATCCTTCTTCCCTGTTCCTTGTTCTTCATCTTCTCCTCCGAAAGCGAAGGGCCGGGAAAAGAATGAACAGAGACCGGTGCGGCGTTCGGCTCGCACGGCTGGAGCGGCGAGTGCGTGAGCCTCATCGAAGGCCACTTCAACCACAGCAGAATCCCGCTCGCGGCGCCCGGCGTAATGGCGAAGTGGCAGCCGAAGGGAAAGGACCTGGCGGCGTGCGAAGCGCTGGGACGGCAAGTGGCACAGGCGGTGAAGGAAGACTGAAGAAGACAATCCGCAGATTTCGCAGATTGCACAGATAGGAATAGGGGCGCGGGTCATGGCGATCCGCGCCCGTGTTGCGTTCCGGGGGAGGTGAGGAGTTTTTGCTTGACATTGGCGTGAGTCTGATGCATAATGCCGATAGTTGGGTAATCGTTTGTAGGGATCACCGCTGAACAACGCACCCGGCTCCGCACGAAACGAGTTGTGGGCGGGGTGCCGGTAAGCGTGGCCAGCAACGTGGGAACGCATCAAGAGGCCTAGCATGGACCATCCGCCCCGCCTGCTAACCGAATTGCTCCAATGAGGTTGGAGTTTACGCAAGTAAGGTGGCATCACCTGGGCTGGATAGGAACCAAGACGCAAAGACTGAAAGGAGTCCGATATGGCAGAATACAAATTCGATGGTGCAGAGCTCCGCGATCGAAGCGGAAAAAAGGTGGGCGTATTGGATGGCAAGTACATTCGCGATGATCGCGGAAACAGGGTCGGGGAGATTAACGGCCAATGCTTCATGAACAGCCAAGGGAGCAGAGCGGCTGAACTCGTCGGGACGGACATCCGCGATTCACGTGGGCAGAAAATCGCATCTATCGAGGAAGTTAAGAAACTCATTGATGGCTACGGTGGCGCTTCGATAGTTGGTATGTGGCTCTTCTTCGTTCGCTGAAGAATCTCCCTGACCAACAGCTCCTATGGGTGGCTTGCAGTAACATGGCTTGCAGTAACGCCGCTGAGCCGCGCCTTTGTGTGGTGGAGGGAGGGATTCGTCAAAGGAGAGCGTGGAAAAGCGCCACAGCATAAGTGGCGCTGAATTGCCGCAACTGTTGACTCAACTGCCTCGTGCGTAAGAGCCGGATTTGTTAGAATTCGATTGGAGTTCCGGATAATGAATCTTCCCCCAATCAATTTCTCAAATTGGACGCGATGGACGGACAGGAGAGAAATAGTCGGCTATAAGACTCCCGGGGTATATGCCTTGGCTCACTTCAATGAAGAACCCAACACAGTAGATCTCCAATCACAGGAGATCATCTATATTGGTGAAACCTGTGACCAGTCTCTCGACAAACGATGGGGGCAATTTGAACGTTCTGCATTTGCACCTGAAGAAAAGAAAGAACATAGCGGCGGCGAAA
>DATKXU010000111.1:0-11504 GCA_035528905.1 Armatimonadota bacterium
ACGATGCTAAATCCCGGCACGCATTTGGGTAATGGGCCGCAAGTTGCGCCTCCATCCGTGCAGTCAACCCCCAGAAGTTTTCGGCAAGTGGCATTGTGCCCGTGCCCCGCGAGGACAGCGACCAGATTGTATGGACGAAGCATATCCATGAACTGAGCGACTGCATAAGGGCTTCCGTAATACGTATCCGTGATCGGATGATGGACTATGAGGAAGACCGGGGTCTTCGGGTTGACCTTCTTCAGATCATCGGCGAGCCACAGAAGCTCCTCGCGAGTGACACTCGCTCTGGGATCCTGCGGCGAAGAGGTGTCCAGCCCGATGAAATGGCAGCCGAACTTGTCGAAGGACCAGTAGTAGCCGCCGTATGTCTTCTTGAGGAGTGGACGCACCGCGAACCACGGGCCGTCATGATTGCCCAGCACGGGGTAGACCGGGATGGTGACATCCTTCCAGTATGACACATAGGCATCCCACGCACCGTTGCCGCCGCCGAACTCGCAGGCATCGCCGCTATCCACTACGAATGAAGGCGCGAGGGCCTTCACATTGTAGGGCGTGAGGTCTATCTCGCCGAGGGTGGGAATCTGGGCGATGACCTTCTCACTCCTGTAGGACGGGGCATGAACGTCAGATGTGTGGATGAACGTGAAGTCGGGGACTTGCCCGAGGGCCGGTGACATCAAGAGACAGAGGATGACCAGCCACTTAAGCCTATTGAACAACATGTGAACCTCCAGAATACTGCTGAAGTATTTGTTCCGCGGCGCGGCTCGAACGTCCTTCCTATGTGGTATAATGTTAGTGGAGTAAGTCAGATGGTCGCCCATACGGGAGGAAAGTCCGGGCTCCACAGGGCACGATGCTCGCTAACGGCGAGGGGGAGCGATCCCACGGAAAGTGCCACAGAAAAGAAAACACTCTGTCCGCCATAGCCTCGGCGAAGGAGGATGGAGTAAAGCTGAAACGGTGGTGTAAGAGACCACCAGTCCTGCAGTGATGCAGGAGCTTGGCAAACCCCATCGGGAGCAAGGCTGAATAGGAAGGGACCGAGGCTGCCCGCCGACCCTTCGGGTAAGAGCCGCAAAGAGATGCGAGGCAACCCGCATCCAAGACAGATGACCATCCACGACAAAACCCGGCTTACGCACTTACTCCAGAAGGCGAATTCTGGTCGATTTCTCGCTCAGAATTCGCCTTTGTTGGTTCTTTAGAGCTATCTGAGGACTATAACCCAAATTACCGGCGCTGTTTAGATAACCTACTGAACCGCCTGGGGATTCAAATGGTTGGTTGATAGCGGGGGCATACTCCGTCGCTATCCGCAACGCACTCTCAGCGTTCCTGATTAGACGGTGGGCACTACCGAGGAATGGGAGGCATATGCAGGAGGGCTAGTGCTCCATGCTTTGGCGCTGATCAGTGGCGTGTCGCAGCCGTTCGTGATGGGCTGTCTTTCCAATCGCAAGAAGGAAGTTTACCTCATATCGCGAAGGTTCTTAGTGTGCCGATCGCGAAGTCCTGTGATCGGCGGACGGTGGACCGATCGAGGCGACCCGCAGCAATCTCCGCAGACTCGCCACACGTAGTCTCGTTGAGGGAGGATGGGAGGAACAGATGGCACAGCGTATCCTGCGTCCGCTCGACTACGGCGGACTGTTCGACGAGCTTTTCGATCTGTACAAGAGGAACTTGGTGCTCTTCATGGGCATCGGCGCACTGATCTATCTGCCGACTAATCTTCTCATTATACTCCTGATGACGTCGATGCAGGGCGGCGTAATGAAGCCTGGTCAGATGCCGAGCCCCCCTTTGATTGTAGGGCTCATATTGATAGGCCTGCTCTCGATCCCGTTAAGCTACGCAGCCTCCGCGGCGATGGCGTGGGCTGTCTCGAGTACTTATCTGGGCAACCGCCCCACCATCCTCGGCTCCTACAAGGCCATACTGCCGAGACTGGTGCCGTTTATGCTCACCGCCCTGCTCACTGTCGTAATGTACGGGCTCGGCTTCGTATTGTGCTGCATCCCCGGCATTGCACTAACTATCCTGCTGGCGTTCGTTCCGGTGGTCCTGGTGATCGAGGACCATCGCTACATGGATGCCATTAAGCGGAGTTGGGCCCTGGCGAAGAGCGATTGGGTGCGCGTACTGGTCGTGCTGATAATCAGCGCGGTGCTTGGCGGTATCCTGCAGATGATACTGACCACTCCGTTCCAGATACTCACGATGTTCAAGCAAGGCGAACCAGGGAACATAGGGCCGCTGACCATTGTCCAGGCTGTCATGTCGGGAGTGGCAGCTACGCTGGTGCTTCCGATAACGACGATCGCCATCGTGCTACTCTACTATGACATCCGAATCCGGAAAGAGGGATTCGACATTCAGATGCTCGCCCACGATATGGGATTGGCCCCCGGGCAGCCGGTTCAGCCGTAGCAGCAGTAGGTTGATTGTCCGAGGAGGAGACAGATGGCAGGCCGGATTCTGAAACCGCTCTCTCTCGTCGGACTGCTCGACGAGATGTTCGACATATACAAGGGCAACTGTCTCCTGTTCATGGGGATTGCGGCTCTGATCCAGCTTCCAGTCAGCCTGGCGGCATACGCCATCGGCGGCGAGTACACCTACTTTCTCTCCGCGTTCGCGATGTTTCCGATAACATTCATAACGCTTGCCGCTGCTACCTGGGCTGTATCGCAGATCTACCTGGGCTCGAGAGTAACCATACTCGGCGCCTATAAGAACGTTCTCCGGCGAGCTTGGCCCTTCGTTGGCACGATGCTCGTGACGAGCTTGCTTATCTGGTTTGGATTCATGCTCCTCATCATACCCGGCATTTACTTTGCAGTATGGTACGCCTTCGTTTCCGAAGTATTCATCATCGAAGGGCTTGCCTGGGGCAACGCTCGCAAGAGGAGCAAGGCTTTGGCCTCGGGGGAGTATAACCGCATCGTCCTGCTCGCCATACTCGCCTGGATTCTCGCATTTGTCGTCAAAATGGGCCTGACTTCATTGGTAGGCATCCTGGTCGGCGGGGATGAAGCTGTCATGTCCGGAGGCCTGAACGGCATGCTCTATGGTCTATCGTCTGCACTTTCCCAAGCGCTGACTTTACCGTTCTCAGTCATCGCATTCGTCCTGCTCTACTATGACATCCGCGTCAGGAGGGAAGGATTCGACATCCAGATGCTCGCGCAGAACCTGGCGGAGACAGCCGGCCAGGCGGCGGCAGAGGAGACGCCGGCGACATGATCCGTCGGCGCTTCCTGAGCCTGATACTCCTGGTTTGGTGTCTGCAGGGACCTGCCCTGGCAGTGACGGCGTCGGAGTACGACCGCTATGTCGCGTCGGCGGCGACAGGGGTGGAGTCCGCGCTCTCGAAGGAGCGGGCGCATGCCGGCTCGTCCAGCCGAGTGCTCGACGACCTCACGCGCACTATCCCCTCTTCGGTGGTCGTGGAGAACTCCGACGGCTCCAAGATCCTGGCGGACCTATCCTGGGCGAGAGCCGATATTTCATCCGCTCAGCGACTCAAGGGGAAGAAGCGAGCCGACAAGCTGCAGGACTTAGCAGCCCGGCTCCGTACACTCGAGGACGCGTCTAAGAGCCGGCAGTCGGGCGCGACCGTGTCGGCGGAGAAGGCCCGGAATACCCTGGCGAAGACCCTGGCGGGCAAGGAGTATCAGAAATCGCTGATGGAGGGCGTTGCACAGCGCGTGCTCGCGTGGGTCTTGCGTTCCCTCGAAAGAATTATCGGCCCGGGTACCGGGGAGGTGATCAGTTGGGTCCTGCTCGTTGGGCTCGTGATCGGAGCGGCGGCGCTCCTGGTGTTCCTGGTCCTACATGTGATCAATTCGCGCTCGCCGAAGCGCCGGAAGGTAGTGCCGCCCACGATCCGTCAGTCCAGGGTGGAGCGGCCGACCTCCAAGGCGCTTCTCCTTCGGGCGGAGGAAGATGCTCGGGCCGGACGGTTCCGCGAGGCGATCCGAGCGATCTACCTCGCGGGTATTCTACATCTCGATGGCCGCCGGTTCGTCACCTACGAGGAAGGCACCACCAATTGGGAGTATACACACGCGGCTCGACGGCTCGCTCCACCTGATGCGGCGGCTCTCTTCGGTGACATGACGATGCGGTTCGATGATCTGATCTACGGGCAGCGGACCGTCACTGACGACGAATACTCCACATTCATTCGCAGCTACCAGGAACTGGAGGAGACGGTTTGAAAGCAAGGTTATCTCAGGATGTCTGGGTGCTTCTGGCGCTTTTCCTCTTCCTGGTGGTGATCACCATCTTCGCCGCGGGAAAGCGTGACGGAGGGACGGGCATCGACCTGATCCCCCGCCGAACCACTTATTCCGCGCGTCCGGGTGGACTCAGGGCGCTTTACGAGACTCTAGACAAGCTCGGATATCGCGTCTCCCGGCGGTTGGAACCGTTCAACTCCGCACCGGCCGGCGGAGTGCTCTTCCTGATCTCTCCTGAGGTTCCACTCTCCACCGCCGAATGGACGACACTCCGGCAATGGGTCGAGGCGGGCAACCTGCTCGTCGTCTCGTCTGACGATATTGAGACCCTCGCAGGTGGGGAGAAGATGCCGACCGCCCGGTCCGCGCCCATCTATCCATCGTTCCTCTCGCCTGGAGTCCGAGCGTTCGTCACTCCTAACGACGCGGAGCTTTTCGATCAGGAATGGAGCTTCGAGCATGGCGAGAGCTGCCAATCCCCGTTCGGGTGAGGCGCAACGGCGACTGTCCCGTCGGGACCGCGAAAGAAAACCGATAGCCGGCCGCTCATGGCGCTCGTCGCGGGGAAAGACCGCACGACCGCGGCCTACTCCCGATGGGGAAGGGGCGGAGTCCTGGCGCTGGCAAGTTCCTGGTCGCTATCCAATGAGGGCATCGCGCGCGACGACAATATCGTACTCGTGCTTAACGCTCTCCGCTATCGACATCCGACTGGCGGGATGGTGACATTCAGCGAGTATCACCATGGATACGGACGCGCGCCAGGGATATGGTCGCTTTTCGACACACCGACCAGGCTCGGGATCGCACAGGTGGGGCTGGCGTTCCTGCTACTTCTGTTCGCCGTGTCGCGAAGGTTCGGCGCTCCGGTGCCTCTGCGCGAGGGGGTTCGGCAGAGAAGCGAGTATCTCAGTTCGATGGCCTCGCTGCTTCGGAGGGCGCACGCCACAGACGCCGCCCGGCGCGAGTTGGAGCGGAAGTTCCGCGAGGATATCGCCTGTGCGCTCGGGCTCCCGTCCGACGCGGACGCATCGTCGATCGTCGAGGCGGCCGGGCGGACGCATTCCGACCAGGCGGAGCGGCTCCGGCGCCTGCTTGCCGACACCTCCGGAGGCGCAAATGAGGGCGAGCTTCTCGCGCTTGCCGATCGATGGTATCAGATGAGAAAGGAAATCATTGGACAACATGACAGTAAGCGAACTCGGTAGATTCATCAGCGGTGAGGCCGGCAAGGTGATCGCCGGCCAGGAAGATGTACTGGAGCAGATCATGGTATCGTTCCTGTCGAGGGGACACGTCCTGCTCGAGGGGCCTCCAGGGATCGCCAAGACCCTGATCGTGCGTACAGTCGCGACGGTACTCGACTGCGACTTCAAGCGCGTGCAATTCACCCCGGACCTAATGCCTTCCGACGTCACCGGCACGTTCGTCTTCGACTCGCGGACCGCCGACTTCCACCTGAAGAAGGGGCCGGTCTTCACCAACTTCCTCCTGGCGGACGAGATCAACCGCACTCCGCCCAAGACCCAGTCGGCGCTCCTCCAGGCGATGGAGGAGCGGAACGTCACCATCGACGGCATCGACCACGCGCTGGAGGGAATCTTTTTCGTCGCCGGGACCCAGAACCCGATTGAGTATGAGGGGACGTACCCGCTCCCCGAGGCGCAGCTCGACCGCTTCCTGATGAAGGTGATGGTCGGCTACCCGGGCGAGGCCGAGGAGTTGGAAGTGCTTCAGCGGGCTCACTCCGGCTTCGATCCGCACGACCTGAAGGCATCCGGCATCTCCGCCCTTCCGGACACGCAGGCGGTGACCGACGCCTGGAAGGAAATCGAGGCGGTCAAGATCGATCAAGAGGTCATGCGCTATGCCGTCTCGGTGACGAGGGCGACCCGGACCGCCTACCAGGTGATCCTGGGAGCAAGCCCCCGCGCGTCGGTGGCACTCCTCAAATGCAGCAAGTCGATCGCCGCTCTCCGAGGGCGGGACTACGTCACCCCGGACGACATCAAGTCGCTCGCACCGCCGGTCCTTCGTCACCGGCTGATATTGACGCCCGAGAGCCTCATCGAAGGATCGAGTGTCGACGAGATCATCGCGTCCGTATTAGCATCTGTCCCTGTACCAAGATGAGAAAACCGAGGCTTCCCGAGACTTACCCGACCCCTAGACTGGCGGTGGCGTTCGCTGCATCATCGCTCTGGTTCTTCGCTGTCCCGTGGGGAGGCGCGCTCTTCATGTGGCTCGGAATCGCCCAGAACCTGGCGATCTTGGTGCTCGCAGTCGCGGATTGCCTCCAGTTTCCCGACTCGCAGATGTGTACGGTAGCCCGGGAGCCGCTGACCACGCTGGCGATCGGAGAGCGAAACACCGTCTGGGTCTGCGCGACTCACCGGGGTGAGCGGCCGTTCAACGTCCGCGTGAGGGATGAGCCGCCGGTAGAGTTCGAATCCTCGCCGCTGGTCCTCGAGTTCGTCGTTTCACCTGACGAGATGCTCCGAACGAACTACAAGGTGCTCCCCCACGAACGCGGCGATTACGTCTTTGGCGATCTGAATGTCCGTTACACGACAAAGCTCGGACTACTCGAGCGTCAGGAGCGGATCGCGTCGCGGACGGTGGTGAAAGTCTACCCCGATATCCTTCAGACCAGGAAGCAGACCCTTCTCTCGCGCGAGAACCGAGTCGCCCACATGGGATTGAGACGCTCGCGGATGTATGGTCATGGCCGGGAGTTTGCGAGGCTCCGAGACTACGTTCCGGATGATTCGATCCACGACATTGACTGGAAGGCAACCGCACGGCGGGGAATTCCGATCACCCGTGAGTACGACATCGAGCGGAGCCAGACGATCATGATCCTGCTCGACATCGGGAGGAATATGGCAAGCCGCACGCTGGAGGAGGACGGCACGCTGGGTATGACGAAGGCCGACTGCGCGATCAACGCCTCGGTACTCCTAGCGCACGTGGCGGCTCAGTCGGATGATCGCGTCGGGTTGCTCTGTTTCGCCCGGGAGCCGGTGGCGTACATCCCTCCGGGAAAAGGAGCGCCCCAGGCGGCGCGTCTCCTCGATGCGCTCTATGCCGTTCAGCCGAGGGTCGAGGAGTCGGCATACTACGAGAACTTCATGTACGCAGCTCACCGGCAGCGGAAACGCTCGCTCTGCTTCCTCTTCACCGACCTGATCGACGAGGAAGCATCGAGCCGGCTGATATCGAGCATCAGCATCCTCGCATCGAAGCATCTGGTGGTTTGCGTCGCCCTGGCGGACTACGAACTCCCCGCGATCATCGACTCCCGGCCTTCGAAGCCGACCGATCTCTACACGCAGACGGTCGCACTCAGCATGGTTCGGTCGAGAAAGAAGGCGCTCTCGCAGCTGTCGAGCCGAGGGGTCCTCACGATCGACGCGGCCCCGAGCGATCTCTCCGTGGCGACGGTTAACAAGTACCTGCAGTTGAAGCATGAGGGAAGGGTGTAGGAGAGTATTGGAGTGCAGGAGTCCGTAGTTGCTGCTACACCGTCATTCTCTGCCCGCCAGGAGGAGGTAGGCATAGAGCGAGACCCCTAGCAGAGCCGCCGTCGTGAGCTTCAACTCTTCCGGGAGCATGGAGGGCGAGAAGAACCCCTCGATGATCCCCGCAACTACGAGCATCGCCGCCACGCCGAGGACAAGGGTGAACGCCTCCCGGCCCGCGAGCTTGAGCGCCGTCTTGCGGGTGTACTGCCCCGGATTCACAAGCGCCCAGCCGAGCATCAATCCCGCCCCACCCGCGATGAAGATTGCCGTCAGCTCGATCACCCCGTGCGGCGCGACAAATGCCCAGAAGCCAAGCGCGACCTGCGGACCACGAAGCTGGACCGCACCCGCGATCACCCCGAGCATCAAGCCGTTGTAGCAGAGGATCGCGCAGGTCAGTATCCCTCCGAGCACCCCGACAGAGAAAGCCAACGCCGCGACTTTGAGGTTGTTCACCATGATGAAGCTCGACATCATCGGCCGCTCATCCTGTGGCATCCAGTTGTGGCGCACGGTATGCCTCTCCGCGATCTGGTCGATCATCGCCGACGCCCCGGGGCCGAGCACCACGTCCACCTTCCCCGGGTCCCGATTGACGACCGCGTAGGCAAAGACCGCCGCACCGTACATGATGACGAAGGCCGCGAGCATGAAGAGCAGGTTTTTCCGGAAGCTCCGCGGAAAGTCTCTGTGGAAGAACCTGCGCACCGACGGCCAGCCCTTCGACTCAGCGACGTAGATGTGCCCGTAGGCCCGACCGGCAAGCTGGTTCAGATACTCGATCCGCTTCTCGTCGATGCCGAGAGCCTGGGCGGACGAAAGCTCGGATGCGAGCCGCCTGTAGAGTCGGCCGAAGTCGATCAGTTCGTCGCTCGTCAGGCTCTTGAGGCCGTGAGATTCGATTCGGAGAAGGAGCTGCTCGAGCCCTTCGAAACTGTCCTGTTGTTCGGTTTGTCTAATCATCAGCATGTCCACGAGGAGGTCGTTATGAGTCGGGAGATCGCCATACTCACGCCGGAGCACGTAGAGCTGAAGTTCGAGCTTGCCGGGCTCGGCTCGCGTTTCCTGGCGATGCTGCTCGACTCCCTGCTGCAGGCCGCGATCCTGCTCGGCCTCTCGCTGATCTTCCTCATGCCGAGCTTCGCCATGCACAGCCTGGACCTCGGCAGCCTGGCACCCTGGATGATCGCCGTCCTCGCATTAGTGATCTTCGCTGTATGGGGCGGCTATTTCCTCTTTTATGAAGCGACGCGAAACGGCCAGACGCCGGGGAAGCGGGCGCTCAGCATCCGTGTTATCCGCGATTCCGGCCATCCGATCGACTCGCGCGCGGCGGTGCTGAGGAACGTCACACGGTTCGTCGACATGCTCCCTGCGGCGTACGGGATCGGCTGCGTCTCGATCCTTATCAGCCCGGAGTATCGGCGGCTCGGCGACTACATCGCGGGGACGCTTGTGGTCAAGACCGGCCGGCAGGTGCAGGAATCGATCAACGCATCGCAACCGGTCGAACATCCCCTCGCATCTCCCACCCCGGCTGAGACCGACTCGGCCCCATCGCTGCTTCCGCCCGAAGCGCTCGCGCATGTTTCGGAAGTGACGAAGGATGACTACCGCGCGCTCCGACATTTCCTCGGCAGGCGGCTCGAACTCGACGAGACGGTCTGGCGTCCGCTCGCCGGCCAGATCCTCGAACCGCTCGCGGCAAAGCTCCACATCGAGCCCTCGACCCTCCCCGACCCGATCGCCTTCCTCGAAGCGCTCGAAAAGGAATGGGAGCGCAGGATGACGCACTGATTCGAGCGCGGAGTGGGAAATGGGCGTGCGAAAGAGGGTTCGGGACGGGGGTCTCGTGCTCGCCCAGCAGACCAACCTCGCGTTCAACTGCGTATATATAGGCTGAGCACCCACCTAGTTTAGGTGCTCATGGTTCGTAAGCAGGCAGACATTCAGCCAGAGAGCCCCTAGTCCGATCGCCAGCCAAGCGTCAGGTCTGGAGACGGAATTCCCCTTGACGATCCGGGCTCAGAGGGGTATAATAAAGTAACCTCACCTGCCGGGGGGATGGGCGGGAAAACATAATAAACGGCTCTGGTCTCGGATTTTTGAGCTTGAATTTCGCGACTGCGCAAGCTAAGGCAGTAAATGGCTGCCGTGCGGAGGACAAGCGTGGAGGTCATTTGTGGTAGAACTCCTTGACGTTGTCCTTAGTGATCACAAAGCTGCCGGTGTCTATCAGCATGGGGAGCGGGCTAATCCCGAGTTTCCGCCAATCGCGAACCATGTTGATCTGGTTGTTGCGCAGGTTGTAGACGAGTTGAAGGGCCGTGTAGGACATGGTGTAGGTGCGCTGGCCGATGGAAGCATCAATGATCCCCTGCTCGATGAACTGGAGCGTGGCCTCATCGCGATCCATGCCGACGATGTGCACCTTGCCGATCTTATTGGCTTCCTTCACGGCAACGGCGGCGCCCTGCCCACCCCCGGCGTCCACGCAGCCAAAGCCCTTCAGGTCGGGGTGCGCCTGCATGATCGTGCGGCAGACCTTCTGACCCTCGGTCAGCGAGCCCTGATCATTCCCGATGGCGACAACCTTGATGCCGGGGAACGTCTTCAGGGCGTCTTTGCAGCCGTTTAGCCGCTGAGCCAGGTTGTCCGCGCCCGGGATGTAGATCAGCGCGACCTCGCCCTCGCCACCGAGCGTCTTGCTGAGCAGCTCGCCGACCTGACGGCCGGCCTGATAATTCCCCGTTCCGACGAAGGTATACCTTCGGCTCGACGGAGCATCCGCGTCGGCGCACACGACGGGAATACCCGCGTCGAGGGCCTTGTTGATCGCGGGAGTGACCGAATCGGCCATGGGGACCATGATGATCCCGTCCACGTGCTGGGCGATGGCGCGGTTGATGGCGTCAATCTGCTGGTTCACATCCACGGTCTGAGGGCCGGTGAATACGGCCTTTACCCCCAGCTCCTGTGCCTTGTCATACAGGCCTGCCTTCGAGTCAATCCAATAAGGCGCACCAGTGGCTGCGGCAATCATCACGTACTGCTGAGCCTTCACCGGCGGAACTCCCGGCGCGGCCGCCTTGTGCGCTCCTCCTCCGAACTTGGCGAATGCGAGGATGACAATGACTATGGCAAGGACTACATTGATTGCTCTTTCCACTTTCTTGCTCCTGGTTGTTGTTAAAAGAGAAACGACGCTGCCCCACGAAGAGCCCGCCTGGTCTATGACGGCGGCAAGTACGAGCACCAGGCCGACCGCAATCAATTGGGCCTCTGGGGCGACATTGATAAAGACAAGGCCGGTTGTGATGATCTGCATCAGCATCAGGCCGAGGAATGAGCCCAGAATAGTTCCACGACCGCCCGACAGACTTGCCCCGCCGACTATGACGGCTGCTATGACTCGCAGCTCAGCGCCCATTCCGCCATTCGGATCCACGGCGTTCGATCTGGCGGCAATCAGAACCCCTGACATTGCGGCGAGGAAACCGGTCAGTACGAAGGCGAAGGTCTTTACCCTGGCGGTGGGGATACCAGTCAGCCTGGCAGCCGCCTCGTTGCTGCCAATGTAATACACCTGCCGAAGGTATCTCAGGTGGCGAAGGAAGAGATCGCCGGCGATGATCACCAGCACCAGAAGGACTACCGGCAGGGGAATCCCCAGAACTTTGCTCCAGGCGAGGTTCAGGAAGCTCTCAGGGAATCCGGTGGGCGGATT
>DATKXU010000112.1:0-5519 GCA_035528905.1 Armatimonadota bacterium
GAATGGGAACACCACCTCTCACAGCGTCAGCATATCGGGATTAGTCCCTGAGACGACATATCATTACCAGTGCGTGTCAACGAACGCTTACGGCACTGACCAGACCACCGATCTGACCTTCGCGACGACGGCTGTCGTGACGGAGATTGTGATAGACAACACTGATCCCGGCTGGTCGAACACTTCGCCGGGAGGCGCTACCTGGAGCGTCGGCAGCAATCCGGATGTACCGAAGATTGGGACGAATTACCTGTACACCGCGGGCAGTGGTTCCACTTCTTCGATTACGCGATCCTGCCGCTGGACGCCGAACATTACGGTGGCCGGCATATACGACGTCTATGCGTACTACCAGATCGGCGCGAACCGAAACGAACGAGCTCCGTACACGACTTACTATGACGGCGGACAGGTGACAAGCATACAGAACCAGTACTCGTCGACTCCGAATCTGGGCGGGTGGTTCCTCGTGGCCGCGGACAAGATGTTCCAGGCAGGAAGCGCCGGATATGTGGAACTCACTAACGCGAGTACGGATACGAAATATATAAGTGCAGACGCAGCAAAGTTCGTGCTGAAACAGGCGGCCGATACCACACCACCGGTGATGAATTCGGTTACCGATGACCAGTACACTACCTCGACAACCAGTCTTGCAGCATCATGGGGCGGCTCAGATCCTGAATCCGGTATCCAGCGCTATGAGCTTGCGGTAGGCAGTACTCCGGGCGGAACGGATGTCAAGGCATGGGCAAGCGCCGGCGTCGCGACGTCCGGGACTATCTACGGTCTCTCGCTCACCGTAGGCAATACGTACTACATCAGCGCCCGAGCGGTAAACGGCTGGAATCTGACCTCAACCGCCGTTACCTCCAGCGGAGTGACGGTGGCGGCGCCGATGGCTAAGATCAGCGACGCGAAGGCCTGCGCGAACAACTACCCCGTGCACCTTGATGCTCGGACAGTCACCGCCAACTTTGACGACCGGCTCTACGTAGAAGAGGACGATCGGTTCTCCGCCATATGCGTCGAGTATGCCAGCGCCATAGTCCCCGGCACCGAGGTGGAAGTCTACGGCAGGCTGGGACTGATGGACGGAGAACGAGCACTCATAAACTGCAAGGTCATCGAAGGCCTGACCGGGACCGTGATTGACCCGTTATTCATGTTGACCGGGACACTCGGCGGCGCGACCAGCGGCCTTAATCCCGGCGTTCCCGAGAGCGTGAGTCTGAACAACATCGGCCTGCTGGTAACCATCGCCGGCACGGTGACTGATAACCAAACCGGTTATGTCTACGTTGATGACGGCACGACTCTCGACGATGGGACGAGCCATACTGGAGTCAGAGTTGATGCTACCACGCTGCTGAATCCGCCTGTACAGGGCAAGCATGTGGTTATCACGGGGATCTGTACCCTCTATGATACCGGCGCCGGATACGTCCGATTGCTGAAGCCGAGAAACGACAGCGACGTAGCAATATACAATTGATGATGCCGAACATGATCTGAAGCACGAAGGGGCTGGAGAATAGACTCCAGCCCCTTTTTCGTCGTTGCCTTGACAGTGGATGAGTGACAAACGTATACTGACTCGCGGTATGGACATCGAGCGGGCGGTAGTTGATCTGGCATACGCGATCCGGCGGGCCGTGAGGCCGCACCTGGGCAAGGCTGCGTCGAAAGAAGTGACGGGCAAGGCATCCAGCGGCGATGAGTCCTTCGCCATTGACGAGGTCGCGGAGAAGGCGGTTGCAGAGTTCATCGCCCATCACGATCTGCCGGTCGCCTACTATACCGAAGAGCGCGGGCTGGTGGAATGCGCCCGCCCGGACTACCTTCTCGTGATTGACCCCATTGACGGCACTCGGCCTGCCATGGTCGGCCTGGAAGGGGCGGTCGTCTCGATTGCCCTCGCCTCCTATTCGAGGGAAGCCTGTCTCCGCGACGTGACCTTCGCCTGTGTCCTCGAACTCAAGGAGGATCGCCTGCTCACCGCCTCCAGGGGTGGAAACGCCCGAATGAGATACCAAGACACAGACCAGCCGATCAGATTGACCTTGGTGAGCGAGCTAGACAAGATGTCGTGGAGCTTCGACATCGCAGGGAGGCCGATGGAGTATGTTGCCAAGGTCATCGGGCCGATGGTAGATCGGTCGTCGCTCAGGGGCGGGGTATTCGTCATCAACAGCATCGCCTTCTCGCTCACCAGACTGGTCACCGGCCAGTTCGACGCTGTGGTGGATGTGAGCAATCGCATACTTCGCGATCACCCGGAGCTGCAGAAGGACTTCATCGAAGCGGGCCTCGGGACGGTGATAGGGCTTTTCCCCTATGACATTGCGGCGGCGGTATTGATCGCCGAGGCAGCAGGCTGCCACGTAACGGATGCATACGGCAACTCGCTGGGGGACGTGCCCCTGCTCGATACGTCTGAGACAAATATCCGCTCGTGCGTGGCCGCGTCGAATCCTGTGCTGCACGAGAAGCTGCTTGCTGAGATCAACGAACGTATGAAGTCACTCTAGGAGTTTTGCCAATGCGCTACATCATTCTCCTCATACTGGCGCTTAACACCCTGCACGCCAATGCCATGCTGCCGTCCGACGTCGCCAATGCTATGTCGGACAAGCCGGGGCTGGATTTCACCTGCAAGATGGAGTACAAGGCGGTCAATCCCAATGCCGACTTCAAGATATTCGCCGGCAGGGACTTCAAGGTAGACTGCAACGTAACCAATCTGTCGCAGAAGGTGAACGGCGGCGGCAGGGTGAAGATCATTCCGCCTGATGAGTGGACCGTTCATGGCCTGATGGACTTCAAGGAGATCGGCCCGGGAAAGTCGGTGGAGGGCATATTCACCATTCGTGCGCCCGCCAGAAGCACATATCGCCCGAAGGTCTTCCCGGTCATCGGCGAACTTAGGCTCGCCGGCGGGGCAGTGGTAACGAAGGTATTCATGGTTGAGCTGGCGGATCCGTTCCTGCCCTCGCTCACCATTCGTTCTGCGGACTCCAAGAAGATCAAAGCATCCGTCACGCTGCAGAACCTTTTCCCAGGCCAGGAGATAAGGGGAGTTTCGGCTTACTTCTACATGCCCTCAGGGATTAAAGTCACGCCGGGGAGGCAGACGTTCGACTTCCCGCAACAGAAGAGCATCTCGCTGACCTATTCCAAGGACGATGAGCCAAGTCCCACCCTTCGGGCGGTAACGATTGGCATGAAGGCAGACGAGCACATCGTTCGGCTGAGGAGCGTCATGGAGGTGTACCTGCCGCTCGGAATTCGGCCGAGGTCCTCCGGTTTGTGGTTGAATGACTTCGCAGATGGGCAGACCGCCCAGGTCGAAGTCGGCGGCAAGCAATGCAGACAGACGGTGAAAGCCGGTGACACGGCCTATATGTACTTTGCCGCCAGCCCGAACTTCGCGACCAACGGCAAGACGTACGTCACGGTGACCTACTTCGATGGCGGCAAAGGCTCCTTCAAGCTGCAGTATGACTCCAAGGACGAGCCATACAAAGCGAGCGACGAAATTGTGCTTGAGGGAACAAATCAGTGGAAGCAACAAACCTTTGTGCTCCCGAACATACGGTTTGAGAACCGGCAGAACGCCGATTCCGACTTTCGCCTCGCGGCCACCGGGACAGACCTGGCGGTGTTCGACGTAGCTATTTCAAAGTTCGGCCAGAATTGATCTTGCTTATTCGGTTGCCGCTGCAGCATCCGGCTCCATTGCTGGAGACGCCGTCTCCGCAGCGATAGCCAAAGCGACCTTCGTGGCCTGAAGGCCTTTGGGACTCTCAACGGCCTCGAACTCCACTTGCTGGCCTTCGGAAAGACTCTTGTATCCTTCCATGCTTATTGCCGAGAAGTGAACGAATACATCTTTGCCATCTTCGGTCTCAATGAATCCGTACCCCTTGGCGTCGTTAAACCACTTGACTTTTCCAGTTGGCATGCGGCAACCTCCTTGTCGCTGAGGAAATAGACTGTGGCTTTATTGTAAGCGCTAGCTCGCTTTTTGTCAACTATTTATTCGTATTTCTTTGGTGGAGTGTCCTGATTCGTTCCTTCACTGCGCGGTTCGCAGGAGAAAGCTTGCGCATCTTATGGTACTCGATGAGCGCGGATTTGTTCTCGCCGGCTGCCTGAAGCGCCTCGGCATAGTGCAGACGAACCTCGACTTCTTTTGGGCAACGCGCAGCCGCCTTCCTGAGATACTCTACGGCCTTTGCGGGCTCGCCCTTCTGGAAATAGGCCCATCCCACCGAATCCAGAAAGTACCCATTATCCGGTTCGAAGACCAGCGCCTTCTTTGTAAGTTCAAGGGCTTTGTCAAGCTGTTGATTGGATTCAGCAAGCATGTAGCCCCAGTTGTTGTATGCGGTGGCGTTGTACTTATTGAGCCGAATAGCCTCCTGGTAGGCTTTCTCAGCCTCGACACGATTTCCGATCTTCCAATGCGCATCGCCAAGGGTGGTGTAGAGGGCGGAATCCCGCAGGAAATCCCCTTTTCGATCAGGGATTGCGATTGCCTGCCTGATACGCGGAATGCTCTCGCGATACATCCCCTCCTGAGTCAGCAGGCCGATTACCAGCAGGCGGAGATCCTTGTTTGAAGGCGAGCCCGCAATTGCCTTGTCGAATGTCTTCAAGGCATGGGACTTGTCGCCCTTGACGAGCATTCTCATGCCCTTGTCTATCTCCTTGAAGGAACGGCGAGTATCAAGGGCTTCCTGCCGGGAAGCGCATCCGACCAGGAGCAGGACCAGCAATAGAAGACTGTAGCGAAGAACCCTCACCTAGTAGACTCCATATTCCCGGGCGATCTCGATCATGGCGAAGATGTTCTCATCGGGGGTGTCGCGCCCGCACTGATCGCCAGTTGCCAGGACGAATCCCCCACCCTCCGCCGCCTGATCCATGCAGCGCCTGGACTCCCGGCGAACGTCATCGGGAGTGCCCCGCAGCATGACCTCGGTCGTGTGGAGATTGCCCTTCAGAGCGATCCGCTTGCCAAACTTCCGCTTAATCTCGGCAAGGTCGCAGTCGCCCATGGGCGGAATCTCCAGGGGCTCGATGGAGCTGAGATCGGTCTCATTCGCACAGATCTCCACGAGCACGCGCTCCCTGCCGCATGCGTGAAGATGGGATGGGATTCCGGCTGCCCTTGCCATAGCGGTGACCTTCTGCAGCGTCGGCAGGCTGAGCTTGCGGAATATCTCCGGCGATTGGAGAGTCATCAGCCCCGAAACCCCGATCATGAGGAAGTCCGGTTTCGCCTTCAGAATCCGCTCGGCAAGCCTGACCTGGAACGCTTCCTGGACCTCCGCATAGCGCTCGATCAGGGCCGGGTAGTCAAGATAGGCATACGTCGCCGCCTCGGCGCCGCCTTCGATGAAGTTGCATAAGTCCTGAAGGCCCGGCAGCCCGACCGACGGCCCGACTACCCCGAGATCGCCCATCTCTCGCTTGATCTCCTGGTAGCCGGAATCATCGCCCTCGCCGGGATC
>DATKXU010000113.1:0-32757 GCA_035528905.1 Armatimonadota bacterium
CACAGACTCCCCCGCGCGCACGCCCTGCACCAGGATCGTCCGTCATCCAGGCAAACCCGTCGGCGCAACCAGAATCGCCTGAGACGGGAGGGGACATAATCCCTTTGCACTTAAGGGGACACTTTCGCGTTGCTTAAACACTTCCTACAAAGCAGGCGTTAGGTTGGCGATTCGTTGTCTTGGTGTTATAATGGCGTAGCGTGCTGTTTTGGTAGGAGAGTGCACATGCATCAGTTGTTTGCTTACTCAGTTGTTCTTGTCTCGGTGGTCATGGCGATGGCACTGCTGCCGGTTGGTCAGTCCGGTGCGGCTACACTGAACGTGAAAGACTACGGGGCCGTGGCTGACGGCAAGTCAGACGCCACAGCCGCATTTCAGAGGGCGCTGGATGCCGCTGCCCAGGAGAGCGGGAGCACGGTTTACGCGCCTGCCGGAACGTACCTTATTGCGGGGACGGTCTGCGTGCCTTCAGGCACGACGCTGAAGGGCGACTACTCCGGACCGGGCCGACAGCGCGGCACCATTCTCCTCGCGACAGGCGGGAAAGGGAAAAGCGAAGGCCCAGGCTGCATCGTCCTGTCCGGCGGCAGCGGCTTCAGAAACGTGGCTATCCAGTACCCGGAGCAGGCCGCCGATCTCAAAGAGCCCATTCCTTACCCGTATGCCATTACCGGAGCCGCCGATGGTCGGATAGAAGATATCTTCCTCCACAACGCTTATCAGGGCATTAACCTCGATGGCGCGCATGCCAGCGTCGTCCGAAACGTCTGGGGGGAGCCGCTCAAGGTCGGCATCAACGTGGACCACTGCTATGACGTCAGCCGGATCGAGAACGTCCATTTCTGGCCGTATTTCACTTTGGACAAGCCGCTGCGCGCGTGGGTTCAGAAGAACGGTGTGGCGTTTCAGTTTGGGCGGTCGGACTGGCAATACTGCTTGAATACCTTCTGCTTCGGCTACCATACGGGCTACAGGTTCTATCGCACAGGTGAAGTGAAGCCTAACCCGCAGGTGACGTATGAGGCCGGCGTCACCAATGGCAACTTCGTGGGTATTGGAGCAGACAGATGCGCGATTGCCGTTGACGTGGAAGATAGCTTCAGCATCGGCGTGAGCATCACGAACGGGGAGTTCGCCCCATTCGGCGTTACAGACAGCCGGGGAATCCTCCTGCGCAAGGGCAATACCGGGAACCTCACCCTCGTAAACTGCAGTTTCTGGGCGGTACCAAGCACGCTGATAGAGGTGCGCGATGGCAGTCTCAATCTCAGCGCGTGCAATATACATGACTGGGCCGCCGCTCGAGAGGGCCGGCCCGCGATGATCGCGACCGGCGGCCGGCTGAACGTAAACGGCTGCACGTTCAACCAAGGTGGTAAGCTCGCGGTCTTGGATGGTGCGGATACAAAGGCGATCTTCTCGGGAAACATGAGTACCGGCCCGCTCACTGTGGTGAACCGCATCGGCAGCCGTGCGGTCTTCGGCGCGAACAACCCGAGGATCAAAATTGTGAGGGATACGACGGCAGCCGCGAAAGCCAAGCAGAGTGGGCAACCCTGAACGCGCATGTCTCAGCAGGTGGGCAGAGGCGCCCGGGTGTGCTTTGGTCGAACCGGAAGCCGATTGTCGGTGTGGGCGCCTTTTGAGGGGCGTAAATTTCGCGGCGGCCCTTGGTGCCGCCAGCAAATGAGGCAGAGCGTCAGAGGCTATCGAGTATGGCTCAACCTAGCGAACCAGCTTCGGGTAACTGTTCGACTAGTGCCGTCCGAGAAAACTTTGTGAACTATTTGTGTCCAATACGAGAAACCCATTGACAAACCAGTTAGCGGTGTTGTAATATAGAGGTGTCCGCTCTCCCATGGGGAGGCACGACTGAATTAGCGCAGGATTTCGGAAAGGAGACATCGCATGGACTCGAAGGATGGTGCCAGAGACTACGTGGGCGTTCGGAAAGGATTGGGAGGTCAATCGCTCGGGGAGTTGGAAGCGCAGATTCTGGACATCGTTTGGGATCTGGAACCGCCGGTGAGCACCACCCAGGTTTTCAAGATCATGTATCCGCGCAGGGAACTCTCGTACTCCACCATTATGTTGACCATGGCCAAGCTGGCTAGGAAGGGCATACTCAGCCAGGAGAGAACCGGGGACAAGAAGACAGACCGATTCATTTACAGACCCAACATCACTCGTGAGCAAATGGGCGTCGCGTTGATGAATGCAGTCTCACAGCAGATTTTGCGCAAACCCTTGCATAAGGCAATCTCTGATCTGTGCAGCACCGATGCGTCGGACGGGTTAGTCAAGAAGCTGGAACAGATCGTCGCTCAGGCAGACGTGCCTCGGAAGTAGGACAACAGCGGACCGCGGCTTAGGCCGCTCATTCCTTGATTTGCCGTGTCCAACATGAGAGCAGGGGGCTATTCTTTTCCCTGCTCTCGTACCAACCGGCGCTCCTTCGCTTGTGCTAACCCAGCCCCGGAAACCACTTGCTGAAGATGGAGCTCAGAACCTGGAGATTCCCCTGGAATATCAGCACGCCGACAGCGATCATTAGCGCTCCGCTCGCGATTTCAACTGTGCGGAAGTGCTTCTTGAATCGCGCCAGTGCCCTCAGCGCCGTCCCGGTGGCAAAGCCGGTTATCAGGAAGGGGATGCCCAGACCCAACGAGTAGATTGCCAGGAGACCGACTCCCTGGAGGAGGGTCTCGCTGTCTGCCGCGAGTGCGAGTATGCCGGCGAGCACCGGCCCGGTGCAAGGCGTCCAGCCGAACGCGAACATGACTCCGATCAGGAATGCCCCGACAAGGCCGACGTTTTGCAAGCGCCCGTGGAATCGCTTCTCCATGTACAGCGCCTTGATCCTGAACACCCCCAGCATGTGCAGGCCGAAGATGATTATGACCACCCCGCCTATTTTCATCAGGGTGTCCATCCACGCGTCCAGCAGCCTTCCCACCGATGTTGCTGTGGCGCCCATGGCGATGAAGACTGCCGAGAAGCCGAGCACAAACAGCACAGACTTCACGCCTGTGCGTTTAAGCGCTTTCGAGCCTCGCGACGTCATCAGTTCCTCGACCGACGCTCCCGACATGTACGATAGGTAAGCCGGCACCAAGGGGAGCACGCATGGCGAGAGGAACGACGCCAGGCCGAAAGCGAAGGCCGTCGGTATGCTGACTGCGGCATGTACGGACATAAGTTGATCCCAGCGACAGCCCGCCGCTACTTGAGCAGGGCTTGTATCTCCTTTTCGAGGTCCTTCTCCATCCCGGGCTTATAGCCTACGTGCACGTTGCAGATGATGCCCTTCTTGTCCAGAATGTATACGGTGGGGTAAAAGCGAACTCGATAATCTTTTTGCGTTCCGCCCTTGGGATCGAGAAGGATTGTATAGGTCAGCTTGCGTTCCTTGACGAACGGCCGGACAACCTTAGCTCCACTGGTATCCACCGATACACCCACCACGGCCAGGCCTTTCTTTCCATACTTCTCGTGCAGCTTTTGCAGGTGAGGAATCTCCTGCTTGCAGGGAGGGCACCATGTGGCCCAGAAATCGAGCAGAACCACACGTGTGGTGCCTTTCTTGGCGGGGTCTTTTCTGATCTCCTTGAGGCTGAGCATTTTGCCGTCAACCGATAACAGCTTGAATTCGGGTGCTTTCTCGCCCTTCCGCAGCTCTGCATATACCGCGCTCAGCGTTGAGAGCATGATAAACAGCGCGGCAGCGATAGGCAGCACGCCTCGTAATCTGGTCAGCTTCATCCGAGGTCCCTCCGCGATTCACAGGCCGGGCCAGACGCTACTGGCACCTGCATAATTATACCACCTGATCCGGCACAGGGCAATCCTGAATCCGCCTCGGCGGAAAGGGCCCGGCCTCAGCGACATGGAGGGGGTAGGGGCGAGAATGGCCCGTCATATAAGGGCAAAGTGGCCCTAATTCCCTTGCCACTTCGGGCATAGTTGGATATAATCGGAAATGGCTGTGGGAGACGAACCTGTGGCCAGGCTAGTCTTTCCAGCTCGGAGTTGGAGAGGACCCAGACTCTCCAACTCCACCCTAGCAAGATGACGCCGATCTCCAGCCTCGATCACGTAGCTAGTTTCGCTCTTCTCCGTTTCGCCAAGCTTGAAGCCAGCGCGTTGATAGCCTCCCACGCCAGCCAGACGGCCAGGACGAACAGGATGATGCCGCAAATGCCCGAGATCATGGCGTCTCGCGCCACGGCCTTGCCCGCGAGTAGCGATGTCAAGAAGGGAGCGAACTGGATCACCAGCGACCACAGAGTCACCACCATCATGAACGCCATTGGGATCAGGGTGTATATGGCGTTTCTCCCTGTCCCGATCAGCCACACGGACACGGCCAGGAGCGTGAGGCTTGCGAGCAACTGATTGCTGGTTCCGAAGATCGGCCACGCGACCAGGTAGCCCTTCTCCTTGGTAAGCATGAGAAAGGCAAACGGCAGAAGCAGCGTGACGAAAGTGGCGACAAATGCGCCCGCCATCGTCTTCCAGCCCAGAAGCTCCTGCAGAATGTATCTCGCAAGCCTCGTGCACACATCCAGCGTGTCGTAAACGAACGTGGAAAAGGCGAGGAGGGCGAAGGTCAGCGCGATGTTGAAGTTGATCCCTATCAGTCCGAGGTAACGTGCCAGGCCGTTCGCATAGATCAAGTTCGGTTCGGCTTTCAGGATCGGCGCTCCCTTCGGCAGCATCATCACCGTTGCCAGCGCCAGTACTGCAACAAGGCCCTCCAGTATCATCGCTCCGTAGCCTATGACGCGCGCGTCCGATTCCCGGCTGAGCTGTTTCGATGTTGTGCCGGAGCTCACTATCCCGTGGAATCCTGAACAGGCGCCGCATGCGATGGTGATGAACAGAACCGGGAAAATGAGTTTCCCCGTCTCCAATCCTCTAAGGCCGTGGAGGTTCAGCGCCGGCTGCTGTATGTGGAATCCGCCGAACAGCGCCCCGATCAGGCCGGTGAGTATCGTGAGGTAAAGGAACCAGCCGCCGAGATAGCCGCGCGGCTGCAGCAGCAGCCACATCGGTACCAGCGAGGCGATAAAGCAGTATATCAGAAGCCCGACCTCCCACGACTTCACGGGTATCCCCAGCAGTGAGGTAACGAATGGCTGAGGCAATCTCGTGCCGAGCCAGACGGTAAGCAGCACGAGCGGCAGGAACACCGCAGTCGCCGCCGAGAGCTTCACCCTGAACTTGTATAGCACAATGCCCATCACGACTCCCAGTAGGAGATATAGTATGGAACTCACTGCCACGGCAGGTCCGAAAGCAGCATTGGCCGACACGGTCTTGAAAGTCTGGGCGGTGACATCCGTGAAGGCGATGATGACATATACGAGGGCGAACCATACAAAGGTGAGAAACAGAACATGGGCTCTGGGAGACATGTGTTCTTTCACTATCTCGCCGATGGAGGTGGCTTTGTGCCTGATGGAAGCAACCAGGCTCGTGAAGTCGTGGACGCCGCCGATGAGAATCGCACCGAGCACGATCCACAGGAGCGCGGGAAGCCAGCCGAACCACACCGCCGCCAGGATAGGCCCGACAATCGGACCCGCTGCCGCTATCGCGGAGAAGTGCTGCCCCAGGAGCAGTGGAGCCCTTGCCGGGACGTAATCCAATCCATCGTTCATCTCGCATGCCGGGGTCTTGCGGGAGTCATCCAGCCGCATCTGCCTGGACAGGAACCTGCCGTAGAATCTGTATCCGGCGAGGAATGCCAGCATAGCGACGAGAACCACGAAGGCAATCATACTAGAACTCCTTGCGTCGCTAGTTTAGGTGCTGGGGCACTGGAGCGGTCTGCCTTCACCGGTGTTCAGACTAGTCAATTTCAGCGCGGATGTCAAGCTGCACGGCCCGCTCAGGCGCAGAATGCGGTCATTCTGCTCTTGGAGAACTCCGCTGGCGCGGCTGGCGCTCGTGCACTTGAACGATACCCGGGTCCAGCTTGGCTCCCGCGTAGATCGGCATGCAAACATAGGCATGGGGAATATCGGGGAGCGGGGGTTCGCCGCCCTGGTGCGCCATCCGTCCCTGGATGGGCTTGCGGGACTAATCGAAACGCCAGCGAGGACGATCGAGGACGATGTGCGCGATATCGCAGTGCTGAAGCGGCTGCGCGGCGACTAGCTTGGCATGTGGTACTTGGACTGCTTCTCCAGAGCTGCGTCGAGCTGCTCGAGTGTCACGTGCCCGGTCTTCACAAGCAGTTTCCCGATTGGAATAGGATCGAGCCCCCTGCGATGGATTTCAGTCTGGATGTTCAAACAGTCTATGATCAGATCGTGGGACGCGAGGCCCATTTCTATCATTATCTCACCGAGCAGCTTGTTCCGCACCATGCTCATACCTCCAAATGCTACTGCTACCATTGTGCAGCAGAAGGCCGGTCTTGTCAATCAGCAATACTGACAGTATTTGCAAATAGGGCGGGCTGCTAAGCTGGGGTACGGTGGCGATACAATTCCAGTAGCCCCTTCGTCACGGGGCCCGGAGCTTCGGGGAACTCCATGTCGTCGAGCGAGCGGACCGGCGCGATCTCCCAGGTGGAGCTGGTGAGAAACATTTCGTCCGCTGTGCGCAGCTCGCCAAGTGCAAATTCGCCCTCGACGACGCCGACGCCTTGCTCGTGCGCTATCTCCATCACGACCTGCCGCGTGATGCCCGCCAGTATTCCGCAGGCCAGTGACGGCGTGACGAGCTTTCCATCCCGCACCCAGAAAACATTTGAAGACGTCGCTTCCGCGACGAACCCTCGAGTATCGAGGAAAAGGGCATCGTCCGCCCCCATGCGTTGGGCTTCCGCACGGGCGAGTATCTTCGGCAGTATCCCCGTTTGCTTAACACCGCTCAGCGGGCTGCGCTCATCGGTTCTATAGCGGGAGACCACCAGGCGCAGGCCCTTCCCGAAGTCCCTGGGTACGAGCGGCTTGGCGATGACCAGGAGTGTGGGCTTCGATAGCGCCATGTCGGACCAGAGCCGCCCGGTTGCACCGCGTGTCACCGTGATGCGCAGGTAGGCGTCCGTGAGTCCGTTCGCCTCCAGGACGAGCCGCACGCCTTCCTCGATCTCCTTCGTCTCCGGCGGCGCCAGGCCGACAACCGAGCATCCGTGGGCCATCCGCCGAAGGTGCGCATCCAGCATGAACGGCTTCCCGGCATAGACCCGCAGCGTCTCGTAAACGCCATCCCCATAGAGGAAGCCCCGGTCAAATGCCGAAACCGCGGCTTCGTCGGCTGGGATCAATCGCCCGTTGATGTAAACCTGTCCCCAAGCCTCGGTTAAACCGGTATTGTCTCCTGACATCCAAGCACCTCGAAAAACGCGCGCCCCTTGTCCAGCGTCTCCTGGTACTCCATTTCCGGGTCGGAATCCGCGACAATTCCTCCCCCGACGTGGAAATGGCACGCGCCGTCTTTGATCACAGCCGTCCGAATGCCGATATTCAGATTCACCGAGCCGTCGAATCCGAGGTAGCCGATAGATCCCGTATAGACTCCCCGGCGGACAGGCTCGATCTCGTCAATGATCTCCATCGCGCGTATCTTCGGAGCGCCGGTAATTGATCCTCCCGGAAAGCAGGCCGCCAGCAGATCTACCGGGTCGCATTCGCGGCGCAGGACCCCGGTAACCGCCGAGACCAGATGATGCACTGTCGGATAGCTCTCCACACACGCGAGTTCAGGCACCGCGACGGACCCGAATTCGCACACCCGGCCCAGGTCGTTCCTCTCCAGGTCCACGATCATCACGTTCTCGGCCAGATCCTTCTCGCTGTGGACAAGCTCCACTGCCAGCCTTTGATCCTCGGCGGGATCGGCTGCTCGCGGCCTGGTTCCCTTGATCGGCCTGGTCTCTACCAGGCGCGTCACCGGGTCGAGGGTCAGGAAGCATTCGGGGGACGAGCTCACAACCCGAAAGCCGCCCGGGTTCAGATAGGCCGCATATGGCGCCGGGTTCCGCCTCCTCAGCCGAAGGTACACGTCCCAGGGGTCCGCCTCGGTTGGAAGGCTGAACCTCTGAGAGAGATTGACCTGATAGACGTCTCCGGCGGCTATGTACTCCTTGACCCGCTTTACGGCCGCGCAGTATCCGGCTTTCGTGAAGCTCGAAGACAGGGTGGGGGACTCCGCCTGTCGAGGCGGGTTAGTTTCCGCCATCCCAGCGCAGTGCGCTCGCAGGATCAACTCTTCCAGCGCGGCCATTCCAGGCTCTGGATCGGGCGCACCTGGGATGGCGCATCCGTTCAGCGAAACGGTGTGCCTTAGATGATCGAAGACGGCGGCATGGCTATACAGCCCCAGCCAGCAGTCCGGCAGTCCGAGGTCGTCCCGCGCCGAGATTGACGCATATTCCACGAAGGTTCGCAGCTCGTAGCCCAGGTAGCCGACTGCACCGCCGACGAATAATGGTTCGGAAGAGGAAGGTGCCGCGCAGGCGGAAAGGACATCTCGCAGCAGCTCGAAAGGCGAGTCAATCCCGCTCGCAGAGGGGAATGGGACGTTGAGGACAGTGCGGCCGCCGATGGAATGGAGTGTGCCGAACGGCTCGGTGCAGATGACGGAGTATCTGCCGCGCAACGCCGCGCCGGACTGGCTCTCCAGCAGGACGGAGCCGGGCAGGTGCGCGACCGGCGAGAATACTTCTGCGGGCTCGATCCAGAACGGAAGTGTCCGACTCAAGAGCCCAGGGGCGCTTTCAATTAGTCCAGAGTCCACGCTCGCCACCCATCACCCCATTACTCCATTCTCAAAACAGGCTCAATTTCGGCTCTTTCTTCGCTTCGATGACCTTCTGTCTGGCAGCGGCGATGTCTGCGACTAGCGAGGCCCTGGCCGCCTGGAACGTCTCGCCGTCCTGCCTCAAGATGTACGCGGGATGCAGGGCTGCCATTGCATATCTGGCGTACGGAGTGGAGAACCAGATACCGCGCTCTTTGGTCATCTTGAAGTCCTTATGTATAATCACATTCGCCGCCGGGCCGCCGAGGCACAGGATGACCAGTGGCTCCATGATCTCCAACTGCTGCTGGAGCCAGGGCAGGCAAGCGTTGACCTCCGACAGCCGGGGCGGGCGGTTCCGAACGCTCCCGCCCTCGACGATGCTCGCGCGGCACTTCAGTATATTGCAAATGTAAACGTGCTGCCGCGTGATCGCGTTTTCCCGCAGCGCCTGATCGAGAAGCTGCCCGGCCCTGCCGACGAACGGCCTCCCCGTCGCGTCTTCGTTTGCGCCGGGACCTTCGCCGATGAGAACCAGAGGCGTGGCCGGGTTCCCCTCGCCGAAGACGACGTTCGTCCTGGTCTCGCAAAGCTCGCATGCCTGGCAGTTGAGGGCTTTGGCCTTCAGTTCCTCCATGCGCTCTTCGATGTCGGGCATATCAGGGCGCTCCCAGTTCTTCCATCTTCTTCTTGAGCTTGTCGTAGGTTGACCGGAGGCTCTCCGGGAGCACCTTAGTGCCCGCGGTCACCGGCATGAAATTTGTATCGCCGTTCCACCTTGGAACGATATGCCAGTGGATGTGGTCGGCGACTCCTGCGCCGGCGCTCCGGCCCAGGTTCATGCCGAGGTTGAAGCCGTCCGGCTGCACTGCCGCCGTCAGCAGCCGCACGGAATACCTGATCAGGTGGCTGATCTCCAGCAGCTCATCGTCCTCCAGTTCGTACATATCGGCTGTGTGCTTGAACGGGGCCACCATCAGATGGCCGCTGTTGTACGGAAAGGAGTTCAGCATGATGAAGCCGGTTTCCCCTCGGTAGAGTACGAAGTTCTCCT
Organism: Armatimonadota bacterium; assembly: GCA_035528905.1. Taxonomy (GTDB): domain Bacteria; phylum Armatimonadota; class UBA5829; order DTJY01; family DTJY01; genus DATKXU01. The sequence goes on from DATKXU010000113.1 coordinate 9,809, forward strand.
CGTCCTTGAGCTGCGCCGGCAGCTCGCAGAACAAGCACTCCCGGACTCTGCCGCCCTGCTCGATATACTGCATGCGCCAGGGAGCCCATAATCTCTCCATCAAAGTTTCTCCTGTTCCTCGGGGTAGACTTTAGAGCGTAGACCTCCGCCTCATGCTGCGGGAATGGTTCCTTTCCCGCAGCGGCGCAATGACATACGAATCCTGCCGCCGGAAAGGACTGCATTTTGGCGGCGTCAAGGGTGCCATCAACCCGGAGGGTTTTGCTCGCGCGCAGCCCGGAATTCATTCCTGGGCACTGGGTCCGTGAGCGATGCCGGGTCGGGCCTGGTTCAGCGCGGCGGACTGCATTCCGGCAGCATCAAACTCGGTTACCGACCACTGCCGACTGACCGCTAACGACTACTCTTCCGGATGCCGTGCGACCTTCACCATGCTCGGCTTGATAACCTTGTCGCCCAGCATGTAGCCTTTCTGGAACTCCTCGATGATGGCGTTGTCGGGATACTCGTCGGTTTCCACGCGCATCACAGCTTCGTGCTTTGTCGGGTCGAACTGCTGCCCCTCGGTCTCGATGGGCCTGACGCCCTCCTTCTCCAGGACGTCACGAAGCTGGCGCAGGATGAGAACAACTCCGCCGTGCAGGGCGTCGAAGTCGTTCATCTCCTCTGCCGTCTTGATCGCCCGCTCGAAGTTGTCGAGCACCGGAAGCAGCCGGATGATGAAATCCTCGATGCCGAACTGTCTTGCCTGCTCGAGCTCTGCGCGGACCCGGCGCCGGTAATTGTCAAAATCCGCAACCGCCCGGAGGAGGTTCTCGTGTTCCTCTTCCGCGCGTTTCTCCGCTGCTTCACATCGTTCTGCGAGAAGGCGTATATCCTGTGGCAGGACGCGCTCGGCCTCGGACTCCGCGACTACGTCCGCCGCCTCGGGAGACTCCTGGAAGACTTCCTCGGGGGCGGCTCCGGTCTCCGCCAGCTCCTTATCTCTCTCCTGCTGAGCCCGTGTTTTATCTGAGTCTATCGGGATTTTCCGCTTCTGTGTCATAAGTTCAATTCTCCTGCGACTTGGCCGGTGCTGCTGGCCGTTCCGGGCGATGCGCCATCGCGCCTTCGGATGATCGTATTGATTCTGAGAACGGCCTCCGCGACTTCCGCTGCTGCTTTGAGAGCATGAATCTTCACCCGCGCGGGATCCACGACGCCCAGTTCGTACATATCGGCGATGTCGCCTGCGTCGCAATCAACGGCAAGCGACGGACTTCCACGCTCCGCCTGGGCCGCTATCACGTCTTCAACTTTCTCCAAGGGGTTGAAGCCGGCGTTGGCGACGATCTGCGCAAGGGGCCTTTTCAACGCCTGCGCGACGCAGTCCACGCCGTAGGACGCCATGCCCTTGACGCTTTCCCTGAGGGCTGAAACCTCCCGTGCCGCCGCGATTTCGACGGAGCCGCCGCCGGGAACCACTCCGCCGGAGATTGCCGCCTGCACCGCGGCCGCAGCGTCCTCCGCGATGCGCTCGCGCTCCTCCTTGACCTCGCGCGTGGCAGCGCCGACAAGTATGGTCGCCGCCGGCTTGCCTGCTCCGCCAACGATCCGTATATGGCCTAGCCGTTCATCTTCGTATACCCGCTCGCATTTGCCCAAAAACTTTGCTAGCTCTTCTGCGGGTTTCTTCAGACCTGCGCGCTTGATGCTGCGGGCCCCGGTATGCTCGACGATCCTGACTATGTCCCTGGACGACGCCCTGCGGATGACCACTACACCAGCGTCCGTCAGCAGTTCTTCCGCCGCATCGGCCGCCGATTTGTGTACAACTACGAGGCCTACGCCCAGCTCTACGATCTTCTGAAGGCTCTCCTTGAACTCGTTCTGAAGCTGCAGATACCTTGCGAAGCCCGACTCCGTGCTGAGCGCGTCGTCTCCCAGTTGCTCCGGCTCGAGGGCGTCGTCTATCACCAGGACGAGCGCATTCTCTAGAGAGCGCGGCATCAGGCGGTTCATGCGCTCCTTCTCGATTATCAAGCCGGTGAAGACCTCGCTCTCGGCGCACTCCTTTGCGACGACGGCATCGGCCAGTCGGAAGGCGGGATCCGACAGATTCTCCTTGCCGACCAATCCGGCGGCTCGGACGACGAGGTCCGCGATGTCCTTGCTCTCCCGCCCCGCGATGTATGCGGCCTGCCAGAGAAGCGGGTCGTCGAGGCCGGTGACCGGCTTTGCGGCGGACTCCATGACCTCCAGCGCCCTGCCGATGCCCGTAGACATGCCCTCGATCACCTTTGTGACCGGGACGCCTTTCATGATGTGGCTGACACCTTCGGCGACGAGAGCGCTTGCCAGGATTGCGGCCGTGGTGGTGCCGTCGCCGACCTCGGCATCCTGGGCTTTGGCGGTTCGTATCAACATGCGGGCGGCAGGATGATTCGCCTCGATCCTGTCGAGTATCGTGCTGCCGTCGTTGGTGACGGTGACATCGCCGAACTTGTCCACGAGCATGCAGTTCAGCCCCTTGGGGCCCAGCGTGCCCTCGATCGCGGAGGCGACCGCACGCACCGCGCCCGCATTCGTCAACAGCGCGGACATGCGCTCGTCCACATCCGCCGATTTACTGACCTGCTTAACGTTTGAACTCATGGTCCGCCTGACAATCGTAAAGGCCGAGGTGCGAAGCTCTCGACCTGACAAAGGGGTCCAGGGATCCAGATAGCCGCTCTTACTCTTACTCCTGCTCGTGGATCCGCGTGTGGGTGAATCCACACGCGGATCCCACAAACCCCCGCCTGCGGCGGGGCTCTCCTGCTATGCCGTTCCTTACTTGACCTCAGCCTGCCTGATCGGGCACCCTGCGCTGGGACGGATTCCCCTGGATTCCTTCGCTATCATCCTATACTCAGCGATGTGAGCAGTTGGCTGAGGTTGGATACCATAAACCGGACCGCGGCCACTGCGCTCCGGTAATCCATCCTCGTGGGACCGACCACGCCGATACTGCCGCAGACCCTGAGCCCTACCGAGTACTGCGAAGTGATGAAGCTGCACTCCCGCATCTCCTCGAACTGGTTCTCCGAGCCGATGATCACCGTCACGTCTTTGCCCAGCAAGGCGCTGCTGAGGATTTGGAACAGCGCCCTTCTGTGCTCGAGCACCTCCAGTATCCAGGCGGCTCTCTCCGTCCGGGCGAACTCCGGCTGTTTCAGTATGTGGCTGGTCCCGTCCATGTATATCTCGTCATCTGCGGTGCTGAGCAGGGCCTGCTTCAGTATAGTGGCGATCCTCTTGTACAGCCCCTTCAGCCGGAGCAGTTCGGTCGGCGGCTCCTCGTCGGCAAGTGCAGGAAAGCTGCTCAGATCCACTCCCTGGAAGCGTGCATTGATGAGATTCCCCAAGGCCGCCAGGTTTGTGGATGGCAATGTCTCCGGGTAATCCAGCACCCGGTGATCAATGTGACCGGTGTTGAGCATGGTCACGACCAAGACCTTCCCGGGGGCGACCGCCGACAGGGCAACATGCTTGACGCTGGTAACGTCCATCTGCGGCGTGGTCGCGAGAGACGTGTAGCTCGTGAGCTCGGAGAGGATCCGGCAGGTGTGCTGGATTATGCTTTCAACTTCGCTCTCAAGGGGATCGTAGCTTCGCCTGGCGTGGTAAGTCTCGGCAGGACCCAACGTCGGATCGGGCATGAGTCGGTCAACATAATACCGATAGCCCAGGTCGGAGGGCACACGCCCCGCAGACGTGTGTGGCTGTCGCAGATAGCCCATCTCAGACATGGCCGCCATCTCATTCCGAATGGTGGCCGGCTTCACGCCGAAATCGTACCTCTGGGCGAGGGCTTCGGAGCCGACCGGCTCCGCTGTCTTCACGTAATCATTGACGACGGCTGCGAGGATTCCGCGTCTTCTTTCGCCTAATTCCATCGGCCGCACCTCAGCATGACGAACCGCGCGCTGCATGAAGCCACAACCCCCAGGCTGTTCCGCTCGAAGTATACCAACCCCAGGGCGCAGTGTCAAGGTTGCAGCACGAAGCTGACCGCGAACAGAGCGGATACTATGGCCATTAGCGGGTGTATCTCTCGAACCTTGCCGCTGAAGAGCTTCACCAGCGTGTAGGCGATGAAACCATACCCTATGCCGCGAGAGATGCTCAGCGTGAGAGGGGTTACGGCAATCGTGAGGAAGGCGGGGAACGCCTCTTCCAGCTTGCCGAAGGGTATATCGCGGACAACCGTCATGAGGAGAAAGCCGACGATGATGAGCGCAGTGGCCGCAACCGTCGGCACGCGCGGAAGCCCGGCCGCTTCCAGGATGGATGGGTTCACGAAGATGATGTACGCCATCGTCATGAAGGTAGTCAGCCCGGCAACCACCTCCGTGCGCAGGTCGGTGCTATTCTCCTTAAACCTGAAAAACCGTTCGAGCACCGTCAACCCTCGCCTGTCCATGCTCAAATGCGATGCCGCCGGAATGAACCTGAATGATTCACGATACGCTCAATCATGCGACACTATGTCATCCTGAACGAAGTGAAGGATCTATCCTTAGAAACGAGAGTAGATTCTTCGTCCCGATTCTCGGGACTCAGAATGACATGAATAATCGGGGTGAATTCCTTTCCGGCAGCAGGAGCTGCCGACGCTCCTCAATACGTGATCAAGCTCTTCACATCATAGCCGGCGAGCTTGTCCAGGCCCTTCAGGAAGGACAGCTCGATCAGGAAGACGATCCCGGCCACCTGGCCGCCGAGCTCCTCGACAAGCCGGGCCGACGCAGCCGCCGTGCCACCTGTCGCAAGAAGGTCATCCACGATCAAGACCCTCTGCCCGGGCAAGATCGCATCCCTGTGCATCTCGACCGCGCTTGTCCCGTACTCCAGGTCATACTCGCACTGGACGGTTTCGTGGGGCAGCTTGCCGACCTTGCGCACCGGGATGAAGCTCTTGCCGAGCCTCAGGGCCACAGGTGCGCCAAGGACGAAGCCTCTCGACTCTATCGCCACGACCACGTCCGGCTTCCTGTGCGCCGCGTACTCTACCATCTTCTCTACTACCTCAGCAAACGCGCGCGGATCCTGAAGTACCGGCGTTATGTCCTTGAAGATGATGCCCTTCTTGGGGAAATCCGGTATATCTCGTATCAGGCTTGCGGCAAGCAATTCGGCAGCCATGTGATAAACTCCTTCTGCACATTCGGGGTATTGGAGTACTGGAGTATTGGAGTAATGGGTTTCCAACACTCCAATACTCCATCACTCCATTCTGTCCGCCTCGGCCAGACTCTGCGCATACGGCGGCCGGAGCACTCCGCACTCAGTTACGATTGCGGTTACGTATTCCGCCGGTGTCACATCGAATGCCGGATTCAGCACAGACACGCCCTCAGGCGCGACTCGAATGCCGGAGATGTGCGTGACTTCGGTCGGGCAGCGTTCCTCGATCGGGATACGGCTTCCATCAGTGATGGAGAGATCAACGGACGACATCGGCGCGGCTACGTAGAACGGGATCCCGTGTGCCCGAGCTAAGACAGCCACCCCGTAGGTGCCTACCTTGTTCGCAACATCGCCGTTCGCCGCTATGCGATCCGCCCCAACGATGGCGCAGGTCACCATGCCCCTTGACATCACCCACGCGGCCATGTTGTCGGTGATGACGGTGACCGGTATGCCCAATTGCCTGAGCTCCCACGCAGTGAGCCTCATGCCTTGGAGCCTGGGCCGCGTCTCGTCGGCGATGACTTTGATCCGCTTGCCGGACTCGGTGGCCGCGCGAATCACTCCTAGCGCCGTGCCGTACCCGGCGGTAGCCAGCGCCCCGGCGTTGCAGTGGGTCAGGACGGTGTCCCCATCGTTCAGCAGTTCCGCTCCGTGTGCGCCTATCCTTCGGTTGATCTCAATGTCTTCCCGAAGGATGGAAAGGCCCTCCTCCACCAGACGCCGCTTTAGGTCCTCTGAAGGGAGACGGGCGTTCTCTCGGGCGGTGCGGAGCATCCGGTCTGCGGCCCAGAAGAGGTTGACAGCCGTGGGTCGGGTCGCGCGGAACTCGTCCGCAATCCCTTCGAGCCGCTCAAGGAACTCGTCAGAGCTGGCGATGGACTGCGCTCCGAGGGCCATGCCGAGCGCGGCAGCAACGCCGATCGCCGGGGCGCCGCGCACCTGCATAGTCCGAATCGCATTGGCAACCTCGTGGTAATCCGTAAGCTCCAGTGTCACCAGCTCGTCCGGGATTCTGGTCTGGTCAATGAGCTTGACTCTCCCATCCTGCCAGTCAACGGGACGAAGGTCTGTCGTCAATTGTGGGTCTCCAGATTGCGTGATGCGTGACTGGGTGGAAGCTGAGCCGCTATCCGAGGCGCGCGTGGGCCATAGCCTCGGCGCAATCGGGGCACGGCCCGACTGCCATCTTCTCGATCACATCGAGGATCACGCTGCGCACGCGCTCGTTGTTGGCCTGCAGAACCTTGACTACTTCATCCGCGGTTACAGGCTGCACGCCGGTCAACCCAACGCATCCGGCATCGTAGTCAGTCACTAGTGCAATGTTAACATAACACATCCCGAGTTCGCGGGCAAGGATAACCTCCGGGTATTGGGTCATGTTGATGACTTCCCATCCCATTTTGCTATACCACGTGCTCTCAGCCCTGGTCGAGAATCTCGGTCCCTGGACGACGACGACCGTTCCTGTCTCATGAACGGGGATGCCCTTGGATTTTGCCACCTCCACCACCAGCTTGCGGAGGTCTTCGCAGTAGGGATCAGCGCCCATGATGTGAGTCGCCACCGGGCCGTCGAACAATGTATCGGGCCGGCCCCAGGTTCTGTCCACGAACTGGTCGCATACCACGAAGTCTCCCGGTTTGACATGCGGCTGGAGGCTTCCGCACGCAGTCGGGCCGATGATGCGGCTCACGCCGAGTTCTTTCATCGCATAGGCGTTCGCCCTATAGGGAATCATGTGCGGCGGCAGGCTGTGGTCTCGCCCGTGGCGCGCCAGGAACGCGACGCGCTTGCCGGCTACCGTCGCCAGGGCCACAAGATCGCTCGGCGACCCGTAGGGCGTCTCGACCTTGACATCCTCCACATCCTTGAGAAACTCGTAGAAGCCCGACCCGCCGTAGACTCCTATATCCGCTCGCTTTTCGTTCATGCTTTCACTATCTCCCACGCTTCGATTCAAAATCCGGATGTTCGAGTGCGTCGAGGGCGGCAGCCTGCTCGGCCAGCTTCTTGCTCTTGCCTGAGCCGCTGCCGAGCATTCTGCCGTCAAGCTGCGCCTCGACTACAAACGTCTTATCGTGATCCGCGCCCGACTCGGATACCACAACGTAGTTCGGCGCCTTCTTGTAAAGACCCTGGGTAAGCTCCTGGAGAATGGACTTGTAATTGCGGTGATGCTCCTCACGCTCGATGTCCTCCAAAATGGGCCTCAGCGCCTTCAGCAGGAGCTGTCTTGCCGCCTCCAGTCCCTGGCTGAGATAGACGGCGGCGACCACGGCCTCGAACGCATCGGCCAGGGTTGACGAACGCGATCTCCCGCCGGACGTCTCCTCGCCTGTGCTAAGGAAGAGCGCAGGTGGCAGCCCGAACTTCTTCGCCGCCTCGGCCAGTATCGGTTCGCTGACCGCCACGGCCTTCGCCTTCGCCAGCTCGCCCTCCTGTTTCTCGCCGAACCTCGCATAGAGGTGTTCGGAGACAACCATTCCGAGCACGGCATCCCCCAGGAACTCCAGCCGCTCGTTGCTGACCAAGTGGCTTACCTCGCCGAGGTACGACTTATGCGTCAGCGCCTGGCGGAGAAGCTCCAGGTTCTCCTTCTTCATCTTCAGCTTGCGTGCAATCTTCTCCAAACCTGGCTCGGATGTACTGTTCATAGCGAGTCCCTCTTGCTTAGGCGGTCCCTCGCAGACTAGTATTCGTTGTACGCCTCGTGGCCGGGGCGCAGAGTGTCGTCCGCCTCTATGAACGCGAGGTATCCCGGATGGCCGACCGGCCCGAACTCCGGTCTGTGCAAATCCGGAACGAGGCTGTGGTGCAGCGCATACGCCAGCCAGCCTATTCCTCGCTTTCTCTGCTCTCCCAGCTCAAAACGGATTATCTCCACGCGCTCCTGGTCGTCCAGCGATCCCCAGCACGTCTCCGTTGACAAGAGCGGCTTGCCGACTCTCCCGGCGAATGCTGCATAGTCGTCCAGCATCCGCATATAAGCCTGCTTCTCAGACCCAGGAAACCAGTATGGATGAATGCTGAGGATATCGGCGATCGGCTCAATCTGCCCGATGCCTGGAATCCCGTGCCCCGGATGTATGCCGACGGTGAGCGGCGCCTTTGCGCCGAGCTGCTTGCAAGTCCGGTACATGTCTTCCAGCCAGGCGTATTCCGCCCGCATGATCTGCTGCGTGTCCTCCCGCGAGACATCGTAGGAGAACGGCTCGTTGCACAAGTCCCATGCAAACACGCGGGCATCTTCGGCATGGCCGCCCACGACGGCCTCAAGATACGGCACGAACATCCTTTCACGGCGAACCCGGTAGTGCTCGGGCATGAAATGGTCAATGAACACCCCGCCGTACTCCAGGGTGTTATCATGCCAGCGGTTGAAAAGGACCGGCATGACCACCAGGCCGTATTTCCCGGCGATATCCAGGGCTTCGTCGAAGTTGTCTGCGAACTCGCGCGGCTTCCGGTTGAAGGCGTCGCTTGAGAGCCAGAGGCGAACGGCGTTCATCCGAGGGAAGTACTTCTTGCCCAGCCCCAATTCCTTATCTACAACAGCGGCGTCAAACCTTTGCCACAGGTCCAGTCCGCTGCTCCCGTAGCTGGGCTGGTAATTGAATCCCCGGATGGCCGAATAGTCCAAAGTCATTCTCCTCTTGCCGATGTGAGACCCCCGCCATCAGACAAGCTTGGACGCCGCCTCGCCGATCCTCTCGAGGCCCTTCTTGATGTTCTCCATGGATGCGGCATAGGAGAGGCGGATATTCTGGTCGGCGCCGAAGCCGGAGCCCGGTATAACGGCGACTTTGGCCTCTTCGAGCAGGTACGCGGCGAGAGAGTCCGAGCCGGTGATTGACCTGACTTTGTATGTCTTACCCAGGAGAGCGGATATATTCGGGAATACGTAGAACGCGCCGCCTGGATTCGGACACAGGACGCCGGGGATAGCATTCAGGCCGCTCACGATCACCCTGCGGCGCTCGTTGAACTCGCGCGCCATCATGGCGGTGAAGTCCTGCGGCCCGTTGAGCGCTTCCACGGCGCCTTTTTGGACGAATGACACCGGATTGGACGTGCTGTTGTCCTGTATCCGCGTCATGGCGCTGATGATCTCCTGCTCGGCGGCCGCATAGCCGATCCGCCAGCCGGTCATCGAGTGGCTCTTCGATAGCCCGTTGATCGTCACCGTCAGCTTCTTGATTCTCTCATTGAACGAGGCGATGCTCACGTGCTCGTTGCCATCGTAGACGAGCTTCTCGTAGACCTCGTCGGAGATCACGTAGAAGCCCTTGTCCACGGCTATTCCTGCGATCTCCTGAAGCTCCGAGCGGGCATATACAGCGCCGGTGGGATTGCTCGGACTGTTCAGGATCAGGATTTTGGTTTTGGGCGTGACGGCGCTCCTCAGCATGTCGGGCGTTATCTTGAACCCGGTGGTCTCATCCGTCCGGACGAACACGGGAATCCCATCGGCCAGCTTGGCCATTTCGGGATACGATACCCAGTACGGCGCTGGGATGATCGCCTCGTCGCCGGGGTCGCACAGAGCCAGCACTGTGTTATAAATTGAATGCTTCGCGCCGTTCGAGACTATGATCTGCGAGGGAGCATACTCAAGCCCGTTGTCTCTTCTGAGCTTCGCGCAGATCGCTTCCTTCAACTCCAGGATGCCCGAAGTGGCCGTGTACTTCGTCATCCCCGCCTGGATCGCCTTGATCGCCGCATCCTTGACGTTCTGCGGCGTGTCGAAGTCGGGCTCACCCGATGCGAAGTCAACGACGTCTATGCCTTCCGCTTTCATCTGCTTTACCTTCGCGCCGATTGCCAGTGTCGGCGACGGGCTTACCCTTCGAGCTGTCTCGGAGATTTCCATGTTTGTTGTCCTTATGACATCAGACTTTGCGAAACGGTCCGCCGCGGACAGTCTTACACTACGCCTCGTCCTCAGGTTCTTCCGCCTTCGGCTCGCCGGGGGATTCAGGAGTCTCGAGGTCCTTCTCGAACTCGTCGAGGTCGAGCACGTGCGGTGCTTGCGCCGATGTCTCAACCTCTCCCTCAACTGGGGTCACGACCAGCGGTTCCACCTGCTCGGCTTCTTGCTCGACCTCCGGCAGGGGCTCGGCAAGGCCGGGGATGATGAAGGGTGATTCGGCGGCCGGCTCGCCGAGATCAAGTGGTTCCGGAGCCGCGGCTTCGGGCTCCTCTTCCGCGATCTGCGGAGGCGGAGCGACTACGGGTTCAGGCGGTGGAGTCGGCGTCGGCTCCTGCTGCGGAGGCATTGCCGGAACCGCCTTCGGCCTCGTGAGCTCGATGTTCCGCGGCTTGGCGCTGGCAGGCGCGTGAAGCTGTGCGAAGCAATTCCAGCAGGCCACTCGCGCATCGTTGTTATCAGCGCCGCATCTTGGACACTGCATACAAATCACCTGCCTCCGAACAGACTGCGGGATCGGTATGGGGGTGTGGGAGTGTGGGAGAAATGGATCCCCCATACACCCACACTCCCATACTCCCATACGATCTTCATCTACCCGGCCCGGCGAGAGGTACCGGGCTGCCCTTCGTACTTTGCGAGTACCAGAGTCGCGTTGTGTCCGCCGAAGCCGAACGAGTTCGACATGGCTATCTGCACGTCCAGCTTCCTGGCTGTATTCGGCACGTAATCAAGGTCGCATTCCGGATCCGGAGTTTCATAATTTGTAGTAGGATGAACGATTCCGTCTCTGATAGAGCAAATGCAGGCGATCGCTTCGACAGCCCCGGCTGCGCCCAGGAGGTGTCCCGTCATGGATTTCGTGGAGCTGATCGCGACTTTGTACGCATGCCCTCCGAATACCGTCTTGATGGCGGCGGTTTCTGTGCTATCGTTGTCCTGGGTAGACGTGCCGTGCGCGTTAATGTAGTCAACCTGCTCCGGCCTGATACCTGCGTGCAAGAGGGCTGCTGCCATGGACCTTGCTGCACCTTCGCCTCCAGGGGGTGGAGCCGTGATGTGGAACGCATCTCCGCTCATGCCGTAGCCGATGATCTCGGCGCAAATCCGAGCTCCTCGCGCAAGTGCGTGATCCAGCAATTCCACAATGACCGTTCCTGCGCCCTCACCCATGACAAAGCCGTCGCGGTGCAAATCGAAGGGCCGGCTGGCGCGTTCGGGTTCATCGTTCCGCGTCGAGAAGGCTCTCGCGGCGCAGAATCCGGCTACCGACATCGGGGTGATCGCCGCCTCTGATCCACCTGCGAGCATCACGTCGGCGTCGCCCCGCTTGATTATCTCAGATGCCTCTCCGATGGCGTGCGTCGCAGTTGCGCACGCGCTCACGACGCCCAGGTTCGGTCCCTTCGCGCCCAGGAGTATTGACACCATCCCCGACGCCATGTCGGATATCAGCATCGGTACAAAGAAGGGGCTGACGCGTCTCGGTCCCTTCTCGATGAGGACGCTGTGCTGTTCCTCCCACGTGCTGGTGCCGCCGATCCCGGATCCGATCAGGACGCCGATCCTGTCTGCATTGTCATCTCGGATGTCGAGGCCGGCATCCTGAACGGCCAACTTGCTTGCAGCAACCGCGAGCTGGACAAAGCGGTCCATCCGCTTTGCCTCCTTGCGCTCGACGTATTGCTCCGGGTCGAAGTCCTTGACCTCTGCGGCTATGCGAGTGCTGTAGTCAGACGCGTCGAAATGGGTGATGGGACCCACTCCTGAAATGCCGTCAAGTAGAGCACGCCAGTAAGCCTCTGTGCCCGTGCCTATGGGAGTAATCGGCCCCATGCCCGTGATTACAACCCTTCTTTGCTCCATGCACCTCTCCTGATTTGCGCAACGGACACGGCGACGGCAATGACCTAGTTACTAGATGCTGGCTTCGCCGTACATCCGTGTCCGCTGGAGAAAGGATGTTTATCCCTTCGTCTTTTCTTCTATGTAGGTCACGGCGTCCTCTACAGTGGAGATCTTCTCGGCGTCCTCGTCGGGGATTTCTATGTCGAATTCCTCTTCGAGTCCCATGACAAGCTCTACCACATCCAGAGAATCTGCGCCCAAGTCATCCACAAACGATGATGAAGTGGTGACCTCCTCATCGTTTACATCCAGCTGCTCCGCCACAACTTTCTTTACCCTATCGAATGTTGACACGGTTTCACCTCCTCACATCACCATTCCACCGTCAACGTTTATTACTTGGCCTGTGATGTATTTCGAATCGTCGGTACAAAGGAACAGCACGAGCCTTGCCACATCCTCTGGAGTTCCGAGCGTATTCAGCGGTATCAGGCTCGCTATGTTTTCGCGAACGCTCTCCGGCAGCTCATCCGTCATCGCTGTCTGGATGAATCCGGGAGCCACTGCGTTCACGTTGATCCCTCGAGAGCCCAGCTCCTTGGCGGTCGTCTTCGTCAGCCCGATGATGCCTGCCTTCGAAGCGGAATAGTTCGCCTGGCCGATGTTTCCGATGATGCCCATGACCGAGGCGATGTTCACGATCTTGCCGCTGCGCTGCTTCAACATCGGCCTGGTGACCGCCTTGGTGCAGTTGAATGTCCCTTTCAGGTTCGTGTCTATCACAAGGTCCCAGTCCTGCTCGGACATCCGGGGGATCAGCGCGTCTCTGGTGATCCCCGCGTTATTCACCAGGATATCCACCTTGCCGAATTCATCCAACGCACGCTGGACGATTGACTCGGCATCCGAGGCATTGGCGACGTTCGCCTGCACAGCGACGGCACGGCGGCCAAGGGACCTGACCTCCTGCGCGACGGCCTCCGCCGCCTCTACCACATAGTCGGCAATCGCTACGTCCGCGCCTTCCGCTGCGAGCGCCAAGGCAATCGAGCGACCTATCCCCTTTCCCTCTCGGCCAGCACCCGTTACTATAGCAACTTTTCCGTCGAGTTTCAAGATGGCCCTCCACGAACGAATGAACGTTGAACGTCCAACGCCGAACGCCGAACGTCTAACCAATTCAAAGTTGGATGTTGACAGTCCGAACTTCGTCCGGGGTTGACGGCTTCTCCGTCAGAAACTCTCTCAGCGAGGCTGCATCGCCCACGTTTGCCGCCTCGGCCGAGTCTACAGTGCGCTTGATCAGGCCCGAGAGCACTTTCCCGGGACCGACTTCGACGAACAGGCTCACACCGTCGTTCGCCATTCGGGCCACGGACTCGCTCCAACGCACAGTGCCGGCGATCTGGCGTCCCAGCGCCCCTCTGATCTCGCTGCCCCGCAGGACATACTCCGCCGTTGCGTTGGCGACAACCGGGATTGCCGCGTCTTGAAAAGAAGTGTGGTTCAGCTCTATGGCCAGGGACTCAACCGCAGAGGCCATCAGCGGCGAATGGAACGCGCCGCTCACGTTCAGCAGGATGACCTTTCGGGCTCCGGCTTCCCTGGCATATTCGCATGCAGCCTCCAGCGCCTTGACCTCACCTGAGATTACGACCTGTTCGGGTGAATTATAGTTCGCTACACCCACGATACCTATTTCGCTGGCGCGCATGCATGCCGTGCAGACCCCATCCGCGTCCAGGCCGATGACAGCCGCCATAGCCCCCGGACGCCGCAAGCCGGCCTCCTGCATCAACTGGCCTCTCCTGCGCACTAGGGGCAACGCGGTCTTGAAGCTGACGGAGCCTGCTGCGACCAGTGCTGCGTACTCGCCGACGCTGTGCCCTGCTGCAACATCGGCATGGATTCCGTGCTTCTCAAGAAGCCGGAGACACGCTATGCTGATGGTGAGCAGCGCCGGCTGGGCGTTGGCTGTCAGGCGCAGTTCTTCCTCAGGACCCTCGAAACAGAGCTTGCTGAGTGGCATGTGGAGTGTGTCGTCCGCTGCGTCGAAGACCTCGCGTGCATCGGGAAGCTCGTAGAGATCCTTGCCCATTCCCACGTACTGAGACCCCTGGCCCGGAAAGACGAATGCCAACTTGCTCATAAGTCAATCTGCCCCAATAACTAGTTCACTGCGGAACCGTGATTGCACATCCAGAATCGCAGATTGGGGATATGTTCCCCTGGAACCCTTGATCCCTAGACCCCTGGATCCCTTATCCGCCGGGCAGCGTCCATTTTAGCACACTGGCTGCCCAAGTCAAGCCTGCTCCGAAGCCGACCACCGCTACTATGTCGCCTTGCTTGATTCTGCCGAGCCTGTAAGCCTCGTCCAACGCCAGCGGTATCGAGGCAGCGGACGTGTTGCCGTAGCTCTGGACGTTGACGAACACCTTCTCCTGAGGAAAATTCAAGCGCTCGGCCGCGGCCTCGATTATGCGGATATTCGCCTGATGAGGCACGAAGAGGTCAACGTCTGTCGGCTTCAGGCCGCACATTTCCAGCGCCTTGATGGAGGCTTCGCCCATGATGCGCACTGCAAACTTGTAAACTTCGCGGCCCTCCATTTTGATGTAGTGCTGCCGATTCCGGACGGTTTCCTCGCTGGCAGGCAGTTTGGAGCCGCCGGCGTCAATCCTCAGAAGGTCGCCTCTTGAGCCGTTCGCACCTAGGCAAGCGGAGAGCACGCCGGTACCCGGGGCCGTCGGGCCGATCACCGTCGCTCCTGCTGCATCGCCGAAAAGGACGCACGTCGAGCGGTCGGTCCAATCCGTGACGCTGGTTAGCACATCCACGCCGACCGCGAGCACATAGTCGTAGGTGCCCAACCGTACGAACTGCGAAGCCGTCGCGAGGGCATAGACCCAGCCCGAACAGCCGGCCTGTAGATCGAAAGCTGCGGCTTTTGTCGCGCCGATCCTGTCCTGTACGAGGCAGGAGGTAGCGGGGAAAGGCATGTCGCCGGTGATGGTCGCACAAATCACCAGATCTATGTCTTCCGGGCGAATCGAAGCGGATTCCAGGGCTCGTTTCGAAGCTTCCAATGCCAGATCGGAGGCCCCTGTTTTTTCCTCCGCAACATGCCTCTCGCGGATTCCGGATCTGGTGAAGATCCACTCATCAGTGGTGTCTACAATTCTTTCCAAATCAAGGTTCGTCAGTACCTTTTGTGGAGCAAACGATCCAATGCCGATTATGCCCGCGCCGCGTAATTCGGTTGCCATCAATTCTCCATTCCGTATGTCTATCTTCTCTATGAGTCTTCGACTTGCCCGGTGGAAGACCGAGTCCGAATACGAGTGGTTCGGGCTAGGACGTGATCGGCTCGCTCCGTCGGAGTGACGTGCTGATGCACCCGACTACATCATTTTTCACTGCATCCGCTGCCGCTCGGATCGCGTTGCAGATGGCCCGCGCATCCGACCTGCCGTGGCAGATCACGCAGACGCCGTTCACACCCAGCAGAGGCGCCCCGCCATATTCGGCATAGTCCAGCTTCGCCTTCGCCCGCCAAAGAGCCGGGCGAAGAAACAGAGCGCCCAATCTATATAGCAAGCCTCGATTGATCTCTTGGTTCAGGGTGGCGAGCACGAACTCGGCCATCCCTTCGCCAGCCTTCAGCACTATGTTGCCGGCGAACCCGTCGCACACGACCACGTCCGCGGCTCCTCTGAACACATCCTTGCCCTCTACGTTCCCGACAAAGTTCAGGCTGGTCTGGCTCAACCGGGCGTTTGCCGCCTTGGTCAGCTCGTTTCCTTTGATAGCCTCCTCGCCGATGCTGAGCAGTCCCACTCGCGGCTTCCTGATCTTGAGCACCCGTTCGGCGAACTCGCTGCCCATGACCGCGAACTGGAGCAGGTTCTCGACGCTGCAATCCACGTTGGCACCGGCGTCGAGCATAACGGCCCTGCCGCTCATAGTTGGGAGGATCGCACCGATAGCCGGGCGGTCTATCCCTTCTATTCTGCCGAGCCTGAGGGTGGCCACCGCCATGGCCGCACCGGTATTCCCTGCGCTGACCATCGCCTGGGCCTCGCCGCTTTTGACGAGGTCGGCCGCGACCACTATTGACGAGTCCGATTTCCGGCGGATGGCGTTCGCCGGCTGCTCGTCCATCTGTACTACTTCCGAAGCGTGCTTGACCTCGAGGGGGAGTCCGGCGGCCGCGTGCTTTGCCAGCTCACGGTCTATGCTCTCCTTGTCGCCCACCAAGGTCACCGGGATCCTATATCGGCCGGACGCCTCGATTGCTCCTTTTATGATTTCAGTTGGGGCGTAGTCGCCGCCCATCGCGTCAACGGCAATTCTCATGCAGCGGGTTATCCCCTCTACTCCTGCTTCTTTTCTCTTTCTTTAACTTCGAGGACCAGCCGCCCGTTGTAGAAGCCGCAGCTAGGGCAGGCATGGTGCGGCAGGCGCGGCGCATGGCAGCGCGGGCAGTCAACCACGTTCGGCACCGCTAACTTCCAGTGCGTCCGCCGCTTGGCCTGACGTGCGTGCGAATGCCTTCGTTTCGGTAAAGCCAATTATTTCACCTCTCTATGACATGTGATACGTGATGAGTGATTCTCGATACCGACGACCTCACGCCTCGGTGTCGCTTTCTACTTCCTTCAGCAGGCCCGCCAGGGCCTTGAACGGCGATTCGGGCTCCGCAGGCGGGCATGCACATTTTCTCACGTTCAAGTTCTCGCCGCAAGTGGGGCAGAGTCCCTGGCAGTCCGGCCTGCACAGCGGCTGAATCGGCAGCACCAGCAGCAGGCTCTGGCGGATAAGTTCTCCCACATTCAGGACGTTGTTGTCAATCACCTCGGTGGACGCATCTTCCTCGTCCATCGGCAGCACGCTGGCTGCGTCGCCCACTTTCACGAGGCGGAACTGCTCCTGTATGGTCGTTTCAACCGGCAGGGCGAAGTCGGTCAGGCACCGGCTGCATTCGAGTTTGACTTCGGTAGCTATCTCACCCTCTACCAGCAGGAGGCTGGCCGTGTTGCTGATCTCCACCTTGCCACTAACAGGCGACGCGCACGCTAAGCCCAGATCCTCCGGGCACGGCTCGTCAACTTCTTGTGTCGCATGCATGCCTGGGCTGCGTGCGATCTCGGATAAATCCAGTTTCATTTATCACTCACGCCGCTTATCACCCTGATGGTTTCCCTGGCGATTGCCAATTCCTCGTTGGTGGGTATTACCAGCACGCGGACGCCTCTCTCATCCGCGCTGATGTCCCACTCGGAATCGCAGTTCCTGTTCTTCTCAGGATCAATCCTCACGCCGAGAAACTCGAGCCCGCTGCAAATCCCCGCGCGAACAGACGGCGAGTGCTCGCCTATGCCCGCAGTGAAGACGATCGCATCCAGGCCGCCCATGCCGGCGGCGTATGCTCCTATGTATTTCCGGGCGCGATAGCAGAAGATGTCGAGCGCAAGCTTGGAGCGCTCGTGCCCTGCTTCGGCCTTGCTCGCTACGTCGCGCATATCGTTGCTCACGCCCGATACCCCCAGCAGGCCGCTCTTCTTGTTCATGAGGTCGTCAACGTCGTCGGCTGTGTAGCCCAGCTCCTTTTCGAGGAATGGGATGATCGCGGGATCAATATCGCCGCACCTGGTTCCCATCACCAGACCTTCAACGGGAGTGAGGCCCATGCTCGTGTCAACTGATTTCCCACCCTTGACGGCCGTGAAACTCACGCCGTTGCCGAGATGACAGGTGATGATCCTCTGGCTTTCCCTGGGCACGCCGAGCGCTTCCAGAATCCTCCGGGCGCGGTGGGCCACATACTTGTGCGACGTCCCATGAAATCCGTACCGCCGGATTCCATGCTTCGAGTAAAGGTCGTATGGAAGGGCGTAGACATACGCATACGGCGGTATTGTTTGATGGAACGCCGTGTCGAACACCGCAACCTGTGGGGCCTGCGGCGCGAGCTTCATGGCCGCTCGGATTCCCATCAGATTCGGCGGGTTGTGAAGCGGGGCGAGTTCGCTCAGCCTCTCGATCGTGTCTATCACCTTCCGGTCTATCAGCACCGAGTCCGAGAACGATTCGCCGCCGTGGACGACCCTGTGTCCTATGGCCGAAAGATCCGAGACATCCCGAATGGCGCCGGTCTCCGGATCCATCAGCGCCTCGAAAACCAACCGCATCGCGGCCTGATGGTCCGGTATGTGTGCCTTGGTCTTTACCTTTTGCTTGCCCGTCGCCTCATGGGTGAGCGACTCCCCCTGCTCGCCGATTCTCTCGGCGATTCCCTTGGCCAGCACCTGCTCGTTGGACATGTCAATCAGTTGATACTTCAGCGAGGAACTACCCGCGTTTACGACAAGGATTAGCATTTCACTCTCTCTGGCCAGATACTGGATACCGGATGCTGGATACAGGATTTACCCATCCAGCATCTGGTATCTAGCACCTGATGATTTTGGACTTCCGACGTTCTCCCGTTTCCTTAGTGCGTCTGTGTTGCCTGGGCGGCCGTGACCGCCGCGACGTTCACAATATCCTCCGAATCACAGCCTCTGGAGAGGTCGTTCACCGGCTTTGCTATCCCCTGGAGTATCGGCCCGTATGCCTCGGCCTTTGCCAGGCGCTCGGTGAGCTTGTATGCGATGTTTCCCGCCTGGAGGTCAGGGAATATCAGCACGTTCGCTCTGCCCGCGACCGGGCTTCCCGGCGCCTTCTTCTCGCCTACCCAGGGCACCAGCGCTGCATCGGCTTGCAGCTCGCCGTCAATCAGCATGTCCGGCGCCTTGCTCCGGGCGAGGTTTGTCGCCTCGAGGACTTTGTCCACCAGAGGATGGCTTGCGCTTCCCTTCGTCGAGAAAGACAGCAGAGCTACCCGGGGTTCGACCCCGAAGAGCGTCTTCATTGTTCTCCCGGTGCATACGGCTATCTCCGCGAGCTCGTTCACGTTCGGATTCATCACCAGCCCCGAATCCGCATAGAGAAGAAGCCCGTTCTCGCCATAAGTGCAGTCCGGGACGATCATGATAAAGAATGCTGACACTATGGACACGCCCGGCGCCGTCTTCAGAACCTGCAAAGCGGGGCGCACTGTGTCGGCGGTGGAGTGCGTCGCCCCGGAGACCTCGCCGTCCGCGTCACCCGCTTTCACCATCAGCACGCCGTGATACAACGTGTCCCCGGCGAGGCGGTATGCCTCATCGCGTGTCACGCCCTTCTTCTTCCGAAGCTCGTAGAGTATGTCCGCGTACTGCTGGCGCTTCGGTGATGTCGCCGGGTCTATGACCTCTATGCCTGAGATGTCCACGCCGCTCTCGCGTGCGAACTTCTGTGCCTCGCCGGGCTTCGCAAGGAGTATCGGAGTGGCAAGGCCGCGGCTGCGGATGTCCACAGCCGCCTTGACGACTCGGGTATCTATGCCCTCGGGCAGCACGATGGTCTTGCGTGCCTGCCGCGCGCGGGCATAGATACCGTCCATGACGCTGCTCATTCTCTCACTCCGTGTCAGCCCTGTGTTCCAACTTGTCGCGCCCGTGCTGGATGGTGCTTAGAACCTTGGCAACGAAGCTCTCCAGGTCTGACAGCACCTCATGCGCGTATTCGTCCGCACCGGCTTTCGTCCCGAGAGCTTCCTCCTCGGTGCTGGCGACGATCTCCTTCGCCTGAGCGGTTGCCAGGCGCTTGATCTCGCTTTCGTCTACCATCTTGGCCGCTTCAGCCTTTGCGGCCTCGACGATCTTGGCTGCCTCTGCCTTCGCTTGGTCTGTGGCCTGAGCCGCCTGCTCTTTCGCGTCGTTGACGATGTGATCGGCGTCCCGAGTGATCCTCGCCGCCGACTTCACGTCCTCCGGGAGCGACGCCCTGATCTTGTCGGTCAGAGTGATGAACTCGTCAATGTTTACGAATGCAGTGTTGAAAAGCTGCCTGCTGTTCTCAACAAGCTCCCTAAGTCTTTCCACTAACTCTATCGTGTCTATTCGAATCCCCTCCCTCGGC
This sequence comes from Armatimonadota bacterium, assembly GCA_035528905.1. Classification (GTDB taxonomy): domain Bacteria; phylum Armatimonadota; class UBA5829; order DTJY01; family DTJY01; genus DATKXU01. Next base: position 29,808 of record DATKXU010000113.1, read on the forward strand.
TTGGGCCGTTATGAGAACCCGCGGCCTTGACGCCGTATTGTGAAGAACTCACTTTCCGTTTCAGGTATTCCTCTGCGATCTTCGGGACAAGCCCCTCGACTGAGCCTCCGAAGCTTACAATCTCCTTGACGATGCTGGAACTAAGGTAGGAGTACTCGGCGTTGGTCATCATGAACACAGTCTCTATTCCCTCGTTTAGCCTCCTGTTCATCAGTGCCATCTCAAATTCGAACTCGAAATCGGAAAGCGCGCGCAGGCCCTTAACGATGACATTGGCATTGCGGCCGGCCGCATAGCGAACGAGCAGGCCGTCGAAGTGGTCCACGGTCACATTAGGCAGATGTCGGCACGCCTCGCGCAGCATCTCGATGCGCTCCTCCGTGGTGAACATCGGGCTTTTGCCGATATTGGTTGAGACGGCAACTATCACCTCGTCAAATAGGATGGCGGCGCGTTGGATGACGTCCAGATGTCCATTCGTTACCGGATCGAAGCTTCCAGGATATATTGCCTTTTTCACCGTCAACCATTCTCCAACTTTCCACTCAAAGGGATCCCGTAATCCCTCCTACTCGGCTCCTATCTGCTGACCAAGCAAGAGTAAGAGTATCAGCAGGCCTTGTCAGCTCACCGAGAGCAGCTCGAAGCCCTCGAAGCGCCTGAAGACCTCCGCCTTGAGCTTGGCGTGCGCCGCGGACTCCAGGCCCGGATCAGCCTTCACAAGCGCGAATGCGTCCTCCCGGCTCTTCTCCAGTATGTCCACGTCCTGCAAGACGTTCGCGATCCGCAGAGATGGGAGCCCGCTCTGGCGCGTTCCGTAAAATTCGCCGGGGCCCCTGATTCTGAGGTCTTCCTCGGCGATCTCAAATCCGTTGTTCGTCCGGGCCATGACCCGGAGGCGTTCTCTTGCTTCGTCGGTCTTCGGCTCGGCGGCCAGCACGCAGTACGACTGATGCTCGCCGCGCCCGACCCGGCCTCGCAACTGGTGAAGCTGCGCCAGGCCGAACCGCTCCGCGTCCTCGATCAGCATCACGCAGGCGTTCGCTACGTCAACGCCCACTTCTATGACGGTAGTTGAAACCAGGATCTGAATTTCGCCGCTGCGAAATCGGTGCATCGCATCGTCTTTCTCCGCAGGCTTCATCTGCCCGTGGAGAACCCCGATGTTGAGATCGGGAAAGACTTCCTTCTTCAGGCGCTCGGCCAGATCCGTCGCCGCCTTCGCCTGGAGCTTTTCCGACTCCTCAATGAGCGGGCACACTACATATACCTGCCGCCCCTGCTGGACGAGTTTGCGGAGGGCGTCATACACCTGCTCCCGCTGGTCGGGCGTCTTCCAATGAGTGCGTATCGGCTTCCGGCCGGGCGGCATCTCATCTATAATGGAGAGGTCCAGGTCCCCGTAAACCGTGAGCGCCAGCGTGCGTGGAATCGGCGTGGCCGTCATCACCAGCACGTCGGGATTCCAGCCCTTTTCCCTCATCGCCGCTCTCTGAAGCACGCCGAACCTGTGCTGCTCGTCAATTATCACAAGCCCCAGGCGCTTGAACTCCACATCTTCCTGAATCAGGGCGTGCGTGCCGACCACGACCTGCACATCGCCCGAGGCTATTCCCGCCTTCGCTGGCCGCTTCTCCTTCGCAGTGACGCTGCTTGTGAGAAGAGCGATTTCCACGCCGAGCCCCTGCATCATCTCCGATAGGACGGAGTAATGCTGCTCCGCCAGAATCTCAGTCGGCGCCATTAACGCGGCCTGGTAGCCGTTGTGAATGGCGACCATCATCGCCGCGACGGCCACCACAGTCTTGCCGGAGCCGACGTCCCCTTGGAGGAGCCGGTTCATCGGCGTTGCGCGGCTCATGTCCTGCTCGATTTCCGCGATCACGCGCTCTTGAGCCGATGTGAGTTCAAAAGGCAGCGACTCGTAGAACTGCCTGGTGCACTCCGGCGTTACCTCGAACGCGATGCCCGGCCGGCTGGTCGCGACGTTCTGCTTCCGAAGCGCGAGCGCCAGTTGGAGCAGGAAGAACTCCTCATACACCAGCCGGAGACGCGCCGCCGCCAGGGCAAGCTGGCTCTCCGGGAAATGAATATTCCTCAGGGCTGTCGCTGCATCCACCAGGTCCCGCCGATCCAGTATCTGCTCGGGCAGCGCATCTTCTATCGCCGGAAGGAACCTGTCCAGCGCCTGGTAGATGATCCTGCGAGCCGTTTTCTGATACAAGCCCTCCTTGAGCGGATACACCGGCACGATCCGGTTGGACGACAGCGGATCGGCCCCTTCGTCTACTTCCTCCCATTCGGGATTGACTATTTCGATGCCGCGCGAGCCGAACTGCGCGGTCCCGTAGACGATGATTTCCCTGCCGAGCAGCTTGACGAACACGGTCTTCAGATACGCCTGGTTAAACCAAACAAGCGTCGCCTTGCCGCTGCCATCCCCAATGCCAACTCTGGTGAGCAGCGTCTTGGTGCGCGGGGTACGCGTATTATCCGCCACGAGGACCTTTCCCCGGATTGTCGCAGTTTCGCCCTGCCTCAGTTGTGAGATTCTGCGGAAGTGCGTCCGGTCCTCATGGCGGCGTGGAAAATGCGTCAGGAGATCCCGGGCGGTGAAGATCCCTATTTTCCCCAGCACCTTGGACAGGCGCTCTCCGACCCCCTTCACGTACCGCACTTCGATGTCGAGATCGGCAGTGCCGGCGGGCGCGCCCGGTGTGGACCCTCCTGACTGACGCATTTGCCCCCTCACGGAAACACCCAGCTATTATAGTAAGGCGCGTCGAATATTGTCAAGGCTCGTTTCCCCACGGTAGTGTACCGTCTTGTGTGTAAAATCGGGGAAGGAGTAGAAAAGGGTACGAGCTCCTAATGTTTTGTTAAGCAAACAAACAAGAAAGGAGCAGCGTACCCGATGAAGCTATTCAAGACTGAGGGAGAAACGTCCTTC
>DATKXU010000114.1:0-31816 GCA_035528905.1 Armatimonadota bacterium
CGAAAGTATGCCATTTGTCGTACACTAGGCATGCGGGATGAGGACACCTCCTTGGATGCTTTGTTTGATGATATAACTGATACCAAAGAGCGTCCCTCTCCCGCAACCCCAATGTGTAACACATGTATGGTAAGCGAAGAATCGGCGCGTGCCGCCGCATTGACATGCTCGCCTCAGCGTGCTATACTAACGTTGGCTGGTGATACCGGTCGGCGACAGCGCAGAGACCGGCAAAACCTGACAAAAACAGAATAAAGGTCGCCGAATTTCTGCAAAGAAAACGGGGGAACCAACGGTTCATGGGGCGTATCGCGTGTGCGCGTAGGGCAACTCTTCCGGCCCGAGCCCGTCAGCTAACTCCGTAGGCGTGGTGTGAAGAGAGCATTGGCGATACACAGACGGCTTCTCCGCATAAGCCGCCACGGTGCCGGTGGCAAATCCACGGTCCGCCAAGGCCGTGGATTTTGTTCATTGGCTCCGCCGGTTCGCAAGTCCTCTGTTGACGCTTTTCCGCCCTACGTCGAGTGGTTTCCCACTGTTCGGGCTATCCCAGCAAGCACAGGCGCTGAAAAGTCCGGGTGAAGAAGGCGAAGGGACATGAGCGGGATTGCCGTGGTTTCGGGCACTGACAACCGGGGTCTCGTATATAGAATGCTCGACAGACTTCGACATCGGGGCCCGGATGGGAATTGGGTCTACACTGGGCGGGATGTGGCCGCCGGATGTGCTAGTCTGGCGGCAGAGAGCCGTGCAGACCGCAAGAGGGGCTGCGGCGGACCGGGCGAGGTGTGCCTGGTTGCGGATGCCAGCATTTACAATATCGAGGCGCTGAGGAAGACACTTCCACGCCGCCGTTTTGGCGCGGCCTCAGACACGGACATCATCCTGCACCTGTATGGGGAACATGGCCCATCGTGCCTGGGGCTGATAGACGGGATTTTCGCACTGGCGATCAGCGACAAGGGCAGGTTATTCGTGGCACGCGACCCGCTCGGCATCAAGCCGCTTTACTACTCGCGGAAAAACGGCTCTTGGTGCTTTGCCTCCGAGCTGAAGGCGCTGACAGGCGAATTCCAAGGTGTCGCCGAGTTCCCACCCGGACACTTTTACGATTCTGAGCAGGGCTTCCACCAATATTTCGAGCTTGAGCAGCCCGCGCGCATCTGTCGGCGGCCGGAAAAGCTGGCCGAGGAACTCAAAGCTATTCTGGATGCCGCTGTGCGGAAGAGGTTGCCTCCCGATGGTGAAGTGGGCGTGCTCCTTAGCGGCGGCCTCGACAGCAGCACGGTAGGTGTGCTAGCTAGAAGACACACCTCAAACATCCATTCCTTCACCGCAGGCACCGACGACAGCGAAGACCTGAAGCACGCCCGTTCGCTGGCTCAAAAGCTGGGGACACACCACCACGAGTACATCTATTCACTCCGAGAGATGCTTGAAGTCCTGCCCAGGGTTGTCTACCACCTAGAGTCATTCGACTACCTCCTGGTTCGCAGCTCGATTCCGAATTACATCGCATCCAGAATGGCGAGCGACTACGTGAAGGTCGTCCTGTGCGGCGAAGGCTCGGACGAACTATTCGCCGGGTACGACCATCTAAAGAAACAGGGGTCAGGCGCGGAGTTGAACAGCATGCTTGCAGAGATGATATTCTCCTGCCATAATACAGGTCTCCAGCGGGTAGATCGAATGAACATGGCGAACAGCGTTGAAGGCAGGATGCCATATTTCGATCTCGACCTGCTAAAGTTCGCATTGGCAATACCGGCGTGCTACAAGATCCACCCTGAGACAAGAACCGAGAAATGGATAGTGCGCAAAGCGTTCGAGGATGACCTACCGGACGATATTGCCTGGCGCAGGAAAGAGAAGTTCTCAGTTGGCGCAGGGTCGTACGAACTGATGGCGCAGATCGCCGAGAACGGAATAACCGACACCGAGTTCGAGGCGGAGCGCCAGCTGAGCAATGGCCACGTACTTCGGAACAAAGAAGAGCTCATGTACTACCGATTGTTCAGGGACTTCTTCGGGGACGACCCGGCGGTGTTGAACACTGTAGGCATCACCCCGATCGCATAGGCAGACTGGATTTATACCAAAGGAGATGCTCACTTATGGCCGAAGCAAAGTATCCCAGGTTTTGCGTGTTAGGAGCCGGCCACGGCGGGACGGCCATGGCTGCACATCTATCGCTCATGGGGTTCACCGTCAACCTGTACAATCGAAGCCCGGAACGCCTGCAACCCATCCAGTTGCAGGGCGGCATCGAACTGATCGCCTCGGATGTTGACAATGTCCCGCATGGACTGGCAGCCTTCAATATAGTGACGGATGACATAGCGGCCGCCGTAGCCGACACTGACTTGCTGATGGTCGTCATTCCAGCCAACGGTCATGCTTTCATAGCGGAGAAGGTTGCTCCCCATCTCGTTGACGGTCAGATCATCGTACTACATCCGGGCCGCACCGGCGGCGCGCTCGAGGTGCACAACATACTTCGAAGCCATGGAGTCAAGGCCGACGTGATCGTGGCTGAGGCCCAGACCTTCATATATGCCAGCCGTTCGGTGAACCCTGCCCAGACAAAGATTTTCAGGGTTAAGAACAATATCCCCGTCGCCGCCATACCCGCGCATCGCACGCCGGAAGTGGTAAAGGCCCTCAGACATGCGTTTCCGCAGTTCGTGCCTGGCGACAATGTGATGAAGACCAGCCTGGACAACATCGGGGCGATCTTCCATCCGGCGGTGACGGTGTTGAACGCGGCTCGAATCGAGAGCACACACGGGGAGTTCGACTATTACACCGAGGGGATCACTCCCACTATGTCGTTTATACTCGAAGAGCTGGATAAAGAGAGAGTTGCGGTTGCGGAGGCACTGGGCTTCCGGGCGATGAGCGCCAGGGAATGGCTCTATGTCGCCTATGACGCGGCAGGCCCTACACTCTACGAAGCTATGCGGGCGAACAGGGGCTATGACGGTATCAAAGCGCCGAAGACCCTCTACACCCGCTATATCAGCGAGGACATCCCTATGAGCCTGGTGCCGATCGCATCCATCGGCGATATGGTCGGCGTGCCGACGCCAACTATCAAGGCCGTCATCCACCTGGGCTCCATACTTCACAAGTGCGACTACTGGGCCGAAGGGCGCACAGTTGAACGGCTTGGTCTGGCGGGGCTGAGCCTCAAGCAGATTCGCAGGCTTATCCTCGAGGGCGAGCTGGAGGAGCCTGAGCGCGCAAGCATTGAAACGAGGTGACACGATGGGACGCAAAGTGATCGCTGGCTCGCTGGGCAACTGCGTCCACGTCGCGGGCGCAGTGAATTTCCTGCGGCTGGCGGAGGATCTGGGCTACGATACGGTCTTCTTGGGACCCGCCGTCCCCGTCGAGAAGCTGGTGGAGGCTATCGAGCAGCATGACCCCGAGATAGTCGGTATCAGCTACCGCCTGACGCCCGAGGTAGCCGGGCGACTGCTGGCAGAGTTGAAAGAACGTCTCACCGAGAAGCGCCTCCTCGGGAGACGCTTCGTCTTCGGCGGTACCCCGCCTGTCTGCAAGGTGGCTGAGGAGTCTGGCATCTTCGAGCGCACGTTTGACGGCCTCGAGCCGGCCGAGGAGATCATAGCCTACCTGCACGGCGATTCATATGCCGTGGAGGCGGAAGACTTCGCCTCCACCCAGCTCGAGCGAATGAGGAGGAAGCAGCCTTATCCGCTCCTGCGCCACCACTTCGGCAGGCCGACTATGGAGGAAACCTTCGAAGGCGTGCGCAGGATCGCCGAATCCCGGATGGTGGACGTGATCTCCATCGGCCCGGACCAGAATGCGCAGGAGAGCTTCTTCAGGCCGGAGGAGATGGACCCCACACTTGACGGAGCAGGCGGAGCGCCGATTCGCTCGGCGGATGACCTCAGGGCTATCTACGAAGCGTCCAGGTGCGGCAATTACCCGCTCTTGCGCATCTACAGCGGCACCCGCGATCTGATAAAGTGGGCCGAGGTCGCAGTGGAAACCATTCATAACGCGTGGGCAGCCATTCCATTGTGTTGGTACAGTGTCCTCGACCAGAGATCCAAACGCACCCCCGAGGAGGCGATCTCCGAGAACCAGCAGGCGATGGCGTGGTATGCCGAAAGGGGCATCCCTGTGGAGGTGAACGAGTCGCACCATTGGAGCCTGCGCGATTCCCATGATGCCCTGGCGGTCGCAATGGCATACCTCGCCGCGTACAACGCAAAGGCGATGGGCGTCAACTACTACATCGCCCAATATATGTTCAACACGCCGCCGAGCACCTATGGCGCGATGGATCTGGCGAAGATGCTCGCCAAGATGGAGTTGATCGAGAGTCTCCACGATGAGAAATTCGTGTCCATGCGGCAAGTCCGTGCGGGTCTCCTCAGCTTATCGCCGGATATGGATGTCGCAAAGGGACAACTGGCTGCGTCGGTATCGCTTGCGTTGTGGCTCCGGCCTCACATAATCCACGTTGTCGGCTTCTGCGAGGGAGATCACGCCGCGACCGACGACGACGTAATCGAAAGCTGCAAGATAGTCCGCGGCGTCCTGAAGAACTGCCTGTTCGGGATGCCGGACGGGACAGCCGATCCGCGCGTCCAGGCACGCAAGGAGCAACTGAAGAAAGAGGCCCTGCTGATAATCGAGGCGATAAAGGCCGTGGGATCCGAGACAGAAGGCGATGCGCTCACATCGCCGCGGAATCTGGCAGCGGCGATACATTCTGGAATACTCGACGCCCCGCACCTCAAGGGCAATCCCTTTGCCGCCGGCATGCTGGAAACTTGGGTGATAGATGGAGCGGTATATGCTGTGGATCCGGTGACGAAGCGGGTCCTTTCAGAAGCTGAGCGGCTCAGGGCACTCCCGCCACCCCCGATTTCTTGACAACAGCCACTGCCTGCACTAAAATGTGATTCGTGCGTTAAGCGCAGCCCACGGGACACAGTCCATCGAGGAGGAAAGACTGATGAGCAGCCCCGCAGAAGTCACCGCGCAGAACTTCGACAAGGAGGTTCTCCAGTCTGAGATCCCTGTGTTGGTGGATTTCTGGGCTGAATGGTGCGGCCCGTGCAAGATGATCGCCCCATCCGTGAACGCGATCGCCGAAGAGTATGCGGGCAAGCTCAAAGTGCTCAAGTTGGATGTGGATACAGAGGCGACTGTTGCTGCGAGGTACGGCGTCATGAGCATTCCGACGTTGATCCTGTTCAAGGGCGGAAAGGTTGCCGAGCAGATAGCAGGCGCTCTGCCGAAGCAGAAGATAGTCGAGAAGATATTGCCTCACTGCAGCCAGAAATAACACCCTGAGAAGGCTCTCAGCATAGTTGCTGCCTAAGCGCTAGGAGGTACAGCAGACCATGGCCGGCGTCGTACTGAAAGACCTGACCAAGACCTTCAAAACCGTTGTGGCCGTTGATAACATGAACCTGGAGATAAAGGACAAGGAGTTCCTCGTTCTAGTCGGCCCGTCCGGGTGCGGCAAGACGACGGCCCTAAGGGTAATAGCCGGACTGGAAGAGGCCAGTACCGGCGAGATATACATAGGCGACCGGATGGTGAACGATATATCCCCGAAAGACCGGGACATCGCCATGGTATTCCAGAACTACGCGCTGTATCCCCATATGAGCGTGTACGACAACATGGCGTTCGGCCTCAAGCTCAGAAGGCTTCCGAAGGAGGAGATCAAGCGCCGCGTGAGCGAAGCCGCTCAACTCCTCGGGCTCTCCGATTTGCTCGACCGGAAGCCGAAGCAGCTCTCCGGAGGCCAGAGACAGAGGGTGGCGCTCGGCCGTGCCATCGTCCGCGAGCCGAAGGTCTTCCTCATGGACGAGCCGCTCTCGAACCTGGATGCCAAGCTGCGCGTGCAGACTCGCGCAGAGCTCATCAAGCTCCACCGCCGCCTCGGAATCACCACGATCTACGTGACCCACGACCAGGTCGAGGCTATGACTATGGGCGACCGAATCGCGGTCATGCGCGACGGCGTCGTCCAGCAGGTAGACACTCCAATGGGACTTTACTCCAGGCCCGCTAATATGTTCGTCGCCGGCTTCATCGGCACTCCGGCGATGAACTTCGTGGACGCAGAACTGACCAAGCAGGACGGCCGCTATGTGGTGAATGCGGGCAGCTTCAAGGTCGTGATCCCGGAAAGCAAGGACGGCAAGAAGTTCGAGTCCTACGTCGGGAAGCGCGTCGTCTTCGGCGTGCGCCCGGAAGACATGTTCGACAAGGGCCTCAGCCCGCTTCTAAAACCCACCGAAGAGAACACCATCAAAGCCATGGTGGACGTAATTGAGCCGATGGGTGCAATCGTAACCATGTATCTGGCCGCCGGCCCGCACAACCTGATCGCAACCATCGACGCGGAAACGAAGGCGAAAGAGACCCAGGGGATGGAAATCATCCTGGATATGGAGAAGACCCATCTCTTCGACAGCGAGACCTCGGAAGCGATTTACTAGACAGACCTTAGACTTTAGACCTTAGACAACAGACTCGCACTTTGGGGGAAACCCGGCATAGTTCAGGGCCAAGGTCTAAAGTCTTTTCTGCCCATGAGAAAGCTCTTCATCACAGGCGGGAGTGGAATGCTCGGCAGCTATACCGGCGTCCAGGCGGCCGCATACGGCTGGGAGACCTGGGCGACGTACTCAGGCCACCGCGTCCAACTCCCCGGCTGCCGCATGGCGCCGCTTGACATCCGCGATCCCGCCAAGGTCGCCGAAGCGATTGCCGAGATTCAACCCGACGTCATAATCCATACGGCCGCCCTTGTGAGGCCGGACTTCTGCGAAGAGCGGAAGGCCGACGCCTTTGCGGTCAACGTTGTGGGGACACAGCACGTGCTCGCAGCCGCCGAGAGGGTTGGCGCACACCTCGTGCATGTGTCCACGGACCTCGTCTTCGACGGCGGGCGGAAATCCTTCAAGCCGGACGATCCGCTCTGCCCACCGAACTACTACGGCCTGACCAAGGCGGCGGCAGAGGCGGCGGTTTATGCCTCGGCCTTGAACTGGGCGATCGTGCGGACGACAACTCTCTATGGGCCGCGCAAGTTCCCATTCCTCAACTCGTTCTCCGACAAGGTGATCGAATCGCTCCGGGCCGGGCGTTCAGTCATCGCGTACACGGACCAGTATCGGCCTTCCGTTCCGGTGTGGAATGTGGGGGAGGTCTTGCTGGAGATCGCGGAGCGGCGGCTGACCGGCATCTACCACGCAGTGTGCCCCGACGTGACTACCCGCTACCAGCTCGCCCGGAGGATCGCCGAGTTGCTCGGCCTGGACGAGAGCTTGATCGAGGCCGTATCCGTGGACGACGTGGAGATGGTTGCTCGCCGCCCGAAGGTGCTCGTGCTCGATACCACCTCCACTGCCCGCGCACTGAATACGGGTCTCCTCACCTTCGAGGAAGGGATACGGGAATTGAAGGAGCGAATGCTGTAGGGGTGGGGCCTCCCCGCCCGGATGAATTCCTGCGCCCGGATCGGGCAGGGGGACCCTGCCCCTACAAGGGGGAAACGTCTATGGCGCGAAATCCCACACAAGGCAGTGCCAGCCCCACCCGGGTAATTGCGATACTGGCCATCTTGATTCTCGGAGCCGCTTCCACGGCGATCCTGCCAGGCTGCTCACGAAGCAGCACGCGCAAGGAGCAGGCTAAACCCAGGGCCGCGGTTCGCACCGAGAGACCGCGCAAGTCCCAAGCTCAGCTCAGTTGGGAGAGGCTCGTTGCGGGCGCCAAGCAGCGCTGTCATGAGAGCGGTAATGTCAGCGTGGATTTCGACGCGTTCCATGAGTATGCAGGGCAGGGCTTTGGGGTCATGAGTGTAGCCTGGAAAGACAGCGAATATGAAGTTGATCTGTTCCGCTACAATCCGAACAAGAAAGACTGGGAGACAAGCCCGGTAATTGACCAGACCTGGAACATGGTGGACGTCCCCGCAACATCGAAGAGGTGGGGAGTCCCGGAGAAAGTCATCCAATCCTGGATTGACGAAGTGGACAAGGCCGTGCGCAGGAAATACCGAAGCGAGTAGCAAGAATCTGATAGACCGTCGCGGGCAATAGGACTTGCTGCCGGGAGTGGCTTGTTTTGCCTGAGGAAGTCGTGCTAGAATAGAGCGAAAAACCCGACTTCCGAGAAGCCGAGACGACTGATTCCGAACTTCTCACATGGCAAAACCTACCAACAAGAGCGGCACAAAGGGCTTACGCACCAGCCTGGCGAGGGAATTCGGCGCGTTCACCGCGCTGCTGCTCATCTGCATCGCCCTGTCCATCGCCAAGCCGAACTCGTTTCCGCACGCGGACAACCTCCTGAACGTCCTCACGCAGGTCACTCCGATCGCAGTAGTGGCGGCGGGGATGACGCTGGTCATCATCAGCGGCGGGATTGATCTGTCCGTAGGCTCGGTGCTGAGCTTCTCGGCGTGCTCGGGCGGCTACCTCGCAGTCACGCTGGGCTTGAATGTCTGGACCGCGATGCTGGGAGCCTTACTCGTGGGCCTGGCCTTTGGAACGCTCAACGGCCTCATGGTCACAAAGATCGGCCTGCCGCCCTTCATTGCTACGCTCGGCACGATGGGAATGGCCCGCGGGCTCGCATTCCGCATCACCGGCGGGGGCACGATCTACAATCTGGACAAGCCGTTTCTGTATCTCGGCTCCGAGAGGGTTGGCGGCGTCCTGCCCGCGGCGATCCTGGTCTTCGTAGTCGTCTACATCACCGGCCATCTGCTTCTAACCCGGACGCGAATCGGGCGATACACATACGCGGTCGGTGGGAGCGAGGATGCCTCAAGGCTGTCGGGCGTCCCTGTCAGCAGGACCAAGATATTCGTCTATGCAGCGACCGGCTTCCTGTCGGCTGTGGCGGGCATCATAATGGCGGGCCGCGTGAGCGCGATTGCCCCTCAGGCCGGCGACGGCTTCGAGTTGGATGTCATCGCAGCGGCAGTCATTGGCGGGGCGAGCCTCTCCGGCGGGCAGGGAAGGCTTGTCGGCTCCGCCATCGGAGCGCTGATCATGGGCACCGTCCGCAACGGATTGAACTTGATGCTCATTGATTCGAACTGGCAGCGCGTGGTCATCGGCTCGATCATAGTCATGGCCGCAACGATTGACGTTCTCCAGAAGCGCGGCGGAATCCGAGCCTTCTCCGCAAGGTGAGGGATCAGACTGCAGACCGCAGACTGTAGTCTGCAGCTTGTAATGCGTAACAGCAATGAGTAAGGGTTTCAAGTTCCAGGTTTCAGGCTCCAAGTTGGGTGTTGGGCGTGGGATTGTTTCAAAAGGGCATTCTGGAGGATCAATTTGCCTATAATGGAGTTATTGACCCAGCCCCCTAGAAAGGAGGGACTTACAATGAAGAGAATGTTGGCAAAATGTCTATGGATCACTTCAAGTCTTGTCTTGTTGTACATGAGTCCTTTGGCAGCGCAGGCGGATGTGACCAATGCGGATCAGGCTATCGCGCGCGCTGCAAAGTTCTTCAAAGACGTCGGCTGGAAGCTTGAAGCCAAGCCGAGAGGTGAACCGAAAGCCAAGTTCCTGGCGCCCGAGGGGAAGCCGGGCCGTTGGAAGGTCTGCGCAGGACAACTTAAGGTGCAACTTGAGGTGGAAGTAGCCAGTCAGACCGGCAAGATTCTGTCCGCATTTAGAAGGGAAGAAACCGGAAAACGGACACAGGACATCGTCAAGATCACTGAGACCCTTGCCAACCAGCGCGCTGCGGAGTATCTCAGGGCTGCCGGCATATCCCTCGATGACAAGAAGTTAGAGAGAAGTGCGCTTTCAGAATCTGGAATCATGATATGGGAGATCAAATACCGTAGAATGTACAAAGGGTTCCCATTCCACGAGGATGGGCTTGGTATGAGCTTGGATCTGCTGGATGGCAGCTTGATAGGTTTCGGCGACAGTTGTGGCTCACCTCTCCCCGATACTACCGACGTGAAACTCGAGAAAGACTTAGCTGTGCAGGCAGCCAGGGACTATCTAGCGGAGTTCGGCCTGACGGCAGGCAATCTCACTTCAGCCGACCTCAAGATCGTGCAGTTCTATGATTTGTGGGAGTACTACGAAGTAGGTGGATATCCTCCCGAGACGACCTCTTCCCGGCTGGCCTGGGACGTGCGCTTCGATGCCCCGTGGGAGGGAACAGCGGTATTCGTTGACGCGGAGAACGGAAGCATACTGGGTGGTGGGATGACCAGAACCCTCCCCAAAAGCAAGGTGAATATGCCGGCCTTGACCGAGATAGATACCGTCATTGTCGGATTGGCGGACAAATGGAGTGAGGCCATTCGTCTATCCGGTAAGAGTGGCGATGGTCAAACCTTGATTGAGTCAATCCATTCCTTACGCAAAGCCGGAATGCCAGATTGCAAACTGCCCATCACGCTGAAATTTGAGGGCAAGAAAAGGAGCTATACCTTTGGATACTCCCCAACGGCCCATCGGCTGACAGTCTTGGAAAAGAAGTACAAGGACAAGACCATCAAGGGAGAACTGGACTGGGAGACCTCGAAGGAGTTCGAAGATTTGGTCGCGAAGTATGCAGGCACGTAGATAGACCCATACTCGCCCCGCCATAAGTAGAGTCTCAACCAAGTCAACTAAGCTGCTTGCGCTCGTGCTGCTGCTGGCGGCGCTGGCATTGGCAATCCCCACCAGCGCGCGCCAAGATTGCGCATGTGGTGGAGATGGGTGTCCATTAGGTCGTAGCTCGGGAGGGTGAGTCTCCCGTACAACCCACGGTATCCAGAGCGAAATCAACGTTTTTGAACAATCCCCGGTGGGACGTTGGACGTTCGAAGTTCTCCATTTCTCCCAGACTCCCACACTCCCATACTCCCATACTGCCCTACTTCTGTCCCTCAGCCCTTTATCCCCGTCAGCGTGATCCCCTGGATGAACGTGCGCTGGGTGAAGAAGAAGAGGATGATGATGGGTACCGTCGTCACTGTCGAGACGGCCATCAGCATCCCCCAGTAGGAGCCGTACTGGCTGGAGAACATCGCCAGGCCCAGGGAGATGGTGTACATTGATTCGTCGAACAGGTAGATCAGGGGGCCGAGGAAGTCGTTCCACGACCACATGAAGGCGAAGAGCGCAACCGTGGCGAGAACCGGCTTGGCGAGAGGCAGCACGATGCGGTGGTAGATTTGGAACTCCGAGCAGCCGTCAATCTTCGCGGCGTCAATCAGGTCCCTCGGTATGGTCATGAGGAACTGCCTGAGAAGGAATATGAAGAAGGCATTGCCAAGGAACGCCGGAACGATCAACGGCAGGAATGTGCCGGTCCACCGCAGGAAAGTGAACACCGTGAAGAGCGGCACCATGACCACCTGATATGGGAGTATCATGGTGCTCAGAATCACCATGAAGAGGATGTCTCTCCCCCGCCATCGGATCATCGAGAGGCCGTATGCCACAAGCGGGGAGGAGACCAGGACACCTATCACGTTTGCGCTGCAGATTATCAGCGTGTTTCTCAGAAAAAGCGGGAAATTGACGAAGGTCAGCCCTTTCGAGTAATTGCTCCACTGGAATGGGTGAGGAATCCATCTCGGCGGCATGACCATTATCTGGCTGTCGGGCTTAACGGACGTTGACAGAAGCCAGATGAATGGCATGAAAAAGACCACGCTGAGGGCAACCAAAGCACAGTAAGTCACGAATCTGCCCGGAGTGGTCATCTTGATTTGCGGCTTCCTACTGCCCGCCATAGTAAATATGCCTCGCCGACGACTTGAAGATGAGAAGCGTCGCACCCAGTATCACGATGAAGAGCAGCCAGGCCATCGCACACGCATAGCCCATCTTGAACAACTGGAACGCATTCTGGAACAGGTACATTGCGAAAAACATGGTGGAGTTCGCCGGCCCGCCGGTTCCTCCCGTCATTACCCACACCTGGGTGAAGTACTGCACGCTCCCGATTATCCCCATCACGGCGGTGAAGAATATGTAAGGGCTCATGAAGGGTATCGTGATGTGCCGAGTCTTGTGCCAGCCGCTCGCACCGTCAATGCTCGCCGCCTCGTAGAGCTCCTGTGGGACGTCCTGGAGCCCGGCCAGGTAGATGACAACTGATCCACCAACCGCCCAGGTGCTCATAAGGATGAGCGCGGGCTTAGACCACGTGGGACTTGCCAGCCAACCAGGGCCGGAAACGCCCGGCAGCCCTATGTTCTGGAGCAGCCCGCCGAAACTATCTATCATCAGGTTCAGCAGGCCGTAGTTCGCGTTGAGTATCCAGAGCCACAAAACCGAGCTGGCAACCACTGGAACGATAGACGGGATGTAGAAGACTGTCCGGAAGACCGCCAGGCCCTTCACCTTCGCATTCAGGAGCACGGCCAGGCTGAACGCGACGATTATGCCCAGCGGGACCGCAAAGACGGTGTAGTACGCTGTGTTGTAGAGGGATTCGAGAAAGAGCTTGTCGTGCAGCAGCATCTGGTAGTTCGCAAGGCCAACCCAGGACGGGGGTTTCAAGCCAGTGTATCGGCACAAGCTGTAGTACACGAGCGACGCCACGGGGTACGCCGTGAAAGCGGCCATACCGATCAGGGCCGGCATCACGAACAGCAGCCCGTTCCGAGTGTTTGTTCTTTCGAGGGTGCTTTTTCGTTTAGGGATACTCATGTTAGTACAATCATCCCAATTAGCCTGTGTCCGCGGGCAGAGGAAGAGAGCATGTCACCGTGAGTCCGCCGCGGCGGACGAAAGGTCTACCCGGAAGACGGGGTTAGCTTCTTCGCTACGCTCAGAATGACAGTTGAAGACCGCCGCCCTTGCCCTCCGACTGAGCGAGCGCCTCTGGCCTTCGCGGCCGGTCCTTATACGTCAAACCTTCTTCCGCGCCCGGTGATATATCCGCGCGACGTCGCGGGCCGTTTTGTCCCACGAGAACTTCCGCGCTTGATCCAGCCCGCGCACGGACATCTCGGCTCGCAGTGACTCGCTGGACAGGACATCGGCCATTGCACGGGCGAAGGCCTCGGGATCGAACGGGTCCACCATGATCCCCGCCTCGCCGACTACCTCCGGGAGGGAGGACCTATTCCCCGTGATTACGGGAGCGCCGCAGGCCATGGCCTCGAGCGGCGGGAGCCCGAACCCTTCGTAGACCGATGGGTAGACGAACACATCCGCAGCGCTGTAGAACGCGGGAAGATCCTCGCAAGGAACGTAGCCCGTGAAAACCACGTCCGCTGTGAGGCCCAGCTCGTGGATTCTGCGCTCCAGATTCGCCTGCTTCCAGCCGTACTTTCCCACTATCGCTAGTTTATGGTCGGACGGCAGAATTCCTTTCAGCGCTGCGAATCCATCGAGGAGGCGCTGCAGATTCTTGCGAGGCTGGATTACGCCGACGGTCAGCACGAAAGGGAAACGGATGCCGTACTTCCGATCCACAAATTCGCGAGCCGCCGCGCGATCGAGCGGTTTGAACTGCTCGTCCACGCCGGGATATACCACCGCCACCTTTCCATGCGGTATCCGGTAGAGGTCGAGCAGCTCCTTCTTCGTGTATGCGGAGAGCGCGAGTATTCGGAACGCCTGCCTCCTCGAGCATCTCACTCCCATATCGAGGATCAGCCTGTCTTTCAACGGGAAGAACTCAGGGTGCCGCCTGAACGATACGTCATGGATCGAGGTTATCACCGGACACGGCATCACCGGCGGGATCGTATATTGAACGTGCGCGACCTCGATCCCGTCCCGGCGGAGCGCGCGAGGGAACGACCATGCGCTCCAGGCCCTCCAGCAGACGGCACGCAGCGGCCTCGGCCGAAGATTCGCCGCAGCCGGCAGCTCCGGCATCGGCAGCGCGGCGTCGAGATAGATGAAGAACTCGTCACCCGAGTCCAGACGCGAGAGACCCTCGATCAACCCTCGCCAGTAGGTCGCGTCTCCCGTAAAACGCCCCTGTATCGGTCTCGCATCAAGCCCTATTCTCATGGCTGTTCCGTCTCTGTCTTTGTACTTTGTACTTCCCTGTACGCGGCCATGGTATCGGCGGCGGCGCGTGCGGCCGTCCAGGTCTGCGCATAGGAATCCACCGCGGCAACGGCCCGCCTCATCTCGTCCCCGTCTTTCAGTAGCTCGATTACCTTCGCGGCGAAATCACCAGAATCCCCGGGATTGAACAGGGTCAGGCACGGCGTGCGCTCGTTCATCTCCCGCATCGGAGGCAGGTCGGAAGCCACGATGGGCTTTCGGTAGGCGATTGCATGCATCATGCTCCAGGAGCTGCTCATCATGGTGAACGGCGCGGCTATCACATCGGCCGCCGCCATAACCAACGGCACGCGGTCCTCAGGCAGGTAGCCGGTGATTACCACGCGCGCCGATAGACCCTCCGCGGCGATCCGATCCTTCAAGGTGTCGAAGAACCCGGTGCGATCGCCCGGATGCGGCCCGCCGGCGATGAGGAGAGTGACATCTTCCGGCCAGCGGCGGAGCGCCTCCAGGGCAAGATCGTAGCCTTTGCGCCTGACTACGAAGCCGAATATCGTCACCACCTTCTTGCCTGCCAGCCCAAGCTCGGACTTGGCGGCATCGGGCGAAACGTCGGACTGGGTGATGGAAGGAACCCACATAGGGATCACGCGGATTCTGGATGGCTCTATGCCCAGACCCGTCAGCCTATCGCGGTACTCGGACGTGTGAACGACGATCCTGCCAATCTGCCGAGCCGCGAAGAGACGCTTGTTGAACCACCGCTTGTACGCACGCATAGGCGGCGAATCCGAGTCGCCCAAATCAAGCTCGTGCACAGTCACGACCGGCGGCCTTTTCAGCCTGCCGAGCACGCGATTGAACCAGTTCCGATGGAGCGCCATGCCGCCGAAGAAGGGATACTGGTGCTGTATATGAACTACGTCTCCCTGGTTCAGCCGGGCAGCCAGGGAAGCCGGACTGGTGACCGAACCGGGATCGAGGCTCACCACCTCGATTCGCGCGTGTTTCTCCAGCTCGGCGACCAGCGAGCGCGAGTATCCCGCGACCCCGCAACTGGCCTCCCAGGTTGTGGCGAATTTGACATCCATCATCGTTCTAGCGTTTCGGAACGCGCGGGCCAAGGACCGCGTGCCTCACGTGAAGAGCCAACAGGAGGAGTCCGGACAGAATTCTCAGCGCGAAGGCCTGGGCCAGTCCATGGTGCTTGCGAAAATAGAGGTACTGGCTGCGAAAGGCGATGCGGCTCCCCGTGAGGCCGACCTTCTTCGCGCCCTGCGACCAGTGATGTATCACCTGGGCGCCGGGCAGGTAATGAACTTCCCAGCCGGCCTTGCCCATCCGGCGGCACCAATCCACTTCCTCGTAATACATAAAGAAGCGCTCGTCCAGCAGGCCGACTTCATCAACAGCCGATTTCCTGACTAGCATGCAAGCGCCGCTCACCTCATCAACGCGAGCCGGTACGTCGAAATCCAGCCTGCCCCAGTCTGCTTTGCGGTCGAGCCTGGCCCACACGTGATAGAGCTTTGTAAGACCGAGCACCTCGCGCCACAGGCTCGTGAAAGTGCGCCCGTTCTTCTGCAGGCTGCCGTCCGGGTTGAGGAGCTTAGGGCCGACGACTGCTACGCGAGGGTGCGCATCGGCAAACTCGACCATCTCCCGAACGGCTCCGGGCAGAAGCTCGGTATCAGGATTCAGCAGCATCGCATAGCGCCCGGAGGCTCTGCGCAGCCCGAGGTTATTCCCCGCGGCGAAGCCGAGATTCGAGTCGCTGCGGACGAGAGCCGCCTGCGAAAATCGCTCCGCCACCATATCCGCGCTCCCGTCGCGCGATGCGTTGTCCACCACTGTGACCTCGAACGGCATAGGTGGCACCGTGGCATAGATCGAGTCGAGGCACCGCTGGAGCAGGCTGCGCGTGTTCCAATTCACGATGATAATGGAGATTGTCGGACCGGCTTCGTGAACCGAATCGGGCATCGCATCCTCATTTCCCGCCACGATCGGCTGGTGGCTCAGGGATCCAGTGAGACGCGGCTGTGCCCAGGACACGCTCATATGCCTGAAGGGTTAGCTGAGCCGCGCGCTCCCAGGTGAAGTCCGCCAGAACGTGCTCCTTCAGCCGGCCGCTGCGAGGGGCATGCCATGCTTCCACGACGGCTTGCCTGACGGAGCCGAGGTCCAGGGGATCGCAGACCCAGACATCGTCGCCGAAGTATTCCGCTATCGGGCCGTGGAAGCTCACGACGCAGTTCGCGCCGCTGGCCGCCGCCTCCAGGGTCGTCAGGCCGGGGCTTTCCCTCAGGCTTGGAAGCGCATGCACCTTGGCGCGCTCGTAGAAGCCGGCCAGACAGCGGTGCGGAATGAATCCAAGGCAGTAGGTGTTTCCCCGCTTCATGCCCAGGCGCTGGCAATCCTGACCATAAGGCCCATCGTGGTCCGGCCCGATGAACACCAGCGGAATATCCGGGACGGCCATAAGTGCCTTTACGAGCGCCAACTGCCCCTTTACCGGGTAGTAGGTGCCGACTTCCAGCACGTACTCGGGCGGCAGGTCGCGCAGCATGCCGTGCTCGAAGTCCGAATCCTTCGCATCGCTCTCAACCCGGATTCCGTTCGGAACCACGACCGCCTTGCCGCGAACGCTGGGGAGGTTGAAGATCAGCGCGATGATCTCCAGCTCGGAATACGAGTTCGGCAGCAGCAGGTCGGCCTCCGACAGCATCCTGCGCGCGTTTCTGGCGATGCGCCGGCGGCATGGATACGTCCGCGCGTTGAAGTACAGGCGCGGCAGGGCCTTGTGAATACGGGAAAGCAGCTTGATTTCAGGGAACGGGATGTATCTGAAATGGTCGTCCAATGCCAATATGTGCCGCATGTCCCAGTATATGGTGGAGACGACGACCGGCTTGCCGTGCTTCTTGGCGTTCAGAAGCTGCGCGAGGCTGTAGTCCGCCCTCTGGATATTGAATATATGGACGAGGTCGTAGCCGGTGACGTCCGGCTCCTGCTCCAGGTTGATTTCGACATCCACACCGAGCTTGGCGAGGGCGTCCCTCGTCTCGTACATCTGGACGGTGTCTCCGCCGTGGCCTTCGAGAGCGTCGTATCTGTTTTGGAAAAGGACCCTCAATCAACACACCTCACGCGCAGGTCTGCTCATTTGGCGTCAGGAGCACCGCTCCTGGTACTCTCGACGTAGGCCTCCAGGACGCTCTCTACGTCTCCATCGCGCTGAATGCTTCCCGAATCCAGCCAGATCGCCCGCGTGGCGACATCCCTCACCACTTTCAGATCGTGGGAGACGAAGAGAATCGTCTTCCCCAGGCGCTGGAACTCCCGAACCTTCTCATAGCACTTCTGCTGGAAGCTCTCATCCCCGACGGCAAGCACCTCGTCAACAAGCAGGATATCCGGGTCAACCTGAACTGCGAGCGAGAACCCCAGCCGCATGACCATTCCGGAGGAATACATTCGGAGTGGGGCGTCAATGAACTGCTCCATCTCGGCGAATGAGACTATTGCGTCGAAGCGCTTCCTGATCTCCCGCCGGCTCAGCCCCAGGATCGAGCCGTCGAGGTAAATGTTTTCGATGCCGGTCAAGTCGGGGTGAAATCCCGCGCCTAGTTCGAGCAAACCTGAAACCCGGCCGTTCATGACCACCTTGCCGGAGGTGGGCCTGTACACCCTCGACATGATGCCGAGGAGCGTGCTCTTGCCGGAGCCGTTTCTGCCGACTATCGCCACCGTCTCACCGGGTTCAACCGAGAAGCTGACGCCCTTCAGCGCATGGATGTCCTCATACGTGGCGCGCCGGAAGGACAAAGCCAGCGCCTTGAGGGAGCCGATCCTCTCGTGGCTTAGTCTAAACGTCTTATGCAAGTCCTCGACTATTATGGCTTCCATATTTCAAACCCGCTCCGCGAAGTACCATTTCTTGCTGTTGAAGAACGCGTAGCCCGCGATGAAGATGAGCAGCGAAGTCAGGCCGGCGAGCGCCAGATACCAGTAGTTGAGCGGGATGTCGTGGATGCCTGCGGCGTTGTAACCGGGCAGCAGGAGCTTCCTGTAGGCCGTGACGAGAAAAGAGAGCGGATTCACGTTGTAAATCCCGACCACGAGCGGCTTGTACGCGGCAGGCACGCGCCCGGAATAGACGATCTGCTCTGCCAGATAGATGATCGGCGTCAGGTAGAACAGCAGGCTCAAGACGACTGTCGCCACGTACTTGATATCGTTGTAGAAGACGTTCAGACAGGAAACGAAGAATGCCACTCCCGTGTTCAGCAGGAGTTGGATGAATACGACCACGGGAAGCAGCAGCCATGTGATAAGTATGTCCGTTCTCAAATACAGTTTGAGGTAGATGAAGAATACTCCCAGCGCCAGTATGAAATGCACCAGGTTCGAGAGCACGATGGAAGCCGGCAGTATTTCCCGCGGGAAATACGTTTTCTTCACCATATGGCTGTGAAACAGCACAGATGTAGCCGAATCGAGCACCGACATCTGGAAGAAGGTCCACGGCAGGAAGGCGCAGAGCACGTATGCGGAGTAGTTCGGGATGGTCACCTTCATGATGAACTTGAAGACTATGGTTATCGTTGCCACTTGCAGAAGCGGGTTCGTAAGCGACCAGAAGAACCCCAGGACGGAGCTCTTGTACCGAACCTTCAAGTCACGGACGACCAGGTTGAGCAGCAGCTCCCGATACCGCACGACCTCGGCAAGATCCTTGAGCATTGGCTAGTCCCTCGGTTTAGCCTGCGTCTATGGTGTTGTCTCTGGCGGGCACCAGAAGTCTCAGCAGCTCGGGCTTCGGGATGAGCACCTTGCGCTTTCCGGCGACGCGAAAGGCGTTCATCTTGCCCTGGCGGATGTACGATCTGATGCTCGACTGGCTGACCTTGAGGTACTGCGCAGCCTGCTTGATTGTGAACAGATCGGAGAGGTCTACGTCCATAGATGCCGACACCCCTTGTGAGTCGTCAGTCGTGAGTGGTCAGTGAAAACCGAGCACTAGCTACTGACGACTGTATTCCACGCACAGTATATCTCTGTTCATACTAGTTGTCAAATGTTGAGAGATGCGGATCAGGAGCGAGCCGGAGAGAAGCAAAAAGCCCCCGAATCCGTGGATGGAATCGGAGGCTTTCGAGAACAGGTTCTATTCGGGCATTATCTCGATCTTCGTCTCAGCGCCAACGCAAGGCCCGGCAGGCCCGGGACTCCATCGCCCCGGCCGGGTTCAGGTCCACCCGGCTCGCGGCGGTTCCGCTCCAAAGGCTGGCGCGCTCGTGGCCGTCGACCTCGGCGCAGCCCCCCGACAAAGCACATCCGAGGCCTATGAGTTGTCCGTTCGTTTTTCGACCCCCCTGCAACCAGATTTGCGCCTGAACATCCGCCGACAAGAACCAGTCATCAGCCCAGGCCTACCGCATCAGTCTATGCATCTAGCGACTGATTTCGTGCTAACGATAGCATATTCGCCGGCCAGGGTACCATCCGCAGAAGGCCAAGAATGTTTCCAGTCTCGGTGACGGGGTTCCTGCGGTATGTCACCGCGTATTCGGCGACGGGCTGTACCGCCAGATCCTCGCCCGAGAGCTCTGACCGGGCTGCATCCCGCTCACCGTGTACTTCGCCGACTGGTAGACCAGGTCTGCCGCACGCAGGCGGATCTCGCCGGCTGCGCGCTCATGCAGGTGGCAGGGAATCCCAATGGCGACTTCCCCGCTCTCATTATACTCGGTTTCCCAGCCCGGGCAGAGACCGTGTGATGCGAAGTAGGTCACGCCCACCTTGCGCAGGTAGTCATGCAGGCGCCCCTGCGAGCCATACTCCTGGTACTCCAGGTTGTTGACGATGCCGTCCAGGTTGACCACCCGCCTGTCCGAAAAGTATCCGAACGTTCCGGCATCAGTCATGCCGAAGACCGCATCCGGCGGGGTGTTGGCCCGTGCCCAGAGCGCAGCATCGTAGACATAGTGCGTCCAGCCCGGCGCTACTCTATCAGTAACGAGCCGGGTGTAGTAGCGCGCCGGGATTCCCAGAGCGGCCACGGCGAAAAGCGGCATCACGGCCCACACCAGACTCGATCGCTTCGACAGCCACTTGCTTTGGAAAAGCCAGCTTCCGATCATGGCGGCGTTTAGTATAGCAACTAGCATGTACGGCTCGAAATACCAGCTGAAGACCGCCCACCTCAGGAAGAAGAGCACGTAGCCCAGATGGAGAATTACACAGATATCCAAAACGAAAAGAAGCCGGAGATCGTTGGCCGCATCCGTCCGATGGTGCCGGACCAAAAGCACGATGACCCAGATGGTCGCGATACCGACCGCCAAGGCAGACGCCGCTCCCGACCAACTCGAAGTAATGTTCTCCGGGTGAAAATGCGGGTGAGGAAACGAGCTCTTCAGCATGCCGCTGACGGGCATGTACGTGCCGAATACGTGCTTATTCAGGACCATGTAGGCGACAAGGGCCAGCGCCGGCAGGATGAATACGGAAGCCCATCTGGAGACCAGCCTGCGGAAGCCGTCTCGCCAGTGAAGGACAGCTAGGACCATGGCCAGGCCGGGGATGAGGAAGATCCAGTCCAGCCGGGAGAACACCGCCAGCGTGATGAGCGCCCCGAGGGCAAGTCCATCGCGGGCGGTGGCCCGGGCGTCGAGCAGCTTGCCGCTCCTGGTGAAGCAGAAGAGCAGAATAAGGCTGAGGTCGAGGAGGCCCGTTTCCATCCCGCTCAGGTAGGTGAACATCCGCAGTGTCACCATGAAGAAAGACAGCACCGCGAACAACGCCCAGGCTGACCCTCTATCACGCAGGCCGGCCCAGAGAAGAAGCGCACTGGCAACCCACAGAGCTGCTCCCATGCTCAAGACTGCCCGCAGTCCAGCGTACATGCCGGGCACGACCTTATAGGCGAGAACGCAGAGCATGAACCACAGCGGGTGGTATCCGTTGGTCTTGTTGATCCCGTCGAAGGTGGAGCCGAGGCCCGCTGCCATGTTGCGCGCGGTCTGGAAATAGTAGAAGGAGTCGTCCGTCACAAGCCACAAGAGGCGTCTCGTAGGGGACATCCACACGAGGTGGAGCATCACGGCTGCTGCTGCGAAGGTGAAGACGACAAAGGATATATGTAGTATGCGGTTCGACAGGGCTGTCTTGCTGCTTGTCTTACCCATGCCGGACTTGCCTCCGCTATACATGATAGCCCAGAGACGTAGATCAGCGCCTCTTCTTTGGCCGCTCAATCTACCGCGCTTGCGCACTCAGAATCGTGCAAGAAGCGTGCCACACGCAGGAAGCAGGTCATGGTCTGGAAGCACGAAAAAGCCGCCGGACTCTTGATGGAATACGACGGTTTTCGATAAGAAGCCGGCGACGAGCTATTCTTTCGCGCCGCGTCAGACCAGTTCCAGAAACTCGTCTATCGTCAAGCCAGCATTTCGAATCAGAGCGCGGAGTGTGCCGATTGAAAGCTCCTTGTGCTGCGGGAGGGAAAGATTCGCTCGAACTCCGGGCTTCACCATTACGAGGTGGCTGCCAAGTTGTCCGATGGGCTTCCAGCCAGCTTTGCCGAATGCCCTGGCCGCTTCCTTGCCGGAGATGTTGGTCAACTTGCCCACTGAACTACACCGCTACTACTATTGGTTCCCGCCCTGTTCCACAGGGCATCTCGGAGACAGCCTTCTGGTCCTCGGCCCAGAGCCATGCGGTGATGGCCTCCTTGATATTCTCTAAGGCTTCCTTTTCATCTTTGCCCTGGGAGACACAGCCGGGAAGGGCTGGGCACTCGGCAACGATCCACCCGTCCTCGGCTCGCTCCAAGACTACATGAAATATCATCTCGCCACCTCTGGTCCAGCCGTATGATGGTCACACGGCGGTACGCGATACTGCACAACGTATTATACCATATCCACAGAAACCGCCGTGCCAAAGAAGCCCCCGAATCCGCAGATGGACTCGGAGGCCCTGGAGGAAAGAGTGGCTGATTTGGAGGTCACCGCAATCTTCGCCTCAGGCACAGGGCAAGGCCGGGTAGTCCGGCCACCAGCGCGAGAAGCGACGACGGCTGAGGGATGACATTGTGCCAGAGCAGCGCTTCACTTCGGTTTAGCGTGTAGTTCCAGCCGTACCCGGCGACCCAGACGTCGTTCCCCCTAACGTCGATCCCTTTAGCCTCAGAATACTGATAAACCCCGGACTCCAGGTTTGACCATTTACGAGGTGGCTGCCGCCCTGCCGACCGCCGGAGACTCCATAGACGCATGAAGAATCCGCCCCGGCCGGGCGCAGGTTGATGACCTCGACTCCCGCCGACGCGGGAAGGCTCAACGCCCCATAGATTAGGAGCAGAGCAACTGCGCAAAAAGCCAGATCCTTTTCCCTGGCTGTCACCCTAACGCATCTACTTAAGCGCCCATCTAGGCGACACCTAAAGGCAATCTATCACTCCAAAACCTGCTTGTCAACGGCTCAGCATGTCGCTCCGCAAGAACCAGGAAATTTACCGGGTATGAGCCAAATCCCTCATTCGGCGCGTTCGATGAGTTCTATGCCCGACTTTGCCAGGCGCGCTGCGGCCTTCGTCCACGCGCTTTCCTCGTGCAGCCTTCTGGTTTTCTCCGACAGGCTGCTGCAATTGCTCGCAACAACCTCGAATACCCGGTGCGCGATGACCAGATTGCCCACGCCGTTTGCGTGTACGCCGTCCTGATGAATCAGCCAGTCGGCCTCCCCCTGCGCCGACCACACATCCGCCAGGAGGCAGGAGTTCTCGGCGGCTATCCCGGCGATAGCGGCGTTATAAGCCATCGTCGCTTCACGGCTGCCCTTGTCGAACGGCGGATACCGGTCAAAGGCCGCCATGTGGTAGACGGTCGTGAGGACGATCATGGGATCGCACGCGGACCTCACATGTCGCACGATAGTCTCCATGTCCTCTGCGAACTCCTGCACGTCCATGCCCGCCCGCATGTCGTTTAGCCCGTAGGCCATCACGAAGAGGTCCGGGTCAGCTGCGATCACCCGCTCCTGATAGCGTTCCATTGCGCTCGGCTTCGCGGAGGCTTCATAGCCCGGACTCCTGGGGGAAATCACGCTGGCGCTTATCCCTTCGTTATGGTAGGCGACCGGCTGTTCCTGGCAGAGGTTGATCAAGTCCGCCAGGACATCCGGCCACCGGCGCTCCTCCCCGGTGAGCCATGGCCCTCCGCGAACCGTGCTCTCGCCGAGGACGACGAGCGTCCTGAACGGCTGTGGGTGGTAGTCCCGCTTAGGCATGAGACGCCTACTCTCCGGTATTGCCGTAGATCGCGGCGTAATAATCCCACGAGGGATCCGTGGCCATTCGAATGAACGCCACCTGTCCCGCGTGGTAGTAGTCTTCGGATGCGATACCGAGGATCGCGCGCCCGAGCTTCTCCTTGCCCGTGAAGAAGAACACCTCGGCGTCCAGCGGGGCGCCGGCGAACCGCTCCCTCAGGAACGCGCACAGCTCCTCGTGCGACTTCTCCAGACGGGAGAGCAGCCTGGCCGCGTCGGTCTCATGCTCCTCGACCGCCTGGAAATCCGGCATGGCGCCTGTCCTGAGTATCTCCACGTACGCCCGGTCGTCCGAGACGAGATGGGCTAAGGTCTCCCGTATGGATTTGCACTCCGGATACGGCTTCCAGTCCCACTGGTCGTCCCTCAAGCCCTTCAAGTGCTTCAGGAAGTGCCGCCGCGATTCGCGGATGCTCTCAATCAGGCTGCTTAGGTCTAACTCCATTATTTCGCCTCCTCTTGGGCCGCTACTCTAAGGATAGTATAGCAACTGTAGGGGAATACTAGAAGCCGTTGCCCGCATCCGTCTGCATGTAGAATGCCCATCCATAGGCATTCGTTTCACTTATCCACCTGCAAGATAACGCAGAAGGAAGTCGCGGGAAAGATGAAACCGAGTCTCTTCTCATACAGGCGTGGGAAGGCGTTTGCCAGAAAGCCGATGCCCATGAGGTAAGTAAGATCGTCGAAGAAAATATGTTTGCCCACGATCTTGAAGTCGGTTTTGTAGTGACGGTTGCCCTTAACGAAATAGTCGAACGAGCCCATGGTAAAGAAGTGTTTGTGCTCGTAGTGGCGAAAACTCTCGAACCATGTGTAGTGAGGCGCCTCGATGTAGATCTTCCCGCCCGGCCGGGTGATTCGATTCAACTCCTCCATCGTCTTCACGGTATCGGGCAAGTGTTCCATGACATGAGAGCATATCACCAGACCGAAGGAGTCGTCCTCGATCGGCCACGGGAAGACCGTCAGATCGTGCTCTATGTCCATCTGTACTTCCGCAGGGCGATTCTGCCATCCCCGTCTGTCTATGCCGATCGCTCCCGGGGTTTTCGAGGCGCCGCACCCTACGTCGAGTATTCGCTGCCCGTTGAACTCGGACAGGAGGCGAGCTTTTGCACGTTTGGCGTTTGGAAATAACCGCATTTAGTAGACCCATCGCCGGCTTGGCAAAAACGGCCGTGCTGGATAGCCTGTAATCTTCAGCAGTATAGAATGGAGAAGTGTAAATGTCAACCGAGGGCTATAAATACGAAAAAGCCCCCGAATCCGCAGATGGACTCGGAGGCTTTGCGAGTTAAGCTGGCGACGACCTATTCTTTCGTCCCGATTCTCGGGAAAGTACCGTCGTCCCGATGGATCAGGATTACAGTTCGTCCCACTCTTCGATAGAGATCCCAGCTTGCCGCAGAATGGAGTGCGGAGTCCCTACGGTTACCTCATGGTGGCGGGGCACTACCGCGGTTCGCATGCCCTCTTCCGTCTGCTTCGCAAACTTGACGTGGCTTCCTTCCTGGCCTACCTCCGCGAAGCCCGCTGCCATGAGCTTGCGTCTCACGCTGCGGAAAGGCGCTGGTCTAAGCGGCATGAACTTCTACCTCGACCGGGCGCACTTTCGGCGCTATGGTGGCACGCGGCGGAGTAAAGTAGAGACTGAGTGCTTCGCTTAAGTTCTCCAGGGCCTCCGCTTCGGTCTTGCCTTGGCTTGCGATGTCCACCCCCAAGCACTGGGCGACATGCCAATCGCCCTCTCTCCATACGCTGGCGCTAAAGGTACGTTTCATCGCGGTTTCCCTGTTCTGCCTCGATTTACCCTGCCTTACATTACAGCATAGAAGCAAGAATGCGCCATTGGTTGGGGAACCAATGGCGCATTTTCCAAGCTGGCGACGACCTATTCTTCCGGCCCGTTGCCGGGCAAGTACCATCGGCCCTGGAGGGCTTAACTTCCGTGTTCGGGATGGGAACGGGTGTACCCCCTCCGGTATGGTCACCAGCAAAATTGGCGGCTAGCTGCTGGCAGTTAGCCGTTAGCTGGAATGCACATTGAAGACTGCATAGGTTGGGTAAGCCGGTAGGGGCGAGGCAACCTCGCCCCTACCAATTAATGGTCAAGCCCTCGACTGATTAGTACAGCTAAGCTGAACACATTGCTGTGCTTACACCTGCTGCCTATCAACCAGGTAATCTACCTGGAGTCTTACCCCCTTAACGGGGTGAGAAGTCTTATCTCGGGGCATGCTTCGCGCTTAGATGCTTTCAGCGCTTATCACTGCCAAACATGGCTACCCAGCGTATGCTCCTGGCGGAACAACTGGTACACCAGAGGTCTGTCCATCCCGGTCCTCTCGTACTAGGGACAGCTCCCCTCAAACTTCTTACGCCCACGACGGATAGGGACCGAACTGTCTCACGACGTTCTGAACCCAGCTCGCGTACCGCTTTAATGGGCGAACAGCCCAACCCTTGGGACCTGATTCAGCCCCAGGATGCGACGAGCCGACATCGAGGTGCCAAACCTTGCCGTCGCTGTGAGCGCTTGGGCAAGATAAGCCTGTTATCCCCGGGGTAACTTTTATCCGATAAGCCATGGCACTTCCACACGTTGCCATAGGATCACTAGGCCCTGCTTTCGCATCTGCTCGATCCGTCAATCTCGCAGTTAAGCTCCCTCTATACCCTTATGCTCGGCACCTGGTTTCCAACCAGGCTGAGGGAACCTTTGGACGCCTCCGTTACCTTTTAGGAGGCGACCGCCCCAGTCAAACTACCCGCCTGACACTGTCTCCTCAAAGGCTTACTTCTTGGGTTAGAACTCCAAGATAACAAGGGTGGTATTCCACTGTTGTCCCGATTGCTCGGGACTCCCACCTATTCTCTACATGATATCCCAAAACTCAATGTCAGGGTGTAGTAAAGCTCCACGGGGTCTTTCCGTCCTGTCGCGGGTAATGCGCATCTTCACGCATGCTACAATTTCACCGAGTCCCTCGTCGAGACAGCGCTCAAGTCGTTACGCCTTTCGTGCAGGTCGGAACTTACCCGACAAGGAATTTCGCTACCTTAGGACCGTTATAGTTACGGCCGCCATTCACTAGGGCTTCGATTCAGAGCTTCACCCGCCTTGCGGCGGGCTGACCCCTCCTGTTAACCTTCTAGCATTGGGCAGGCGTCAGCCCCTATACCTAGGGTTTCCCCTTAGCAGAGACCTGTGTTTTTGGTAAACAGTCGCTCGAGCCTTGTCACTGCGACCCCAGGCAACTGACACGTTGCAGAGCCAGCCGCCCAGGGCACCCCTTCTCCCGAAGTTACGGGGTCAACTTGCCTAGTTCCTTAACGAGGGTTATCTCGCACGCCTTGGTATCCTCTACCTGCCTACCTGTGTCGGTTTGCGGTACGGGCAGACACGCACTGGCTAGAGGGTTTTCTGGGCGGACTCCATCCCTGCTTCGCTTCGGATCTCTCCTCCACTCGTCTGCTGCCAGCGTATATATCTCGAACGGATTTGCCTATCCGAGTACACCTACAACAGAACACGGACTACCAATCCCGTGCTCAGAAACTTCGCCCGCGTCACCCCAATCGCTCGTAACGCGCGTGCCTGGTACTGGAATGTCAACCAGTTGTCCATCGCCTACCCCCCGACTGAATCGGGGACTCAGCTTAGGCCCGACTAAACTCAAGAGGACGAGCCTTCCTTAAGAACCCTTGGGCTTTCGGCGGAAGAGATTCTCACTCTTCTTTTCGCTACTTATACCGGCATCCTCACTTCCTTGCAGTCCAACCGTGCTTACGCTCGATCTTCGACCCACAAGGAACGCTCCTCTACCGCTCCCCGATTAGTTAGATCGGGGAACCCGTGGCTTCGGTGGCTGGCTTGAGCCCCCTTACATTGTCGGCGCAGAGTCACGATCGGCCAGTAAGCTGTTACGCACTTTTTAAATGATGGCTGCTTCTGAGCCAACATCCTGGTTGTCTATGCGACTCTACATCCTTTCACACTTAGCCAGCTCTTTGGGACCTTAGCCGACGATCTGGGCTGTTTCCCTTTTGACTACGAAGCTTATCCCCCGCAGTCTCACTCCCGCGCTAATGTCATGCCATTCGGAGTTTGGTTGAGTTCGGTAACCTGGTGGGGCCCCTAGCCCATCCAGTGCTCTACCTGCATGACAAAACACACGAGGCTGCACCTAAATGCATTTCGAGGAGAACCAGCTATCTCTGAGTTCGATTGGCATTTCACCGCCACCCACAGCTCATCCAAGCCGTTTTCACCCGACACTGGTTCGGGCCTCCACCAGGTCTTACCCTGGATTCACCCTGGCCATGGGTAGATCACTCAGTTTCGGGTCTAATCAACGTTACTAGTCGCCCTATTCAGACTCGCTTTCGCTTCGGCTTCCCCGCCACAGCGGATTAACCTTGCAACGCAAATTAACTCGCCGGTTCATTATACAAAAGGCACGCAGTCACGCATTTCCGCCGTCGCACAAGGCTATGGCGGACATAGCGCTCCCACTGCTTGTAGGCATACGGTTTCAGGTGCTATTTCACTCCCCTCCCGGGGTTCTTTTCACCTTTCCCTCACGGTACTGGTTCACTATCGGTGGCAGAAGGTATTTAGCCTTATCCCGTGGTCGGGACGGATTCCCACAGGGTTTCTCGTGTCCCGTGGTACTTGGGTGTCTCGCCAAGGAGTCCTATTCCTTTCGCCTACGGGGCTTTCACCCTCTATGGCCGGCCTTTCCATACCATTCGGCTAGAGACAGGATTTTTAACTCCTTCGCGGGGACTGCAGCCCCCGCACGCAAGATCCCACAACCCCCACGACGCAACGCCTGCAGGCTATATTCGCGCCATGGGTTTGGGCTCTTTCCCGTTCGCTCGCCGCTACTTGGGAAATCACAGTTGTTTTCTACTCCTCCGGGTACTAAGATGTTTCAGTTCCCCGGGTGCCCTCCTCATCCCGATTTCCATCGGGATGGGTGATCCGACATTACTCGGACCGGGTTTCCCCATTCGGAAATCTCCGGATCAAAGCTTGTTTGCAGCTCCCCGAAGCGTTTCGCCGCTGACCGCGTCCTTCCTCGGCCTTCTGCCCCAAGGCATCCACCGTACGCCCTTTTTAGCTTGACCAAAAAGCTCGGTTCATTGTACTTACCCTTTCCTATGCAGTTTTCAATGTGCATTCCCAAGTGCTAGTGGTCAGTCGTCAGTGGGAAGAAGCCTGCATCACAGACGCCTTCCGCACATCGGGCACTGAGCAACTTCGGACTAGCACAGACTCCGCTCTGTGGCGAAGTCCCGGAAAACCTTTATTCGTGTCTCTCTTCGGTCGCTGACGACTAACGACTGTCGGCTCACGACTGAATTGGTGGAGGCTAGCGGGCTCGAACCGCTGACCCCATCCGTGCAAAGGATGTGCTCTCCCAACTGAGCTAAGCCCCCGCCTTCGGAGTACAGAGTACCAAGTATCAAGTACAAAGACCAGACTGGCGGCTTCTCACATCCATCGCCGTAACAGGCTTCTCGGTTTTTGTCTTTGTACTCTGTACTATGTACTTTGTACTTCCCTGGTGGGCCTCGTTGGAATCGAACCAACCGCCTTCCCGATCCATCGGGACGCTGTAACCAACTGAGCCCTGGTGGGCCTCGTTGGAATCGAACCAACCGCCTCACCCTTATCAGGGGTGCGCTCTAACCAACTGAGCTAGAGGCCCGCGTCCTTGCCCAGAAGCTCGCCTTCCATCCAGGCGCGGCTCTTCTGCCGCTTCACATATCTTTCACGGGCATATGCCTCAGACCGAGTCGCATACTCCTCCAAATAGACAATCTCCCACGGACGGTGCGCCTTGGTCGAACCTACTTTTCCCTGATTGTGCTCACCGAGCCTAAAGGCGGGGTCCTCGGCGGATCCAATATAGTACCGTCCGGTTCTTGCGCTCCGCAGGATGTACATGAAATACGGCACGGAATCGAACCAACCGCCTTCCCGATCCATCGGGACGCTGTAACCAACTGAGCTAGAGGCCCGCTCCGAGTACAGAGTACAAAGTACATAGTACCAAGACGCAACCGGAAATCGGGAGTCCGACACCTTCGGACGTCGGATTACAGACCCCTGCACCAGCCACCCAGACGAGACACGCAGAAGGGGAAGGCTCTCGCCTTCCCCCAAGGATTTCAAGGTGCGATAGCCAAACTTTACTCGATGATATTAGGTTTGCGCTCTGGTTTGCGTCATAAACCTTTCGACCAGACTTTGTCGGGTCTTGCCTTGACAACTGAATAGTGCAAGCGAAGCGGGCCAAGTGAGACCGACCTAGGATGCTAGATACTGGATACTGGATGCCAGATACTGGATACCAGAACCAGTCACTAGACTCCTTAGAAAGGAGGTGATCCAGCCGCACCTTCCGATACGGCTACCTTGTTACGACTTAGTCCCCCTTACCGGCCACACCTTCGGCAGCTCCCTTCCCGACTAAGTCGGGATTAGGCCACTGACTTCGGGTGCAGCAGACTCAGGTGACTTGACGGGCGGTGTGTACAAGGCCCGGGAACGTATTCACCGCAGTTTGGCTGACCTGCGGTTACTAGCGATTCCACGTTCACGAAGTCGAGTTGCAGACTTCGATCCCAACTGAGGCCGCATTTTTGAGATTAGCTCCGCGTCGCCGCTTAGCATCCCTTTGTTGGCGGCCATTGTAGCATGTGTGCAGCCCAGGGCATAAGGGCCATGCTGACTTGACGTCATCCCCACCTTCCTCCCGCTTACACGGGCAGTTCCGGAAGAGTTCCCGACTTTACGCTGGCAACATCCGGTGAGGGTTGCGCTCGTTGCGGGACTTAACCCAACATCTCACGACACGAGCTGACGACAGCCATGCAACACCTGTCTCGCCGTCCCGATTGCTCGGGAGGGTACCACTTTCATGGACTTACGGCGGATGTCAAGCCCTGGTAAGGTTCTTCGGTTAGTGACGAATTAAGCCACATGCTCCACCGCTTGTGCGGGCCCCCGTCAATTCCTTTGAGTTTCAACCTTGCGGCCGTACTCCCCAGGCGGGATACTTAATGCGTTAGCTACGGCACTAGAGGGGTCGATACCTCTAACACCTAGTATCCATCGTTTACGGCTAGGACTACCGGGGTATCTAATCCCGTTTGCTCCCCTAGCTTTCGCGTCTCAGCGTCAGTGGTGGGCCAGAAAGCCGCCTTCGCCACGGGTGTTCCTCCTGATATCTACGCATTTCACCGCTACACCAGGAATTCCACTTTCCTCTCCCACACTCAAGCTCTCCAGTTTCAAATGCAGTTCTGTGGTTGAGCCACAGGATTTCACATCTGACTTAAAGAGCCGCCTACACGCGCTTTACGCCCAGTAAATTCGGACAACGCTCGCCCCCTACGTATTACCGCGGCTGCTGGCACGTAGTTAGCCGGGGCTTTCTCTGCGGGTACCGTCACATTCTTCTTCCCCGCAGGACAGAGCTTTACATCCCGAAAGACTTCATCGCTCACGCGGCGTCGCTGCGTCAGGGTTTCCCCCATTGCGCAAGATTCCTAATTGCTGCCCCCCGTAGGAGTCTGGGCCGTGTCTCAGTCCCAATCCGGCTGACCATCCTCTCAGACCAGCTACCCGTCGTCGCCTTGGTAAGCCGTTACCCCACCAACTAGCTGATAGGCCGCAAGCCCATCCCGAAGCGAATTACTCCTTTATGCCGACCGGCATGCGCCAATCGGGACACATCCGGTATTAGTCCCGCTTTCGCGGGATTATCCCGAACTTCGGGGCAAGTTGCTTACGTGTTACTCGACCGTTCGCCGCTAGGTCTCGCAAGTCCGCTGCCGAAGCTTTGGACAGCGCGAGCCCCCGCTCGACTTGCATTTCTTAGGCACGCCGCAAGCGTTCGTCCTGAGCCAGGATCAAACTCTCCGTCAGAAAACTACAAAAACTGAACACCGGTTCCAAAAAGAAGTGTCCACTAGGGACTGTTCTTAGAGGAAAGCATTCAGTTTTTAAGCTTTCATAAGAGAATGGTGGACCTGTTCGCTGCCCTCACGGGCGCGGAACAGTCCTGGTTGAAACTCACCTGGCTAACGCCATTTATAGACGTGTGCTCCGCTTGCACTATTCAGTTGTCAAGGTGCTGCCGGGGAGCGCTCGCTCCCAAGCGCAAACTATACTATACCACACCGTGGTGGCCGTGTCAACCTATTTTCGGCTACGTGTGAAAAAATTTTCAGACTTGCGCTCACCTGTCCTTACCCACTCCAGGGCAGGCGTCATGGTACCACATGAGAACCGCCTTGTCAAGGGCTGTCCCGCGACGGTAGTGTACCGTCTTGTGTGTAAAATCGGGGAAGGAGTAGAAAAGGGTACGAGCTCCTAATGTTTTGTTAAGCAAACAAACAAGAAAGGAGCAGCGTACCCGATGAAGCTATTCAAGACTGAGGGAGAAACGTCCTTC
>DATKXU010000115.1:0-2977 GCA_035528905.1 Armatimonadota bacterium
AAGACCGACATCTTCGAGTACATCGAGGTGTTCTATAACCGGCAGAGGCTTCACTCAAGCCTCGGGTATCTGACCCCGGTCGAGTTCGAGGCCGCAACGGCGGCCTAGGTGACGTGTCCACAAAACCGAGGCAGGATCAAGTGGGAGAAAGGGAGTATGGGAGTGTGGGAGTGTGGGAGTATGGGAGAATGGGGGAACGCCCAACATCAAGCAGCCAGCAGCCAGCAGCCAGCCGCTAGCAGTTAGCATCCGGCATCACTCCACACTCCACACTCCACACTCAACTCTCATCACTCATCAGCCGCGTGCATACCCGGAGGATTTCGGCGACGCTCCATGCCTGGGCTATGCAGCCTCTTGGCTTGTGCGGCGGATCGCCGTCGAATGCCTCGCTGATGCTCCCGATCCCTGCGTCCGCCAGATGCCTGCGGAACGGCTTCAGGAGTCCGGCGATTCGGTCCCGATCGCGGTAGACGCGGTAATGCGCGTCGGCGAATTGGCCCAGCAGCCACGGCCAAACCGTTCCCTGATGGTACGCGCGATCCCGCTCAGCCGGCCCGCCGTGATACACCCCGACGTACTCCGGGTCGTCCGGCGAGAGCGAGCGCAGCCCATACGGGGTGAGAAGCGCCCTCTCCACCGCATCCACGACCGCCTTCTGCCGCGTAGGCCCTAGAGGCGAGTGCGGCAGCGAAACGGCCATGATCTGGTTCGGGCGGAGTGAGGAATCTTTTCCCGCCGGGCCGTCAATCACGTCGTAGAGATATCGCCCGCGCGCATACCAGAACTTCCGCCGGAAGCTCCCCTTACACTCTGCCGCAGCAGAGGCATACCAATCTACCTTGCCGAGCTCGCGTGCCCACGAGCTCATCAGGCTCAGCGCGTTGAACCAGAGGGCGTTGATCTCCACGGGCTTCCCGATTCGCGGCGTGACTGGAAGTCCATCTACGCAGGCATCCATCCAGGTAACCTGACTTCCGTCCCGACCGGCGAAGAGCAGCCCATCGGTCGGATCAACCCGTATGCCGAATCTCGTCCCCCTGACGTGCCAATCCATGACCTCCTGGAGGCGCGGGAACAAGCGATGGAGTATCTCACGGTCGCCGGAAGCAGCCACGTATGCATGAAGCGCCTGGAAGTACCAGGGCGTGGCGTCGGCAGTGTTGTACTCCGCCGAGCCTTCGTCCCTGAAGCGATTCGGGATCATCCCACCGTCGGCCCACTCGATGCAGCAGAGAAGGATTTCGCGCGCCTCGGAGAAACGCCCCATGGACAGCAGAAGCCCCGGCAGGCTGATCATGGTATCCCTGCCCCAATCGGTGAACCAGTGGTAACCCGCCAGTACAGCGCGCCTCTTACTCCTGCTTCCGTGATCCGGCGGAGCGATCGCAAACTGATCGGCGGCAAGAAGCAGGTGCCTGCGAAAAGAGCTGCGTTCGCTCTTCACGATAGCCCGGCGGCGCGCCAGCTCCCGCTTGAAAGCGCCTTCGAGATCATGGTCCGGGCCATGTCTCTCGGCAGTGGCAACGAGGCCGGCCGATTCCCCGGGGGATAGATGAATCACAAAGACGCCCGGCGTGTAGAGGTCCTCGAGGCAATCGAAGCCCCTGTCCCGTTCGGCGCGGTAAAGGAAGCCCCGGTAGCAATCATCTCCGGGCTCGAATCGCCCACGAGGAGACCCCAGAATCTTCAGGGAATACGGCGCGTGCGCCGACTCCACGATCACCTGGCCGTCCTGCGCAAGGGCCACAAATTCGCCTTGTTGTGCGCGCCAGCCGTCGTGGTGGTATCCCCGGAACGAGCAGAACGGCCGGACTCGAAGGCCGACCTCGCATGGCGCGTCCAAAAGGCGATAAAGCACGTAGACCGTGCCCTTGCCGTGCTCCAGCCATACCTCCTTGACGAGCGTCGCCGCGCCCGCTTGGTACTCGAACGTCGGAATGCCAAGATCGAGGCGGAACGACTTCAGGAAGCGGTATCCCTGGGGACAGATAGTACCGTCGCGGTACTCGTTGGCGCCGAGGGGATAGACCTCCGACCCGACGTCAAGTTCCTCATCAACCTTGGCAAGGAGAACCTGCCGCTCCAGGGGCGGCGGAAAGGATGCTACCAGGAGGCCGTGGTATCGCCGCGTATTCGTACCGATGACTGTGGAAGATGCGTATCCGCCGATGCCGTTCGTCACGAGCCACTCGCGCGAGAGCGCGGCCTCGAGGTCGCTCAGGATGCTGCTGGGCACTTCGATCAACTTCTGCTCCGTCGGGGGATGTGTAATACAATTATCGGCGGCAGGCAGAAGAGCGTGCAGAGGAAACGGGCTCGCGCCGGTGGCAGCCAACCGGCTCAGGCAGACTACTCGCTACCAGAACCTCGGCGGCCTGATCTTGCCCTGGAAGACGTTGACCCAGGCGGAAGTGCCTTCGAGGGTCCAGTCCACGCACGGCTGGATTTCCTCGAGCAGATAGAGCCTGCGGAGCTTCTTCGCCCGCCGGTGAATCTTGTTCCAGACGCATGCGCGGTAGGGATAGACTTCGCACTTCCCGCCGGGGCGGGTGCCGCCGCACGGGCCGTTTCGAAGCTGCTTCGGGCAGTTCATCGGGCAGGTCAGCGCGGTGTAGCTGAGGATGCACTGGCCGCACTCGTGGCAGCCGAAAACGGGCTTCTTGAATATCTTCTCAGACCACAGAATCGGGTAGTAGAATATCGGATTGCTCAGAAACTCCAGTGCCATGAGGCCCCCGGTACGTGATGAGTGATGAGTGATACGTGAGGGAGTGGCGAAATGCAACGCCCCCTGCGATTATTCTAATGCCGGCCGCACGGGATTGTCAACTATCCGAATTGCCTCAGGAAAGATGTTGGCGAAATTGATTCGTTGCCTCAGATAAGGATGTTGCCGTAGAACTGAGGCATGGAGAAAATGAGCACACCTACAGTAAGAGAGATCGTGAGGCGCAAGAGAAAGGAGTATCTCAAG
>DATKXU010000116.1:0-10791 GCA_035528905.1 Armatimonadota bacterium
AAGACCGACATCTTCGAGTACATCGAGGTGTTCTATAACCGGCAGAGGCTTCACTCAAGCCTCGGGTATCTGACCCCGGTCGAGTTCGAGGCCGCAACGGCGGCCTAGGTGACGTGTCCACAAAACCGAGGCAGGATCAAGCCATCCTTCTTGCTAAGACTATGACTGGCAAGCCGTGGATTTAGCGAAGGCTGCCCGCCATAGCCCGACGACTTGTCCGCCGAAGCCAATGCGGTTTTGTACGCGCCCTGAGTCCGTGACAAACTCCTTTGGACTGGGTTGAGGCGGATGTTTTGCCCAGAACGTACTCAACCGGTTCCCTTTGAGCGCAGTTCTCTCTGTCTTCTATGGCCTTCTGTGAAGCAGGTAGCAAAAAGAAGCGACCAGCAGCTATTGACAAGACAAGGGGTTCTGCTTAGTATGGAGAAAATAGCGGTAGGATGTCGTTGCGTCTAGGGAATGAGTTCTACCATGAAGAATCGCAATCGTAGAGTTATCACCTGGCTGATCGCGGGGGCTCTCATTATTTGCGTCGTTATTGCAGCTGTGCAATTACGAGGTAGCTCGGTCAGACGTTTTCCGCGGATTGCTTTCGGCGAGGGACCGACTGTTTGCCGGCCTCGCACATTTGTTCTCCGAACAGCGCTTCCCACGATGCCCTCCAAGGTCCGAGTGTACAAGGTGCAGCCAATGGAATCCATGAATGCTGAATTCCTGAAGCTGGTCGAGGCTCTCCCAATCGCACGCTCCCCAGAAGACGAAGCTAAGATTGAGCGTCTGAAGCACGCGCCTGAACCCCAACGTGAGGAGAACCAAGGGCTTGCGAGCTGCATAGGCGGTTGGGATATCATGCTGTATCCCGACGGGCAGTACTCCTTGGACAAGATTGATTCTCCCGCAGGACGAAACGCGCAAGCCCCGAGTGCGGAGGAGGTGCGGCGAGCTGCCGATGCGTTCGTGTCTCGCACGAAACTCCTGCCCGAAGGAGCGCAATTTGTCAGGGTGTACGACTGTGACACGTCAGAGTGGGGACTTGGTGATAAGGTGGTTCATAGTAGAGGGGTTGTGTACGCATGCTCGCTGGAAGGGATAACTAGGGCTGGCGGGTTCACCGTGGAAGTCGGACCGCGTAGTGAAATAGTCAGTGTGACCAACAAGACGCGCCACACGATTCCTGAACAACCACTGCCTATTCTGTCCCCGAACGAGGCCCTGGAAAAGCTGCGATCCAACGAATGCCACATGGCCGATGGCCCGTCATGGGATGCCACCGCTTATGTGGACTCTATCAAACTCATGTATTGGGAGAGCATTCTCGCCATGGACCTGTCTTACATCATGCCGGTGTATATCTTCGAAGGGGAGGCTGTGGCTCCGGGCAAGAGGAGCGTGCGCTGGAAAGCACATGTTGAGGCGGTAAGGCCGGAATTCCTAGAGAAGAAGCCCGTCTACAAATACCACGAATAAGGCTGAGATGCCATTTCGACCGGACACAGGGGGCGTGTCCCTTTCCTGGCTTTGGCCCTGATACAAGATCGCCGCCATTTTTTGCGATAGGAACAATTCCTCCACCTGCCTTCGTCCCGATATGCATCGGGACTACGCCTGGCGAGCCATCTTCCGCATACCGGTGTCTCTCTACTTCCCCTCTGCCGGGGCTTCGAAGCGGCCTGCGCGGGAGGCGGCGAGGTATTCCACGCAGAATTCATCGCGGCCTCGCAGGGCCTCCGAGGCGCAGATGAGCGCCATCAACTGCCGGTCGAGCGGGTCAACAATCGCCGCATCCAGCCCGGCGGCCATGCACATCACCGTGAACGCCTGATTCAGAAACTTCCGAGCCGGCATCCCGTGGGACACGTTGCTTACACCGGCGATGGTCTGCACTTCCGGGAACTCCACCTTTACCGTGCGGATCGTTTCGAGCACCGCCAGGCCGTACTCCGGGCCGGTGGCAACCGGGTAGACCAGCGGGTCGGAGTAAATGTTCTCGGGCTTGACGCCCTCCGCCAGGAGTTTGCCGATAAGCTCCCGGGCGACGGATATCCGGCCTGCTGAGTCGGTCGGGATGCCCCCATCGCCCATGCTGAGCGCCACGACCTTCGTCTCATACTGCTTGACGAAAGGCAGTATGCTGCTGTACCGGTCTTTCTCGGCGGTGATGGAGTTGATCATCGCCTGGCCTTTGTGAGCCTTCAACGCGCGCTCGACGGCGACGGGATTCGGGGTGTCTATGCTGAGGGGAACTTCCAGCGCTGCCTGGATAGTGGTGACCAGCCACTCCAGCGCGTCCGGCTCTCCTTCGAGAAGCGTGCCGGCGTTGACGTCAACGTAGCCGGCGCCGGCCTCGCACTGCTTGCGCGCCAGGTCAATGAAGAAACCGGCGTCGCGGTTCTTTACCGCGTTCTCAATGATCGGCTCGCCCTTGACCTTGCGACTTGTGTTTATTCTCTCGCCGATTATGAGCATGCTTAATGCCTCCACCCGATAGTTTAATAGCAAAGAGCGTGGGAGACACCCATACTCCTACGTGTCTGCCTCTTTCGGCTCCGGCCTTGGCACGAGTCCGGCCCGCTCAACAAGAATGGGAGTAATAGACTCCCACATCACGGGCATGATGTGTACCCCTGCCACGCCTTCAATCTCGCGCAATTGGCGGATCAGCTCGGCGCAGATGTTGACCCCCTCTTCCTTCGGGTCCTCGGCGCTCTCCATCCGCTTCAGAATCTCCTCAGGCACGCGCATGCCCGGAACCTCATCCCTCATGTAAGCGAGCGCCTTTGCCGAGCGAGCCGGAAGCACTCCCGCCAGGATGTAAACCTGCTTGTGAAGCTCGCGTTCCCTGACTTCTTCCATGAACTCCTCGAACCTGTGCATATCGAAGATCGCCTGCGTCTGGATGAAGTCCACACCCGCCTTGATCTTCTTTTCGAGCCGGGTCACGCGCCAGTCGAACGGCTCGGCAAACGGGTTTGCGGCTCCGCCGATGAATATCCGCGGCTCGACCTTGATCTCCTCGCCGCACTGGAACTTCTTCTCGTCCCGCATGGCTTTCACCATGGCGATCAGGCTGACGGAATCCATGTCGTAGACTCCCTTAGCCTGGGGATGGTTGCCCGTCGTCATGTGGTCACCGGACAGGCACAGGACGTTCTTGATGCCGTGCGCCGCCGCGCCGAGTATGTCGCCCTGTATCGCAAGCCGGTTTCGATCGCGGCACGTCACCTGGATAACCGGCTCAAGTCCTTCCTGCATGACGAGGACTGCGCTCGAGATGCTCGACATGCGGACGATGGCCGACTGATTATCCGTCAGGTTGACCGCGTCAACGAAGCCTGCGAAGTGCTTGCATTTCCTGCGAACGGCGTCGGCCTCCGCGCTTTGAGGCGGTCCGAGTTCGCCGCATACTACAAATTCGCCCGCCGCAAGCAGACGTTCCAGCTTGCTGCCTGATTTCACTAACAACACTCCTCAAACAATCGGGATGCGAGCAGGATTCCGCAGATGCTCTTTGCATCCACGATCTCGCCGGTGTTGATCATCTCGGCCGCATCCCGAAGATTCACCGGGACTACCTCGATAAACTCATCCACATCACAGTTCTGGCCGACCTGCTTCAAATCCTCCGCCAGGAAAGTGTGCAGCATTTCGGTCGAGTATCCGGGCGCGAGATAGGAGTGGAACATCTCCGTCAGCTTTCCGGGGAAGTAGCCGATCTCCTCCACCAGTTCGCGGCGCGCGCAGTCGGTGGGGTCTTCGCCTTCGTCCATGGTGCCGGCGGGGATTTCCAGCAGGACTTCCCCTACAGGCTGCCGGAACTGCCGAATGAGCACGACTTTCTCGTGGTCGAGCATGGGCACGATCGCAACCGCTCCCTTGTGCTCCACGACCTCACGGGTGGCCGTCCGCCCGTTCGGAAGCTGCACGGTATCAACACGGAGGTTGACCAGCCGCCCTTCGAATACGCGCCTCGATTCGAGTTTCTTTTCTGTTAGGTCCACGGTAGGTCTATCAAGCCTTTCCCCAAATCCTCTCCCGGGAGGAGAGGCGGGTCTTGGTTTCTACATCCGCTGGCGGATTAACTCCGCCGCGAGCGCGCCGCCGGCGGATGCGGCGAGGAAGAATTCCCTGTCCTCCTCGATTGAGCGGCCCATCGTCGTGACGCGAACGTCCTTGCGGGCCAATTCGGCCAGGCCCGGCTCGCCATCTACTATGCGAACCTGGTGTCCACCCTTCGCTAGGACTGCCTCGAGCTGCTGATTCACCATACGCGCCTTATCTTCGGGCAGTTCCGGGAGGGCGACCAGCGCCGGCGAGACCGCGACCGCGCCGAGGACGGTCTGCGTGTGATGGCTGGCCCCTCGGTGGCGCTCGCGCAGATCGGCGAAGCTCATCCGCACGACGGCGACAGCCCTGCCGCCGAGCACGTTGCACGCGTTGATCGCCTCGCCCTGCTGGGTGCCCGAGAAGCCGTATGGCGAGCCGGTCCCGGCGTTGCCGGGACCCTGGCAGACGATGGCTGCATCGGCTCCGACTACCTGCTTCGCCGCGATCAGGGCGGTATAGACATTGATCGCTTCAATGTCCCCTCCGAACGCCTGCCCGCAGGTGATGGCGGCATCCACGAGGCCCTTCGCCTTCAGCTCCGCGACCAGCCGGCTGAATGCGATAGGAAGAGTGGCGCCATCCGTCATGACATAGGCGATTCTGGCCCGACAGTCTGTCAACACCTTCAGGGCGGCGGCAGCAGGAGCTATCTGGCTGTGAAGTTCGCAGCAGATCACCGGCATGCCGTCGAGCGACTCAAACTCTCGAATTCGC
The DNA here is from genome assembly GCA_035528905.1 of Armatimonadota bacterium. Classification (GTDB taxonomy): domain Bacteria; phylum Armatimonadota; class UBA5829; order DTJY01; family DTJY01; genus DATKXU01. The sequence goes on from DATKXU010000116.1 coordinate 4,819, forward strand.
TCCTGGTGCGGGCTGTCATCCTCCTCTACAGAAAGCACCGCCGCCTGAAGCGGAGTGTATCGAAGCTTTACGATGTGACCGGGAGGTCTCTCAGCTTCCCCGCTCGGCCCGCTGAGGTTGCAGATCACGAAGTGCACCCCGCCGGTGCCCAGCCCAAGTTCGACGGCGGTGACGTTCAGCAGAACTTCGTCGCCCGGCTGCACCGAGCCCGTCAGGCCCGGGTAATTGACGGCAGGGGCCTCTGTGCCTTCCAAGTCGACGACGACTTCCTGGGCACCCGTCCGTTCATTGACGATTTTGACTATCTTAGCTTTCCGTCTGTTTAGCATATCGTTTTGGAGTGCGGCCCGCCTCAGGCGGGCCGCACACCATGTCAGGCACCTGCCGCGACCTGAACTATCGCCAGCGCCATCTCTGCGGACTTCACGAAATCGGAGATCGGCAGGTATTCCTCCGTCGAGTGCGCTTTCTCGTACCCGACGCCTATCACGATAGTCGGGATTCCCTTGGTGTTGAAGATGCTGGCATCGCTGCCGCCGCCGGTTTCGTGCATCTTCGGCTCGATTCCGACCTTGCGCGCTGCAGCGACGGCAATTCGGACCACCTCGTCGCTTTCGGAAAGGCGATATGCCTGATATGAACGCTCGACCTCGATCTCGACTGAGGCGCCTATTTCCGCTGCAGCATCGTGGAACGCCTCGACCATATGCTGGACCTGGGCGTCGAGCTTTTTCTCATCGCGGCTGCGAGCCTCGCCCTTTACCTCGCAGAAGTCGGGCACGATGTTCCTGGCTGTCCCGCCGCTGATTATGCCTATGTTCGCGGTGGTTTCGTGGTCAATTCGACCGAGCCTCATATTGGAGATCGCCTTGCCCGCCGCAGCGATGGCGCTGATCCCGTCCTCCGGACGCGTGCCGGCGTGGGCCGCCCTGCCTCGAATCTTGGCCATGATGTTGTCATGCGAAGGAGCGGCGACTACCACTGACCCCACAGGAGTCCCGAGGTCGTATACAAAGGCGCACTTCGACGTTATGAGGCTGTAGTCCAGGTATTTCGCTCCCCACAGGCCCACTTCCTCGCCGATGCTGAAGACGATCTGAATGTCGCCGTGGGGAATCTCCTCTTCCTGGATGGCCTTCATCGCCTCTATGACCGCTGCTATTCCGGCCTTGTCATCCGCGCCTAATATGGTGTGGCCATTGGAACGAATCACGCCGTCCTCTATCTTATAGCCCCAGCCCTCGGTCGGCATGACTGTGTCCATGTGCGCGTTGAACAGGATGGGCACAGCCTCCGAAACGGTCCCCTTCTTCGCGGCGATGACGTTGCCGGTGTCACCGTTCACCCTTTCGCCGGCAGCATCGCGAAGGACGTCGAAGCCCAAGGCGCGCAAATCGGCCTCCAGGACATCGGCAACGCCCTTCTCGTTTCCGGTGGGGCTGTTTATCGCCGCCAAGCGCAGGAAAGTCTCCACGAGCCGGTGTCTATCTATCATTCACTCCTCCGACCGATTGCATTGGAGTAATGGAGTGGTGGAGTAGTGGAGTATTGGGGGCATCGGGAACCCATCACTCCAGTACTCCAGTACTCCAGTATTCCATTTCATATCGTCCGCGTGATCTTGCTCAGTTTGCGCGGCTGATCCGGGTTGTAGCCCTTAGTTACGGACAAGTAATGCGCGAAAAGCTGGCCCGCCACTACGTAAACAAGGGGGCTGTATACCTCGTCCACTTCGACAGGAAGCTTGATCGGGGTTGCGGCGCGCGAGAGGATTTCGTCCTCGGTAGAGATGACTATCGTCTCAGCCCGATCGTTGGCCAGCTTGTCGGTCAGCTCGAACATCGTCTTGTACGCTTCTCCCGGCGGCGCATATAGAAACACGGGGAACCCCTCGTCTATCGCAGCTATCGGGCCGTGCATGAAGTCCGCCGCGGAATACGGCTTAGCCACAACGTAGCAGGTTTCCATCAGCTTTAGGGCTGCTTCCTGGCAGGTGGCTTGATTCAGGCCCCTGGCGATTACCATGCACTCCCGGATGTAGCGGTATCGCTCGGCTATCCTCTCGATCTCCTGTTCCATGTCGAGCACTGCCTGAACTGCGCCGGCTGCCGATCTCAGGTCATTCAGCATCCGCGTATTCCCCGTGATCGCGCTTGAGAGCATGCAAAGCATGCCCAGCGTGGCTGTGTAGGTCTTGGTGGCGGCTACGCTCTTTTCTTCGCCTGCGTGGCACAGGAGCTTGAAATCGGCCGCGCGCGCCAATGAGGAGCCCGGTACGTTTGTTATCCCGGCGGTGAGCGCGCCCATCTCTCTAGCACGCTTCAGCACATCAACGACATCAGCAGACTCTCCCGACTGCGATATGCCGAGTACGAGCCAGTTCGAGAGGTCGAGTTTCGCATGATACAGCGTGAATACCGATGGCGCAGCGAGGCTTACTGGTATGCTGGCCGTGATCTCGAACAGGTATTTCCCGAAGGTCGCGGCGTTGTCGGATGTTCCGCGAGCCGCGATGCTGATGCACTGAATCCCCCGGTCTGTCATTGCGCGCTGGAGAGCCTGGACGGTGGCATATTCCTCATCACAGAGCCGCTCAAGAATCCCCGGTTGCTCGTGGATCTCCTGCAGCATGTGGGTCATACTACGTCTCCTTAGAAATGATCAGGCAGCCAGAAAACCGGATGCTGTGGCGGAAAGAGCGCCGACACGATCTGCCTGTCCTTATGTGAAAGGGCTAGACCTAATTCCTCTTCGTCCTTGATCCCGAAAAGCAGTGAGAAGAAATCGGACTGGGTGACCGGTATTCGAGCAGGATTGTGCGCGCCTAGTGCGACCCGCCCAAATCTCACCGTCAACTCCAGGCTGCTCATCTCCGTGTCGAGGCTTATGGAGCCGGAAGGCGGCTTGCCCAGCCGTGCTCTCCTGTTCAGCTCCGGCAGAATCCTCTGGCCCAGAGACTGCATGTTGATTATCCGGCACATCATGTCCATCGGCTGGTGGATTTCCACTTGCCGAGAGACCTGTGCGATGGCAGCCGAAATCTCCGGTTCGTGCGGAAGATCGCTCCAAATCCTCCGAACCCCGAGTGCCGACGCGCGAGCGGCCGCTTTCTGGATCAGCACCTGCGCGCATTCCTTGTCTCCCGATGCGTACCCTATCTCCCGCAGCCAGCAGTTCTCTTTATCGAACTGGAAGAACAGATAGCCGCAGATTCTTCCCTCGGTTTCCGCAAGGAGTGTGGACTTCGGCGCGCCGAATCGGGGCAGCGCATATCCCTTCCAATACTCGCGGCTGCGAACCACTGTCAGGGGCCGCAAGCTGTTGCCCTCCTCATGGATCCCCTGAATGCTCGGCATATCGTATGTCCAGTCGCATGGGCGAGTCGAGTATTTCGTCTGTGTATCGTCACGCAGTTTGCGGCGCAATCGCCCGCTGAGAGTCCTCACGGGCACCGAGCACCAGCCCGCCTTCTCGTAGAACGGCTGGATCCCCGTGAATAGGACGGAGAAGTCCATGCCGTGCTCGCGCATCACTGCGATGGCATCCCTGAGGAGGCGAGACGAATAGCCCTTCTTCCGATGGTCGGGGTGAGTCGCTACGTTGCCGATTCCGCCCATCCGAATCCGGGCGCTTCCCACCCTAACCTCGCGCTCGCATATCTGGAGGGCGCTGACCAGCTTGCCATCGAGCACGCAGACCCTGGTGTACTCGTGCCTGTACCAGGGATCGCCGCGAAGGTACGGAACGAAGCAGTCGCCATCGGCGCGTTTGAAGACTTCGCTCCACAAGCTCAGGCACTTCCCCAGCTCGTCCGGCTCGACGGCTCGGAACTCCTCGGACATGGCATAATCACCCGCGACTCTCTGAAAGACGGTAGACTGTAGACCACAGACCCGGAATGGCCTTGCCCGATCACGCTCTGCTGTCTATTGTCTATAGTCTATCGTCTACCGTCCGCCGCCCGGCCAGCGGCCCGAACTCAGCACATCCATTTGCTCGCGTATGAGCTGCGCCAGCTCCGAATCAGGAGCGATTCCGCAGATCGCCTCAAACACCCGATCAAGCCCTTCCACCTGGATCGTTCTGCGCAGTTCCGCGGCTGCTGGGTCGTCCGGATTATCATACATCAAAGCCGCGGCCGCAGCCAAGCATACATTCCGAGGTGTGATGCCGTAGGACATGGCCAATTCCGCGCCGCCGATCAAGCGGTCATCCGGTCCCAGCTTCCTGATCGGGTCTCTGCCGACGCGAGCCACCGTATCTCCGAGCGCGACGTTCGCAAAACGTTGCAGCAGGTCGTCAATATGCTCCTGGTGCTCCTCTGGAGTGAACCCGTGGCGGCGGATCAATGCCTCGCCGGTTTCGGCGAGCGCCTTCTCGACTACCGCGCGCACCACAGGATCGCGGACCGCCTGGTACACGTATTCGTGCCCGCGCAGGTAGCCAAGATACGCTGCGGCAGCATGCCCCAGGTTGTGCGTGAAGAGCTTGCGCTCAACGTATGCTTGGAAGTTATCATATGGCTGGAAACCGACAATCTGCGGGATGTCGCCGACAAAGCCCGTGCGGGCGACCGGCAGCTTCTTGTACTCCTCAACTGCAACCAGAAGCGGGTCTCTCCAGCGCTGCTCCTCTGTCATGACAGGGACCATGCGGCTCACCACGGATTCCACAAACCCGACGTTCTTCATGATGTAATCCGCGTATTCTTGAGGGAGTTCTTCCAGTATGTAGCCTCGAAGCACGTCAGAGGCGTGAAGGAGGTTCTCGCAGATGATGATGTTCAGGGGATCGGATACCCCGCCGTCGGCTCGGAGCTTGATCCCCATCGCGATGGTCGGAGCGACTTGCCGCAGGGCATTCACTCCGACCGCCGTGCAGACGAGCGATGCGTCTAGGATTTCCCTGGCGACGGCTTCTCTTTCCGCGCCGTGGACGGCCCGAACGTTCCGTACGATCACGGTCTGCGGGTTATCGCCCACAATCTCGATGGGATAGCTTCGGCGCTCGTTGACCAGACGCACGATCTCGTCAACGACATCAACGAAGACGACCTCGTATCCCGATTCGGTGAATAGCTGAGCGGTGAAGCCGCGCCCGACGTTGCCGGCGCCGAACTGTATCGCCTTCAGCGCCATCTATCTCCGCTCCTGTTTGTGCTGGATTGCCAGTTTCGCAGCACTTGCGATGTCTGCCGGGGTCATGCCGTACTTCTTGAGAAGCTCGGCCGGTTTTCCTGATTCGGTGAAGGTATCGGGCACGCCCACGCGCTCCATCGGGATGGGGCACGCGTCAATCAGCGCTTCGGCAATTGCGCTGCCCAGCCCGCCGACGATGTTGTGCTCCTCCGCGCTGACGGCGCATCCGGTTTTCCTTGCTGAATCGAGAATAGTTTCGGCGTCCAAGGGCTTGATGGTGCTGACGTTCACTACCTCGGCGGAGACGCCTTCCTCCGCCAGCATATCGGCGGCCTCCAGGGCTTCGGCCGTCATGATGCCGCACGCGAATATGGAGACGTCATCGCCCGGACGCATCACCGCCGCCCTGCCGATGGCAAAATCGTAGCTCTCGTCGAAAACCGTCGGGACTTCCGAGCGCCCCAGGCGCATGTAGACCGGCCCGACGTAATGGGCGATTGCGCGGACCGCCTTCTTGGTCTCGACGCCATCCGCCGGAACAATTACCGTGATATTCGGGACCGCGCGCATGATGGCGATATCCTCGTTGGCCTGGTGGGACGCGCCGTCTTCGCCGACTGTGATGCCGCCGTGGGTGGCGACGATCTTCACATTCAACTCAGGGTAGCATATTGACATCCTGACCTGGTCCCAGACGCGGCCGCTTGCGAACACCGCGAAGGAGCTCGCAAACGGAATCTTGCCGGCGGTTGCCAGCCCGGCCGCAGTGGAAATCATGTTGGCCTCGGCGACTCCGAAGTTGAAATGCCGGTCAGGAAATGCCTTGGCGAAGACG
>DATKXU010000117.1:0-9914 GCA_035528905.1 Armatimonadota bacterium
AGGCTGATCGTCCCATCAAGCGCTCTCCTCAACACATCGTAGCGCGTCGCTTCCTTCTGTGTGATCGCGATTACTCCTCTCTCCATGGGGACATTATCGCTCTGCAGATACCAGGGGACATAATCGCGTTGCATTCACAACTGCCGCAAATAGGTCTTGACAAATGCCGACAGATGGCTTATGGTGTTATATGTAAGCGTGGCGACGATTAGCTACATTCTGAACCCCCCAACGCGCAAGAGTTTCCTAATCGCTATAGCTCCAATGTCACCGTTTCCGCAGCGACCAGACAGGCGAGAAGTACCACTCGATGCACCGGATGGGCTTGCCCGCCGAAGACGCTGGCCGCTTACATAAGGGGTGAAGTCCGGCGACCTCGGCAGCGGAACCGATGGAAGCAGCCGGACCGGTGCGGTCCGCCAGGCTGGGTTTCCTAAACCCCTTGGCATAGCTGCACCAGGAAAATGATTTTCTTGGAGGGAGAAAAAGAATGAAAAAGGTTGTTGCGATCGCCTGTATGTTAATTGTCTGCACGGCTGTGTCTGCGTCCGCGTCGCTGGATAACTGGCGAGTTCAGGTCAGGGCGTCGGCGAGTGACGGCTCGTACTACGGAGTGTACGCCCAGATCGGCGTGTTTCCGGGCGCCACTGACGGCGCCGAGGTTCCGCCCGACTCCGAGTACCCCTGGATCGCGCTTCAAGACACTACGGCGTATATCGCGTCGGAGATGGGGACCAAGACGTACTCCGTCGATATGCACGGGCAAAGCGCCACAGGCGAGGAGTACACGCTCAAAGCCGGTGTAGGGTCACTCTATAGCGATCCGGACGACGGATCGGGAGAGAGCACGTTCAAGCTCGTATTCTACACCATGGCGAGCACGTACGAGGTCGTGACCGGTTCACCGTATCCGAAGTACAGGTTGACGCTGGTTGACACCAAGGGCGTGGGCGGAGGTCCGGCGTGGTGGGCGGATGGGCATGTGTGGGATCTGACGATCCCCACGACTGCCAGCACCGCGTTCCTCACGCTGACCGATGTGCCGAATCGGGTCGTGGCGAAGAGTCACGCCGGTTTGATCGGCGACGGGTACGAGTTCAAGTTCGAGCAGATCATTCCTGAGCCGAGCAGCATGCTGGCATTCGGCACGGGCCTAGTCGGCCTTGTGGGCTTTGCAGTCAGGAAGCGCAGGAGCTGAAAGCGGGTTCAAGAATAGGTAAGCAGTCACAAGCTGTCGTTGGCGCGCATTAGATGGGCCGCTGAGCCCGCCGGGGTTCGGCGGCTTTTTTCAAGCATGGCACTTGCAATGCTTGACACAATGGAACGCCGGGGATATACTTTACCAGGTCGCCTGCCGCGGCTAACACGTCCAAGAAGGTGATGGTTGGTGGAAGCCGACCCTGCTAACAGTCATGAGTCGAGCTGCCGAATTGCCGGCACAGGGATAAGGAGGGAAGCCTAGACGGAGCTACAGTTTCGTCGCGCCTCCCCTCTCCAGTCCTCTCATACCTCCGCTTTCGGCAGATATAGACCGAAAAGCATCCCATAATTCGGTTTAGATCGTCTATCAAGCATTCAATCGCCGGCTGTGCAACCTTTCGGGACGCGCTGAAGACCGCGTCATTCGCGATGCGATCAATCAGGCGGTCCTGCGTCCCGAGCCCGCACAATGTCGTCCTGAGCGAAGCGAAGTATCTATCCGTAGGAACGAGAGCAGATTCTTCGTCCGGATTCTCGGGACTCAGAATGACACGAGACAGAGGCGATTTGGCGCGCCGCCGGCAGACAGGGGGTGGATAACGATGCAGTTCCTCACTCAGGTGCTTGGCCGAACCGTATTCGACAGCATCGGCGAACCGGTTGGGAAGGTCCGCGACGTCATCATCACGCCTGGCGAGCCGCTGCCCGTCGTCTCGGCGATCGTGATTGCACGCGGCCGCCAGGATATCGTCATGCCGTGGCGGCGGGTACGCGAAGAAGTTGACCGCTTCAGCCTGCCCGTGCGCAAAGATCGCATAGCCGAGTATACGCCCGGCGAAGACGATATCTGGCTCAGGAAAAGCGTGCTCGACCGGCAGATAGTTGATATCCACGACTACAAAGTCGTGCGGGTGAACGACGTGCGCTTTGTGGAAACGCCGGGGCAGGTCTGCCTGCTGGGAGTTGACGCATCCACACGCGGCCTTCTCCGCGGACTCGGCATTGATTGGGTCTCCGGCGTGCTCCGTTTCCTGGTGGGAAAGCCGCCGCCTGAGCGGATAATCGCATGGAATGACGTCGAGACGCTGGAGCAAACAGCCGGGCCCATCAAGCTGAAGATTCCGCTCGAGAAGCTGTCAAGGCTGCATCCGTCCGACATTGCCGACATCATCGAGCAGATGAACCCGGCGCAGCGCGCGGATGTCATCGAAAGCCTGGATGTAGAGACCGCCGCGGACGTCCTCCCGGAGGCAAGCCCCGAAATCCAGGCGGAAATCATCGAGGATATTGATCCCGAGCGGGCATCGGACATCCTGGAGGAGATGGAGCCGGACGAGGCGGCCGACATCCTGGGCGACCTGTCGGAGGAGCGCACGGAAGAAATCCTGAAGGAAATGGAGCCCGAAGAGGCGGAGGACGTGCGCGAATTGCTCACCTACGAGGATGAGACCGCCGGCGGCCTGATGACTACGGAGTATGTTGCCGTCTCGGAAGGAGTGACCGCCCAGGGCGCCATAGACTACCTGCGCGAACTCGCTCCCGATGCGGAAACCATTTACTATATTTATATCCTGACGGAAGGCGAGAAGCTGGTCGGAGTCATATCGCTCAGGGATCTCATAGTTGCTCAGCCGGATAGGCCGGTACGCGATTTCATGGTCACCAGGGTTATCCACATCCACCCCGAAGCCAGTATGCGCGAGGCGGCCGAGCTGTTCCAGAAGTACAATCTCCTCGCGCTGCCGGTCGTGGACTTCGATAATGAGCTCAAGGGGATCATCACGGTGGACGATGTGCTCGAGGATATCCCGGCGGAGATATGGAGAGGCAAGCCCGGGAGGCGGCGGACCGCTCCCGACCAGCGGCTGGATCACACGGCCGAAGCATAACTATCTGACCGGGAGCGCAGGAAATGCGAAAGAGACTCGGGAGGCACAGATGGGCCGTGTTCCTGGCGGTGATCGGCCCCGGCTTGATTGCTGCCAATGCCGATAACGATGCCGGCGGCATCACGACCTGCAGTTTGGTCGGAGCACGGTTTGGCTACAGCTTGTTGTGGGTCCTGTTCCTTATCACTATCAGCCTAGCGGTAACCCAGGAGATGGGTGCGCGCATGGGCGCTGTCACAGGCAAGGGATTCGGCGGGCTGATTCGAGAGAAGTTTGGGGCTAGATGGGCTACCTTCCCCATCACGGCTATGCTCATCGCGAATCTAGGCACCACCAATGCCGAATTCGCCGGCATAGCGGCAAGTCTCGGGATCTTCGGCTTAAGCAAGTACATCAGCGTACCTGTAGCCGCAGTGGTTGTCTACTTGCTCATAGCGAAATTTGACTACCGCCGCGTGCAGAAGGTCTTACTGATAAGCAGCTCGCTCTATCTCGCATACGTGGTGTCCGGCGTGCTGGCACACCCGGATTGGCTGCACGCCTTCAGGAGTATGGTGCGCCCTACCATCAGTTTCAGATCGGACTACCTCCTTATGTTCGTAGCCCTCATCGGGACAACCATCACGCCGTGGGGTCAATTCTTCATCCAATCCTACATCGTAGATAAGCGCCTCACCGCCGAAGATCTGGCATATACTAAATCGGATGTATACGTGGGAGCGTTCTTCACCGAACTTATATCCTTCTTCATCATAGTAGCGTGCGCTGCGACAATCTTTGTGGCCGGCGGACAGATAGGCGATGCCGCCGATGCTGCAAAGGCACTCCAGCCGCTCGCGGGTCCCTTCGCATCAACGCTCTTTGCGCTTGGGCTGCTCAACGCCTCGCTTCTCGGAGCGGCGGTCCTGCCGCTTACAAGCGCTTATGCCACCTGCGAGACCTTCGGATGGGAAGCAGGGATAGACAAGACACCTAAGGAAGCCCCTATCTTCTTCGGTCTGTTGACATTCTTCATCGTGGCATCCGCTCTGTTCATACTGATACCCGGATTGCCGTTGCTCACCATTATAGTGCTGTCTCAGGTGCTGAATGGGGTCTTGCTGCCGATAATCCTGATCTTTGTCCTTAAGGTTACGAACGATAGCTCTTTCATGGGCAAGCACACGAATTCGCGAACCTTCAATGTCATTGCGGTTCTTACTATCGCCGGTCTCATTCTGATGACAATCCTGCTCCTCGCATCGCCTGTGATCAAGAATCTCATCTAACCGGTGGTCCGCTGCCTTCTCCCATACCATACAAGAACCTCAGCGCTCCCAAGCAGGTAGGACCGGCGTGCCAGCGCGTTGTCCTTCCACAGGCTACTCAGCGCAGACCCCAAGAACTTCGATCTGCATGGTTTAGGGCAACTATTCGGCTGGGTATCAGAAACCTGTGACCGAGATATGACCCCCATGCGCAGAACCTGCGTGCATTCCAGCGGTGGGGAAACAGCACATTGTGGAGGTGAGGCTAATGAGCCTAGCGAGATGGGATCCGTTCACGGAGATGCGCCGAATGCGCGAGGACATGGACAGGCTGTTCGAGGGCTTCTGGCGGCCGCCGATGCTCCTGCCGTGGGTGACCGAGGGCATCTCGCCCGCTGTTGATGTCTATGAGAGAGACAACAATGTGGTCATCAAGGTGGAAGTGCCCGGCCTGAACAAGGAGGACATCGAGGTCACTGCTACCGAGGACAGCATCAGCTTGAAAGGCGAGTTCAAGCACGAGGAAGAAGTGAAGGAAGAGGGCTTCTGCCGCCGTGAGAGACGGGCTGGCAAATTCTACCGCACGATTCCCATGCCAACCGCTATCAAGCCCAACCAGGTGAAGGCCAACTTCAGAGACGGCCTCCTCGAAATCACCGCTCCGAAAGCCGAAGCGGCAAAAGCAAAGGAGAAGAAGGTTCCCATCGAAGCCTGACATCTGTCGTCATTCCAAATGTTCTCCGAAATCGGCGGATCGGGTTTCCGATCCGCCGATTTGCATAAGCTGTCCTTCGCGTCAACCCCACCCCCGGCCCCTCTCCGATGCGGAGAGGGGAGCGTGCGTTCCCCCTTCCCGTTTCGGGAGGGCCTGCCCTGAGTTTGTCGAAGGGGGTCAGGGGGTAGGTTAACCGATACCGACTTTTGCGATGCACTCTTCAGGGCCGGGGCTCGGTTTATCCCCTGCGCAGGAATCGGATGGCCCATGGCGAACGTATATACGTATATACAATCGGGAGCGCGGGTATTCTTGGCAAACAAAGCAGTCATCGCCTATCTGGTCCGTCCTGCGGAAGGCGGCATCAAGAGCCATCTGCTCACCCTGCTTTCCGGCCTAGACAGAACGCGATTCGAGCCGATCGTCATCTGTCCGCCGGATACCTCGCTCCGACGCGAAGTCGAGCAGGCCGGATGCAAGGCGATCCCCCTGGAACTCGTCGGCGAACTGAACCCCGCTAAGGACCTCAGGGCGGTTGTCAGGCTTCGGCGGATTCTGCGCCGGGTCAAGCCCGATATACTGCACATTCACAGCGCGAAGGCGGGATTGGTCGGCAGGCTTGCGGCAGCCTCGCCCAGACACCCGAGAATCGTCCTGACGATGCACAGCTTCGTCTTCGACGAACGGGTTGGCTGGCTGAAGCGCGTCATCGTGGCATGGGTCGAGCGGCGGCTGTCCCGGCTTACAGATCGAATCATCGCTGTATCGCGCGCCCTTAGAGACGAACTCGTGTCCCAGATGGGCCTGAGTCCGGACAAGATAACCGTGATCCCAAACGGCATAACATTCCGTGAGATCCACAAGTCCGGCGGCAGCGGCCTGCGGGTCGGCACGGTCTCCCGGCTCGCGCCGCAGAAGGGCGTGGATAACTTCATCCGGGCGGCCGCACTCGTGCGGAAGAAATTCCCATCGGCCAAGTTTACCATTATCGGCGACGGCCCATTCCGAGAGGCGCTCGAGGCGCTGGCGGATGAACTCGGCGTTCGGGACAGCGTGGAGTTCCTGGGCTTTCAGCCGGACGCGCCCTCCATCGTCGCAGCCTTCGATGTCTTCGCGCTCGCCTCCACCTGGGAGACATTCGGATTGACACTGGTCGAGGCGCTCTCCCAGCAAGTGCCGGTCGTCGCATTTCGAGTAGGCGGAATACCGGAGATCATTGACGGCTCGACCACCGGGCTTCTGGCCGAGCCTGGGGATGTGGAGGACCTCGCGGCCAAGATTTGCCGGCTGCTGGATGACAAGGAATTGGCTGCACGCATCGCGCGGGACGGATGCGAGTTTGTTCGCTCCCGATTCAGCAGCGACCGTATGGTGACGGAAACCCAGAACCTCTACGCCAGTCTTGTCTCCCAAGCTGACACCCAGGCCCCGAGCAGGGCTGGACAGGAACGGACATGCGAATAACACGTGGACTTCTAGCATTGTTTGTGCTGCTGTCGGCTGCGCCGTCATGCACGGCGAAGGCCTCCCGCGAGGCCGTGGTCATGGTCACTCTGGAGGGCATCTCGCTCGACCAGCTAGTGAAGTGGGACATTCCCGAATACGAGCGCCTGCTGAGATCCGGCGCCATCGGCCTGATGAACGACAAGACCGAGGGCAACCAAGTCTTCGACAACAACGCCGTCACCATCGGCGCCGGCACGCGTGCCGCCGGCCTTGAGTATGCCGGCTCTGCTTTCAACACCCAGGAGCTGGTTGACGGGGAACGCGCGAGCCGGATTTTCGCGCTGAACACGGGACTAAGTGTGCCGGATGCGGCGGTTGTGCACACGGGGATTGCTGCTCTCCTACAACTGAACACTTTCCAGAGATACCAGGTGATTCCCGGCCTGCTGGGCCAGCAGCTTCAGGATGCCGGAATCGCCGTCCGGGTGTATGGGAATTCCGACCAGGGAGCAGTCAGATCGCGGAGCGCGGTTACGATCGCGATGAACACCCAGGGCTGGGTCCCGGCCGGAGATGTAGGGAAGAACACAATCATCGCCGATCCGGAGCGGCCGTTTGCAATGCGGACGAACTACGATTACCTGCTCCAGCGCCTCGCCAAGCTGCCGCCCGGTCGCAGCTTTGTCGTTGTAGAGATGGGAGACTGCCGCAGAGCGGATGTCTGGAAGCCTTACCTGAAGCCGGAGAGGTACGAGCACTTCAAGCGATTGTCGGCAGCGGAATGCGGGCGCTTTGCAGCTCGACTCGACGCTTACCTGAGGGGCTCGACTGACCGCTACATGCTTCTCTTTGTAGTGGCGGCACAGGAAGCCGAGATGGTGACGAGCGGAGACAGACTGACGCCGGTGATTCTGACGGGAACCGAAGTTACCGGCGGACTGCTCACATCGAGCACCACGCGGCGCCCTGGGCTGATTACAAATCTGGACCTGGCTCCGACCATATTGGAGTTCTTCGACATACGGACGCACCGGAGCATGCTCGGCAGCGCGGCCCACGTTCTGCGCCGCAGCGACGGGTTATCCGCCCTGGCAGCCACGAATACGCAGATGGTAGCCACCTTCAACGCGCGGATGCCCGTACTGATAGGCTACGTAGCCTTAGTAGTTCTGGGCGTAATCCTGGGAATTCTGGCGGTCGTCCTCCATCGCCAGCCAGCCGATTCAGCGCGGTTGCCCGCGGTTCCCGGCTATCTCAGATTCTTCTTCGCCGCGCTGATGCTCGCCCCGCTGTTCCTGCTCCTGGCCCCTGCGTTTGGTATATACAGCACGGTTCCCTCGACGGTGTTCCTCGCCGCGTCAGCACTCGTGGTCGCCTACATGCTGAATCTATGGATAAGAGACTCGCGGCTCATTTTTGCCGCGATCGGCATTGCCGTCTCAGTCGCATTCTGTGCCGACCAGCTAGCGGGCTCCCAGTTGCTCAAGAGATCCATCCTAAGCTACGATCCGATCACCGGCATCAGGTTCTACGGCATCGGGAACGAGTGCAGCGGCGTCCTGATCGGCGCAACTCTCCTCGGGCTGTACTCCCTCTTTGACTACATACCGCGGATTCGGCGAGTGCATCTCATACTGGCCGGTTTGTTTTGTGCAGCAGTCGTCGCCCTGATCGGCGCGCCCGATCAGGGCACAAACTTCGGAGGCATGCTGGCCGCCCTGTCCGGGTTCGGCTTCGCGCTCGTCAAAGTGAGCGGGAAGAGCTCGCGCCGGAGAACGCTCCTATGGGCTGTAGCAGGCACCGTCATTCTCCTCGCGGTGCTTCTGGCGGCCAACGTCATGCTGGAGCCGGACAAACAGAGCCATATCGGACGCGCGTTCGGCCAGGCCCGCGAGAGCGGCCCCTTGTCCCTGCTCGACATTGCGATCAGAAAATGGAGCATGAACCTCCGCCTAATCCGATCTTCCGTCTGGACGGTCGCGCTGGTCAGCCTCATCATCGGACTGGCGGTTCTCTTCTGCCGGCCGGTGGGCATTCTGAAGCGAACCTTGGGCAAGCATCCGGCAATGAACGCGGGATTCATGGGGATATTGTTCGGCGCGATAGTAGCCATGCTCACAAACGATTCCGGGGTCGCAACGGCGGCGACCAGCCTCCTCTATCTGGCCATGCCGCTGATGCTGATGGTGAAGGCCGAGATAGATGCCGCCCCGGCGGAGCGAGTCGCTGCCTCTCACGCCTGTGTCGCTCGTCCCCTGGAGGAGAACATCGAGCTCCCGACCAATAATAAATCTTGAAGCCAACCAAGAATGGGGGCGCTACTAATTGCCAGCCATCCGCGATCTATCGGGTATCATCTGTCCGCTTGCAACGCCCTTGACCGGCGAGCGCAAGATTGATGAAGCGGCCCTGCGCCGCCTCGTCAGACACGTCATAGACGGGGGCATCCACGCCGTCTTCGTGATGGGCAGCACCGGAGAGTTTCCCGCGTTCTCCGCAGAGGAGCGCCGGTTTACCATTGAAACGGTGGTAGATGAGGTCGCAGGACGCCTGCCGGTCCTGGCTGGAGTGAGCGACTCAGGCACGGAGCTTGCGGCCCGGAATGCAAAGGAGGCCGAAGCAGCCGGCGCCGACGCCCTGGTGGCCACGCTGCCTTACTACTTTCCTCCGTACGGCGACCAGGCGGTCCTGGATCACTTCCACCATGTCGCCGCGAGCACCAGCCTTCCGCTCATCGTGTACAATATACCCCAGCTCGTGAAGGGCGTCGTTACGGTGGAGGCAGTCGCCGCTCTGGCACAGGACGGATCAGCAGCAGGTATCAAGGACAGCTCGGCGGATTTCACGTATTTCCAAAGCCTGATCTTCCGCCTGAGCGACATGCCGCACTTCCGAATCTTCCAGGGAAACGAGTTCCACACGGCCGCAAGTCTTTTGATAGGAGCGCATGGAGGCGTGCTCGGAATTGCGAACCTGGCGCCCAGACTTTGCGTACAATTATACGAAGCTGCGTCGGGCGGCGACATCGGGCAGGCGCGCGAGTTCCAGCGCCGATTGACCGCGCTGAGCCAGATATTCCGGGTGGGAGAACCGCCTGTGGGCGCTCTAAAGGCGGCGATGTCAATGGTGGGGGTCTGCAGCCCACAAACGACCATGCCGATACCTGCGGCGTCTGACGAATCCCGACGGAAGATCCGGCAGATAATCGGCGATTGCGGCCTGCTCAAGCCGTGATTCGGACTCAACGCCGGCCCAGTATGCGGCGGGTCGCCGTCCGGAGACGCCTTGTATGTTAGAATTGGGTCAGAGGACGCTCTGATCCGGGGCAGAGGAGATGCGAGACGCCTTGGCCTTTTGAGCCCGTGTGGGAGATTGATCTCCTCTGCCCGCTCTGACTCCCAACCAGGCTGTACAGTA
>DATKXU010000118.1:0-29099 GCA_035528905.1 Armatimonadota bacterium
TACTGTACAGCCTGGTTGGGAGTCAGAGCGGGCAGAGGAGATCAATCTCCCACACGGGCTCAAAAGGCCAAGGCGTCTCGCATCTCCTCTGCCCCGGATCAGAGCGTCCTCTGACCCAATTCTAACATACAAGGCGTCTCCAGACCGCGATGCGAGCCGGTGAAGCGGGTTGCCAGAACCGGTAAGGCGCCGGAGAGGCGCTTACCCGAGAAGCTCGCGGAGCCGGTCGTCTTCTGAACGCGACTGCAGGATCTCGGTATCAGTCAGCGAGCGGTTTTGCTTCATATCGAAGCGCGAATGGGCGAGGATCTGGTCTACCAGGTACTCCGGCGGCGATTTCGAGAAGCGCTCTGTCTTCTCCGGCAATTCTTCCCAGGTTATCAGGCCCTTCGCGTAGAGGAGACGCGCCAGGAGGTCGGCAAGGTCGTCTGCGGCCATATCCACGAGTTCGGTTCGCGTGAAGACGTGGCCGTTCAGGTATTCGAGCCGGAGGTCGTAGGGCGGATCGTCGCCGAACGCTTCTGCGAGGAATGTCGCGGCCCGCCAATTGAGGATGACTGTACGGCCCCCTGTGGTGTAAATCGTCTTGACCTCAACGTCGTATATGTCGGCCTCGTCGCCAGTGTCGAGCAGGATGTGATACGAAGTCAGAATCTTGTGCCGACCGCCTGGAACGTCCATGTCTTCGCGATCTGCCGGAGATACCGCGAGCACCTTCGCATACAAATTGCGGTAAGGTTCCATCTCCGGGCGCAGGTCGCCCCGGACTCTGACATAATCTCCCGGTCCCAGGTTCAGGCTGCGTCCCTCGGTGCGCGCCTTCTCCTCTTCCTGCTCGCGCTTTCGAATCCTCGGGATCGCCGTGCGCACGAATTGCTTGAGGCTGGTCCTCCAGAAGGGGCTTTTCAGATTGTTCCGGGCGGCCTCGGGCAGTCCGTGAAACCACCGGATGTCGTCGCGGCGGTGGAGGTCCAGGTATCCCTGGTCAGCGCCGTGGAAGATCTGCCCCTCCGGCACGCGGCACTCCTCCTGGATGAACAGGTTTCTCACCGTGTATTCCCAGTGCCTTGGCTCCTCGACAAGATGAACCTCGGTCACGACACCGTATGTGCGCGCTGGTCCGCCCGGCCCGTAGAGTGCTGCGGGATGCCGTGGGCTTGCGTGGTTGTACGCTACTATGCGTCTGACGCTGTACTTGTGGTCGTCGAGCATTTGTTATATCTTACCACGAATGCGCGAAGGAAGTACGAGGTTTCAAGTTTCCGCCGCGGCGGATTGGACGCTCGACGTTGTTTCTTCCCTGTGGGGATGCGGAATGTTGGACACTGACGACTCTCTATCAAGTCTTCGCGTAGGCCCGCACGCCCTCGGCATAGAGGTCGCGGCCACGGACATCGTTGATGACGATTACGGGGAAGTCCTCGACCTCGAGCCGGTAAATCGCCTCCGGGCCGAGGTCCTCGTATGCGACGATTTCCGCCTTCTTGATGCGCCGCGCGAGAAGCGCTCCTGCGCCGCCGGTTGCGCCGAAGTACACGGCCTTGTAGTGCTTCATTGCATCGAGGACATCCTGGCTGCGAGGGCCTTTCCCAATCATGCCCTTCAAGCCGTAGGCTATTAGCGCCGGGGTGTACACGTCCATGCGGCCGCTGGTAGTCGGGCCAGCGGAGCCGATCACACGGCCTGGCTTCGCGGGCGTGGGGCCAGTGTAGTAGATGACCTGGCCGCGCAGGTCAACGGGCAGCGGCTTCCCGGCTTGGAGAAGCTCGTGCAGCCGCTTGTGCGCCGCATCCCGCGCCGTGTACAGTACGCCGTTGAGCAGGACCCTGTTACCGGCGTGCAACTTCTCGACGTCGCCATCGCTAAGAGGAGTCTGAAGCGTGATTGCCTCGGTCACGTCCTTGTCCTCATCCCGGGCCTCTCACACAGAGGAAAGGCCCTGTAGTGCCCAATCCGAAGTCCGCGATTCCTACAGCATTACTTCCTTGTACCGGGCGGCGTGGCACTGGATGTTCACCGCTACCGGGAGGCTGCCGATGTGGCAGGGGTAGGTCTCTACATTCACCGCGAGGGCCGTCATCCTTCCGCCAAGACCTGCCGGGCCTATGCCGGTATCGTTCACAAGCCTCAGGAGCTCGCGCTCAAGCTCGGCGTCCGCCGGATTCGCATTGTGCTCGCCGATCCTTCGCAGCAGCGCCTTCTTCGCCAGTAGCGCCGCCTTTTCCATCGCGCCGCCGATGCCCACTCCTACGATGATCGGCGGGCAGGGGTTTGCCCCGGCTGCCTTGACGGTCTCGACGACAAATCTCTTCACACCTTCCGCACCGTCTGAAGGCTTCAGCATGCTGATGCCGCTCATGTTCTCGCCGCCGGCGCCTTTTGCGGCGACTGTTATCTTCAATCTGTCGCCGGGGACGGTCTCTGTGTATATGACAGCCGGCGTGTTGTCTCCGGTATTCTTCCGCTCGAGGGGGTGGCCTACGACGGACTTGCGGAGGTAGCCTTCGGAGTAGCCTTTTGCGACGCCTGTGTTGATCGCCTCCGACAGCGAGCCGCCTGTGATATGGACATCCTGGCCCAGTTCCGCGAACACGACGGCCACGCCGGTATCCTGGCACATGGGGACCTGTTCGCTGCGTGCGATTTCGGCATTCTCGAGCAATTGGCTCAGGACGTCCTTGCCCAGCGGCGACTCTTCCCTTGCCAGGGCGTCTTCCAGGGCATCATGAACATCATCGCCGAGCTCGTAGTTCGCGCGCATGCAAAGCTCGGCGACAACAGCCGTAATGTCCGATGCCTTTATCTCTCTCATGGTCGGTCCGGTCAACACAAGGGCTACAGGGCTCTGGTTAGCTTAGAGCGCGTGTTCGAGGACTACGATCTCGCGCTGGTCGGGCAGCGTCTCTCTGGTAATCTCCAACTCGGATGAGTTGAGGATTCTGACGTTCTCCTTCCCCTGCAGGAAGTTGTCAACGGGCAGAATCGGGAGCTCAACCTTATCCGTCCTGAAGTGCATGGGGATGGCAACCCTCGGGTTGAGTTGCTCGATCGTCCGGGTCGCTTCCTCCGGGCCGATAGTGTAGTAGCCGCCGACGGGAATCAGCAGAATGTCTACCTCGCCCACTTGCTCCGCCTGCTGCGGCGACAGCTCCTGACCCTGGTCGCCCAGATGGCACACGCGGACATGGTCAATGTTCATCACAAATATGACGTTCATTCCGCGCAGCGCTCCCTGTTCCGTGTCGTGGTAGGACTCGACGCCCCTGAAGTCAATCCCGTGGATGCTCCTTCCGCCGGGCTGCGCCACCACGCTGAAGTGGTTCGGCAGACCCTCTATGTAGCTGTGGTCTGCGTGGTCGTGGGAAACTGTTACTATGTCCGGCGGAATCCCGATGGGCTTGTAGTTCACCGCTCCCCCGAAAGCGCCAGGCTCATAGGGGTCTGTGATGATCTTGGTTCCGCGGGCGGAGATGATGAGAAAACTGGAATGCCCGAGCCACTTGATTACCATCTGTATACCTCCCTGGAGTACGGAATCCCGAGAAGTGAAGGAGCCCGACCTGCAAGAAAGGTGTCTCTAAGGCCGGGTGTTATCGCACGCGGGGCATGTCTTGACTCCCGCGCACATTGGATCCGCTGTACCCTATAGGCGGCGGACGTTTTCCCCCGGCAATTGCAGCGTATGATAGCACACCCGGCAGCGCGTCGTCAAATCAGGGGGCGCCCGTAGACTGCGGGTCCGAATCATCTGACATGAAGGATCAAGCCACCCGGCGTAGTCCTCGCGAGAAACCAACCACGCAGTATTGCAACTAGTGCTTCGGCTATTGTCAAGCCTAACGCGGAGCCTTCCGCAGGTAGACTCTCGGTACTCGCTTTCCGACAGCGCAGACCACTTCGTACGAAATCGTTCCCAGCAGTGCTGCTATCTCCTCGATTCGGATGCATTCGTCGCCCTGCCTTCCGTAGAGGACGACTTCATCACCCACTGAGACGCTGGAAACCTCCGTCACGTCAAGCATGGTCTGGTCCATGCAGACACGGCCGATGACAGGAACGCGCTTGCCGTGCACCAGCGCTGCCGCCTTGTTCGAAAGCAGCCTGTTGTATCCATCTGCGTACCCGATTGGCACAGTGGCAACCAGTGTGCGCCGTGCCGCGGTGAACGTGCGTCCGTAGCTCACAGTCTTGCCGGCCGCCAGCTCCTTAATGAACGCGATCTTGCTCTTTAACGTCATGCTCTGCCGGAGTTCGATTCTGTGCGTCGAATCGTAGAGGCCGTAGAGCATGATTCCAGGGCGAACCATATCGAAGTAGGACTCTGGCACGTTGAGGATTGCGCCGCTGTTTGCGGCATGCCTGAGCGGTATGTGCAGGCCGGCATCCTCAATCGCCTGGATGATCTGCTGAAACTCCCTGATCTGCTGGTGTGTGAAACTCAGGTCTTCCTCATTGGCGCACGGGAAATGGGTGAAGATGCCCTCGATCTCCAGGCCGGGCATCTTCGAGATGCCGAGCGTAAGGTCAACGGCTTCCTCCGGCTGAGCTCCAATCCTGCCCATGCCGGTGTCAACCTTGATGTGAACTTTCACCCGTCTATCGGCTGCCTGTGCTTCGCGCGAGATCCCGGCGGCAGACGAGTGATCGCACACCGCCATCGTGAGCTCGCATCTTATGGCTTCGGGGATTTGGTCTGGCAGGATGCATCCGAGGAGGAGAATGGGCGCATGAATGCGGGCTTGCCGCAGCTCCAGGCCCTCTTCCACGGTCGCCACTCCGAGCATCTCCGCCCCGGCATCAAGCAAGGCTCTGCTTGCTTCGACTGCCCCGTGCCCATAGGCGTCCGCCTTCACCGCCGGGCATATCTTCGCATTGCGCCCCACCAGCTTCCTGACCTGCAGGAAGTTGAAGGCGATGGCATCAAGATCAATCTCAGCTATTGTAGGTCGTGACAATTTTAACAGCCCTCTTTAGAATCTAAGAGAAGTCTGCAGTCTGCGGTCTGTCCCGCCTTCGGACGGGATCCCGCTGGAAGCGTGACAGTCTACCGTCTCCCCTCGGCTGCGACCGGGTTCCGCAGAACGCCGATCTCTTCCACATAGCAC
The DNA here is from genome assembly GCA_035528905.1 of Armatimonadota bacterium. GTDB lineage: Bacteria > Armatimonadota > UBA5829 > DTJY01 > DTJY01 > DATKXU01. Next base: position 5,106 of record DATKXU010000118.1, read on the forward strand.
TCCATCACGTCACCCGGGAATACCGGGCTGATCCCTTCGGGGGTGCCGGTTGCAATCACATCACCTGGAAGCAAAGTGTGAAAGCTCGATATGTAAGAGATGATCTCCCGGACTTTGAAAAGCATGCTCCGCGTGTTATCCTTCTGCCGGACCTCCCCGTTTACCCGCATTTCCAGTTCCAGGTTGTCCGGGTCGCGGATCTCGTCGGGTAACACGATGCACGGACCCATGGGGCAGAAGGTATCTATGCCCTTCGACCTCGTCCACGGATCGGAGAGTTTGAGGTCGGCAGTTTGCATGTCTCGCGCCGTGACATCGTTCACTATGGTATAGCCGGCCACATACGAGTAGGCGTCGCTCGCGGGGATGTTCGCGCCTTCTCTGCCGATGACGACAGCCAGCTCGACCTCGTGATCCACGCGGGCAAGCCCCTTCCTGTATACCACGGGTTCGTCAGGACCGATGACCGCTGAGCTTAGTTTGCTGAAGAAAACCGGCTCGGTGGGGACGGGATGGCCCAGCTCCTTCGCATGCGCGACGTAGTTCCTGCCCAAAGCGAGAATCTTCGAGGGTCGCTCTATCGGCGCGAGGACCTTGTAATCTCCGACTGTGAACCTGCCTACCATTTCGTGCTTCTTGGCGAAATCGAGCACCTTGTTGAATGTGTCTGAGCTGAACAGGCCCATCTCCATGAGCGCCATCGGGGAGTGAACCGGACATGCACACGTGCCTTCGCTGAAAAGCTGATATGCCTGGAAAGCCTCTGTGAAATTGAGTAAGCCATCGTCCAGGGGGATGCCGATGCTTTGCCTGCCGATGTCCTTCGCGGCGAAACGGACTACCTTCATGAAGTTGCTCCCTCTGCCTGGCTGCTGCCGTTGGGCCTGACGGGGCTGAAGTCACAACCCAGCCTGCGGACGAGGTCAGCGCGATTATACCGCCTCTATGATGTCGGGGTCAAGGAACGAACGGGGCGAGGGATCACTTCGGCCAGAGGACGAGGCGTGAAAAGTCAAAAAGCCCGCATGGCGGGCTTACGAAATGGTAGCGGAGGGCGGACTCGAACCGCCGACGCACCGGGTATGAGCCGGTTCCTCTAACCAACTGAGGTACTCCGCCACGCAGGGCTATTGTACCATTCGCCGGGACGGTGTGTCAAGTCGGGCTAGGCGGGGAGAAAGGGAGTATGGGGGTAACGACGAACATCCAATGTCTAACATCCAACATCGAGCATCCAGCATCCAGCATCTGCAGTCACGCAATACGCACCACGCATCACTCGACTAATCTAGCTTCTCCGGGGACACCGGCGTGTCCCTGAAAATGGGGAGGTAATCGCGCCATGCCTCGTTGCGTGCGCTGTCCAGGTACTTCGTCAGGCTGATGAAAGGCACGTACCTCGGCCTGCGGGGCTGCTTCACCAGCGTCATATTCGCTTGTTCGAGCGTCTTGTCGCCTTTTCGCGAGTTGCATCGGCGGCAGCAGCAAACCAGGTTTTCCCATGCGGACTTTCCGGCAAACCGCTTCGGCACGAGGTGGTCAACGGTGAGGTCTCTCGATTGATGGCCGCAGTACTGGCAAGTATAGTTATCCCGTGCGAGAATGCTCCGCCGCGACAGCCTCAACTCGGGCATCGGGCGCTTGACATGGTAGCGGAGCTTCACCACGGACGGAGAGTCAACGGGACCGCGCAGCGTTCCGATCACGCTGTGGTTTGTGTGCAGAATCTCTGCCTTGCCTAGATACACGAGCACGACAGCACGCCGCATGTTGCAGACGTTGAGCGGCTCGTAGTCGTTGTTCAACACGAGAACTTCTTGGTTCATTTTTCGTCTAGGGCTCTCTTCTCCGATTCAGATACATTGCCGCACCAGCTAGCGAATAAAAAACCCGCTCTATGCATGGCACAAGCGGGTCCAGACACACGTGAAATGGGCGTGCGGTTTACGAAGCTTGAACAGCGTATTCTTGGGAAGCTCGAGGGACTCTCTGCCATCCCAGCTCCGTATACGAATATGACCCGACTTTCCACTTGGCACGCACAAGGTGTACATGAAACAAGCTCCTGCTGCGCAACGCTCCCTGTTATTATAGCGGCCTTTAGCACTCGCGTCAAGCAAAAATTGGAACTCGTCCTACCACAATTGCGTAATTGGACTTGGGGATCGCTGGGCGGACGGCTTAGCCGGCTGTTCCATACACTCGAGATGGCGAAGGCCGTGCGGTGCGTATACGAGTGGGTGCTTGCTCCGTTCCTTGACACCGCTCCGCCGGTTCGCTATACTCAGCTAGGTGCTAGACGCTGGACGATACAGGGCCGGCTTTGAGCTGGAGTACGCGGTCTATGAACCAGCCGCCAGCGCCTGTCAACTCGTTGGTTTGGAGGTGCCCGCATGACGATTGCTGTGAAGACGGAAGGGCTGACGAAGACCTACCGGCTTCTTATGCATAGGGAGCCTGTGAATGCTGTCTGCGATCTCGACCTGGAAGTTCACGAAGGCGAGATTTTCGGCTTCCTGGGGCCGAACGGTGCAGGCAAGACGACCACTATCAAGATCCTACTGGGATTGACCTACCCTACCTCGGGGAAGGCATGGCTTTTCGGAAAGCCCGCAGGCGACATATCGGTGAAGAGAGAAATAAGCTACCTCCCCGAAAGTCCGTACTTCTATGAATACATGTCGGGCGTCGAGCTGCTCGATTTCTACGCTCGGCTCTTCGGTCTGAACGGCCACGCTCGGAAGCAGAAGGTGGAGGATCTGTTGAAAGCTGTGGGACTATACGAAGATCGCCACAAGCCTTTGAGCCAGTACTCCAAGGGTATGCTCCAAAGGATAGGCATCGCTCAGGCACTGGTGAACGATCCGAAGCTGCTCTTCTTCGATGAACCGACCTCCGGGCTCGATCCCATAGCGCATTCGGAAATCCGCGATCTGATTCTCCGCCTCCGCGATGAGGGAAGGACGGTCTTTCTCAGCTCTCACCAACTCTCCGATGTGGAAATGGTCTGCGACCGGGTGGCGATTCTGAACCGGGGGAGACTTCTGAAGCTGGGGAGGCTTGATGAGTTGCTCCACGGCGGCTCCGTTGAGGTCAAAGCCGCGGGCGTACCCGCGGCAGCCGTCGAAGAACTGAGGCGCGTCGCCGCATGCGTAGAGGTAGAGAACGGCTCTGTGACAGCTTCCATGGATGAAGGTGAGGCCGTCATCCGGGCCATAGATATCATCCGAACGGCAAAAGGGCGGATACTGCTCGTCGCCCCCAAGCGCCGGACGTTGGAAGAGCTTTTCATGGAAATCATCAGGGAGGAGAGCAAGTGACGACTCTTGTGATTGCAAAGAACACCCTCGGCGAAGCGCTGCGGAAGAAGATAATCTGGATATTTCTGCTTGTCGCCTTAGGAATGATCGTCATCTCGGTCTCTTTCGCGTTCTTCTCAATGAGAGAGGAGCAGACCATCATCAAGAGCTTCGGCCTCGGCATCATCGCGATCGTGGGCATGTTCATAGCCATCATTCTGGGGATCAATCTGGTGCCGGCGGAAATAGAGCAGCGGACGATCTACACCATCCTGTCTAAGCCTGTTCACCGCCACGAATTCCTTCTGGGTAAGTTCTTCGGCTCGCTGATGACCATACTCGTTAGTCTGGTATTCATGGCGGCCGTCTTCATGGTGACCGTGACATACAGGAGCCACTGGCACCCCGATTTTGCACTCCTGAAGGGTGTCCTGATGATCTTCTTCCAGCTAGTGCTGCTCAGCTCGGTGGCCATGGTATTTTCCGTCTTCGCGACACCGGTGGTGAACTTCTTTCTTACATCCAGCATCTACATCATCGGCAGCCTGTCCGACATCACGATGGTATTGGGCAAGAGCAAGGAGCTCAATCCCATCATGAAGGGCTTCTACTGGCTGCTGCACTACCTGTTGCCGAATTTCGCGAATTTCTTCACTCAGAATCCGCTGATCCACCCGGAGGTGGCGATCGAGAACGAGACCGCATACTACCTGAAGGCGATTACCTATGCCATCGTCTACTCCTGCGCTCTCCTCATCGTTGCGATCCTGAAGTTCGAGCGGCGGGATATGTGAGGTCCGACGGTGAAGCGAAGCACGAGAGCCATACTAATCACAATCCTTTTAGCGCTGATACCCACGATCGTCAAGCTCCAGGTGATGATAGACCCGGGGCGGCGCCAGTTCCAGCCAGGCAGGGGCGTCGGGTCGGTCATGACGAAGGTCGGCACACCCATCATCCTGCCAAGCCAGTTCGTAGTAGGCACGGTAATCGGCCTCCGCGAGGTAGTTGCAGGTCTGCTGTGGGTGCGGGTCAACGACTTCTTCCACAGCGGCAACTACGAGGCGATTGTCCCGCTCACGCGTATGATCACGTGGCTGGATCCTCACCAGATAGATGTCTACTCCACGGGGGCTTGGCACCTGGCCTATAACTTCGTTGACTCAGACCAGCGGGCGGACCGACGCTACCTGGCGCCGGCCATAAAGTTCCTTAGGGAGGGCGTGGACAACAACCCGACCGCTTGGGATCCCAAGTTCGATCTCGGCTTTGTTCTCTACAACCTCAAAGCCCAGGATTTCCCGAGTGGTCGTTACTGGATATCCAGGGCGTGGCGCGAAAACGGTGCTCCGGATCATGTTCACCGGCAGATAGCTCACACCTACGAAAAGGAAGGCCGGATCGAGGATTGCATCAAAGAGTGGAAATCCTGCATCAGGGAATCGGAGGCGGTCCTGAAGAAGAATCCGAAAGATGGCGATGCGCTGAACCATCTTACTATCTCGAAGCAGAACCTGGACCTGATACTTATGCGCCAGGTATTGCGCGAGGACGTCGGAAAGCACCCGAGGGATGTTGACTTCGAGGCGACGTTCAAGCAGCTGCGACCCAGAGTTTTCGTACTGAGCGGCAGGGCGAATCTCCCCGATTACGCTCGGATTGATGTCACCTTGCTTGACGAAGACTACAAGGAGCCGAGCCCAAAGGACTTCTCGTGGGAGGTAGATCCGAACGTCACGGCGCTTGTGCAGCTGGGAATGCATGGAATGCTTGTCGAAAACGGCAAGTTCCAATCTGAGTACGATCTGAGCAAGGACGCAAAGCAGTACCCGTTCAAGAAAGATCGGTACGTGCTTACCTTGACGTTCAATCCGCGAACTGCCTCCCACCAGTTGGTACAAAATGCGACTGGCTGGAATGGCGAAGGGATCACGGACAAAAAGTACCTGGATACATCCATTCCGGGCCTCCGCAGCATACGGAAAGTCATCCGCCTGAAACGAGAAGATATTATGTAGCAGGCTGGCATTATCTCGCGCCACCTGGTATAATGGAAGTGTCCGTTTTGAGCGAGTTTGATCGTGCTAGACGGGGAACTAGCGGTGCCCTGTACCCGCAATCCGCTATAGCGGGGTCGAATTCCTGCTCGAGGTCTGGTTTCTTGAGGTTCGGCCATCGTGGGCGGCGTTGATAGCCGGGCCCTGCGCAACGGCCGGCCTGCAAACCCCGTCAGGTCCGGGAGGAAGCAGCGGTAAGCAGGAGCGCCCGTGTGCCGTATGGTCTCCTGGCTGGAGTTGGCTGCGAGCGGTATCACTCGGGAAACCTTATCGACAGCAGGTGCACGATCAACCTATTATTCAGTCGGCGGAGATTCCGGTACCAGAGCCGGGACGGAAGCAGTCTCGCTTACGGGCCAAACTCACATGCCGATTACCAGCAGTATCCGGACCCATCCAGATACTGCTTTTTCGTGCGAACCCCGACCGGTGGGAGTACGAAGTACCAAGTACAAAGTACAAAGACAGGCACCGATTGGTCCGCAATCCGAGATGCTGTGATGCCTTACGTTTCGCTCTATAGAAAGTACCGCTCCCAGACCTTCGAGGATGTCATGGGGCAGGAGCACGTGACCAGGACCCTGCAGAACGCGATTCGGCTGGGAAAGGTTGCGCACGCATATCTATTCTGCGGAACACGGGGCACGGGGAAGACCACTACCGCCCGGCTGCTTGCGAAGGCGATGAACTGCGTGAAGGGGCCGACTCCTCAGCCCTGCAACGAATGCCCGGCGTGCGTCGGCATCACTGAAGGCGCCGCCATGGACGTCGTGGAAATGGACGCTGCCTCCCATCGGGGTGTCAGGGACGTTGAACAGATCAGGGACAACGTGAAGTTCCCGCCCATGGAGCTGCGGTACAAGGTCTTCATAATTGACGAAGCGCACCAGTTGTCCCCCGATGCGAAAGATGCGTTCCTGAAGACCCTGGAGGAGCCGCCGCCGCATGCAATCTTTGTTCTGGCTACTACCGAGCCGCAGAGCATTCCGCTGACGATCAGGTCTCGGTGCCAGCAGTTCGACTTCCGGCGCGGCTCCCTGCGCGATATACGAGAGCGTCTCGAATACATTGCTCGGAGCGAGGGCGTATCGGTTGAAGATGCCGCGCTCGATCTGATGGCTGTCAGTGCTGATGGTTCCTGGCGCGATGCAATCAGCCTGCTGGAGCAGGTGCTGGCCTACACCGATGGGCAGATTACAGTACAGGACGTGAGCACGGTCCTGGGCATGGTGAGCCAGGACTTCCTCTTCCAGCTTGCGGACGTTCTGGCGAGGGGCGATGAACGCGGTGCTTTCGAGGCTGCGGCGGAAGCTGTTGAATCGGGCAGGGACATCCAGCAACTGCTGAAATCGGTTGCACAGCATTTCAGGAACCTGCTGTACGCCCATGTGACCAGGAATCTAAGTGGCTTAACCGGCAATGAAGAGGTGGCAGCCAGACTTCGTGAGCAGGCGGCGAAGTTCACCAGACACTCACTCTTCCGCGCGGTGGAGGTCTTCTCCGAAGCGGAGCGTGATATCCGGTATAGCGACCAGCACAGGCTCCTTCTCGAGATGGCCTTGCTAAAAGCGATCGAGGCGTTGAGGCCGTCTGAGCCTGTGCTGGAACCAGCTCCCCGTCCCGTTGTGGCTCGCGCTGCGCAGGCTGAGCGGGAGCTGCTTCAGCCAAAACTGGAACCGACGCCGCAGGCCGAGGCTCCGGCGAAACCTGCCGGTACTGCTCCGACGGTCGGCCAGGCCGCGCCGGCTCAGCAGAATCTGCCGGAATTTGATACAATAAAGGAAAAGTGGGGACAGGTCCTCCAGCACGTCCGGGGCATCAGCATAACCGCTCACGGTCTGATCGTAGGCGCCGTTCCTGCGGGCGTGCGCGATGGCGCGCTGGTTCTTCACTTCAAGGGCGAAGGTCAGAAGAACTTGATTGCGAACGAAACCGACAAGGGCAAAGAGGGGTCGAAGCGCCAGGCCCTCTTGATGGCGATAGAGCGGGTGTTCGGTGTGCCGAACGCCAGCATTATCTGCGAGGTAGCCCCGCCCGAGAAACAACCTCCTGCGCCCGAAGCCCTCGGCGCCGGTGAGGATCTGCCGGATCCGTTTCAGGATCCGGAATCCGGGCAGGACACGCTTAGAAACGTGCTGGACATTTTTGACGGACGCATAGTGGATGAGTGATCGGCCGGCCTTTGGCTGGTGGGAGGAGATCATGGGCAATCCTTTGGCCGACATGGGCGGCATGATGAAGCAAGTCAAGAAGATGTACGAATCGGTGCAGAAGGCCCAGGAGGAGCTTGCTGAAGAGAGGATCGAGGCCGCCTCTGGCGGCGGAATGGTGAGAGCCGCTGTGACCGGCAAAGGCGAGCTGCTCGAGGTCAAGATAGATCCCCAGGTCGTTGACCCTGATGATGTGGAAATGCTCGAGGACTTGGTGACCACCGCAGTGCGCGAAGCCTTGACCAAAGCAAGGGAGATCGAAGCCGAGCGGATGCAGACGGCAACCGGCGGCCTAAGCCTTCCGGGCATGTTCTAGCTGCGCATTGCAGATCGCAAACTGCAGATTGCGGATTGGAGCGGGCCAGGACAGCCCCGCCGCGGCTCGGACCGCAGGGAGCTCGCTGAAGTCAGGCGGGGGTTCGTGAGATTAGCGTGTGGATTCACCCACACGCGCACTCGTTACGCATTACGCAGTACGCATCACGATTCGCGAGTGCGAGTAGGAGTAAGAGCTGGGAGCAACATGTACTACCCGAAATCGCTTGCAAAGCTGGTGGGCGTTCTGGAGAAGCTGCCGGGGATAGGCCCGAAGTCGGCGCAGAGGATAGCGTTCTACATCCTCCGCGAATCCGATGAGGACGCCCGGAATCTCGCAGAGGCGATCACCGAAGTTAAAGATAAGATTACGCAGTGCAAGATATGCTATAACTTCTCAGACCAGGAAGTTTGCGATATCTGCGCCAGCGAGAAGAGAGACAAGGCGACCATCTGCGTTGTCGCCGAGCCTCGCGATGTGATAGCCATGGAGAAGACGAACGAGTACAAGGGGACTTACCATGTACTGCAGGGCGTCATTTCTCCGATGGATGGGATCGGCCCGGACATGCTCCGCATACGGGAGCTTCAGCAGAGGGTTACGAGCAATCCCGTCAAAGAGGTTATTCTGGCTACTAACCCGACGATCGAGGGTGACACGACCTCGATGTACCTGGCGGGCATTCTAAAGCCGCTGGGATTGAGAGTGACTCGCATCGCGCACGGCATGCCGGTCGGTGGAGATTTGGACTATGCTGACCAGGCGACGCTGATCAGAGCCCTCGAAGGCCGTCGGGAAATATAGACGCGTGAGGCGTAAAGAGTAACGCGTAAGAGGTAGGTCTTCCGTGTTACTCCTTATGCCTTACTGAGAGGAGTCCGAAGAATGGCAAAGCTAACCGAGATCCGGTGGCACGGCCGAGGCGGACAGGGAGCCAAGACGGCCGCGCTGCTGTTCGGCGAGGCCGTACTCGGGCAGGGGAAGTACATGCAGGCGTTCCCCGAGTATGGCCCGGAGCGGATGGGGGCGCCCGTCCAATCGTTTAACCGCATCAGCGAAGAGCCGATTACGCTGCACTGCCATGTGACCAATCCGCAGATCGTGGTCGTTCTCGATCCGACTCTTATCAGCACTGTGGACGTCACGCACGGCTTGCCTGCTGACGGCACGATAATCATAAACACCGGCGAGGCCGCATCGAAGTTCCGCAGCTTGCTCAAGCTCGACGGCCAGAAGCTTTACACAGTTGATGCGTCCAAGATCGCCGAGGAGAACATCGGCAGGAACATACCGAACACCCCGATGATGGGGGCGCTCGCCAAGGCGACAGGCTTGCTGGATTTCAGGGCCATGCTCGATGATACCAGGAAGAAGCTGGAGAAGAAGTTCCGGTCGAAGCCCGAGGTCATCGAGGGCAACTTGAAGGCGATGCAGCGGGCGTACGACGAAGCGAAGTCGGGTTAGGCAGGAGGACTAGATTTGACTACTACTAAAGAGAGAATAGCCCTGACGGGCAACGAAGCCGCGGCGATGGCAATGAAGCAGATCAACCCCGATGTTTGCGCCGCTTACCCCATCACGCCTGCTACGGAGATCATGCAGATATTTGCAAGCTACGTGGCCGACGGGCTGGTTGATACCGAGCTGGTAACGGTCGAGAGCGAGCACAGCGCGATGAGTGCGACTATCGGCGCGGCTGCTGCGGGAGCCAGAGCGATGACTGCTACGTCGTCGCAGGGACTGGCTCTGATGTGGGAGATGCTCTACATCGCAGCCGGACTGAGGCTGCCCATCGTCATGCCGATGGTCAACCGTGCCCTGAGCGCTCCGATCAACATACACTGCGACCACAGCGACTCCATGGGCGCACGGGACAGCGGATGGATCCAGATCTTCTCCGAAAACGCCCAGGAGACTTATGACAACACCATCCAGGCGGTCCGAATCGCGGAGCATCCGGATCTTCTTCTGCCGGCCATGGTGACGCTGGATGGATTCATCATCAGCCACGCCATGGAGCCTGTGGATGTCTACGAAACTGAGCAGGTTTGGAAGTTCATCGGCCCGTACAAGCCGAGGTACTCGCTTCTGGATGTGGATCACCCGATCACAGTGGGCGCGATTGACCTCACGGATTACTACTTCGAGCACAAGCGCTCCGAGGTCGAGCCTATGTTGTACGCCCACAGGGTCATTGAGGAAGTCGGTGTGGATTTCGAGCGCCGGTTCGGCAGGCGGTACGGGCTCTTCGAAGAGTACAAGATGGAGGATGCGGAAGTCGCCGCCGTCGTTCTTGGCTCGACGGCAGGCACCGCGAAGGTCGTGGTGGACGAGCTGCGCGAGAAAGGCGTGAAGGCGGGGATGGTGAAGATTCGCGTATTCCGGCCCTTCCCGTACAAGCAGATCGCAGACGCGCTCAGCAAAGTCGCCGTCGTGGCGGTGCTCGATCGCTCGGAAGGCATGGCTGGTTTCGGCGGGCCGGTCTTCGGCGAAGTGCGTTCGGCCTTGTACGATTTGGAGAAGCGTCCGGTCGTAATTGACTACGTTTACGGACTGGGTGGGCGAGACATCACGTTGGGCCATATCTCATCCGTGTACGACGAAGCCCTGGCGATTTCCAGGGACGGCAAGCGACCCTCCAGCCTCGTGAGCTACCTGGGCGTGAGGGAATAGAGGAGAATTCGAATGGCTAATCTGAAGGAACTAGCAAAGAAAGGGGAGCTGCTGTCCCCTGGGCACCGAGCGTGCGCAGGCTGCACCTTCCCTCAGATAATACGTCAGACTCTGGCGGCGGCGGATACGCCTGTGGTTGTGTGCGCGGCGACCGGCTGCATGGAGGTCACCACCACCATCTTCCCGTATACGGCGTGGAGGGTGCCATTCATTCACAGCGCATTCGAGAACGCGGCGGCGACGATCAGCGGCGTCGAGGCGGCTTACGAGTCTTTGAAGCGGCAGGGGAAATACGACCGCGAGGTGAAGTTCATCGCCTTCGGCGGCGACGGCGGGACCTACGACATCGGCCTCCAGTCCCTTTCGGGAGCGATGGAGCGCGGCCACAACATACTTTATATCTGCTACAACAACGAAGCCTACATGAACACAGGCATCCAGCGGTCAAGCGCGACGCCGAAGGGCGCAGATACCACGACCTCGCCGGTGGGCAAGGTCAAGCTGGGGAAGGCGCAGTTCCGCAAGGACCTGACCGCCATCATGGTGGCGCACCGGATTCCATACGCGGCACAGGCTTCGCCGAGCCACTGGAATGACCTGGTGACGAAAGTCCAGAAGGCCCTGGCGGTAGACGGCCCGGCGTTCATCAATTGCTTGATGCCATGCCGGCTGGGTTGGGCATTCCAGCCGCAGTACGCTGTGAAGGTCGCGAGGGATGCGGTGAGCTCCTGCTACTGGCCGCTTTACGAGGTCGAGAGCGGGAAATACCGGATCACATACAAGCCCAGAGAGAAGCTGCCGATCAGCGAGTTTCTCAAGGAGCAGACGAAGTTCCGGCACATGTTCAAGCCTGGCAACGAGCACATGATCGAGGAGTTCCAGGCTGAGGTAGACGCCCGCTGGGAAGAGCTGCTCAAGAGAGAAACCTGCGGGTGCTAGGCAGCAGGCGTGCGTCTGCATGATATAATATTGTAGGGGCGAGGTGACCTCGCCCCTCCGAGGCCCCGAGAAGGTGATCTGCGATGAATGATGAGCAGAAATCAACATGGCGAACTAAAGTTGGACTCGCCGAGATGCTCAAGGGCGGCGTCATAATGGACGTGACCAACGCCGAGCAGGCCAAGATAGCCGAGGAAGCCGGAGCGGTCGCGGTAATGGCCTTGGAGCGCGTGCCTGCCGACATCCGCAAAGAAGGCGGCGTGGCGCGAATGGCCGATCCCTCCAAGATCAAGGAGATAATGGATGCCGTGGCTATCCCGGTTATGGCGAAGGTCAGGATCGGCCACTTCGTGGAGGCCCAGATACTCGAGGCGCTTGGCGTGGACTACATTGACGAAAGCGAGGTCCTCACGCCTGCGGACGAGCTGTTCCATATTGACAAGCACCAGTTCAAGGTGCCGTTCGTGTGCGGCTGCCGTGATCTCGGCGAGGCGCTCCGGCGCATCGGCGAAGGTGCGGCGATGATCCGCACGAAAGGTGAGGCCGGCTCCGGCAACATCGTGGAGGCCGTCCGACACATGAGGGCCGTCCTGTCGGAGGTCAGGCGCCTGCAGTCCATGCCGCGTGAGGAATTGATGACTTACGCAAAGAATATCGGCGCGCCTTATGAGCTGGTAGTCGAGACTGCGGAGAAGGGCAGACTGCCGGTGCCGAACTTCTCGGCTGGGGGCGTGGCGACTCCCGCCGATGCCGCGTTGATGATGCAGCTCGGAGCTGAGGCAGTCTTCGTTGGATCGGGCATATTCAAGTCTCAGGATCCGGCGAAACGCGCCAAGGCTATCGTTGACGCCACAACCTATTACGACAAACCTGAGATTCTGGCTGAGCTTTCGATGGGGCTGGGGGAGGCCATGCCCGGCCTGGATATACGTCAACTCGATGAAAAGGATCTCCTGTCAACCCGTGGCTGGTAGAGCTCTGGAAGTTGGAAGTCGGAAGTCGGAGGTTGGAAGCCCGCCGTGTGCGGACGCCTGGTATGATCCACAATCCGAAATCCGAAGTCCGAAATCCGAAATCGTCGTCGGGGTGCTGGCACTTCAGGGCGGCGTGGAGAAGCATATCCGAATGCTGGAGCGGTGCGAAGTGCGCGCGATCCCGGTTCGTCTGACGGAGGAGCTCGATGCTGTCCACGGGCTGGTCATACCGGGCGGCGAGAGCACGACCGTCGGCAAACTGATGGCTCGCTATGGATTGGACAGGGACATCATCAAGCGTGCGAAGAAGGGCATGCCGGTTTTCGGGACGTGTGCCGGCATGATATTGCTTGCCGAGAACATCGTCGGAAGCGAGCAGCACCGCCTTGGCCTGATGGCCTCGACCGTGCTCCGCAATGCATTTGGCCGTCAGGTAGACAGCTTCGAGGCGGACCTGGATATAAGCGCAATCGGGCCGCCTGCGTTTCGGGCCGTGTTTATACGCGCTCCATACGCGGTACAAGTCAACGGAAACATCGAGATACTGGCGCTCTACAAGGGTAAGGGCGTGCTGCTGAAACAGGGCAATTTGCTGGCGAGCGCCTTCCATCCCGAACTCACCGACGATTCAAGAATACACCAGTATTTCGTCGGTTTGGTTCGGCAGTCGCTCTCTACGCAATCGTCCAAGCCAGAGAGGTCAGCATGATTTCCGGAGGATCGCTTAGAAAGCTGGCCGGCGCCATCCGTGACTCGCTGGCCTCAGCGGGTTCCTTGCTCCTCATCCTGCTCCTGGCAGCGTCCCAGTCTGCGCATGCCGGGGATCGGGAGTCTATAACCATAAAATGGAAAACCCCTGCGAGCCAACCCGTATGCTTGGCTATGTCAGCGGCCGGCAGGTTCTTCGGGACGGTTGCTAAGGACGGGACTGTTCGCCTCTACGGCCGCAATGGGAGTCAGCTCTGGGAACAGCGAGTGGAAGGCGCCACCGATGTGCTGATTGCCAGGAACGCGCAGAGCGTGCTCGTGTATTCTAAGCTGAACCCCATGCAGCGGGCCGTATATTTCTTCCGGAATGATGGCCAGCGGCTGTGGCGGCACGAGGTAGAGGGCAGCGTGTGGTCTGCCTCAGTCTCGCCGGATGGGAACTACGCGGCGGTAACCTCTGGTGAGGGCCGCATCTACGTGTACAAGCCCGATCCGCGCCGCCCGACTTACCGCAGATGGCGGCTGGACGGCATAGGCTACCGTGTGGTATTCAGTGCGGACAGCCGGCGTGTGATCGTGGGAACGAGCCAGGAATCGGCGCTGGTCTGCTATGATATCCGCGGCCGCTTCCAGTGGCGCTGCAGACACGACACCGACCGCCAGTACGAGCTGTGTGCCAGCGCGGACGGAAGGCGAATCCTCGGCGTGCTTCCGGCGACTCAGCATGACCCGGGCATAGAGTTCTGCCTCTGGGATTCCGGCGGAAAGCGTCTTTGGAAGCGGTCCCTGGACAGCTTTGATGCACGTGCCCTGATCTCTCCGAAAAGCCAGTACGTGGCCATCAGCTATGCCAGCTTCCTCTCTCACGAAGGGTCGGGCATAATCGAACAGAAAGTCGCTGTCTACCGGTGCGACGGCCAGCTTCTCTGGGACAAAGGCGGATTGTTCTTCAGCCCATATCTTGTGGCTCTGTCTCCGAAGGGATCATCGGTGATCGTGTCGGATGGAGACCGTTCGCTCTACAATATAGACAAGCACGGCAAGCTCCTCTCGAAACTCACCCTTCGTGGAACGCTGCGCAAAACCATATCTTCCGAAGATGGACGAAGAATCTTAGCATACTGCGGTGACGGCTGGCTGTATCTCATGCAGGTGGGCTAGGGAACAGCCGTCAGCGATACCGGATGTTCGATGCTGGATCCGATGTTCCCCCTAGCTCCTCTGCCCCTTCCCCTACTTATCACAACTCACAAGTAGGAGTACGAGTAGGAGTGGCTCCCTGGGTCCCTTGACCCCCTTGTCCGCTGTAGTCCCGTCCGCCTCAGGCGGATCGGGACGAATGCGGATGGATCCCTACATAAGAGAAAACCTCCTCCGGCTTCCGTTCCAGAGGAGGTCAAGCGCAGAACTACGACACGGCAAAGCAGACACTTGTCAGATCGGCGACCTGGTCTTACCGAGTCTGCTTCTCGCAGCCACGGTAAGCCGCTTCGAACTTGTTACATTGATCTAAACCCAGCAGTTTCAAGCGGTATCAGGCCGAGGCTGGTCGCTCTGCGGAAGGCTTGTACACGATTGCTGACTTGCAGCTTCTCGTAAATGTTGGCGAGGTGGAAATCCACTGTCCGTTTGCTTACGTACAGTTCCTCGGCAACCTCTTTGCTCGACTTCCCTTCGATCACGAGGCCCAGGACCTCCAGTTCACGTTTGGTGAGATGTATGGTCCTGTCCATGTGAATTTGAGGAATAGTCATAGCCCTCATCCCGTAGCTCCTTTCTCGTGTCGCCGCTTCCAGGTGAATTGTTCCATATTCTTACCAGGATTTGAGGGGAAAAGGGCTGGCTTCTTCGCGAATGGCGTGTCTAAGATGGTGCTCCGGTGGGCGCTGCACCCTCAGCTCAGTGTTTGAGTCACTCGATTCCGTGGATCGCCCCGGTGTGGTTCGTCCGCCAGGAGCTCGAGTCACCTGCCTTCAGCGGCTGAAGGACCTGCGTAGTCTCTCACTGGGGACTTTCGATAGTGTGGACGACGAGGAGCGTTAATCTTCCGGGTCAGGCATTTTCTCGGAAAGCGCCCTGAGGAAATCGGGATGTGGACTGAGGCCGTGTTTTCGGCACAGGCGAACCTCTTTCCATGCCTCGGCGTAATTCCCTTTGGCGTACAGCGCCACTGCCAGGTTATTGTGCGCCTCGGCGAGGTCAGGTTTGATGCGGATGGCCCGGCGGTACTCCTGTATCGCCTCGTCCGTCCTCCCCAATTCGTCAAAGGCGCTTCCGAGATTATGGTGTGCCTCGGCGTAGTCCGGTTTGATGCGGATGGCTGCGCGGAACTCTCGTATGGCATCGCTTGCCTTCCCCTGCTGCCCAAGAGCGATACCCAGGTTGAAGTGCGCCTCCGCGTAATCAGGTTTGATGCGCAGCGCCTGAGAGTATTGGACGATTGCCTCTTCGAGCCTGCCCTGTTCGGCTAGAACTGTTCCCAACTTGTTGCGTGTGTCGCGGTTATCCGGCTCCAGCCGCACGGCCTCAAAGTAGTGACCTAATGCCTCCGCGGTCTTTCCTTGCTTCTGAAGCGCGATGCCCAGATTGAGGTGCGTATATGCGAACCTCGGATTCATGTCCAGGGCTTCTTTCAGCAAGGTTGTCGCTTGGTCGGTCTTGCCGACAGCCAGATAGCCGACCCCCAGGTTCGCGAGTGCCTCCTCAGCCACCGGCAAAATGGGGTAGGACACCAGCGAGATGAGAAGCAATAGACCAACGCAGGCGGCCATCAAGGCGGCGGGACGGTAGCAGCGCGCCCGTATGGCGTCTGTCGTCTCCATGATTGCGAAGCCGGCAAAGACTGCCAGGGCCGGCGCAGCCGGCGCGCGATATCTGGAGCTTACAGAGAATATGATGAGGCTCAGGAACACGGAGGCCGTGTAGAGCATAAGCGGCGCTAGTTCCCTCGCGGCTCCCTTTCTGCGCGCTCTAATCATGCCGAACAAGGCCAGCCCTGCCAGCACTGAGAACGGCAAGGCAAGGTAGCGCAATATCGGAATGAAGCTTCTCTCGAGGTACGGGTTGTAACTGCACCGGGCCTCCCTGTTGTGCAGCGACCAGATGATCTTGCGACCGAAGAGCAGGACGGACTCAGCCGGGTCATTGCGAATATACCGCAGCCCGGCCTTGAACCAGTAGTTGGATGCCTCGGACGGCTTCACCGGATGACCCAGCGCCTTCTCTGCGATGGCTATTTCCTCCTCCTGCTGCAGGCCGATGAGGCCCGTAAACTTGAGCAGCGGAGTGGAAACGCCTTTAGCGAGCGGGTTATTGCCCTGTGCGAAGACTATGCCGCCATTCGTGCTGATCAGCACCAAATCCTTTCCGATAAAGTAGTTCCGTGCGGTGACTGGGAGAATCGCAAGCGCGATGCCCAGCGCAAACGGCGCCAGATGCCTCATGTAAAAGCCGTTCATGTAGCGCGGGTCCCGCCTGGTAAGCCAGAGCCAGCCCGATATCAGCGCTATGGTGATCAGTGCAGGTCCGCGGCAGACTGCACTTAGCCCCAGTACAACGCCTGCTCCAGCCCACCTGAGTACGGTCGGTCTATCCAAGGCACGCATGAGTAGCAATACGGAGGTCAGGTTTAGTGCAATGGCGAGGGTCTCGGTCAGGAGCTTCGTCTCCAGATAGACCAGCGGAGCGTAAAGGGTTATCAAGCCCATCGCTGCAACCGCCGATTTCCAGCCGAAGAGCCTTCTGCCGATGGTGTAGACCAGGAATGCGTTGCAGACGCCCAAGGCGAGCTGGAGGATGTAGACGACAGGGAGGCTGTGCCCCAAAACCTTATAGACCAGCGCCAGCACGTAAGGGTAGAGCGGGGCCAGGTAGAAAGGCATTGGCCCGAAGCCGTTCCCTTCCGCGACTCTCGTTGCCCATGCGTCGTAGTAGCTGGAATCTACTATGGGCACGAAGTAGAAGGGCATGTGAGCCTTGTACTGCAGCAGGTAGATGACCCGCAGGAGCACGGCGATCAGTACGACGATGGCTGCAGCCAGGATCTCCGAGCGACTCACGCCTGCCGGCGTGGGAGCTGCTCTTACGGCGCTGCTGGTGCGATTCTGCTTCTTTGGGGTCACTGGGACCAGGCACCTCCGGGGAAAAGACCGCGATGTTTCGGCGGCTTCTGGGAGCAGTGTAAGTGATACTGCCTCGCGCTGTCAATCGGCCCATTGTATCCATAGTGATTGGGTTCCATTGACACATTCCGCTCCGATCTGGCAAGATGGGTTAAGCTAGTTTCTACAACAGGAGGTCACTCGTGGTCCGATCGAAGGCAAGCCTGGTCAACTGGCGGGACGCCGGTGTCGTCTCGACCAGCGGCAGCCCATACTGCAAATTGAGGCCTGTGCCGATCCGAGCGGTGCAAATGCTTCCCGGCTTCTGGAAGCCGAGGATGGACGCGAACAGGCAGCAGAGCATCCCGGCGCTGCTCCAGCTTCTCGAAGAGCACGGCGTAGTGGACAACTTCCGGCGGCTCTCCGGCCGCAAGGAAGTCGAGCGCAGAGGGCCCTATTTCACGGATTCCGACCTCTACAAGTGGATAGAGGCGGCCGCGTTCGTTCTTCAATCCGAAGATGACCCGAAGATAGCCCGCATGCTCGACGAGGTGATTGATGATGTCGTGGCTGCCCAGTGTGAGGACGGCTACCTGAATACCTTCTTCACCGGCGAGCTTGCCGACCAGCGCTTCCGAAACCTGCCTGGGGAGCACGAGCTCTACTGCGCCGGGCACCTCTTCCAGGCGGCGATTGCACACCATCGTGCGACCGGCAGCAGGAAGCTCTTGGATGCCGCGACGCGGTTTGCCGACTATCTGACAACCATATTCGGCCCGGGCAAAATAGAGACTCCGGACGGCCATCCGGAAATCGAGATGGCGTTGGTGGAGCTTTACCGAACCACGGGGACACGCGGCTATCTCGATCTAGCCGGTTTCTTCCTCTCCCTACAGAAGTTTGCGGATAAGCAGGCGATGGAGGGCCACGCGGTCAGGGCGGCGTACCTCGCATCCGGTGGGGCGGACTACTATGCGGAGTCCGGCCATCGGACGATAATAGACGCCGTGGAGCGGCTTTGGGCCGATACGGCCGAGGGAAAGATGTACATCACCGGGGGCCTGGGCTCCAGATACGATCGGGAGGCATTCGGTTGGCCGTATGAGCTGCCGAACGAGCGCGCCTATGCTGAGACCTGCGCAGGGATAGCAAATATCTTCTGGAACTGGCGCATGCTCGCGATCGAGGGCGAATCCCGGTTTGCCGACGTGATGGAGCGCACGCTGTATAATGGCTTCCTGTCCGGCGTGTCGCTGGATGGAACGCACTACTTCTACATGAATCCGCTGGCGTGCTTCTGTGAGCTCCGGCGCCAGCCCTGGTATGACACAACCTGCTGCCCGCCGAACGTCGAGCGCATGATCGCCTCCCTGCCTGGCTGCTTCTACAGCACCAGCGATGAGGGAATTTGGGCGCATCTGTATGATAATTCCCGCCTGAACTGGCATCTGGAGGATGGGCGGAAAGTGTCCCTGGAGCAGAAGACCAGCTACCCGTGGGATGGGAGCGTGGAGATCGCGGTCTCGCCCGAGGCGCCGACGGAGTTCGCCCTTTTCCTTCGCATTCCCGGCTGGTGCGAGAACGCATCGGTCTCGATTGGCGGCGAAGCTCAGCGCGGTGTCCCGCCGGGCGAGTATCTGAAGCTCGAGCGTACCTGGAAGCCCGGAGACGTCGTGCATCTGGAGCTGCCCATGCCGGTTTCTCTGCAGGAATCCGATCCGCGCGTCCGCGAGAACACAGCGAGCATTGCCATACAGCGCGGGCCGGTGATCTACTGTGTGGAAAGCCCGGACAACCCCGGCGTGCCGATCCGGGACGTTGAGCTTCTGATCGGCGATGAGTTCTGCGCGGAGTTCAAGCCGGGTCTCCTCGGAGGCGTCACCGTCGTGCGCGCGAAAGGTCTTCACCCCGCGCCTGGGCAGAACCGCGGGCTGCTCTACCGGGAGTTCGGAAGCGTCAAGCTGGAGATGGAGCAGACTGCTCTCACCGCGATTCCATACTACGCCTGGGCGAACCGCGGCCCGTCCGAGATGACGGTGTGGATTCCCGGGAGATAAGCCTGGCGTTGCGTTCCACTAGGCTGCGTTGAGCGGGACCTCGACAGGCTCGCCTGTGGCTTCGTCAACGACAAGTAGCTTGCCCATGTCTTCGCGGCGCAGTTGCTCGTTAGCGTTTAGGAGTTCAATTCCGTAGATGGTTCCATCCGGGGCGACATCAATGTTTAGCTCATCGCTTATGCGAATGGTCTCCACCTCCGCCGCCTTCTTGCGAAAACGGATATAGGCGATGTTGTTTCGTAAGTCGTAGCTAAGCTTCATGTGCATATCGCTCTGCTAGGATATCGAACTGGGGCTGGAATAGGCCTAATCTTCCGCTGAGTTCACGTTTATGTCGAAGTGCCGCTGCTTGTCAAAGCACGGGATGTACTTGCGCGGAATCCCGAACTGCGTGTAGACTTCCTCAACGAGCGCGAACGCCACAGGGTCCGGGTCGAAGTCGGCAGGGACAGTATGATCGTTGGTGGTGACATCTTTGTGGCCATAAGGTTTTGTTTCTACCCAGGAGGATGGCATCATATAAAGCCTGGAGTTAGGCACCCCCGGACGCAGCACGAAGCCGGTTATGTTTACATATTCCATGCAAAAGATGAGTTGACTGTCTGTTTTGGCCACATCGTAGATTTCCCTAGCGAGGCGCGTGAAGTTTACTGGCAACTCGCATACGGCAAAAGGAAACAGCTCAGGGGTAGGGTCATACGAGTTAAGTTTGCCCCATTGGAAGGTGTTATCATTGCACGGCTGCCAGTACTCCAGATGCCCGGTGCGCAGTAGAATTATGTTCCTGCCGCCCAAGCCCGGCGCATGCCAACTATCCGACTCGTACTTAACTTCACAGGGCCGCCATATAGTCCACCCGCCTTCTCGGGTTTGAGGTGGCCTTCCCAGCAGCTTGTCAATTTCCGAACGAAAGTCGTTCAGATTCATGGATGAGGTCTCCATAGGTGTGCAGGTGATTCTGAAATAAGGTTTTTCGCCAACGTCCTCCCGAAAACGCAGTTTCATGATCTTGCGTATTTCATTGGCGTTAGCTGCATCTCCGATCGAGTCCGTGGCTTTCATCTGCGCAAGCCTCTTTGTGCGCTCAACTGCGAGAAGGTCATCTATCTTTCTGCACAAGTCGTTGGTCATTCCAAGATTGTAAGCGAGCGATTGCGACCTAAAGGCTTCCTGCAGTTCTTCAATGGACATCGTTCTCTTGCGGTCCTGATACCGGCGGCAGAAGAGTGTGCCATCGTTGAGGGTGACCATATGCGGCCGCCCGCTACTTTCTGGGATACGCACTACTATGATGTCAACTCCTTCCGACTCTATTCTCTTAGGAAGGATTTCCAGGTCGCGAATCCGAGGCCGGATATGCTGCAGGCACAGGTCAGTGAGGCGGTTTGCCTCTTCCGTTGCGTTGGGGATGTGATTAAACCCGAATGCACAGTGGCCGTGTTCCTGCACACCTATCAACATGTAGCCGCCGTCCGCGTTTGCAAACGACACTACATCGCTCAAGAATTCCTTCTTGCCGTCCTTCTTGCTACCACTGCTCGGTTGAAAACTTTCCTGCTTGAAGTCCAGGGTTCCACCTTCTGCAGTCTTCCTGGTGACCAGATCCTGCACTTCCTCAGGCGTAATCTCTGAAGCGCGTTTTCCATCGAACCACATTTGTTCACCTCGCGGGTAATCTTGCTGTCGCTGCTGTACTCTTTTAAGCACAGTGCCAGGTGGCAAGCTAAGGGTTCCTTCCTGGTCGCCAATAAATCCCTCTCATCATACTACCGCTTCCTCTGCCGTGTCAACATTCGGTGGATAGACTTACGAGTTCAGACTCGGAGAAGCGCCTTCTTCCCCCAGGGAGGAGTGCGGCTGCCGAGTACAGAATAGCCTTTGGGGTAGTCCGCCTGTCTGCAGAACCGCCGAGGAGTTATATTTCAAGAGAGGAGCAATATGAGCACACTGATTCGCGTCACCGTGTGGAACGAGTTCCGCCATGAGAGGAAAGCCGGCCATCCGGCGAGCGAGGTCTATCCGGAGGGAATGCACAGCGCGATTGCCGCCCACTTGCAGAAGCAGCCGGATATGAAGGTCCGGACGGCCACCCTGGATGAGCCGGAGCACGGCCTGACGGACGCAGTCCTCGCCGAGACCGATGTCATGACATGGTGGGGTCACATAGCGCATGCCGAAGTATCCGACGAGGTTGCGGACAAGGTTCACAAGAAGGTCCTGGACGGCATGGGCCTGGTCGTCCTCCACTCCGGGCACTTTTCGAAGATTTTCAGGAAGCTGATGGGCACGACCTGCGATCTCAAGTGGCGCGAGGCCGGCGAGAAGGAACGCCTCTGGGTAGTTGATCCCGGCCATCCCATCACCGAAGGCCTGCCGGAGTACTTCGAGCTTCCGCAGGCGGAGATGTACGGCGAGCGGTTCGATATCCCGCAGCCGGACGAGCTGGTGTTCATAAGCTGGTTTCAGGGCGGCGAAGTCTTCCGGAGCGGCTGCTGCTGGCACCGGGGTAGGGGAAGGGTGTTCTACTTCCGCCCGGGCCACGAGAGCTATCCGATCTACAAAGACGCCAATGTGCTGAAGGTTGTAGAGAACGCGGTCCGCTGGGCCGCTCCTTTGAATACTCCGGCACCGATATTCGGCAACTACCAGCCGCTGGAAAAGCTCTGAGGGACATTCCGGCAGGGGCGGTTCCACGCTGCCCCTGCCTTCGAATCCAGTGTGGCTGTGACTTGAAATAGCTACGCAATACGCATAACCCCTCACTTGTCACTCATCACGCATGCCTGCCCGCGCTTGTGCGATCTCCGCGCCGACCTGTGCATTGTTCTTCAGAAGCGCGATATTGGTAGCGACGGATTGTCCCCCGGTCAGTTCGTCAAGGCGGGCGAGCAGCCACGGCGTGAGCTCTTTGCCTTTGATGCTCTGGGCCGATGCTTCCTCGACGGCACAGGCGATCTCGCTGCTCACGTCAAGTTCGTACTCCTCTGTCACCGGTACCGCCACGAGCATGGCGCCGGGCATTCCCAGGCTTCGCTGAGTCTCGAAACGCGCGGCGATCTCCTCCGGTGTCTCCACTCGATCCACTGCGAATCCGGTGTGCCGAGAGTAGAAGCCGGGGAACTCGCTGGTCTGGTAGCCGACGACCGGGACCTGCTGTGTTTCGAGCCATTCGAGGGTTGCCGATACGTCAAGGATTGCCTTCGCCCCGGCGCAGACCACGATGATGCTTGACTTCGTAAGCTCCCAGACGTCGGATGAGATGTCCAGGGTTCGCTCCGCTCCCCGGTGGACCCCGCCGATGCCGCCGGTCACGAAGACTTCGATCCCCGCCTTGCATGCGATGAACGCCGTTGCGCTCACTGTGGTCGCGCCGTCGGCGCCTGAGGCAATTGCTGTCGGCAGATCACGCGTGCCAAGTTTCAAGATATCCTTGCTGCTCGCCAGCCGCTCGATCTCTTCGCGCGAGAGGCCGACACGGATCTGCCCGCCCAGGACGGCGATCGTTGCAGGGACGGCGCCCGCATCGCGGATGATTTTCTCGACTGCGAGGGCTGTCTCCATGTTCGACGGACAGGGCAGACCGTGCGCGATTACGGTGGATTCGAGTGCGACAACGGGCCGCCGCGCCTCAAGTGCGGCTTCGACCCCTTCCGAAATGTGCATGTGGGATTTCATTGGCTTGCTATGTCCTGATTATGGCACGAAACGGGCTGTAAAGCGTATCACTCATCACGCATCACGAATGTCTTGCCAAAACTCGTTCTCCGAGCGGGTGCGGAGGAAATCGAGCGCCTGAGTAAGGGTAGGGATGCCTGCACGCCCGCCGAGCTTCGTGCATTTGATCGCTGCGACTGCGCTTGCGAACTCGATGATCTCGCGGTATGGCCAACCCTTTGCCAGCCCGAAAGAAAACGCGCCGTGAAAAACATCACCGGCGCCTGTGGTGTCCACTGCATCCACCTTGAAGGCGGTTTGATGAAAAACGCCTTCGTCTGCGGCGTAGATGCAGCCTTTCTCACCCAGCGTGACTGCTGAGAGCTTGCGACGTCCGGCGAACATGCGCCGGACGGCCCGTTCAGGGTCTTTCTCGCCGGCGAATTGCTCTGCGAAGAGCGCGGAGGCGATCGTGCAGTCGGCCCGCTCCGCAAGTTCTACCGATCCCTCGCGCACGCTTCCGGCATCCATGACGACTGGTATGCCTGCCTCGTTCGCCCACGACGCTGCTTGAATCGCCGCACGGGGATGGTGGGCGTCCATATGGAGCACCTTGCCGGAGAGAATGTACTCGCGCTTGATCTCATGCGGCTCGAGCACCATGCCGGAGGGCGTCCAGAAGATCGTTCGCTTGCCGGTCACCTGATCCACGACTATGAAGGAGAACTGAGAGGACGCGCCGGGCTGAACTACCACCTGGCTGGTGTACACCCCGTCCTTTTCAAGATCGGCTATGATAAACTTCCCGAAGTCGTCGTCTCCGATTTTGCCGATGTAGGCTGCGCGGCCGCCCAAGCGGCCCACGGCAGCCATCGCAGTCGCAGTGATGCCTCCGCCCTGCTTTGCGAACTCCAGAATCTGAATCTTCTCGTCGAGCTCCGGGTAACGGGCCACGACGCCCAGGTAGTCCACGGCGCAGTATCCAAGCCCGACGACGTCAAATCGCT
>DATKXU010000119.1:0-34739 GCA_035528905.1 Armatimonadota bacterium
TGCAGTATATCAAAGACCAGTTCAACCGCTACCTTGGAGAATCCAACCGCCAGCCGCTGATGGCCCATGGGTGGCGCTCCGCATCCCAGATGCTCCGTCATTACCAGGAGGTGGTGTAACACATGTTTGACAAACCTACACAGGGCGCACGTCGCGGTTTGCAGCGCGGCGGTCTATTTTTGGCACGAATCTTGCAAGATATATCTTTGCACACAACGATCAGGTCTGTAACCCATTCTTGCTGGCGCAGTACTCTCGAGCGCCCTGCTTTCAGCAGCATGCGCACAGTCCTGCTCTGCGGGGTCGGAGACTCCGGGATCGAGTGGGACGAAGCACTGCAAAGCGCGAATGAGGCAGGCAAGGACAGCTACAAATTGCCTGAAATGTGCGGTATTTCTAGTGGTACCGCAGGAATGCCTGCGCCGCTTAGCGGCGCAGGCCTGTCTTTTTTCTGGGCCGCCCGGCCCGGGCTTTGGATCGCGGACTTGGCCCGGCGGTAACGGGCTTCCGCCGCGCATCAGCCACTCGTCGCATGCCACTCGCACTTCCACTCTCACCTCAGTTCCTGGTATAATCGGCTATCCTGAACACAGAAGAGGTCAACTCATGCAGAAGCTCTACCAATCGGCGGTCTTTCTAGCCTGCTTGGTATTGGGGTTAGCCGCTGCAGCCCAGACGCCCGTGCCACAGGTGGCAGACCAGCCCGTTCAGTTCACCTTCGTCGTATTCGGGGATAATCGGCCGAATCTCCCCAAGGGTGCTCAGCCCGCGGCTTTCAAGACGATCCTCGGGGAGATGAATGCGCTGGACCCGGCATTCGCGGTGAACACCGGCGACTGCATATTCGGCTCCCAAAACAGGGCCCGGCTTGAGCAGCAGTACAATGAGTATCTCGAAACTACCCAGTCCCTCCTCAAGTCAAAGGTCTATCTCGCCATTGGCAACCACGAGATTCTCGGCAGCTCGGCGAACCACGCGTTCTTCGAGAAACAGCTTGGCGCTCTGCACTACTCATTTGACCGCGGTGATTCGCATTTCATCATTCTCGACAGCGAAGTAGTGGGGGAGACTCGTCGGATCACCGGGGATCAGCTTGAATGGCTGAAAGAGGATTTGGCGAAGGCGCGCGCCGCCCGTCATAAGTTCGTCTTTCTCCACCGGCCGCTCTATCCCGTTGACGGCCACATGGGCGACTGTCTCGACCGGTATCCGGAGGATAGGAACGCGCTGCACAGCTTATTCGTACGAAACCGGATCACGGTTGTATTCGCGGGGCACGAGCATCTGTTCGACTCGCAGGTAAAGAACGGCGTGAGGTATGTCATCACCGGCGGGGGTGGCGCACCCTTGTACCCATCGTTACAAGGCAAGGGCGATTACCATCACTTCGTGGTGGTCTCAGTGGCAGGCGACAAAGTGGAGATGAAGCTCGTAAAGCCCGCCCTCCACGGCAAGCCGGCAGAGGTTATTCCGGTGGGTGGCATGGCGCGGTAGCCCCCTGATACACTACTCAATCGGCCAGGAGGGGATGATCCCGTCTATCTCGCGCATCAGGCGGATGCTTTGCTTGAGGGCGACGACGACCTTTTGGTAGTGCTGCTGGTCATCCCAGGTCAATTTCCGTCCTTTTCTGTCCTTTAGCCACTTTTCAAGCACCTGGTAGCCGCCGACGTGGAACTCCCAGACCCCCGGCTCCACTCCCTCGAAATACTGATCCCTGTTGATGTAAACACGGCGCCTTGCCTCGTCGTATCTGACCTTCTCCACCTCATCCGAGCCGGTGATTGTGAACTTCGTAATGAGGTTACTCAGCGCAGGAGATTCCATCAGATGGAGCGAGACGAGTTCCGCACCCTTCTCGGCCAGCCGCCGGAAGAGCCCCTTCTCGGAAGTAAGCGGCACCCGCGGGAAGTCGAGCTTAAGAAACTCGGCGTAACGAGTGCGGTACGTCGGCGAGTGCAAGACGGCGTAGATGTAGTGAAATACGTCCTCAGGGCCGAATGTGTCTGCCAGGTCGCCCTTCCCATCGGATACAAACCGCATGCCCAGCCGCTTCTCC
Source organism: Armatimonadota bacterium (assembly GCA_035528905.1). Lineage (GTDB taxonomy): Bacteria > Armatimonadota > UBA5829 > DTJY01 > DTJY01 > DATKXU01. The sequence continues at coordinate 2,060 of DATKXU010000119.1, forward strand.
ATCTCAGCAACGAAACCGGGGTTCACGTTCGGCCTGCGACCTCCCAGCCCGGCCGGCCACTGGTCAGCGTGAAGCAACGTCTCCTGTTTGTCCCTCTCCCTGCCATCTCCAGGGTAAAGGTAAAGGGGAAACACAAATGCGTTGTTGGAGGTCGTGGATGATAGGCATATTTTCTCAACTGGGTAGCAAGACACAAAATCGTGGCGCGGCTGTTCGGCGTTGATAATCCGCCCGGTCACTAATGCAATGTTAGGACGCGAGGTTGGGTCCAGCAGGTGGCGCATTATGGCCATGCGTGGTATTGAAACTACGTCCTGGATGTAGGCGGTAACACGCCAATCGAAGGGGCGATAAAGTACCCACTGTATGTGCGGCTGCCAACTCTCTCGCTTGAGGTTTGATCTGGCTCTGGCAAACTCCCATTGTATTGTCGTACAGAGCCTAAATCGGCTGCGCACATCCGCTTCGCTAAGAGAATCGTCCGTGAGCACTCCGATCTTCTTCTCCACTTCTGCTTCGCTAAAGGAAATTGCGAATTTGTCCTGCTGAGTAGCAAACCCTACCCCGTAGGCTACATGGCGATCTACGTCTGGCCTGCCTGTGCCGAAGATATTAAGGAGACTCAGCCCAGCTTCGTACTCCTGCCTCCCCGAGTGAGATGTGGGTGTAACAAGATAGAGAGGAGGCGATGGGTAGGCTAACTGCCAGGGGGTAGTCTCCACCCAATTCTCATTAAGGAACTCGTATTTTGCACGCCGAGTGCCGAAGAGGTCTGCATAGTAAACTTCTCGCGTTCCGCCACCTGTGGGTTGTCGCACAAGCAAAGCAATAGCCACTCCCTGCTGGATATCAAAGACGTTTTCATCTTTGTTTTCAGTGGCAACCGTTTCTCCCCAGCGGGCGCTCCCATGTAAGTTCAGCAAGTGGACGTCCGAGAAAGTATCCAGCAAGGACTCACGCATATCCCGGGCCAGCGGTCCGCTTAGGTAGCCATTGTTGGTAATCATTGCGACTATGCCATGTCCTGTAAGCTGTATTCGCCACTGGGCAAAGCGGATAAATTTTATATAGTCGTTGGAGAGAGCCTGTATCTGCGTCTCCTCTTGGCGAACTGTCCGCTTATACTCGTCCATGAGAGCTTCGATCCACGGACGTCTATTATCGGACTGCACTGAGTACGGAGGATTGCCCAGCACCACCATGATTGGCTTCTCGCGCTTTATCTCCGCGGCGGCGTTCGCCTCCTCGGTAATGAAGCCGCCCAGCGGAAGTATGTGTTCGCTCTTGACGGCCTCCTCCAGGGAATTCGTCAGATAGATTTCAAGGCGCTGGTCGGACTTGAATTCGTAGCCAGTTTCCTCCAGGAGCAGGCCGAGCTTCAGGTGTGCGATGGCGTAGGGTGCCACAAGGAGCTCGAAGCCGAATAGCCTGGGAAGCAGGTGCTTCTCCACGTAATCGTTCCAGCCGCCCTGCTGGCCCTGCTCGATCATTCTCTGGTGGATCAGCTTAACCACGTAGAAGAGGAAGGTGCCGGTTCCACAGGCAGGGTCGAGGATCAGCACATTCGGGTCGGCAAGGCCGAGCGGCTTGTCGAACTTTGTCCTGAGCAGGTAGTCCACCGACCGCACGATGTACGAGACAACCGGCTCAGGCGTATAGTACACTCCCCTCAACTTTCGCTCCTTAGGGTTATACTCCTTTAGGAAAGTCTCGTAGAAGTGGACGACCGGATCCTCCTCCCGCGTGCGCCTGCAGAAGTCTTCGAGGATGTTCGCCATGTCGGCCGTGTCCAGAACCTGGGCCAGATCATCAACTATCCAGGCAATCCGGTCATCAAGTTCCGGCCCGGCTATGTGGCCGAAAAGCTTGCGCAGAAACGGGTTCGTCTTCGGCAGCATGTACGCGGCGTTTTGCCTCGTAAACTCTTCGCCCGGTCTTGCGCTTTCCCTGGCTGCGAACAGACCGTATGCCACGGTCTGGGCGAACATATCGGCGAAGTCGTCCGGAGTGAGTTCAGGAAGCAGGACTTCCTTGAATGCCTGATACTGACCGTGGAGAGTGCCGGTTTGCTCCTCCTGGGCGAAGGTCTTGGCTGTCACATCCCGAATCATGCGCGCGAGGTGCGCCATCCGAACAGCAAGCTCCTTCGCCGTACCCGCAGACGGGACAGTGTGTTCCATGAACTTATCGAGCAAGGACTGAACCTGCTCAAGGCTGCTCTTTGTGGTCTTGACCGTCCCATCTGCTCCCACCATGCCCAGACGGGCGGTTTCCCTGAGCTGGCCGTCCGTATACCAACGGAACTCTATGTAGTCGGTTAAGACAAAGTTTGGCAGGGCTTCGAGGTATCCCTTGACTTGCTTGGTACGCTCCGCCTTTGTGAGGTTTTCGCCAATATCCTTGGTTTCGACGTAGCCGACGGTGAGGCTCCCGGCAGACACCTTGAGATCGGGCGCACCGCATGCGATCTTGCGCGGCTCGTTCGTGGCGACCGCTGCCGGCCAGTTCCGGAGGAGAGCTTCTAACGCGGAGCGGTGCGTAAGCTCCGTTGCATCACCACGCGAAAGGTTGGCAGAAATCGCCTTTGCGTATTCCCTGAGCGCCTTTGTTCGATCAAGCATTGGAACCCCCAGAGACCTTGGCGGGTGGCAGAAAGGCCCACGGAAGGTAGTGTGGTATTATAGCTGGAATGCCCCAGGGGGGTCAACGCCGGGTGGAGTCCACTGGGAGTAGCGGCACCGGGGCAGATAGGGGAAGTGTTCGACGTTTGAAGTTTCAGGTCTCAGGTCGCACGGCTTTCCACCTCGTTGACCTGGAACTTGGAACCTGAAACCTGGAACTCGGAAGCCGAGGGCTCGGATTGTACCTTCAGAGAAGACGATACTCGCGCCTTCGGGCGGTGGCCCTCTCCCTTGAACGAACTGCACCTTGCCCTGGCGATCACCTGGACCACGCCGATCAGCATGATTATGATGGCTATCAGTACAATGAGCAGCGACCCACGCGAAAGTTTCATCTACCGGTCTCCCTTACTTGCCTATGCAAAACTCGGTGAAAATGCGATCTATCACGTCGTCGGACACCGTCTCGCCGATGATGCTGCCCAGCGCGTCCAGCGCGGCCTTCAGATCTATCGTGACCAGATCCGGGGGGGTTTCGGATTGAGCGGTCTCCAGAGCATGCTCCAGCGACGAGCGAGCCTCTTCCAGCGCGCGCCGGTGCCTGACGTTGCTTACTATCGCGCCCTCTGAGGGAGAAACTCCGCCTGCCAGAACCTTCTCGGCGATCGCGTCCTCCAGCTCGACGATGCCTTCGTTCGATGGCGCCGCTGTCTTGACGACGCCGACACCGAACGGGATGTTCTTCTCCAACCAGGCTTGTACTTCCTGCACGATTTCCGCAGCCTCCGATTCGCGCACCAGGTCGCTCTTGTTCAGCACCACGATGAACTTCTTATCGGCCAGGCCGGACAGCCATTCCCGGTCCTCGGGGGTGAAGCCCTGTGCCGCATCGAGGACCGCCAGCACGAGATCTGCGTCCTCCACTGTCTGCCGGGCTCGGTCAACACCTATCCGCTCGATCTCGTCCTGGGTTTCGCGCACTCCGGCGGTGTCTATGGTGCGGATGGGTATTCCGCGGATGTTGATGGTTTCCTCGATTATGTCGCGCGTCGTGCCGGGGATCGGCGTCACGATCGCCCGGCTTTCCCGAACGAGCGCGTTCAACAAGCTGGATTTCCCGACGTTCGTCCTGCCTGCAATGACGGCCTGGATGCCTTCGCGGTAAATCCTTCCCCTATCAGCGGTCTCCAGGAGCGCCGCCACGTGGGACATCGCATCCTGAATCGTTTCTGCAATGCTCTGGGGCTCCTCCACGTCTTCGGGGAAATCAATGGATGCCTCGATGTGGGCGATGATCGCGAGCAGCTTTTCTCGGAGCATCCGTATCCGGGTGGACAGCACGCCCTGGAACTGGCGTCTGGCCACTCGCAGGGCTTCGTCCGTCCTCGCGCGAACGATGTCCAATACCGCCTCCGCCTGGGCCAGATCGAGCCGCCCGTTCAGGAAGGCTCGCTTCGTGAACTCGCCAGGCTCCGCAAGCCTCGCTCCGGCACGCAGAGCCGACTCCAGAACCCTCCGCAGCGGAACGATCCCGCCGTGGCAACTGATCTCTACTGAGTCTTCGCCTGTGTAGCTGCGGGGCTTGCGGAAGACGGTTACGACCCCGTCGTCAATGGATTCCTCGGTTATCGAATCGAGCGCGAATCCGTAGTGCGCCGTGTGTGTCGGCAGGCCGTGCACGGGCACGCCTGAGATCGGCCGGAACATCTCCGCGGCTACGGCGAGAGAGTCTCTGCCGCTGATTCGGATGATGCCTATACCGCCTTCGCCGATCGGGGTCGCTATGGCGGCGATTGTATCGTCAGGATGGCTCATAGGGGTAGAAAAGTGACTCAGGCCGCGTTTTACCGCGGTGCGACGCAGGGCGGCTCGGCCTTACTTTCTTGGCGAAATCACCACTCGCCTTAGGGGGTCATCTCCCTCGCTGTAGGTGTAGACCTCGGGATCATCTGCGAGAACCAGATGCACAATCCGCCGCTCGTTTGCCTCGAGGGGCTCCAGGACTGCTTCCTGGCCCGTTTCCTTCACCTTCCGTGCCAGGTAGAGCGTCTGGTTGCTCAGGGCTTCCTCCCTTCGACGGCGATATCCCTCTGCGTCGAGGACTACCCGCACCTTGTCCGGAAGGCGCTTGTTGGTCGCTATGCCCACCAGGTACTGCAAGGCATTGATCGTCTGCCCGTGCTTGCCTATCAAGATGGCGGTGTCGCCCCCGACCATCTCTAGGACGACCTGGCCGTCCGAGGTGCTTTTCACGACGGCCTTCGCGCCGTCTCCGACGCTCTCTAAAATCCGCTGGAGCATTTCCTGGCTGATCTCGGCGGCCTGCTTGACCAAGTCTTCCGGCGCCTCCGGGGTGGGCTGCGGTGGAGCGACAGGCTCCGGCTCGGCAACCTGTGCAGGCTCAGGCGCTGCCTCAGCCAATGGCTTGGCCCGCCTTCTGGTCACACGGCGAACTGGGGCTGCCGGCTTAGCCTCCTTCACTGTAACCCTTACCCTCGCAGGAGCCTGCCCTAGGCCAAGGAATCCTCTGGAGCCCTCCTCCAGTATCTCGACATCAACTTCCTCTTCCGTAACGCCCAACTGTTCCAGGGCCAACTGGGTAGCTTCTTCAATGTCCTTGCCTGTTTGCTCGATGCTGGTCATATAGAGTATTACCCCCTGCTGGATGCTTAGCCTGTCCGCTGCTCCTGCAAACTGGCTGCGGGGAAAGCTCCCACGGTCGGCCGCGGAAGCCTGATTGCTGAGAATCGCTTCTTGCGGCGCCTCGCCCTGCCTGGGCTGGTGGGATGGCGCTTGGGTGGCTCGATTGGCGGCCCGACCGCTGCTCCATCAGCCGGCCCGGCCGGACCGGTGGGCTGCTTCAGTATAAGGTACTGCTGCACCGTGCTGATAATGTTGAAGAACAGCCAGTACAGCACGAACGCGGATGGCAGCGCCCACTTCCACAGCATGAACCCGAACAGCAGCGGCATCGTGTAGGTCATCATTTTTTGCTGCTCCGCCTGAGTCGGGTCAACCACGGTCAGCTTCTGCGAGATGAACATACTCACCGTGTACAGCACGAGCAGCGGGACGTCGCCCTGCGCCAGGCTCGTCCCCACAAGCGACGGGAACTTGCTCGCCAGGCCCGATCCAATCCACAGGAACTCGCCGTTCGCGAATTGGAACTGATACAGTCGAACCATCCAGTACAGCAGGTAGAGCACCGGCATCTGAACCAGTAAAGGCAGACAACTGCCGAACGGGCTAACTCCATGCTCCTTGTACAAGGCCATGAGCTTCGGGCCGAACTCCTTCTGATTGTTCTTGTACTTCTCCTGGAGCTGCTTGACCAGCGGCTGGATCTTCTGCATCTCCCTCATGTACTTGAACTGGAGGTGGGATAGAGGCGTCGTCAGCATCTTAAAAACGATGGTGATGACGAGCAGCGCCAGGGCGTAGCTGTACGCGGAGTTTGATCCGGTGACCTTGACGAAGTAGTCGAGGGTCTTGTACAGGATATGCGTCGAATTCTGCTTATCAATCCGTCGCTCGAGGCGCTTGAGCCGGGTTTGAGCTTCTTGTGCCGCTTCAGATTTCTTCCCCGAGAAATCGCGCACCAGAGCCTGATACGTGGTCAAAGCTGCGTGCTTGCTGCCCCTGGCGCCGGCTTTTTCCAGCTTCGTCTCCTGGATAATCCCGACGCGCAGGCGAGCCGCGGCCGCGTACTCGGTCTTCCGATAAGTCTTTGCTACCTGCCAGTAACTCTTGACAGCGTCCTTGAGCTTTCCTGCATCGTTTCCGGCAGCTTTCTCCTGAGCCTGTGCCCGCGCCAGCATCACCGCCGGCTGCGGGATCTCCTTCCGCGCCTGAGGCTGCATCTGACGCATCATAAGGATCGCCGCCAGCCACATGATGGCAGCGATCCACAGTAGTCTCTTGTTGTTCATTATCTCCTCTAGTAAGTATCGAACACGCGCATGCTTTGGCTATTGAACTGGATCGAATCCGCCGGGGGACCAAGGATTGCAGCGGAGGAGCCGCCAGGCGGCGAGCCCTATCCCCTTGATGGAGCCGTGCTTCAAGATCGCCTGCGCAGCGTATTCCGAGCACGTCGGCTCGTAACGACATGTCCGCAGCTTGTACTTGGACAGCCTCTGGTACGCCCTGATTACGAATACCAATGCATGCCGCATGTTACTTGCTTTGACTATATCAACTAAGTCCGCTCGGAATCTTCGAGCAGACCAGCTTTCTGAAACTGTTCTTCCACGGCTCGGAGGACTTCACCTAGTTTGGCATCCCGCATCGGTGGCCGCGCTATCAGCACCGCGTCGCGCCCGCGCTGCTTCACCCGACTGCCCAGAAGCCTCACCGCCTCCCTGAGCAGCCTTTTCGCGCGATTCCTAACCACGGCGCTTCCCAGCTTAGCGCTGGTCGAGAACGCAAATCGGCTGGGCTGTTCCTCGGCTGTAGGGAGAACTTTCAATATGAAAAGCCTGTGGACGTACGTCCTTCCATCGGCGAATACTATCTTGAAATCACGGCTGCTGGCGAGTCTATGCTGCCTTGATAGCACCAGTCCCTCCGCGCCGTCCGACTCCCTCATCACATTACCGAATTGCAGCTATCGGAATCTTTTACGATACCGTCAATCTGTATCTGCCCTTGGCGCGGCGAGCCTGAAGCACATTTCGCCCGCTCTTGCTGGACATTCTCGACAAGAACCCGTGAACGCGTCTGCGTCTTCTAACTTTGGGCTGGTACGTTTGTTTCATGAAAGCTGCTGTCCTCCGATTTGCATCATTATAGCATAACGGCACCTGCGGTGACAAGCGGAATTTCGCACGCACAGAACCAGGGACGCCGTTTTGCCGGCTGCCTTCATGGGAAGTGCCCGACTTGACTTTCATGCCGGGCTGCGATATATATCATCTTGCATGTGGAGATATGCCGTCCGGCCCGCACGTCAGGAGATGCTCGCAGCCCTCACGGTCGGACAGGAGGTTGGGTAATGCAGGCCGAGGTGAATATGAGCGCGATCTGGGAGAAGGTGGTGAACCAGGTCAAGCTGAAAGTCATCCATCCCACGTTGTGGCGAAGCCTCGAGTTGGTAGTTCCCATCATTATCGAGAACGACCAGTTCGTGGTCGGGCTCGCTCCGGGGAACTTCCACTTGAGCGGCCATCTGACCGGCTCCGAGCATCAAAACGCTATCGAATCCGCTCTGCGCGAGTTCGCCGGCAAGTCCTTGAGCCTCCGCATTATCGAGGGGACCACGATTCAGGACTGGATGCAGGTGAAGGCCAAAGATCAGAGCATGCAGGCAATGAAGGAAGCCGCATACCGGAAGAGAGAGGTGGAGATCGCTGCAGCGAAGTCGTGGGAGGGACTCCTTGAGACGGTCGGGCGCAGGTATGCGGCTCTGCAGCTCAGGCAGCTCCCTCAGCTCAGAGCTAAGTACATCGAGGAGATGCTGGCGACGATTTCGGATACGATGGACGTCCTCATGCCTGAGGGTTCCCCTAAGGACGAGCTTGCCGAAAGGTCTCTCGCCAGGGTGATCGAGAAGGTTGGTACGCTCGCAGAGGTTCCGCCGGCGATGATCGCTCTGGAACTCCGACGGTTCCGGGGGAAATAGCCGGTGCCCCAGCAGCGCAGGCATGGATTTTCGCTGATTGAACTGCTTATCGTAGTCGCCATCATTGGAATACTGGCGTCGTTGCTCTTGCCCGTTTTTGCAGCGGTGAGGCAGAAGAGTCGCACGGCCGTATGCCAGTCGAATCTTCGCCAGATCGCCGCGGCGTTCGAGCTTTACCTTCAGGACTGGGATGACTGTTATCCGAATACGGGCAACGCGTTTCTCTGGATGGGGCGATTCTGGAGGTGGCCGCTGAATCCATACCTCGCGCTCCAGGCCGAGCCTGTCCCTGGAGATCCGTTGCGCTCCGTCGGTAATGGTGCGAATATCCTGCTCTGCCCAAGCGATTCAAACGCGCCGGAGAGCTACGACAGCACGTCATACGCATATTCGATGGCCTTTTATGTCGCGCCGACCAGTATAAACGCGATGACGACGTTCGCCGACACTGTGGCGGCTCCCGGTCCGCCGTGTTCGACGCAGCGCGAGTCGGCAGTCTCTTATCCGTCCCGCAAAGCGCTCGTAACCGAGTGGCTCAGCAATCACGAATCGCCCCACGTGGGCTGGAACGATCCGAAAACGGCATGGGAAGGCGGGCGAAATTACCTCTTCGCCGACGGCCACTGCAAGTACCTGAAGGCCAGGCAGATTCGTCCTGCGAACGACGATCTGCCGGATATCAACCTCACCCGCGACGGCATCCGCGGGAGCGATGTTGACGAATAGAAAGGCGGCATCGGGCCTCGTGGATGTGCAACAAAGCGTTTTCATGATCCGTCTAAACTCGATAGATACGGTTTGCCGGGCATCAAGTTGAAGGTTAAAACGCTCGCACTACTCACACTGGCGATTTCCATCCCGCTGCTCCTCAGTGGCTGTCGAGAGGAAAGCACGGATGTTGGCGGGTGAGGCACATCTTCGCCTCTCTCCGGTCTGGAGAGACCCACTCCCGGCGCGCCGATGAACGCCCGGGAATTGGCGCTGGTCGGCCAGGTGAGGTACATCACGCTGAGCGAGTTCAAACCCGATTCAGGAACGGCCGCCATATCCTTCTACTATGAGGGCAGCAACGGCAGCCGGTCAGTACGGATGAATCTTCTGACGGGTGAAATCCTGCCGTCTGCTCCTCAGCCAAGGGGCGCTGCGCCCCCTGGGTTTCCAGTCCCAGATGACCCAACGAAAGTGGCGTCACCCTCGGGCCGCCTTGTCCTTTACGATGAGATAAGCGAGGGCCGGGGCATCGTCATCAAGACCGCGAAGGGCCGGCAAGTGGGCGAGCTGTCGGGCAAGCAACTTCAGAGCTTGAGCGATATAGCGCCGACACCCGATGACGCCCACCTCACTTATACTGTGGCCGACTCGGAGGAGTCGCATGGGAAAGAGGCGGGCTTCTATCTTTATTCGATCAAAACCGGGAAGTCCAAGTTGCTGGTGAAGGGACCGACGCGTGGGCCGGTGCGGTCGCCGGACGGCCGCTTCCTGGTCCTGATTTGCGTGCAAACGAGGGCATCCAAAGGTTTGCCGGAATCCATCCGAAACCGGGTGGGCACACTCGTCGTCCTGGATGGCAAGCGAGGATTCAAGAGAGTCTTTTCCGGAAGCAAGCTCGTCGAAGGACTCCAGTCCAAAAGCTTCCAGTTCTCGCCCGCGGGCGGCCGGATTGCATTTATCGAGCTTGCCAGGGACGAGTACGGCGGCTACGACAATACCAGCCTGCAGGTGCTCGATATCGAATCCGAGCGCGTCACCACCCTGGTGACCGGCCGCCGCACGCCCGACTTCCTATGGGCGGGAGAAAGCGCCGTCGCTATCACGACCTACAACAAGTTTGCCGTTCCGACTCTCAGCTTTGTGGACCTGGCCTCGTTGAAAGCTACACCGCTGACGACGAATCCCGAGCTCTCATACATGAAACCCCTTGCATACATTCCAACAGGTCGCAGAGTGGCATACGCCGCCTCCCGACATATACCGGAAGAAGGCCCTGAGGAGCTATGGGCCGTGGAGCCGGGGCGCCAACCCGTCCGTTTGTTTCCCAGGATCAAGAGGAGTCAGCCATGACTAACGCGCGCACATGGCCGTCGAGGCGGCTGCAGCTCACGATCATGGCGGTTCTGCTCCTCGGAGCCGCGCTCCGCGTATTCTGGCAGCCCCTGAATAAGGAGGCCAGGGCCGAGAAGCTCTACCTCGATTCCTGGTTCGGCAATGGGTGGAATATGTTCGAGATCGGCGATTATCCACGAGCCCCGGAAGCCGCCATTGGAAGGCTCGAGGCGGCGCTCAGGTTGTCCCCGGGGAACAGCCTTTATGAGCAGGCGCTTGTCTGGCAGTATCCACGCCAGCAGTTGCCGAGGTTGCTGGAGGAGCGAAAACTCGGCGTCGAGGCTCGCGGGCTCGCGGCCGGGCTGATTTACGAGCGCCGGGAAGAGGCAAGTCCGGCGGCTAACGTCGGGGAGAAACTGAGACGCCTGGATGCCCTGGCGAAGTCGGATCCGTCGAATGCCCTGGTCCACTACCGCAAAGCCTTCGCGCTCCAGGAGGCCGGGCGGCCGGATGAGGCCTACGCTGAGATTAAGATTGCCAACCGCCTGGGAGCGATCAGACTCTACTTCCCTGAGGCGACCGAGCCTGTGCTGGATGCGCTGTATGGGCCGGCCGTTTACGCGCTGCCGTTCCCGGACATGGCTAAGCTCCGGCATCTCGCACGCGCTCAGGTGGGTAGCGCAAACGAGCGTCTCAGGCAGGGGAAGGCAGGCGAAGCGTGCGAAATCCTGGAGAGCACCTGCCGGATGGGTGTAAACACCGCGTCAACCGAGCCGCCCTCGATCATCTCCGTGCTCGTCGGCAAGGCTGTATTCGCAATCGCTGTGAAACCGCTCCAGCCTATCTACAAGGATTTCGGCATGAAGGAGAAGCTGGCAGCAATGCAGCGGGTGGACGGTGCCTTCGAGCGGGGATTCCAGTCGTGCCTATCGCCTATAGATTTCTCTTTCGAGAAGCGGTTTGCCGTCGCGCTCGCAATCCCGCTTGCCCTGGCGCTGGCTCATGATTTCTGCGCGTCCCTTATGGTGGTATTCCTACTCCTATGGGTGCTGCCGACGATGGTCAGGAAACGGCGGAAGGAATCGGCCCTGGCGGTACCGCCCTGGAGCGAAGGCTGGCTCGCCAGAACATTCGTCGCAATCTACGTTCCGGCGCTCGCTATCGTGCTGGGGATGGTATTTCTCTGGTGGCCTTCTGTCTCTCCGCTCTCGGATACCAGTCTCTATTTGTTAAGCCCGGGCCTGATAGCCGTGGTCATCCTGGCCCAGGCAGTCGTGCTCGGAGCCGTCCTCCGAATCCTGCATCACCGGTATGACGAGCACACCGGTGAGCGCACGGGCATCCTGAGATTCGTTTTCAAGGCGCCTGCTGCGGCCAAGGCGTGGACCCGGAAGTACCTGATCGCTGGCCTCGCCGGCCAGCTCTCTTTCCTGGTGTGCTGTCTCCTGCTCGCGACGATCGTCTACAAGCCCATCTTCGGCGGCCATCCGTGGGAGGCACATCGGTTCAGAATTCTGAATGAGTCGCACGAGCGGGCGGTCGCGCGCGGAATCGCCCGGGATTTGAAGGCGAGCCTGACCAATCCGCATGTTCGAGAGTAAATGCTGTGCGGTTCGCGGGTAAACTCCGCATAGTAGCTCTGCCGCAAAGGAGAAGATTGACGTGAAGGTTAAGATTGTCGCTCTGCTCGTTCTCGTACTTGGGATACCGTTGGCAATCGGGGGATGCAGGGGCGGCCCCTGAGGCGACAACCGTGCTCCCGGTCCGGGAGCGGTAATTCATATCGTTCGTTAGGGGAAACGGGCGCCCGTTTGGGCAAGAACCGACCCGGCGCCGGCGCGTTCAGTCTGCAAAGCGCCGGAGACCCTCGCTGCGGGCGATTCGGATCGCCTCCGCATACTCCTCCGAAGTTATCCGCCTTCCTATCCTCGGATGGCCGACAGCCTTATACGCCGGGCGGTACTGCTCCATGACATTGACGTAGGTATCCTTGCTGATCTCAGTCGCGAGGAAGTGCATTACCTCCCGCGTGCCCGACAGATTGCCCGGCAGGACGAGATGCCGCACGAGGAGTCCCCGCTCCGCGATTCCCCGACTGTCCAGCGCCAGATCGCCGACCTGCCGGTGCATCTCCCGGAGCGCCTCCTGGTTGCGATCCCAGTAATCGGGGACGCCGGACAGCTCCCTGCCGATCTCGTTGTTCCCATACTTCGCATCCGGCATGTAGATGTCCGCGACGCCATCCAGGAGGGCAAGCACCTTGACCGGCTCGTACCCGCCGCAGTTGTAGACCAGGGGGATGTCCAGCCCGGCCTCTGCTGCGACCTCCAGCGCGGAGAGTATCTGCGGAAGCTGGTGCGTAGGAGTGACCCAATTGATGTTGTGGCATCCCTGGCGGGCGAGCGAGAGCATCATATCCGCGAGCTCCTCAATGCTCACCTCACGGCCGGCGCCGCCGTGGCTGATCTCGTAGTTCTGGCAGAAGACGCATCTGAGGTTGCAGCTCGTGAAGAAGATCGCGCCTGAGCCGTTGCAGCCGACCAGAGGCGGCTCTTCGCCGAAATGCGGGCCGTAGCTGGAGACGACGGGCAGCGCCCCGGTGCGGCAGACGCCCGCTTGGCCTGCCAGTCTGTCCACGCCGCAGCGCCGCGGGCACAGCTCGCAGGCCGGGGAGATCAGCCTATATGCTTGCTCGACCCGCTCGTGCAGCTCGCCTGTTCTTCGGAGTTCGATGTATGAGGGTGTGAACATCGCCAATCGCCGCAGATAGGATACCAGATTTCGGGGAAAAAGGAACACACCCCGGTTTCGGACGCCTGATTCCGCGAACACGCCCGGTGGGAGCCCGATAGAGGAATATGCGCGTAGGGGCGGGGTCACCCCGCCCGAGTTCCAAACGGATGGGTGGCGATTTCCGAATCGCCACCTTGATTAATCCGCCACCATCTCCGAAAGCATCCCAAGCGTCCGGTTGAGGCGGAGGAGGACGCGGTCTCTGCCGAGGACGGCCATCGTCTCGAAGAGGCCGGGGCCGACAGTCCGCCCCGTAACCGCCATGCGAACCGGGTGTATCACCTGCCCGCCGGATAACCCCATCTCTTCGCCTGCCTTGCGAACGGCTTCCTCTATGCCCTCCGTGGTAAATTCAGGAAGCTCTTCCAGGCGGGGCGTGAGCTTCTGGAGCAGATCGGGCGCGTAATCCTGGCTGAGCCATTTCTTGGTGCCCTTCTCCTCATACTCGGGCTCCGCCTCGAAGAAGAACCTGGCGGACTCGACGACCTCCGAGAGCGCCTTCAGCCTCGCCTGCTGGAGCGCGATTACCTTGCGCGTGTAGTCAAGCTCGTCGCGCGTCGGCTTCTGCGGCACGAGGCCTGCTTCCTGGAGATATGGGAGGCAGAGTTGCGTCAGCCTGCCGATATCGGCCTCCCGGATGTACACGCCGTTCATCCATTCCAGCTTCTGGACGTCGAAGATCACCGGATGGTCCACTATGCCCTCGATGCTGAAGCGGTCAATCAGCTCCTGAACGGGGAACAGCTCGCGCTCACCGCCGGGCGACCAGCCCAGCAGCGTGATGAAGTTCATCATCGCCTCCGGGAGGAAGCCCCGCTCCCTGTATTCGAGGAATCTGACCGCTCCATGCCGCTTGCTCAGCTTTGTGCGATCCGGCCCGAGGATGAGCGGCGGATGCACGAACTTCGGCGGCTCCCAGCCGAGAGCCTCGTAGAGAAGGATGTGCTTGGGCGCACTGGAAATCCATTCCTCGCTGCGGATTACGTGGGTTATCTCCATGAGATGGTCGTCTACGACGCTGGCGAAGTGATACGTCGGGTAGCCGTCGGATTTCATGATGACAAAATCGTCGAGGAGCTGGTTCTCGAAAGCTATCTCGCCCCGAACAAGATCGCTGAACGTTGTCTGACCCTCCGATGGAACCTTGAAGCGCATTACCCCGCAGAGACCCTCGCCCAGCTTCTCCTCGACCTCACTTCGCGACAAGTCTATGCAGAGGCGGTCGTATCGGGTGGGCTGCTTCTTGGCCTCCTGCTCCTTACGCATCTCGGCAAGCCGTTCGGTGGTGCAGAAGCAGTAGTAGGCGTCCCCCTGCTCCAGCAATTGCTGTGCATGTCGGTTGTAGATTTCCAGGCGCTCGGACTGGAAATAGGGGCCGTGAGGGCCGCCGACTTCCGGACCCTCATCCCATGTGGCGCCGAGCCAGCGCAGGCTCTCGTAAATCTCCTCCGCAGCGCCGGGAACAAGTCTCGCCCTGTCGGTGTCCTCGATGCGCAGGATGAACTGGCCGCCGGTGTGCTTTGCGAGGAGCCAGTTGTACACGGCGGTGCGTATGTTGCCTATGTGCGCGAAGCCCGTCGGGCTCGGCGCGAATCTGACCCTGATTTTTTCCATGATTGCATCCGATCCATCTGTAGGGGCAGGTCTGAGACCTGCCCCTACCCCCAATCCATACCGTATGTCCACACGGGCGAGGCATGCCTCGCCCCTACGCCTTGCGGATGTACTTCCTCTTGGCCTTCTTGAAGCCCTGGTCCACCTTCTTCTCATCGAAGTGCCAGAGCGCCGATTTCGGCTTCTGGTAGAACGCGTAGTACGAGCTGAGTATCGAGGCCGCCAGCCGCCGCCTCGTCCTGCGCACGATGTTGACCTCCGTGAACAGCGTAACGAAGGGGACACCTTTCCGGTGGTATGCCATCAGGCGGCACATAAGCTCGAAGGTTGTCATTTCCCTCTGCTTGGCTTCCTCCGAGAACGCCAGAAGCTCCTCGATTCTGTTCGGACTGACGAGCACCAGCGGGTCCGTCTTACCCTCATACGCAAATTGAAACTCGTCCGCGCTCGCCGTCCTGACGAGTTGGAACAGCGCGCCCGATTCGGGCATGTCCTCCGCGTACCAGTTGCCCATGTCGTATATCAGGCCGGTCTCCCGATTGACCCAAACATCGCCGCGCTTGTCTCCGTCCACCAGAGTTACCTCGATGACGTGCGGGCCGATGGGGAAGAAGGTTTTCGGAATCTGGCACAGCGGGAACGTGCCCAGCACTCTGTGGTGGCGCGTAACCGAGCAGCGCGCCGACTCGGAGGGTGGAAGCTCGTCCTGCTCGGTGATCGGATACTGATCGCCTACGTCCTGCACGAGGGGGTTATGGATTTCTTTGTCCAGACCGCCTTCGAGGCCCTCATCTTCGAGCTCCGCGTCCAGCCGTTCGCCTTCCGGGGTCTCGAAAACGAGCGTCTGGATTTCCAGCTCAGGCGGGATCGAGTTGACATACGCAGGCACGGTATCCGCCGTCCGCCAGCGGTCGGCTCCCACCCATGCAAACCGAGGATCGGCTCGCATTGCGTCACCGAGTCCTTCGGCTGCAACCGCGTATATCGGCTCGCCCGGCGATATCTCGAAGATGGTTTCGAGGACAGCCGGCATCCTGGCTGCTCCCTCCGCTGAGACGATCTGTGCGACCTCATCCAGGTCTCTCGCGGAAATGGTGAGGCTGAGCTCCGGTGCGACTTCCTCCGCTTCCTCGGCTCTCTCGACGACGGCCTGCGGAGCCTCCTCCATGATCTCTTCGGCAAGGCGATCGGCCATTTTGACCAGCATGGTGTTGTATTTCTCGACCATCCGCTTGCTTGCCCAGCGCTGATCGGACAGCCATACCAGTTTATCGCTCTTGATCAGCTTGTCGAAGGCCGCGACGGGATCGAATGCCTCGCCCAGCGCCCGCCATTGAAACAGTCCGATGAGCTTATTGCACACCGGGATCTTCGCGGCGTCAATGAACTTGACTGCGGTGGCTGCGATCTCCTCCCCTGTCCAATCCACCTTCGCGGCCGCCTTCTCCAGAGCTTCGATTTCACTCTCGTCAAGCCCGTTGTCGAAGATCAAGTCTTCTTCGTTGTCGGAGGTCACTTCCAGCAGCCACTCTCTGAGGGCAAACAGATCGTCGGAAATGCGGAAGAACTTGGTCTCATCGGCCAGCATCCTGGCAGCCAGCGTTTCGTAGTAGTCCGCCGGCCGCTCGTATACGCTGGACAGCTCGTTGGCTATTTGCTGCACAGGCATCGGGCGGCCATATTCGGCGATGATCTCCCGGATGACGCGCTCCACCGGCCGCTGCTTGTCCTCGTAGCGAACTTCCAGGTCCCACCTGCGGTCAATCTGGGCGAATCTCGGGCTCGCCGCGAGAGCATGGCGCATCAGCTTGGCGCTGTACTCCTCCTTCCCGATCGCACCCACGATCTCCGCGGAACGAACCGGCTCCTTGCATCCCAGCAGGGCGGAGTACGCCTGGTCCTCCAGGTAACGTATCGCCGCCTGCTCGACGGGGCTCTCCACGCTCACACCATCCAATTCAACACCTCCGTGTTTATGGCAATTCTTGTCAGTCTTTCCTCGCAAATAGACCCTTCGTCCGCCGCGGCCGACTCAGGGTGACAGGACGACATGCGAGTACATCGTGGACCCTTCTAATCACACCGGGCCAATAAATCGTAATGCCTTGCCTCGATCACCTCTGCTAACACGAATTCGCCTGGTAGGGCCGAAGCGCCTTCGACATAGACCAGGCCGTCTATATCCGGCGCATCGCGGCAGCTTCTTCCTACAAGCGAGTCGCCCTTGATGCCTTCTATCAGAACCTCGATGCGTGTGCCCACCAGTTTCTTGTTCGTGTCGAGCGATATCTCCTGCTGCCGCTGCATGAGCCTGCAGTAGCGCCTGTCAATCGTGCTGCGGTGGACCTTATCCGGCAGAAGCGCAGCGCGCGTGCCTTCCTCCGCAGAGTAGGGGAATACGCCTACTCGGTCGAAGCGAACCCGCTCCACGAAGTCCATCAGCTCCTCGAACTCCTCCTCAGTCTCTCCGGGGAAGCCGACCATGAGCGTCGTCCTCAGAGCGGCCTCAGGGCAGCTCTCCCTGATGCGGGCGAAAAGGTCAAGATACGCCTGCTTGCTCCCCTGCCTTCCCATGGCGCGCAGAATCCTGTCCGAGCAGTGCTGCAGAGGGACATCAATGTACCTACAGACCTTCTCATTCTCCGCGATAGCGCGGATCAGCTCGTCGGTGATCCTGGTCGGGTAACAGTACAGCAGGCGAATCCAGTGAATCCCCTCCAACGCGGCCAGCTTCTCCAGCAGGCGCGGAAGAAGCAGCTCGCCCTCCGCATCCAGGCCGTACCGCGTGATGTCCTGCGCGACTAGGTTCAGCTCCTTGACGCCGACTTTGGCCAGCGCTCTTGCCTCGTCGAGGACGATCTCCTCCGGCCGGCTGCGGAATCCTCCCCGGATGCTGGGGATCACGCAGTACGCGCACCGGTTATCGCAGCCGTCCGCGATGCGCAGGTAGGCGGTCCACGGCGGAGTGGAGAGCACGCGGCTTCTACTCTCCATCCACCAGGCGCACGGCTCGCCTATCTTCATGACCCTGCCGCCCCGCAGAGTGCGAGAGATCGTCTCCGCAATGTCGTGTACCTTGCCCAGGCCCAGGAAGGCGTCGGCCTCCGGGAGCTCCTTCGCAAGCTGCTCGCCGTGCCGCTGTACTAGACAGCCGGTCACTATTACAGAACGGCAAGCGCCGTTCGTCTTGTAACGAACGGCGTCAAGTATGCAGTCTACCGCCTCCTCCTTCGCGCTCCGGATGAAGCCGCAGGTGTTGACGATCAAGACCTCTGCGCGGGCCGGATCCGTCTCTATCTCATGCCCAGCCTTCTCGACCTCCCCAAGAATCTCCTCCGCGTCCACCGTATTCTTCGGGCAGCCGAGGCTGATTAAACCGATTCTAGCCATAAATTAGGGATCCATCCGCCTTCGCTGAAGCTTCGGCGGACAAGGGTTCCAGGGATCAAGGAATCCAAGAACCACTCCTATACCAATTCCGGGAAACTCCGATGTAAATTGGAACGGGAGGGCGAAGCTCCTGCTGAGCCGGTTCTTCAAGCGGGAGGGCGAACGGGAGCCTCACTCCTCTTCCTCAAGCGGTTCCGGGGCGGCTTCGCCGAACACGGGCCTGCCGAAGATCCTGTCCAGTCCCTCCCTGCTGATGAGCACATTCCGCGGCTTTGCGCCATCGAGTGGACCCACGATTCCTTGCTGCTCCATCGCGTCCACGAGACGCGCCGCGCGCGTGTAGCCGATCTTGAACCGGCGCTGGATCATAGACGTAGACGCATAGCCGGTAGTGACCACAAGCCGAACCGCCGGCTCGTAGACCTCGTCTTTGACGGCATCGTCCAGGCTTCCGCCGGTTGACAGGTCGCCTATCTGCGCCGGCTCCATTGTGTACTCCGGCGACTCCTGGTCCTTCAGATACTTCACGAGGGCCTCGATCTCTCTCTCCGAAATGAAGCATCCCTGGACCCTGACCGGCTTGGCGGCATCAATCGGCTTGAACAGCATGTCGCCCCGCCCGATCAATCTCTCGGCGCCGCCCATATCCAGGATCGTCCGGCTGTCTACCTGGGAGTTCATCGCAAAGGCTATTCTCGAGGATATGTTCGCCTTGATCGTGCCCGTCACGATATCCACGGACGGCCGCTGCGTCGCAATCACGAGGTGGATGCCTGTCGCCCGGGCCAGTTGGGCCAAGCGGCAGACTGCGAACTCCACATCCGGGCCTGCCTGCATCATCAGGTCGGCAAGCTCATCTACGACTATCACAATGTAGGGCAGGCGCTCTTCCGGCTTTGCCCTTTCGTTGTAAGTATCGAAGTTCCTGGCTCCGGCTCTGACGAAGAGATCATACCTGTGCTCCATCTCCTTCAAGGCAGCGCGGAATATGCCGGTCGTCTGCCTTATATCTCTCACGGCCGGGGTGCACAGGTGCGGGATGCCGTCGAATAGGCTCAGCTCCACCCGCTTTGGATCGATGAGTATGAACTTGAGCTCCCTGGGCGTTGCGCGGAACAGGAGGCTTGCGATCAGCGAATTCAGGCAGACGCTCTTGCCGGCATTCGTCGCACCGGCAACCAGCATGTGCGGCATCTTGGTCAGATCCGCGAACCTTGGCTCTCCTGCAACGTCCTTCCCCAGCGCAAAGGTCAGCTTCGAGGGCGCATTCCAGAACTGCTCTGTGTCTATGACCTCTCTCAGAGTGACTAGTGCCGGGTTGCTGTTCGGCACCTCGACGCCGATCGCAGATTTGCCGGGAATCGGTGCCTCGACCCTGACGTCAATGGCGGCCAGCGCCATCGCCAGGTTATCCGCCAGGCTCACGATCTTGTTCACTTTTATGCCGGGCGCAAGCCGTATCTCGTACCTGGTAACCGTCGGGCCGTGGCTGACCTCGACGACATCACCCTCGATCTTGAAATCCTCGAGCGTGCTCTCGATTACGTCAATCTTGTAATTGAGCTCCGCCTGAACCCGCTTAGGCGGCAGAGGCGGTTCCTTGAGGAGCGTGATCGGCGGAAGCTGGAACTCGGAATCTCCGGCCTTGGGCCTCACGCCATCTGCGGTGCGCGCCACGACCACGGCCTCGGCTGCATCGGTCTTGTCGCCATTGGTCAGCATGCGCTGCTTGATGATGGATAAGACTTCCGGGCGCTCCCTGGGCGGCCTCATCTCCGGGCGCTGTGCAGTTTCCCCCAGGCGCCGATCATCGTATGCGCGGGTTCTCCGCCGGCGGCGCCGGAAAGCAAAACTCGCTCCTTCGAAGAGAGCGAGGATCACCGAGGCCAGAGGCACGCCGGTGACCAGCAGCACCGCCACGATTGCAATCGCCACCAACACGATGTAGCTGCTTATCCGACCGAAGATAATTTCGAGTCCATATGCAAGTCCCAGGCCGACCAGGCCGCCTCCGTGCTGCAGTTCCCGCCTGAATTCGGCGGCTTCGAGCTCCGGCCTGTGGCTTATCAAGCCCGTGATGCTGTCGGTTCTGGCGAACTGGCACCAGCTCACGAATACGAGGAAGAGCAGGAGAAAGCCGGCCAGTTTCTGTCCTGCCGTGGAATGGCGGGTGCCGGTGACCAGGACGCCGCCCACAAACATAAGGAGGACCGGCGCCGCATACGCGCCCAGACCTGCAATGGACTTCAGAGCCGGTCCGAGCACTTCGCCGAACCTTCCGGAGTGCGGCATCAGAATCCCAACGAGCAGTACCGCTCCGAGAGCGAACGCCGCAACCCCCACTATGTCCTGTAACAAGGGATCGTTGTCCGGCTTCCGACGCGTCTTTGCCATGAATATGCGCCCCTCGAAGCTAAGTATATCAGAGAGGGGCGGCACGGTCAAGGATGGGCTCACCCGATCGGGCTGAGTTGACAATGCGCCTTTGCAATGCTATACTATATCGCACATTAGAGTGCAGGATTGAGCGCGCTTGTAGCTCAGGGGATAGAGCGGAAGGTTGCGGACCTTTAGGTCGGGGGTTCGAATCCCTCCAAGCGCGCCAGTTATCTTTCGGTCCCGGCAGGGATGCACAAAGGCTGCCCTTGTAGCTCAGTGGATAGAGCGCCTCCGTCCTAAGGAGGGCGTCGGGAGTTCGATTCTCTCCAAGGGCGCCATTTTTGTTGCCGCTGTGGAGAGGTGCGGGAGCGGTTTATCCGGGCGGTCTCGAAAACCGTTGTCCGCCTCCGGCGGACCGTGGGTTCGAATCCCACCCTCTCCGCCATATTGACTCGCCGTGCTGTCGTCCGCTTGACAGGACTTAGTCACCCTCTTGTCGAATAGGCCCATGCGCCTGCCCTGCAACCATTTCAAGCTGACAAGCGTACATAGGATAGACATGGGCCGTCAACACCGAACGACCGAGGGCGTTCTGCTCCTCTTCGCCTCACTTGTTCTGCTTCTGGGGTTCGCTCTGCTCTTCGCGGCCAAGCTGCCGGACCTGAAAGCCGAGCGGACCGCGAACATTAACTCCGCCTCGCCGGATGAAATCGCCTCCGCCCTGATGATAGACCGCGGGTTGGCAAAGCTGATCTGCGACTGCCGCGAGAAGCATGGCCCTTTCAGAAGCACATCCGCCCTGAGGGATGTCCGGCTGCTTACGCCGGCGCAGGCCAAGGCGGTGGCGGACCTCCAAGGCAGGTACGACATAACCGCTCTCACCCCTGGTCAATTGGCGGCTCGTTCCGGAATCGGAACCTCGTCCGCAGAACGCCTGGTAGAGGCGCTCGCTGCCTGGGGAGATGAGGCGAACATTTCCGCAGCGAGCCTCGCCCGGATTCCTGTGGTTGGCCGCGACGCAATTGCCGCGCGCGACTCGCGGCTGCGAGTGAGGGACGGCGCTGCGGTGACTATCTCCTATTGGGCGTTTATCGCCTTCGTGATCGCCGGCTTCTTCCTGCTTCACGCGGCGCTGAGGCGGAGAGCGCCGGATGCCGACCCGTTCATCCTCCCATGTGTATTCGTCCTTGTCGGGCTGGGCGGAATGATACTTTTCTCCATCAAAGATCCCCTGCGGGATACCTATGTCTTTCCCGCTCAGATGCTGGGCGTGCTGCTCGGCATCCTGGCGGCGATGATTCCGCTCTCGGCGAAGTTCCGGGCCCTGCGCCCGTGGCGTTACACATACTTGTACGCGCTCTTCGCAGTATTCCTCACGCTGCTGCTTGCCCTTTTCGGCACAGGGCCGGGCGGCGCGAAGCTCAGGCTCTTCGGCTTCAGTCCCCTTGAGGTTGTCAAGCTCGCCCTGGTGTTCTTCGTGGCGAGTTACCTGGCCGACCGATGGAGCTTGCTGCTGGGTCCGCCGCGGCGGATCCGGCTCCCTCTGTTTCGGGACATCGGCCCGCTCGCGGTGATGTATCTCCTGTCTCTTGTCACCTTTGTGCTGGTGCGCGACCTGGGTCCGATGCTCCTGCTCTTCGGCATGTTCGTCGTGATGCTGTATATCGCAACCGGCAAGCCGTCCTTCGTCGGCGTCGGATTGATTCTCGTCGGGATCACGGGCGCCTTGGCCTACAAGCTCGGGCTCGGTGTCTTCGACGTCCGAGTAGATATGTGGCTCCACCCGTGGGCGAATCGCCATGCGAACGGCATGCAGCTTGGACAGGCGCTATGGGCGTTCGGAACCGGCGGACTATGGGGCAGCGGGCCGGGTCTGGGACAGCCGGCGTATATGCCGAGGGCCGGCTCCGATCTTGTCTTCGCATCCCTCGGAGAAGAGCTTGGGCTGGTGGGTTCTCTAGGCATACTGCTCCTCTGCAGCGTCATCATCGCCCGGGGATTTAGAATTGCCCTGCACGCCCGGACCGACTTCGAGAGGCTCCTGGCCGCGGGGATGACGTCGCTCCTGGGGATACAGACGGTGATAATCGTATTCGGCGTCCTGGGCCTGACACCGCTTACCGGTGTGACGTTCCCCTTCGTCAGCTATGGGAAATCATCGGTGATAGCGTCCTTCTTCATCGCCGGCCTTCTGCTGAACATCTCCGCAGGCGGAACCCGTTATGCCTCCGAGGTTCGCGTCGAGACCCGGCGTGCGCTGCGCGGAGCCGCGGCCGGGCTCCTGGTGCTTCTCCTCGGCGCGGCCGGAATCGGACGACTGGTCTGGATTCAGGGAATCAAGGCCGATCGGATCGCCGGGAATACGGTCACGACTCCCGATGCGGACGGGTTCATCCGGCCGCATATCAATCCCAGGCTGAAGTCCATCGAGGCGGACATCCCGCGGGGGACGATCTACGATCGGAACGGGCGTCCGCTCGCTACCTCAAGGCCTTCGGAATTGGCGGAGCTTGGGCTGTCCGAGGCTGCTGTCCGCCGTGGCGGACCCGGCGGCAGGTATTACCCGTATGGCGCATCGCTCGCTCACCTGGTGGGCTACATTGATCACCGGTGCGGCGGCCCCGTCGGCCTCGAGAAGAGGCGGAATAACGACCTCCGCGGCTTCGATGACTACTCGGCGCTGCTTCCCATCTACCGGCGGAGTCACACGCCATACTGCCCCAAGATCGAGGGCAGGGACATCAGGCTGACCATTGACGCCGAGCTCCAGCCCGCCCTCGAGAAGGCGCTGAAGAAGTACGCCGCATCGGTCCGGGATCGAAGGACCGGCGAGCGGAAGCAGAAGGGCGCCGCCGTCGTGATTGACGTATACACCGGCGAGATCCTCGCGGCCGTCTCGATACCCGACTTCGACCCGAACGAGTTAACCTTGGGCGCCTGGAGGGCGTATAATAGCGACAGAAGCGGCAGGGCGGTGCTGTTCAATCGGGCGCTCGACGGCACGTACCCGCCCGGCTCGACCTTCAAGCTGGTGACGGCTGCTGCGGCATTGGAGAACGGCCTCGACGATTTCACGCACGTCTGTCGGCATCAGGAAGGCGGAGTTCGATGGCGCTCAGGCGGCCAGACGTACTCCAGGAGGCGGATCGCTGACCTCGAAGAGATGCGTCCCCACGGGCTGACCGGCTTGGCGAAGGCGATTCGGGCTTCGTGCAATATCTATTTCGCCCACCTCGGGCTCGAGCTCGGCGCGGACAAACTGTACGATATGACGCGCAAGTTCAACTTGAGCTGGATCGCGCCGCCGAAGCGGCTGGTCGAGGATCTTCCCGACAACGCCTACGGCCAGGGGACCGTCCAGGTCTCGCCGCTGGAGATGGCCCGCGTCGTGGCGGCCATCGCGAACGGCGGCGTCATGATGAAGCCCCAATTCGTGAAGGATGTCCGCCGGGCGGGTACTGATGAGATCGTCAAGGCCGTAGAGCCTGTTGAGATGGGACGCCCCATCAGCCCGGAGACCGCCGCCTTTCTGAGGAGGGCAATGGCGGATGTCACGAGCGTCGGAACCGGACGCGGGCTGTTCGAGGGGTTGGCAGTTACCGTCGCCGGGAAGACCGGCAGCGCGGAGAACGATCAGGCGGACGGTATGCCGCACTCCTGGTTTGTGGGCTTTGCGCCCGTGGAGGATCCGAGAATCGCATTTGCCGTTGTAGTCGAAAACGGCGGCTACGGCCGAGATGTGGCCGGGAAGGTCTGCCGCGAAATCGTGAAGGCGGCTTTCTGACATGTTAACCTAACCCCCTGACCCCCCTTCGATAAACTCAGGGCAGGCCTTCCCGAAACGGGAAGTGGGATTGGCTACGGCGGACTGGCTATCTTGGCCGATGGGGAAACGGGCCGCCACGGCAAGAGGGTGATGACTACGAGTGGCTTGCGAAGGCATACATCAACGGGTTGGAGGATACATTGGTGAGCGGGAATCGCAACCATAATAACTCACAAAGCGCGGAAGAGCTCTTGGTGAGCTTCATTGAGGGGATGTTGCCCCAGGTACGATCCTGGGCGTTGGTTGACCGCATCCCGACACGCTACCGCACGCGAACTCGCTTTAGGGACAATGGGATCACCGGGATCGTGGAAGTCGAGCGCAACTACTGGAGGCTGATCTACAATCATCGTGAAGATACTGTCTGGACGACCGACGACACTAAACAGGTTATGAGGAAGCTCTGGGACGAGGGCATTCTGGGTCATCTCTCCAGGCAAGGAGATGATGGCACATGGGTGCCGCGGACCTTCGACGAGACACTCCAATTCCATATCGGGGCGCTTCAGCAGTTGGTCGCGGAGGTTCTCGAGCGGCACCGCACGCTGCATCCGTCCCGGGAACAGATCGTCGAAGCTGTTCGCGGCCTTATAAGTAAGGAAGCCGTCTTCGAAGCGTGTATCCCTCTCTTCAACTTCACAAGCGAGGTGACGTTCCCCGAGATTGCCAGGATCTGTCGGTTGGAGCCCCTCACTAATGAGCAGAAGGGGCAAATCTGGGATGAACTGTTTGCGCATGAATTCGTTGACCAGTCATCGCTTTCAAATGCCAGATTCCAGCTAGTAGGACAGTACAAGAGACCTCGGCATCCAGTGTCTCAGAATGCGGAGCTAATTGATGAGGCTGGGCGTATGATTAAGGCCCTGCGGCTTGTGAAAGCCGGCGACGTTGGGGCTACTGTAGTTGTCGAGAGGGATACCAGCCGCTTGAGGGATACCAGCCGCCTCTATGATATCTCTTCGCTATGTAGTATATCTTTCGGAAACGGACGCTTACATCCCAACATCTACCACCTGCTGGAGTCCGACCTGCCAATGTTTCGAGACCTCCTCGACTGGCTTGAGAAGGTTGAGCAGCAACCCGGCTGTGGTGGTCTGGCAGTAGCATTGCACCGCTTCAATCAGTCCTACGAGCGGGATGGCGGCGAGGATCGCATAATTGATTTGACGATTGCCTTGGAGAGTAGCCTTCTGGTGGGAGCAGGCGATGAATTCACGTATAGACTGGCGCTTCGTGGAGCAGCCTTGCTTGCTCATCTGCGAGATCCCCTACAGGTATATTCGCTTTTGCAGGCCATGTATTGCGTGCGTAGTGCCATCGTCCATGATGGTACCACGCTGTCGGCCTTGCGTAGGCATAAGAATGTGATGCGTGTGTCGCGTAAAGTTAAGCCTCCGGTTCACCCGGACGAACTGCCGCAACGCTGTGAGGACCTGACGCGCGAAATCTTGCGGGAATATGTTCGGCGATTGGCACTGGGTGAAACTGTGCGTAACGTGAACACTGGACTTGATAACATGGTCCTCGAAGGGCTTAAGCCCTTCAAAGGTGAATCGCAACAGGGCCGCTAGGCTTATCGAGCTTGGATTGGACCGCGACCCAGTACCGAAGCGTGACGCCAGCCGTCAGCGGAGGCTCTCGATAGAGATGAGGGGTGAGGGCTGGTCGGGGAGCTGATTTGAATGGACTTCTTCGAGAAGCTGAACAAGGCCTTTGCGGGCTGGTATGAATCGTGGTTCGGCGATGAGGTCAGCGACATCCGGCCGAAGGATGTCCTGCGCAAGATCATCGGTGCCATGGAGGACGGCCGCAGGGAGGGCTTGGACAACAGGACTTACGTCCCGAATAAGTACATCCTCGAAATCGCCTTCGACAGCGAGGAGGAGAAGGAGTATCTGCTGGCGTTTCTGGACAAGGACGAGCTGGAATCCGCGCTGCGGAAGTACATGAGCCAGAACAAGTACTACGTCCGCGGGCCGCTCGACTTCACGATAGAGGAGGTCACTCCTGTCGAGGGCGAAGCCGGGCCGGAGAAGCTCAAGGTCAAGTGCAAGTGGGATATCCAGAAGGAGGCGCCGGTTCCCGCGCCTCAGGAGGCCGTTCCCGGCAGGCCGTACGAGCCCTATGAGGAAGAGGAGTACACCATCGCAGCGACCGACATGTACGATGCTGCCACAGTCGCTCCGCCGTTGCTCAGAATCAAGCAGCCCGACGGCTCGACCCAGCAATTCCTCTTGACGAAGCCGGTGACGATTATCGGCAGATCGCAGCGCCTGAACAACGACCTGGTGATCGAGAGGGACGGCATGGTATCGAAGCGCCACGCCCGAATGTCCCTCGGCCCGGAGGGATTCACAGTCGTGGATCTGAACAGCACCAACGGTGTGTGGGTGAACGACGCGCGGGTTACGAGTCCGCAGGGGCGGCCGCTCAGGAGCGGCGATGTCATCAGGCTCGGCGCGACGGAGCTGGTGTTCGAGGAAGCGGGCGCTCGCCCGGCGCCGGTTCCGTCCAGGGCCGACGCTTCGCACCCCCGGCTCGTGATCGGCGCGGAAGATTTCCCGCTTGCCTCGGAGGTAACCATCGGAAGGTCGCTGAGCGCCGATCTTCGGCTCGACCATTCGTCTGTTTCCCGGCGGCATGCGAGGATTAGCTCCCCTGATGGGAGTGAGTTCTACATAGAAGACCTTGGGAGCAGGGCCGGCACGCGGCTGAACGGCGTAGATGTCCCAGAGAGCTCGCCGGTGAGACTCCATCACGGCGATCGAATCCAGGTCGGGGAGGTGGAGCTGCGCTTTGAAGTGGATTGACGGCTTGGACTACGTGCTCGGCATACTGAAGTACCTCTTCCTGGCGGCATTCTCGCTCTTCATCGTCTACATGGTCGGCTTGCTGAGGAAGAGTGTGGATTAGGGCCGCTACTCTTCCTCCAAGCGCCTGTACCAGGTCCAGTAGAGGATGACCGAGATCACGAGGACCATTCCGGCGGCGATGGAAGCCTCAGTGAAGCGGTGCAGGACCAGGTAGATCGGGAACATCCACATCGCGGTGAGCCAGGGAATGCCGAGCAGGACGTTCCCGAAGTCTTGCAGGAACGGCGTCCTCTTCGGGAGAGTGCTGTCCGGCCCAAGGTCTCTCGCCACCACTCCCCAGAATCCTGCAGGGCGCACCTCCGCGTAGAACTTCCTCAGCGTCTTGGAATCAGTGGGCTCGGTGAGCAGCATTACCGCCACGGTGATTGCTACATCCAGCAGCACGATCGCGGGGAACGTGACGTACAGCGGAAGCGCGGCGAAGTAGGGCACGAAAGCCTGAACCAGCGAGAGCAGCATCCCTGACACGACGCCTGCGGCATATCCCCAGCCGTTCAAGCGCCACCAGTACCAGCGCAGGACGTTCGGAAGCAGCACGCCCGCTCCGAGCGTTCCCATGATCCAGATGAACATCTGGTTGATTGACTTCGCGGCGAACCCGATCGTGATACCCAGGATGACCAGGAGCGCGGATGATACGTAGCTCGCGTAGATCAGCTTCCGCTGGGACGCGCCGGGGTTGATGTACTTGTGGTAGATGTCCTTCACCATGTAGCTCGCCCCGCCGTTCACCGTCGAGTTGAACGTCGCCAGGAAGCCGGAGAGCAGAGCTGCGATCGCGAACCCCCTCAGGCCGGCGGGGAGCATCTGCTGGATCACCGACGGCAGGACCTTCTCCGGGTCGCCCTGCTGAGCGAGTCCGACAATGCCGAGAACCGCCAGCCCCATCGCCATCGGCCAGCGAACCGTGTGAATCACTCCCCAGAGAGCGCCGAGCTTCGACGCCTCCTTCGGATTCTTCGCAGCCAGGAACCTCTGGAAATCGTAGAGCTGCTCAGGCCCTGACAGCGATAGGAGAAGCCCCTTCATCACCCAGATGATCAGGAGCGCCCCGAAGATCTTGTATTCCGTCCCCGCGAGGTATGCGAAATCCCATTTCGGGATCAGGCTGCCCCATTCCGGGCCTACCTTCGCGCTCAATGCCGCCGATGACACGTGCGTGAAGCCAAGCCAAGCGATCACTATCGCCCCGATGCTGAGCACGATGGTCTGGAATATCTCCACAATCACCACCCCGTGGAAGCCGCCCATAATCACGTAGATCCCGGTGATGCCGATTATCAGGGCCGCGCACACGTGCTCGTCGAACGGGAGATAGACGGAGCCGAACTTGCCCATGCCGGTTGCGCCGTATGCGAGGAACGCGGTAATCGTCAGCACAGCATAGAGGGTATACGATGCGCGCGCTGCTTCACCGGCCTTGCCGCTCCCGAACCTGGTTTCCATCCATTCGGAGCCGGTCATCACCCCGGAGCGGCGAATCCATTTGCCCATGTAGGCCATGTAGAATACCGGGATGATGAATCCCCAAATCCACTGCACCCACATTCCCTTCAGCCCGATGACGACGAACAGGCTGACGATCCACATGGTGCCGGTGATGTCGAAGTACGACGAGCTGCCGGACATCGCCAGCGCCCACCAGGGAAGCTGCCGCTCGCCGAGGAAGTAGCTGCCGATGTTCTTCGCCGCCCGGCGCTTCATCACCGTGCCGAGGGTGACTACCACCGCCAGGTACGCGATTATGATGATGATATCAACGGTGCTCAGCCTGATTGCCATGTCATACCTCCATGCCTGCCGCCGCCACAGCCTTCCTGAGCGACTCGAACGATTCGCGGCTGATCCTGTCTATCGGGCGCTCCCAGTACTCCGGGCGGAAGATTTCGACCGAGAGCGCGCCTTCGTAGCCGATTGCCTTAAGTGTTTGAAGCGTCTCGGTCAGGGGCAGTATGCCCTCGCCGAGATAGAGCCGGTGTGAGTCCTGCAGCTCCTGTCTGGGCCTGTCCTCGCAGTCGTTCACATGGACG
This sequence comes from Armatimonadota bacterium, assembly GCA_035528905.1. GTDB lineage: Bacteria > Armatimonadota > UBA5829 > DTJY01 > DTJY01 > DATKXU01. Next base: position 31,249 of record DATKXU010000119.1, read on the forward strand.
ATGAGCAGCTTGTCCGCCGGTATCTTCCGGACCGACTCCATCGGGACGCCGGATTTGTAGTAGTGAAACGTGTCCATCATCAGGCCGAGCGCCGGATGGTCCGCTATTTCAAGGATCCTCAGGGCCTCGCTGCATCCCGGCACGAAGGGATGCGTGCCCAGCGGCTCGATGGCTATCCTCACGCCGTGTTTCGCCGCGACATCGCCGTACTCGCGGGCGACTTGGCCTGCGTGCTCGAACGCTGCGTCCGTGGACATAGTTGGCGGAGGGGCATCCGGGCATACGAGCAGCGTTGGGCATCCGATCCGGCTCGCGATCTCCGCCGCCCTGCCGATGGCCGCCAGTTGAGGCTCCCGGTCGCCGAACATCACCATCCAGAACGGGCATATGGTCGCCGCCGAAACGCCGTTCGCATCTAGAAGTCTCTTCAAATCTCCCTCGGAGTGAGTCTCCAGGTACTTGTTCATCTTGTCGAGCCATATCTCGATCTGCTCGAAGCCCGCGTTGCCGGCGGCTCGTATGTCCTCTTCGAGCGGATACGGCATCGTCGTCGCGCCGTTCATGCACGTCTTCATGCTTGTCCTCCTGTGCTGGCTCTTATGATAGCTTATTCGTCCCCTGCCGCGATTCCTGCCCGGGATTCTCCTTTACGCGGGCGTTAATCGAGTGACGAGTGGTGGTAAACTTCAAAAGGACTCCATAGGCGATCCGGCGGGAGAAGATTCAGATGGGCAGGCTTAAGGACCTGGAAACTGCCGCGAAGATCAAGCTGGCATTGATGACAAATCCACACGTCGGCGGACTGGACATCGGCGTGGATACGGTGAACGGGATAGTGATGGTGTCAGGGGCGGTGCAAGATCGCAACCGGAAGAACTTGGCGGAGGAGATCGCCCGCGCCTACGGCGGCATTGACATCAAAAAAAACGACATCGAGGTGCTCGGCGAAGCCGCGTAGGAGGACGGCACAGTCAAGCCACCGGCGGAGGCATGTTCAAACATGGCCTGTCTCGCGTGGCTGGCGGCTTGGTAGAAATACGTAGAATCGCTTGACAATAGCCGAAACTTTTCCAGACTGTAAAACGTCTGAAGGAATAAAGTGTTATCATGGTTGCGATCAACCTGGTTCGGAGCCCCCAATTCCATAATGAATAGACGCGGTTTGTACAGAAAGGAGCGTATCTAGGATGAAACAGAAAGTTCTGATGGTTTTCTCTGCGATTGCACTGCAGGTACTTGTAGGGTCTCAATGCTATGCCGCTGCAGGTAGCTCTCAGGCCGTGGGCTTCATACCGGTAGATACCATTAACATGGAGAAGGCCCTGGCTGACAACAAAACATCGTGGGTGAAACACGCAATGTGGCCGACTGATGAGACGGTTTCCTCCAAGAGGTATATGGGAGATGTAAAAGTCGAGATAGACCAGCTCCGCAATATGCTGGATAAAATGCTGTTGGAATCTTACAAGCCAACCAGTAAAGACCTGGAGGGAGTGGTTGCCCTTGCCGATCTTTGGGGCGTGGATGACTCCGACTACCTCCTGCTGCGCTACACAACGAAGTCGGGGCTTCGCATTAACATTCAGGATGGGGGAAATATCTTCATGCTGGTAACCTTACCAGATAGCGTGCCTCTTTCAGATGTCGAGTCCCTCGTCAAGAAAACTGCCGAGACAATGCTGGATCTGTCGAAGACGAACCCTGAGAACCGAGACAAGCCTACGTTCTGGACTTGGTCTGTAGATATTGGACCGTCAGTAACTGGGAAGTTACGTTATGGGCACTCTCCCGAAACGAACTACCCGGACTGGTATACGACCATCGGATGGTGGTCGGACGGTCGGCGTGTCCTTCTTCAGCTTTCGAAGTTCGACTTCAAGAAGCTGCCCACAATGTGTCACGTACCTCCGATGAAGCCTAGAAAGTTCAACTCGCGTGTGCAAACAGACAAACCAAACGAGTAGGAACCCAAAAAGTGACTTATGCCACACTTGAATACTAAGGCTATGTGAATGGCGTTACTTCAGGAAACAGGTGGTGTCGTGGCGGCCCCACCTGTTTTCTGCATTCCGCCCGGAGGAAGGTCACGCGCGATGCTTAATCTCCCCCAAGATCACAGGCCGCACATAAAACGGGCCGGGCGCTGAGCTCCAGGCCCTGGCACGCTCGCCGTACAGTAGATGTAACCAATCCTCCCACTGTTTCGTACTATCTTCTCGAAGACGCCTCGGCCTGTGGAGAGTTGCTTAGACGCCTATCTCTGGTGTATTGCTTTCGATGGTTGGGACCCTTGTAGTTGCGAGTAAAATACCGCTGGGAGGAAAGAAATGCAAACGTATCTGCGGTTGAAATCTGTAACCTTGATGTTGTTCGGCGTTGCGGGCATGCTCTATGCCAGTTCCACGGTCTCGGGCAGTCCCTCGCCCGCGTTGGAAGTGGCTCTTGCTGCTCGGCTGTCTGCCCTACCTGCAAAGGAATCAGTCTCGTCGTGGGATCGGATGAAGCAGGTCTTGCAGCAGGCGAGGGGAGCTTGCCCGAAGTCACCTATAAAGGCGGGGTTTGAGTACGAAGGACCGAACAAGCCCTTACAGTGGCTTACCATTGAGCTTCCCGCTGGTACCCTGGGTGAGCAGTTGGACAAGCTATCCGCGGCTGCCGGCTATATTTGGCAGGCAAATGGCGACTGGATCAACTTCGTACCGAAGGCCAAGGCAACTGATCCGGATTACGTTATGAACCTGCGTATACCAGGTAAGGTGGTTCTGAGCCGCGAGCCCGACGAAAGCACATCCGTGAAGGAGTGGTTTGCGGCTCATCGGATCGTCTCGACTAGGATTGTAAAGTATCTTGAACTGAAGTTCCGTTCTGGTCAGCCCCAGACTGTCAGCGAGGCGCCGTTACGCCCCGACCCGATTGTGCTCGACAATCCAACATTGCGTGAGTATTGGAACGCCCACTCGACGCTTTATGGCGAGGACGTGTATGCAGTGCAGATCAGCATAGTTCCGTCGCCAGAGGGCGGCGCTCCCCATATCTCTTGTCTTACGTCGGCAGGAAATTTCCCGCCTGTAAGAACGGAGGCGCAAGGGCCTGACCGGTGAGCTGAGGAACGCATATGCGAGCGGCCGCACATGAAAAGGGCCGGGCATTCGATGCCCGGCCCTTCTGGTTCGCGTCTCGGCGCTGGGCTTCACACCCAGCCGCGGAGCTTCATGGCCTCGGCCAGCATTGTCAGCTCGTATAGATCGGTGAACAGGGGGCCGAGAGGCCCCATCCCGCATTCACCGGCGTCCAACGAAACCGCCTCCTAACCTAGAGTATTGTGCGTTTTCGCGCTCCGTAAACAAAAACTGTAGGTTTGTCAAACATGTGTTACACCACCTCCTGGTAATGACGGAGCATCTGGGATGCGGAGCGCCACCCATGGGCCATCAGCGGCTGGCGGTTGGATTCTCCAAGGTAGCGGTTGAACTGGTCTTTGATATACTGCA
>DATKXU010000120.1:0-2159 GCA_035528905.1 Armatimonadota bacterium
GCGAGCGAGTTCGGCTTCCATCCGCTGGCGATTGACGATTACTTCACGCCTCATCAGCGCCCGAAAGTAGACGAGTACCCCGGCTACTTCTTCATAGTGACCCATTCCGCATCATATTCGCCCGATGAGATCATCCCCCAAGAGCTGGACCTGTTCGTGGGGCGGAATTACATCGTCACCCTGCATAAAGAGCCCCAGCCGGTTCTCGAACAAGTCGCGGCAACCTGGCAGCGTAATGCCAAGATGCTCTCGGACGGCATCGGGATGCTGCTCTACGATATCCTCGACGGCCTCGTGGACTCCTACTTCCCGGTTCTCGACCAGATAGACGCCCAACTGGACGAGGTGGAAGACGACGTTTTCGAGCGCGGCGCGCGGGCGTCGGCTGAGCGGATCTTCCGCCTGAAGCGATCCCTTCTGGTGCTCCGAAGGGTCGCCGCGCCGCTCCGGGACGTCTTCAACATCCTGACCCGGCGAGATCAGCCTCTGCTCTCCGAGCACGCGATCACGTATCTGCGGGACATATACGACCACACGCTCCGGATTGTCGACACGATAGATACCTACCGCGATATACTCACCGGCGCGCTCGATTCGTACCTCACGGTGATTTCAAACCAGTTGAACTCCGTGATGAAGACGCTGACGGTGGCCGCAACGGTGCTGATCTCCGTGCAGGTCATCACCGGTATCTACGGGATGAATTTTCGATTCATGCCGGAGCTGAGCTGGCGCTTCGGCTATCCGGTCGCCATCGGGCTGATGGCCGCGGTAGCCGTGGGTCTCCTCTACTACTTCAAGCGCATCAAGTGGCTCTGATCTTCCCCAAACGTCCACCTGGGCAAGACGCTTCGCACGCTCACACACCAGGCATGCTCACGTTCTGCCGCAAATAAGTCTTGACAAATGCCGACAGATGGCTTATGGTACTATATGTAAGTATGGCGACGATTAGCTGCAGTCTCAACCCGCCAACGCGCAAGAGTTTCCTAATCGCTATAGCGCCAATGTCACCGTTTCCGCAGCGACCAGACAGGCGAGAAGTCCCACTCGATGCACCGGATGGGCTTGCCCGCCGAAGACGCTGGCCGCTTACATAAGGGGTGAAGTCCGGCGACCTCGGCAGCGGAACCGATGGAAGCAGCCGGACCGGTGCCGTCGGCCAAGTGGAGTTTCGGAGGCCCTGGCGGACAGCACCAGGAGATTCACATCTGAAAGGAGATGGCAGGATGAAAAAGGTTGTTGCAATTATTTGTTTGCTGATTGTCTGCATGGCTGTGTCTGCGTCCGCGTCGCTCGACAACTGGCGCATCCATATCAGGACGAGCGCCAGTACCGGCATGTACTACGGAGCGTATGCCAGCATTGGCGTGTATCCGGGCGCCAGTGACGGCCTCGATGTTAGTGATGCCGAGTCCCCTTGGATAGCCGGGCACGACAGCATGGCGTGGACCGTGTCCGAACTTGGGACGGCCACCTACAGCAATGATCTCCACGAGCAGAGCGCCGACAAGGAGGAGTGGAAGCTCAGAGTTGGTGTAGGGAGCGACTATCCCGATCCGGACGAGGGTTCGGGAGAGAGCACGTTCCGCATGCAGTTCTGGACCATCGGAACCACATACCAGGTCGTGACCGGTTCTCCGTATCCGAAGTACAGGTTGACGCTGGTTGACACGAAGGGCGGAGGCGAAGGTCCGGCCTGGTGGTATGACGGCAAGGTGTGGGATCTGACGATCCCCACCACCGCCAATACCCAGTTCCTCGAGTTGACCGACGTGCCGAATAAGGTCGTGGCTCTGAGTCACGCCGGTTTGATCGGCGACGGGTCTCCGAATTCCGGCGGATATGAGTTCAAGTTCGAGCAGATTATTCCTGAGCCGAGCAGCATGCTGGCATTCGGGGCCAGCCTGGTCGGCCTGGCTGGCTTTGCAGTCAGGAAGCGCAGGAGCTGAAAGCGGGTTCAAGAATAGGTAAGCAGTCACAAGCTGTCGTTGGCGCGCATTAGATGGGCCGCTGAGCCCGCCGGGGTTCGGCGGCTTTTTTCAAGCATGGCATTCACACTGCCGCAAATAGGTCTGTTTAAGCAACGCGAAAGTGTCCCCTTAAGTGCAAAGGGATTATGTCCCCTCCCGTCTCAGGCGATTCTGGTTGCGCCGACG
>DATKXU010000121.1:0-3603 GCA_035528905.1 Armatimonadota bacterium
CTTCCAGCATACTTATAGAGAGGGAACGAAGTGGATGTTCAAGAACGATGATCCGTATGATGAGCCGGGGGTCTATATGACCGATCTGCTCACCCGCGAGGCAATCTCCTTCATCAACCGCAATGCGTCCAAACCCAAACCGTTCTTCCTCTATCTGCCGTATAACGCTCCCCACGGTCCCATACAGGCGCCGGAGGATTGGAAGAAGCGCTTTGGTGGAGATACGTACAAGGCGATGATTGCCTGCATGGACGACGGCATAGGCAAGGTTCTCGCCGCGATCAGGGAAAAGGGCCTCGATGACAATACACTGGTAGTATTCTTCAACGACAACGGAAGCCCGAGCGCGGAAAGGAACGCTCCTCTTAGCGGAGCAAAGAGCGGCTTGCGAGAGGGCGGAATACGCGTGCCCATGATCGCGCGTTGGCCTGGGAGGATTCCGGCCGGCGAGGTGATGGACGTCCCGGCGATCAGCATGGACCTGTTCGCCACATTTGCAGCGGTAGCAGGCGCGAAGCCTCCCAGGAACATAGACGGCAGAGATATGATGGGAGTGCTTTCCGGGAAGTCGGAATCGCTGCACGAGCTTCTCTTCTGGCAGTTCAAGGGTCAGACAGCGGCGAGGCGGGGTGAGTTGAAGCTGCTTCGACAAGATAGTCAGCCGGATCGCCTTTACAATGTGGTAAAGGATCAGGGCGAGAAAGAGGATCTTTCTGCGGAATACCCGAAGACGGTCAAGGGGCTGTCCGCTGCGCTCGATCAGTGGCTGGCAAGGCTCGGAAACCTGAGTGGCTCCATGCCCAAGGCCCTGTGAGAACGATCCGCCGCTTTGAAGGGGATGGCTGAAGCCGGTGTAACAGCTTCCGCCATCTGTACTTATGGTGTTCGGCAGCGCACGGCGATCCCCTGGGGTTAGCAATTCCTACCAGCGGTCTTCTCTGTGCGCAGGCACGAAGGACAAGCAGATCCTCTCCGGGAACACGCAAGTGTCGGCATGTCAATGGAGGCGTTATCAGACTGTACAGGGGGTAGATGAATGACTGATTCGAAGCATACAGGCATTTCCCGCCGGGAGGCGCTTTCCAGGATGGGCAGGATCGCAGCGGGAGCTGCGCTCACGCCGCTCCTGGGCAGCCTGGGACGGGCTGATTCCCCAGATGGCCAGTGCCGGCCGAACATCCTTCTCATCGAGGCGGATGATCTGGGCTATGGCGACCTTGGCTGTTACGATGGCATCTGCAGTTCGCCGTACTTGGATAAGCTTGCCAGTGAGGGCATGCGCTTGTCACACTTCTACGTCGCGGTGCCTCTCTGTGCCCCTACACGTGTAAGCCTGATGACCGGCAAGACCCCGCAGCGGACCAGCCTTATCTGGAACCCAAGGCCTATGGACATGGAAGATGGCCTCTCTCCCGATGAGACGACGATAGCGGAGCTACTCAAGACAGCGGGATATCACGCAGGTCTGGTGGGGAAGTGGCATCTCGGCTATGGGGCGAAGTTCCGCCCGCGGAAGCAGGGCTTTGACGAGTACTTCGGATTCCTCTCCGGTTCGGCGGAGTACTTCACGCACGAATATAGAGGCGGGCGCAGTTGGATGTTTCGAAACGACGAGCCATACGACGAACCCGGGGTGTACATGACCGACCTGCTCACCCGCGAGGCGGTCTCCTTTATCAATCGCAATGCCTCGAAGCCCCAGCCATTCTTCCTCTATCTGGCTTACAACGCTCCACATGGTCCTATACAAGCGCCGGAAGAGTGGAAGGAGCGCTTCGGCGGAGACACGTACAAGGCCATGGTTGCGTGCATGGACGACGGAATCGGGAAGGTTTTGGCTGCGGTGAGCAGGAATGGCATTGAGGACAACACTCTGGTTGTATTCTTCAGCGATAACGGCGGGGTTCAATCGGCAGGTGAGGACGTGCGCGGCTCGAATTCTCCTCTTAGTGGAGGGAAGGGGACTCTTCAGGAGGGTGGCATCCGTGTTCCGATGATTGCACGGTGGCCCGGGAAGATTCCGGCCGGCAAGGTGGTGGATGTGCCGGCTATCAGCATGGATCTGTTCACCACATTTGCAGCGGTAGGAGGCGCCAAGCCTTCCGGAAACATAGACGGCAAGGATATGATGGATGTTCTTTGCGGGAGGTCGGAGTCCCTGCACAAGGTTCTGTTTTGGCAGTGCAAGGGCCAGGAGGCCGCTAGGAGTGGCGAGCTCAAGCTTCTTCGACAGGAGGGGCGGCCGGTTCGCCTCTACAACGTAGTGCAAGATCCGGCCGAGAAAACGGATCTTTCTGCCAAGTATCCGAAGACCGTCAAGGCGCTGTCTGCGGCGCTTGACCAATGGCTGGCCGAGGTGAAGGGCCGCGTTGTGCAGACCTGGTGAGACGCGGTGTCTGAGGTACGTATCCGGCGGTTGCCAAGGACATGCGTCTCCTTGTGGGAAAAGTGGACGTAGCACCATATGGATACCGGTACTATCAAGCTCTACAGGGGGTACATGAATGAGTGAAGGCAAGCAAGAGGGCATCTCCCGCCGCGAGGCGCTTTGCAGGATGGGTAAGATCGCGGCGGGAGCGGCGCTGGCGCCGATGATCGGCAGCCTGGCGTGGGCGGAGGACGCGGGTGCGCGCCGTCCGAACATTCTCCTGATCGAGTCTGACGACATGGGCTACAGTGACCCTGGCTGTTATGGTGGCAGATGCAGCTCGCCGAACCTGGACAGACTTGCCACCGAGGGGGTACGTCTGACGGACTTCTACGTGGCGGCCCCGCTTTGTGCACCTACGCGTGTAAGCATCCTGACCGGCAAAACTCCGCAGCGAACCAGCCTCGTACGCAACCCGAAGTACACGGACAATGAAGCCGGCCTCTCCCCGAGCGAAATCACAATAGCCGAAGTCCTCAGGGGCGCAGGGTATCACACAGGTCTTGTGGGGAAGTGGCATCTCGGCTACGCGCCGAAGTTCCGTCCGCGGAAGCAGGGGTTCGACGAATACTTCGGATTCCTCTCCGGCTGGGCTGACTACTTCCAGCATACCTACAGACAGGGAACCAAGTGGATGTTCAGAAATGACGAGCCGTACGATGAGCCTGGGGTCTACATGACCGACCTGCTCACCCGCGAGGCAATCTCCTTCATCAACCGCAATGCGTCCAAACCCAAACCATTCTTCCTCTATCTGCCGTACAACGCTCCCCACGATCCCATACAGGCGCCGGACGAGTGGAAGGAGCGCTTTGGTGGAGATACGTACAAGGCGATGATTGCCTGCATGGACGACGGCATAGGCAAGGTTCTCGCTGCTTTGAGGGAAAACGGGATCGAGAACAACACACTGGTCGTGTTCATGAACGACAACGGAAGTCCGAATGCGGAAAAGAACAAACCGCTCAGCGGCGCCAAGCGCAGCCTGCAGGAGGGCGGCATTCGCGTGCCTTTCATCGCCAGGTGGCCTGGGAAGATTCCCGCCGGCGAGGTGATAGACGCGCCCGCGATAAGCATGGACCTGTTTGCTACCTTCGCGGCCGTGGCAAGGGCAAAGGCTCCCAGGAATGTTGATGGCAAGGATCTGACGGACGTGCTCTCTGGGAACTCGAAAT
>DATKXU010000122.1:0-6812 GCA_035528905.1 Armatimonadota bacterium
GACTTGATCGCCGTATGCACCTCCGTCAGCGGCTTAACCACAGTTGTACCCGCTGAAGATGACTTCATACCGGTTTTGCCCTTTGAGGTCCGCATGGCATCCATCCCCTTAAATGCTGAGTCACTTTACCAAAGTGAAGCCGTATTGTCAACCGCCGTGCTAGTGGATTGGCTCTCCGCGGCTGATAACAGTGACCTTCGCCCGGCGGCTAAGGCCGGGGAGCCCTTCGCAGTCGAAGATGACCTTGTTCTCACCCGAGCGAAGCTCGGGCACAGTGCCCCGAGGAGTAACATTGGCTACAAACGAGCCGTCGGGAGCATAGAGCTTACAGTCGGAGGCAGAGCGGAGTTCGAGATAGCCGCCTGAAGGGATATCGGCCGGGAATTCGATGGCCGTGCCGTTGATCGCCAGCTTGGGGTTATGAAGTGTGTTTGCCTTGACGGCCAGAGCCTTCACGGGACTCAGGTAGCAGGTCACTTCTCTGCCGGCAGGCAGGTTCGCATACCACAGACCGAAGGATCCCACCTGCGAGTAGTTCACCAACTCGCGATACATGGCGTAGACGTTCCCGGCATAAGGCCAGCCGTAATTCTCAGATCGCGCCCCTTCCGGCTCGATCAGCTCGAAGTAGCGCCAGCCTTTGAAATCAATCGGCACATAATGATCGGCAATCCCGCCAGTGACGTTCTCAGGGCTCCTGACCTGCAGGTTCAGAACCTGGCCCTGCCCGTCACCGTTTATCCACACCCCGATGGCCTTCCGCTCGCCCAAGTTGATGGCGGGCGAGAAGGGCTTGCCGTAATGACTCCAGACGCCTTGAATCGGTGACCTAACGCCGTGCTCAGTCGGCGAGAACTTGGCTGCCGAGCCTCCCGCAACGGATTCTCCGGCGCCCTTGGCGCAATACAGAGCGCTGACCGCGCCGGCCTTCACTTGTGTGGTGGATGACTCCAGCCGCGCCGTGACCCCCGAACTGGTACGGCGCTCGTTGAACTCTTCGACATCCTTGAAATCGGACAGGATAATGGCGTCGCTCGAATCGTAAGGAGCGGCAGTCCATAGCGCTTCTATGCGGATCTGCGGGGGCTGAGCGGAAAACCGGTTTTTGACCGTCCAGCCAGAGGTGCGGTCGTCCAGGCTTTCGAACTTGTGCATCGAGTAATCCGCAGGGCATATACGCGGGTCGCCTTGGGAATCCCGCAACAGGGTGAAGTCATGTCCCGGCTCCCGAAGCTTCGATTTCACGGACTGAGTGAAGAAGCCGGCATTTCGAAGATCCTCCCACTGCTTGACGATCGCGCCAAGGCTTGCGAGAGCCGAATTCGTTTGGATGCTGGTTGGGTCTACACCCATGATGGACAGGCCGCACTCAGTACCTGCGGCTTTGGCGCACAGATACTCGATATCGTCGGTGAACGTACGCTCGGTATCAGGGGAGGCGATCGGCTTCAATGCCCACCAGCCAAGGTGTCCAGGCAAAAACATCCGCTCGTTGTTCTCGTTCGATTTGCAGTGGATATCAATGAATTTCTTGTGGCTGCGTGATGGGTGATCCCAAGCCCCCATGCGCGAGCGGACGTACCACAGGTGGTGATGGAACGTGCTCATCTCCTGAAGTGCGGGCCGATTCAACCGCTTCCATATCTCAAAAACAAACTTGGAGCCGTAGTGCCAGCCGTTCTCGGGACCGCCGAGGACATCCTCCCCGTCCAGAGCATCGAGGTAGATCATATCGAAGCCGCATTCATTGAATGTCTCTGCCGTCTTTGCCGCCACTTCCTCCAGCAGAGTGGAGTCTCCATCCGGCGCAAAGAGGAAGAAGCACTGGCTGAGGTGGTAGACCTTAGCACCCGCCTCGTGGGCGGAGGGCTTCGTGCCGAAAGCTCCTCGCTTGCAGCCGGTGAAGGAGTAAGGAGGTTCCTTGGAGACGCCTGAATAGGTGATTAGCTCGTCGTCAACCTGAAGGGTGACGCTGTTTCGGACGAAGAAGCCGGTGGTTGCGGACATCTTCTCAGTGGGCTCGACCACCTGTACTGTGGCGGCATCGCTTGACAGCGCCGAAGCCAGGGTGAAGCAGGCGTCCTTTCCCAAACGCGGATCGGGGACCGGCGTCACCCAGGGGCACTTCGGATCTATGAAGAAGGCGTAGGTGTGCAGGCCGGCGGCAATTCCGGCCGCATGAAGCTTGTCTATTACACGCTTAAGGCTTGCCCGTCCATCGGGATACACCGCCGGATTAGGCATACAGTCACCGAACCTGAAGGAAGAGCCACCGTGAAAATCAATCTGATTGATCCCAAGGCTCTTCGCTAGACGAATCCAATCGTCCACGTTGGCCTCGGAAACACCGTCGAAATTGAAAAGGTAGGAGCCCCGGTTTAGCTTTCCGTTCAGCGCCCATGGACCGCCGATGCTTGAATGAGGCAGATCAGGGGACGCTGTGACCACTTCCTGCATCACTGCTCGCAACTCGTTTGGCGGACAAGCGACTATCGCCACCTTGGCGCCTTCGAAACCGAACCTGGGGTAACACAAGGCACGAAGACGGCTGCTTGCTCGGGGTAGCTCGGACACGTTCGTCTTGAGATTCAGGGCGAGGGCACATGCGGCAAAGGGCTCATCCCGGTCACCCTTCAGAGAAAGATCTAGATTGGCGAAAGCAAGTTCATCAACTCCTTCACCGGTGACCGATAGTACCTCAAACGTCAAGCAGCGCTTCTCAGCCTTCGCCTCGAGGACAGCTTGCACGCCGGAGTCCCCAAAATTCAATTCGAGCCGGCTTCCCTTGGCGGATGCGCCGGTGACGTCGTATCCTCGACCGCCTTTACTCAACCGTGCAAACGGCGTATCGGCCTGCGCGCAGTAGCTCTTGCCGCTGCTCTTGTCGGTGAACTGAAAGCTTCGGCCGTCAGTATCGATCTTCCAGATTACGAAGTCATTCTTGAGTTCCATGGCGGTTTTCGCCTCCGATCTCGCCAAACCGGCAGCAGCGCTAAGCAGAAGGCCTATCGCTAGGAATGAGAACCGATGCGGCCGCATGTCTTACCTCCGAACTTGATAGCATACTGCCGGACGAAGTGGTGGGCGAGGTGAGAGTCGAACTCACATGGGTTTCCCCGACGGATTTTAAGTCCGTTGCGTCTGCCATTCCGCCACTCGCCCGCGACAGAGGTCTCTTATGAGGCACAGACATTATATCACAGCAAAGTGCCCGCAACAACGGGGAAAGCGCCCAGTTGTTATGAACCCTGAAACATTACCGGGAATTGGCCGATAATAGAAGCGATGCGTTCTCAAGGTGTACTCACTACCCTTGGAAAGGGCAGCAAACCAGTATGCTTATATTGGCAAGGAAAGTCGGCCAGCGAATCGTGATAGCAGGCGATATCGAGATCACCGTAGTCGAGGTACGCGGTGATCAGGTTCGCCTCGGCATTACTGCGCCCAGGGAAATAGCGGTTCATCGCAAAGAGCTGCTGGAGCAGATCATCGCTGAAAACATCAAGGCTGCGGAAACGGCTTCGGCCGGCGACATCCTTGGGAACACGCTTAAGCCGAAACCGACTAATCCTTGATCACAGCCTGTCGAGCGCGCGCTTCGCCACCCAGGCGAGGTCCTTGTCACCCGCATTGACGAGCTTCTCCAATGCCGGTCTGGCACGCGGATCCCTCGTTCGCCCGAGCGCATAAGCCGCCCATTTTCGCACCCCAATGTCTCCGTTCAAGGAGGTAAGCAGCGAAGGCACGGCAGGCGAGCCTATCTTCGCCAAAGCCTGGGCCGCCCGATATTTCGACACCTCGGAGGCAGGCGACTTCAATGCCGAGATGAGGATCGGAATCGCTCGAGGCCCCATTGCCGCCAATGAGTCGGACGCCGCCTCTGCGACCGCTCCCGCGTTGTCCGATAGAACCGGAATAAGCATCGCCGGTTGAGGATGCGCCGTCTGAATGCCAAGTCCTCTTGCGGCGGATGCTCGGATGGCAGGATCGGAGTCTGATATGAGCTTCGCCAGGGCTGAGGCCGCATTCGGCGAGTCAATCCTCTCCAGCGCCTGAGCCCCTGCTTCGCGAACGGTCTTCTGCCCGGAAGCCATTGCGGCCAGGATTGCCGGCACCGCCGCATCGCCCATCCTCTGAAGGCCGGAAACGACCGATGTCCGCACCTTAAGATCGAGGTCACCCAATGACTCGACGAGCGCCTGAATCGCCTGAGGCCCGCCGATGACACTCAGTGCGCGCGCCGAACGAGCGCGGACTTCCCCGTCGTCGGTTTCACCTCGGAGAACGCTCACCAGCAGCCCGGTCGAGCGCGGATCGCAGATGGAACATAGCGAGCCGATAGCGATCTCCCGGACCGCTCTCACGTCCTTGGTTGACTTGTGGAGGGCAAGAGTTCCCTTCTTGCTGGCAATCTTGCCCAGTGAGGCCGCGCATGCCATCCGCACGTCTTGATCATCATCATCAAGGAAACCAACCAGTGCCTCTACGCTCGGTTCGCCGATACGAACAAGGACGTCGCAGGCTGCTGCTCTCGTCTCCGCGACTTTCACCGCCGGCTGAACCAGCGGAATCACCTTCGGCCCTATGCCGACGAGGGCATCCTTTGCGCCGTTGCGGACGTTCTCATCGGAGTCCTTCAAGGCGGCTACCAGGAGGGGAACATGGTCTTTCGCAAGCAAGATCAGGGACTTGGCGACCCTCCCCCGAACCTTCGCTTCGGTATCTTTGAGAAGAATTAGCGACTGCTTCACGGTCAGCTCGCCCGGGATCTTCTCGACGGCGTCCATGGCCTTGATCCGCTCGGAGATCGGCATTTCCTGAACCTTATCGTACAGGCGATCGCGCTTCATGAGTTCGGTCGCGGCTGATATCTTCTTCGCCTCGCCGCCGTAGCGCAAGTCATGCGCCAGCCGATTCATATGGATGTGCCGGCCGATACCGGCGACAATGGCGTAGAGTATCGCCAACGAGATCACAGTTGTCCAGATGATTCTGCTCTTGCTCAATGTGGTTCTCCTAGTGATAAGTGAACGGTGAACGGTGAACAGTCTCCCATTCCACTGTTTACTGTTTACTGTTAACTGTTTACTTGCATTAGTGTCCCAGCGCGACTGCCGCAATGGCGGCACACAACGGCAATATGAACGCCCACACCCGCCACTTCGATGCAGTCAATAATTGCAGCACAATGAAAAGGCTGAGGAGCGTCCCTGCTACCGAAACGGGGAATGCTTCCCCGGGGGACACTTCGTGCCCGATCGCCTTCGAAAACATGCCTATCACTGCCCCCACGCCGATTGCTCCAATTGCGCCGGGGATCAGTTTCTCGAATATGCCAAGATCAGCGACGACGGTGATGATCAGCAGCATCACCGACAGCAGGCCCATTGTGACAAGCCCTGCCGCATCTATCCCATGCCGGCCTCCCGATCGCACGAGGAACGGCAGCACGCATAATACCAGCAGCGGCAGATACCACCAGGCAACCTCCGAAAACTGCCGCCTCGTCGGAAGGACGTTCATGCTGACGGACACGTACACCGGTCGTCCGTCAACTTCGAACGCCAGCCGGTCAGTGTACGTTCCCGGCTGCCAGATGGTCTCGGTATCCGCAGTCACCAGCAGACTCTGATGTCGGCGGTTGAACGCCTGTGGCGAAACCGATATCCAACCCGGCTGAGACACCACCCGCCCCTGAGTCCGTCCACGTCCCGGCGCTCGAATTGTTAGATTCCGCCTGCCGAACTCGCCCTTTCTGACCTTCGGAAACTGCAATTCCTCGGGCCACACGGAGATCGGCGATTCCTCCCGCACTTCCTTTGGGGCCGCCGTCTGCGTAACCGGTCCACCGGCGGACGCCAGAATGCCCTTCAGGTCGTCCCGGAATTCCCCGGCAGACTGATACCGATCATGCTTATTCTTCGCCAGAGCATGGCTGATAACCTGCTGCAATTGCGCCGGCAGTGAAGGGTCAATCTCAGCGAGCGGGCTGGGCTCATCTTCCTGGATCGTCCTCTTCCAGGAAAACGGGTCTTTGGACTTCGCCGCCTGGAATGGCCGCCGGCTGGTCACCATCTCATAGAGAGTAACGCCGACCGCCCAAATATCCGACCTGCGGTCGGACTTCTCCTCTTCCTCGAAATCCTCGGGAGCCATGTAGGCATACGTCCCCGCGCCACCGGCATACGAGCCGCTCCCAAGGATCTCGGCCAGGCCGAAATCGGCAATCTTCGCTACGCCTTCGCTCGTGAGGAGGATATTCGCCGGCTTGATGTCCCTGTGAACCGTGCTGTTCTGGTGGGCGAAATCGAGGGCATCCGCAATCTGGACTGCAATACCCAGCGCCTCGCGAACGGGCAGCTTTCCATGACGGCGCATGTATTCATGGAGGTTTGTGCCTTTCACGTACTCCATGTCAATGATCATGTGGCCGTCAATCTTGTCAACGCCGTTGACCCGAACGATATTCTGGTGACGGAGACGATCGAGGACGCGAGCCTCCTCCAGGAAGCGAGCTTCATCGTGCGCCTGAAGGCTGATCTCCTTCAGGGCGACGTGCTTCCCCAGGAGGGTGTCCCACGCAAGGTAGACTATCCCGGACACTCCGTGCCCGAGAACGTCGAGTTTTTCATATTTTCCGATCTTACCCAGGCTCATTGCCCCTCTAAAGTCTAAGGTCTGACGTCTAAAGTCTTCGGACGCATCGCCTTCAGTCTCCCGTTATCAACTACGAATATCGTCCCGTCTGCGCCGACTCCCACTGCGCCGGGGTTGGTCAGCTTCCCCTTACCGATCGTCGCGAGCAGTGAGCC
>DATKXU010000123.1:0-31460 GCA_035528905.1 Armatimonadota bacterium
GGCCGCGTGTGCAGCCCCGACCGTGGAGGGCCGGGCGCTAGACGATTCCCTCCACCATCTCGAGCGCCTCTGCGATCGCCTCGTCGAAGGCGGTGGCTACCGCGTCAATCTCCTCCTCCGTGATGATGAGCGGCGGCTCGAAGCGGATGACCTTCGGGTTGTTCAGCGTGTAGGCCGCGATCACGCCGCGCCTCGCCAGCCCGCCGATGACCAGCTCGCCGATGTCCTCGTGTGTGAACTCGACGCCGATCATTAGGCCGAGGCCGCGTACCTCCGTGAGGGCCTTCGGATGCTTATCCTTGATCTCACGAAGCTTTCCGATGAAATACTCGCCGAGCCTCGCTGCTCGGCCCGGCAGGTTTCTGAACCGCGTCGCATGAATCGCCGCGATAGCCGCGCGGCAGGCCAGCGGATTCCCTCCGAATGTGGACGAGTGCATCAGCGGATTCTCGCGGAACATCGCCTCCCAAATCTCAGGAGTACCGATGAACGCGCCGATGGGCATCACGCCGCCGCCAAGGGCCTTCGCCAGGGTCATGATGTCCGGCTCGACGCCCCAGTGCTCGCATGCGAACATCTTCCCGGTTCGGCCCATGCCGGTCTGCACCTCGTCCGCGACGAGGAGCGAGCCGTTCTGCGTGCAAATCTCCCGCAGGCGGGGCAGGTAGTCATCCGGCGGCACGCGGATTCCGCCCTCGCCCTGGATCGGCTCCACGATCACGGCGGCAGTGTTTGGCGTCATCGTACTTTCAACTGCCTTTGCGTCTCCGAATGGGACGTGCTTGAACCCCGGAATCAGCGGCTGGAAAGGCGATTTGTAGAGATCCCTTCCGGTCGCCGAGAGCGAGCCCATACTCTTGCCGTGGAAGCCGCCGATGGTCGAGATGAACTCCGTCCTCTTCGTGTAAATGCGGGCGGCCTTGAGCGCTCCCTCCATGGCTTCCGCGCCGCTGTTGCAGATGAAGCTGTACTGCAGCCGGCCGGGAGTGATCTCCGCCAGAAGCTCGGCGAGGTCCGCCAGCGGCTTGTTGAAGAATATCTTGGACGAGAGCGGCATGCACTCGAGCTGCTCCTGAACCGCCGCGACCACCTCCGCGTGGCGATGTCCGAGGCTGAAGACGCCGTACCCGCCCAGGCAGTCAATGTACTCGTTCCCTGAGTAATCGGTGATCTTCGTCCCGTGCGCGGACGCCTCGACGTCGCCGAAGCCCGCGAACCGCATCAGATTCGCCAGGGTGGGGTTTACGTATGCGGCGTACTTCTCGATCGTCTCCTCGATAACCTGCTCTGCCTCCGAAAGGCCGGTAGTCTCTTCCATAGCATTTCACCTCGCCTTGCTTCCACTCGCGAATCCTACTCGTACTCGTGCTCGTGAATCGTGATACTGGATACTGGATACTTGATGCTGGATACTTGATGCTGGCGGCTGGCATTCCGGCCGCGCATGCTCAACAGCTAGGTTTGATTTCTCACGCGGGTAATCCTGCACGGGAACACGGGGAATGTTGAATCCGCCGAGGCGGAAACGTCCAACGCTCAACATTGAACGCTGAGACTCTTTGTGGAAGCGTTTCCAGCGGAGAAATGCAAAGCACAAAACTTTGTGCCAAACACGGATCAAGGGCGGTCATAGTTTGCCCCCAGGGATGCGACAGGAAGGCGTGTATCCAGTGCCATCCCACTCGTACAGATGCACCGGCGGCATGCCACGGAACTGTTGCCCTAGCAGTATCATGAACGTCTGCGGTACTGCAGCGAAGATATGAATCTCCGATATCAAGCATTCCGTGATCATTCGCTCAATCTCGGAGTAGGCATGGGCTGCCATGGCCCGGCAAAGGGCTGCGTCCACTGAAAACGCCATACTTGGAGGGTGAAGCTGCAGCCGCAGAGGTGGTTGCAGGCGGCGGGCGCGGAGGAAGGCATCAACACATGCAGGCACGTTTTTGTCACCTGAAGCTATCTCCACAAAAAGGCGGCGGGTCTTAGCATCGCCCTTTTGTGTATACACCACAAAAGGTTTAGTATCCGCATAGCATACATCCGTCCGCCACACCTTGTGCGCCGTCTGCTGAATGTCCATGTCAAACTGGGAAAATACTCGACCGAACATAAAAGCAGTACTGAGATGCTTGGACCCATGCACGTGCAGTCGGGGCCGACCGTATACATACGAAAGAGCCTGCTCTACATCTATTAGCCCGCCGAGCAATTGCGTCCAGAGCTTACCATCCCCAACACCTTGGGCGAACGCGGAAGTGGCATCGATGCGCAGCATATCGGTGGGCTTGTCAGGCATCAGTTTGAGGGTGCTAATCTGCAACGAGATACCGTCTGTGCACGGGAGTGCTGTGCGTTCAAGGTATTTATGAAGTACCGCCCGTGCGATGGTAGCATAGCCAAGATCGAGATCGGCCCGCTTATCTAGCCGAATGGTATGGGTTAGTGATAGGTCGAAGCCAAAGTCCCCCAAGCTGTAAAGGGCAAGTTCATCGAACGTTATGCACCGGGGTACAGCGAAGAGAGCAAACGAGGGATCAGCCACGTGGACCGTCCAGGCTTCGTCCATCTCTTTTCGTATGAATTCCCGCCTGAAACACTGCTTTGTGGCATAGAGAAGTAGGCCAAAACAGTCTTCACGAATGGCTCGGCGAGCTTCGGTTTCGCATTCATCAGCAACCGAGAAGCCGCCGGATTTGTCGACCCAGGGAACAATGCCGCGCATGCGGAGAGCACTAGCTAGCTGGTTGACCTCAACGAGGTCACCGCTATAGTATGATAGAAAGAGCTTCTTTATGGTCATTTGTATCTTGTGTCTCTGTCTTCGGTCCGGTATGCGATGAGGAGGGACCTAACCAGGTCCCTGTATCAAGCCAAAGCTCGTAGAAACGCAACCACAGCGAGGTCCATGGCAGTATCGTTTCCGCTATCAATTGATCCCGGCGCCATCTCCACTCCTTTGGCCAAAACAGGCAGAGCCTTCCATCAGGGTACAAATGTAGGGCTCCTGGAACCAAGTCTGGCCATAATACTCTGACCTGTGGGGTTTCCCATATTTTATAGCGAACTTCCACTAAATAAGCTGGAGATAGCTCTGTGGGTTGCAGTCTGCCTTGCCAGGTGGCTATCTTCCCATTCCGCTCCCGCTTATACAAGAAATTGCCTGGGAAGCGTTGTTGTATCTGCAGGTTCTGCAGTTCAAAGCTTACTTCGCGAATCCTGAAAGTACTACTCTTCGGATGGGCCATGGAATCTAGTTTCTAGTGATTGCACGGGTTTTATTGGCTGCACAGATAGTATCTTTGCTGGCTGGGGTAGGGTTACCAATCCTGTGGCAGTTACGCTCGCCTGGCCGGGCCAGGCTGCTGTAGCGGCCTGCGATGCTGCCTCCTGAACGTCAGATGGGAAGTACTCCGCGCCGAAGATCCTCTGCCAATACACGATGGCCGCTCCGCGGTCTTTTGCGTTCAGTGCCTTGGCCGCCCACTCACGTCCTTCGCTCACCCTACGCATGAATGTCTCGAAATGCGTTCTGCCCCAGTTCCAGGAGATATTGTGCCCAAGCAAAGGGTCAGAGATGTTAGGGGTAGCTCCGTCATCCCTACCCATAAGAGAGGCATATTGTCGGTATATCTCATCAAATAGGTCGCAAACCAGTTCAGCGAGCGACTCGGCGGTATTCAACCCGCCTTCTCGGGTTATGTGATGTACCAACAACGCGCCCAGCCAGTAGCTCTTGGGCCGTCGAGTCCGCATCTGGTGGTTCCGAAAATGCTTCAACAGCTTACCAAGAGGCTTCACCTTCTCACGGTGCTCGCCATTTAACGTGTTGAGCAAGTTGGTGTACCCGCACGGATGCGACTTTATCCACTTGTTGAATCCCCGGTCTGGAACATACAGTGGTTCGTCGAATCCATTAGGCGCGATACACGGTACCACATCGAGGTGGAAATCGGGTTTCTCGATATGTACATGTACGGACCGTCTTGCTTGTTTGATATCGACATCGGCGTATCCATTATAACCGAGGGCGTCAGGTAGGTCGTCTAGTGCTGCCTTTAGATCCTGGATCAGTTGTTTAGCTTCGGGTTCGTTGGTGTCGGGATCACCATCAACTCTCACTAAGAAATCTACATCCTTGACGTCACCAACACACATTTGCTGAGCGTACGAGCCTACCAGGCGGGAATGCGGTGCAAGTGTTTCGAAGTCCTCATGTTCTGCGAGGTAATCTCGTACAAGGACTGGCAAATTGTGAGCCGCGTCGAGGCGGTCCTGGGGTGGTCGGATGTTCTTGAGTAACTCTTCAAATTGCGTCACAAGCGTAAACATAGGTTTTCGAAGTCTCCTTTGTACTATCCTCTGTGTTAAGGTCTCCTTAGCCAGTTACCGTGTTATTATACCACAATATCTCGTCGAGTGCAACCCTTTGTGGCACAACATGCAGCCCCTGGGCAAGCTGTGGAAATAGGTCAGGCTTTGGGCAGTAGACTGTCTGCGATGGGGCATTGAGCACAGTACGTTACCCCAAAGGCTCACAGCAAAGGATTTCCCATCCCAGTGCCGGGCGGTGGAAAAGATTTCCACCGCCAACCTAGTTGTACGGGAGGGCGACGCTCCTGTCCGCTGCGGCGGATTCGGCGGGGGCCTCACCCTCCCGGATGCCCTTTTTAAACAATCCCACGTTCAGAGTTCCTCCGGGTTTCCCCTCTGTGCTTCCATGTTCCCCTTCGGCTTGACTCAGGTGGCCGAAATTGTGTACGCTTCTTGGGGAAGTCGGTGGTCGGTGGTCGTTAGTGGCCAGTATACGGCCTCCGGGGTCACTCATCACTCATCACTCAACGCTCAACATGCATCACTCATCACGGAGGAACTCGTGGGGCTGGAAGAGTACGGGCGGTTTTCGGAGGATGGGAGAGAGTTCATCATCACGCGGCCGGATACGCCCGCGCCGTGGGTGAACTACATCTCGAACTCCCGGTACACCGGCCTGGTGACGAACGCCGGTGGCGGATACAGCTTCTACATCTGCCCGAGGGACTCGCGGATCACCAGGCACCGGTACAACTGCCTCCCGTGGGATCGTCCGGGCAGGTACGTCTACCTCCGCGATGAGGACGGCGAATACTGGTCGCTGACCTGGCAGCCGGTCGGAAAACAGCCCGACTTCTACGAGTGCCGGCACGGCATGGGCTATACCCAAATCGAGACCGAGTACCGGGGAATCCGCGGCAAAATCCTTTATTTCGTCCCGCTCGAGGACGACCTTGAAGTCTGGCGCGTGACACTCGAAAACCGTGCGGATCGGCCTCGGAAGCTGGATGTCTTCTCCTATGTCGAGCTCTGCCTGGGCCACGCGCTGGTGGACCTCATCAACCAGCCGAACGACCAGCACTTCAACGTCGTCACCTTCGACCGGCGGAACGGCATCCTCTACGCGACGAAAAACTACTGGGTCACCTACCAGGGCGCGACCGTCAAGCAGCCGAATCAGGCGTGGAACAAGCACGTCTTCTTCGCCTCGTCCCTGCCGGCGAAAGGCTTCGACGGCAAGAAGGATGCGTTCATCGGCCGGTGGCGCTCCGAATCGAATCCCGTCGTGGTGGACGAAGGCCGATGCCGGGATACCGAGATCACGGCGGGGGATGCGTGCGCCGCCCTTCAAAGCGGAATCACCCTGGCGCCCGGAGAGATAGCGGAGTTCGCGGTCCTGATGGGAGTCGTGGATCGGGAGGGATACTCGGAGCTTGCTCCTCCGCTGGTGGCGAAATACCGCGATCCGGCGAACATCAGCGCTGCCTTCGAAGGTGTCAGGCGCTACTGGAATGCTTACCTTTCGACCGCTCAAGCCGAGACTCCCGACCCGCAGATGAATCTGATGCTGAATACCTGGGCGAAGCGCCAGGCGTGGGTCACTTTCCACATGCATCGAACTGCCGGCTACTACCACGGCGGACTGCTGTTCGGAACGGGCGTCCGCGACCAGTGCCAGGACTCGATGGGCCCGGTCATGGCGGAGCCATCGGTGGTTGCCGAGCGAATCTGCGAGGTCCTGTCTCACCAGTTCGCAGATGGGAGCGCCCTCCACAACTACTTCCCGCTCACCGGGCAGGGAGAGAAGACCGGGCACTCCGATACACCGCTGTGGCTGCCGCTTGCCGTGATGTCGTACCTGAAGGAGACGGGCGATCTCGATTTCCTGAATCGAGTCGTGCCATATCAGGACGAGGGAGAAGGCACGGTGCTCGAGCACGTCATCCGCGCGGCCGATTACCCTCTCGGCAATCTCACGCCCGGGCATCTGCCGAAGTTCGGGCCGGGCGACTGGAACGACTCCCTGGATTACGTCGGCAGGCAGGGGATAGGGGAGAGCGTCTGGGTCGCCGAGTTCCTGTGCTACATCCTGCGCGAAGCCGCCGACCTTCTCGACCGGATCGGGATGAGCGGCGAGGCGGCGCATTACCGCTCTGAGTACGCCCGAATCGCGGAGGTCCTGAATGCTCTTTGCTGGGATGGCGAATGGTATATCCGGGGAACACGCGATGATGGCGGCGTCATCGGCTCGAGGACGAACGAAGAGGGCCGCATATTCATGAACGCGCAGAGCTGGGCTGTGATCAGCGGCATCGCGCCGGAAGATCGCGCGCGCACGGCTATGGATTCGGCCTACGGGATGCTGAATACGCCGATAGGGCCTAAGATTTTGACCCCAGCTTATACAAAGGTGGACCCAGGCATAGGCCTGGCGACGCGCTGCGTCCCCGGCAAGAAGGAGAATGCCGGGATCTTCAACCATGTCGCGGCGTGGGCGATTCTTGCCGAGTGCCTGCTCGGAAACGGCGGCCGTGCCTATGAGTATTATCGCAAGACAATGCCGATGAACCAGGCGCATGACCCGGATGTCTACCGGATGGAGCCCTACGTCTACTCCGAGTATGTGACCAGCCCGGATCACCCGACCTTCGGCGAGGCGAGTCATTCGTGGCTCACCGGCTCGGCGGTCTGGATGCTCCGCGGCGGGCTGGACTACATTCTGGGCGCGCGGCCTACATACGATGGCCTCATGCTCGACCCCTGCATTCCGTCCGAGTGGGACGGCTTCAGGATTACGCGGAAGTTCAGGGGCGCGGTGTATGAGATCGCGGTCGAGAATCCCGATCATGTCGAGCACGGAGCCGCGAGCATCGAGGTGGACGGCAAGCCCATCGAGGGGAACGTGCTGCCGCTGTTCGAAGAGGGTGCCCACAGTGTCCGCTGCCGGATGGGTTAGCTGCTCTCAGCCCGAGAAGAGAAGGAATCGCGGGCGGAGCGGGAAAGCCGGCGGATTTCGGTGCAGAAGTCGCGGTTCAGCAGGTATTTGAGGCCCGAGAGACTGCCGACGAAGCTGTGCCAGCCTATTGACGCCAGACGGCGATTCATGCGGAGCATTCCCCCGCAGAGCAGACAGCCGAACTCGTAGGCGATCTTGCCGATCAGGAGCGTCCCAGCGTAGAGGTCGCCATATCTGATCCTGGCGCACAGGACTGCCGCGGCCGAGATCGCATATCCTCTCTTCTTGCGGATCACAAGCTGCCAGTCATCCGGTTGCGCATGGAGCACGACGGCGTCGGGCGTATGCACGATGTATCCCCCGGCCTCCATCAGCCTGTAGAACAGGTCCAGGTCGTCGCCGGCGTGCAGGGATGTTCCCACGCCGATTCGCTCGTTGAAGCCGCCGAGCATCAGCAGGTCCGACTTGCGGAAGGCCATGTTATTTCCACGACCGACAGTGACCGGATTGTGTTTGCCTCGGACGAGCCTGCGCCGGTAGTGATCGAGTGTGGAGAGTAAGGCGGCCTTTGGGCGCTCCGTATGGTCCGCCGGCCGGGTCTGGCCGCACACGCAGCTCACTCGCGAATCGGAGAACTCCCTGCTCACGGCGTCGAGCCAACCGGCGTCCACGAGGCAGTCATCGTCCGTGAAGGCGATTATCTGCCCGTGGCTAGCCCTGGACCCCGCATTGCGCGCCTTCGTGTGTCCAACCGTGTCCAGGTGCATGTAGAGCATTGGAAAAGGCGATCCGGCCGACGCCTCGCTGACCACCTGCTCCGTGCGTCCGTTCGTGCTTTGGTCAACGACCAGTACCTCGAACGGCCTGGAGGTGCTTTCGGCTATGGAGCGCAGGCAGTTCCTGAGCGCTTTCTCCCTATTGCGAGTACATATGACCACAGAGACTCTGTTCATTCGATCTACCTCCCGCGCCTGGATCGAGGAATACCCTGCGCGATACGTCAATCGGAACCGCCCGTGCCTTCCACATCCCCATGATGGAGTACACAATCCGATACCAGCCCAGCCGGATGTGCGTCGGCTTCCCTGTCAGAAGTCCATAGATAATATGCGCCGCCCCTGCCTTCCCCCAGCGATCGAGAAGAAGCTTGAGCGCGTACTTATCGCCGCACCTCAAATGCTTCCAGCACAGAGCGCCTGCTCCGATGCTGTAACCCCTTTCCAGCCGCCACAAGTCTTCCCCGTGACGAAACTGCCTGTGATAGACAAGCGGCTCAGGGCTGTAGAGCGCCTTGAAGCCCGCTTTGAGGAGTCTGTAAGTGAAATCCGCGTCGTCGCAGTTTCGCAGCAAGCCGCCAGGTCCCAGGGCTTCGTCGAAGGGGCCGACGACCTCGAAGACCCGGCGGCGAAAGGCCATGTTGTTTCCGTGCCCGAGCCGCCACGGATTACAGCGGCGGCTGAATATCCGGCGCTCGGCATCCGACTTGATCGCCACCTGGCGCTCTCTCCTTCGGGCCTGCTCGTAAGGCAGAGTCCGCCCGTAGATAGCTGAGATATCCTGGTTCTCGGCGAATTCTTTGAGAATCGCCGCCGCCCAGGTCTTGTCTGGAACGCAGTCGTCATCCGTGAAGGCGACTACGTCCCCGCTGCTCTGCTGGACGCCGATGTCTCTCGCGCGCGAAAGGCCGACCGTGGCGCTGTGGATATATCGGATTCGGCGATCCACGGCGGCCAATTCCGCCGAATCCGTGCTCTGATCCACGACTACTATCTCCAGATCGGGACACGGGCTTCCGGCCATGGCTTCGAGGCATCCTCGAACCAGCTCCGGGCGGTTGCGCGTACATACCAGGGCGCTGATATTCAAAGTCATCCTCCAATGGGGAGTTCCGTCTCGTAGTGACTGAGATATTGATCGCAGACTTCGTGAATCGGCCCATCCGCTTTGGCAATCCCGTCGTGCAGCCATATGCCTCTGGTGCACAGCCGCCGGACTGCGTCAATATCGTGGCTCACGATCACGATTGTCCTGCCTCTGGATACCAACTCATCGAGGCGGGCGAAGCACTTCCGCCGGAAGCCTTCGTCCCCGACCGCCAGAATTTCATCAATCAGGAATATGTCGGGATCCGCGCTCATCGCCACCGCGAAGCCTAGTCTGGCCTTCATCCCAGAGGAGTAATACCGCAGGGGCGTGTCCATGAAACCTTCCAGTTCCGCGAAGCCCTCGATCTCTGGGAGAATGGCCCGCAGGTATCTCTCCGAGAGGCCAAGGATTGCTCCGTCCACGAAGACATTCTCGCGGCCCGTCAAGTCCTCGTGGAAGCCGGTGCCTATGTCCAGAAGCGTGCCGGTGCTGCCGCGACTGATCACTCTGCCCGTGGTCGGCTGGAGTATCCCGGCCATGAGCTTCAGCAGTGTGGACTTGCCCGATCCGTTGCAGCCGAGGACGGCGACGGTTTCTCCCTGGCTGATTTCCAGGTTGATCTCGCGGAGCACGGTTCGCCACTCGCGGGGGTTGCGCTTCCCGCGCATGAGCTCGATCAGCTCGCGCCTCAGCCAGCGATTGCCGTAGTCGTAGGCTCTGAACCTCTTTGAGACACCGTGCATGCTTATTGCGGCCATAGTCTGCACCATTCGTCAGAGTAGCTCGGCGAAGTCCTTCTTGTACTTGTTGAAGAACAGCCAGCCCAGTATGAAAACGCCGAATGCCGCCGCTGCGGCGATGGCCAGCGTCGTCAAAGGCGGGAAGTTGCCGCTGTACAGCGGCTCGCGGAAGCACCCGGCGATGTGCACCATCGGATTCAGCTTGTAGAGTGTCTGAAACCGCTCCGGAACCAGGGAAATCGGGTAGAACACCGGCGTCAGGTAAAGCCAGGCGGTGGCGACGATGCTCGCTATGTACTGCGTGTCTCGATAGAAGACATAGGCAACCGAGAAGAAGAGCGCGACTCCCGCCACGAAAAGGAAATGGAGCGCCATCACCAGCGGGACGACGAGCAATCCAGGCAACAGCGGAAGTCCAAAGGCCGCCAACAGCCCGACGAAGATGAGCATCTCCAGGCAGAAGTCCGTGAAGGCCGAGAGCATCCCGCTGAAGATGAGCGACTCTGCCGGAAACGCCGCCCGGTTCAGCAGGTAGCCGTTCTGATAGGGAAGCGGAGACACGCCCAGCAGACACCTGGTCAAGAAGTTCCAGGGAAGCAGCGCGGACACAAGGAACACCGGGTATCGGGGGATGCCTATCCGCACGACCAGCGAGAAGAAGAACGTGTATATGCCGATCATGATGAGCGGGTTCAGGAGCGACCAGAGGAATCCCAGCGCCGAGCGCTCGTACCTCAGCTTGAGATCACGGACGGCGAGCTGCTTTACGAGGTTCCCGCGTCGCACGACTTCCGCAGCCAGGATACTCATGCCGCGCCTTCTTCCTGTGGTCTTCCGATGATTCCGCGCCTGATTCCGCGAGCCGCCGCGACTGCCTCGGCTATTGCAAATGACAGCGGCCAGTCAATGGAGCCGCGAGCGCACCTCAGGAGCTTCCGCGCCCGAGGTCGCAGCAGCTTGCTCAATATCCTCAACGACCGAAGTCTCCCGGTATGAGAGGAAACCAGGGTCTCCGAAAGGATTTGGTGGACCAGGTATGAATGCTCTGCCGACATGCTGCGGACGTCGGCCATAGATACCGGCGGATCGCGCCAGATTATGGCATGCGGCTCATATACAACTTTCTCGCACTTGTGGAGCAGGGCTTGCAGAATCCTCAGCGCGACCTCCTCATATCTGTGCGACGAGCCCGCGAGTGATTCCCAAACCAGATCGAGAGCGCATTTGCTCACCACGAGGCGGTGACACGCGGCGTTGAACTCGCTCAGCACGTAAGCCGGCCTTAGCCGATCCGTCAGGCAACTGAATTCCCAGCTCCTCACCCGGTCGAAGCCTGCGAGCGCCTGATAGAGCTCCTCAGCCCGGCTTTGGACGCCGCGCAGGATTACCGGCGTGACGACACAGGCGACCTCTGGATCCGCAAAGTGCCGGAATACGGTGTTCGCCCAACCCGGATCAACTCGGTCGGACGGCTTCAGCAGCGCGATGAAGTCGCCCGGACAGGCGGACAGCGCCGCCTTCAGCTTGGGACGGAGACAGCCTCCTTCGGTCTCGAGGCAGACGAGCCGATCCGGGCCGAATGTTGAGCTTTCGGGAGACGCCGGGTCGCCCTCGTTTGAGAGGGTCACCGCCGAAACGGGTTGGGAATCCCTGCAGCCGTCGCCGGAGAACGCCGGGTGTCCGTCTTGGCTCAAAATCGTCCCCAGGTGCTCGCTGAGTTCCCGCCATGCAGCGCAATCGCTCTTGCTCAGAGAGATGTGCGAGCCGTCGGAGACAGCCAGGGAGCGCCATATCGGCCAGCACGCCTGCCTGGATATGCATTCTGCGATCTCTGCGCTCGAGATGGAGTCGCCGCCGGACTCGCACGGCGCTTCGACCCAGCCGACAATAGAACCTTCGACCCGTGGGACCAGGAATAGCCTGTCGTACGCATCCAGCTCGCCGATCAGGGCCTGCCCCGATAGGACGTCAACCTCCTCTACGCGGACTCTGTGCCGGGGCCAGTCTGCGCGATCCTGCCATCGGCGCAAGAAGTCATCGAACTGCCGGACTCCGCCCAGTGCTGACAGCACACCGAGCAGGTAGGCGAGATGATGGCTCAGCCGCCACCGCCTCAGCCACCGGTCTTCCCAAAGCCGATCCAGGCGTTTCTCAAAGTAACCGCCCATCAGCGACACGATTCCCATGGGATTCAAAGGAAAGCAAAGAGCGAGCGCATGGAGCCCCGCTCGAAACGAAGGTGTGTTCCGGCAATACCGGCGGATCGGCAGCGTCCAGAACACCTCCGGGTGCTTCTGCGCGAAGTACACGTCCGCTCGTCCCCATGTATACCATTTCCGCAGTACCGATCGCGGCCTGTTGACGGGATAGTGGTACACCAGCGCGTCTTTCGCGAATCGTATCTGCACGCCCGACTTTAGCAGGCGGACGCCGAGCTCGTAGTCCTCGCGTCCATCCTTCTTGAACGCCTCATCGAAGCCGCCGACGGCCTCGAAATCAGCCCGGTTCAGCGAGAGATTGCCGGTAAGGCAGTCGGCGTAGGTGAACGTGTGAGCCGGGTCCGCGAGCGCCTTGAAGCGCACATTCCACCAGTCCCGGATGAAGAAATCAATCGGATTGACGGGCATCTCGGGGGCATACGGGTAGGGACCGACGACGGCGAGCCGTCTTCCCGAAGCATGCGATCTCACATGGGCTTCGAGCGCCCCAGGGCGCGGCACAACGTCATCATCCATGAAAATGAGGTAATCGCCCTCGGCTTGAGCCGCGCCTGCATTTCGCGCGGCCGCCGCACCCAGCCCCGGCACTTCCACAATCTTCAACGGCCTGCGGAGGTGACGGGCTTCCAGGGCTTCGCGAGTGCTGTCTGTGCAGCCGTCGAGGACGAAAACGATCTCCACCGGCACGGAACACTCCGCTGAATCGAGCGCCTCCGCCAGTCTCACTGCACACCGCGCCCTGTTATGTGTGGGTACTATGACGCTGAGCACTCTCTTGCCTCTTGACCTCGCCGGCCCGCCTTGCCAGGATTGCGCTTACAAGGCGGGGGAAGCTGCCGTTCCTCTCCGGCTCTTGCATCGAGCGATTCAGGCGGCCTCGCCTCTCGAGTCCCCGCTGGAGCCGAATGCGAGACACGTATGACTTGGCCTTGAGATATGCGATCGGCCCGCTGAACGCACCCAGGAGCTCTCCAAGGGTCATAGACCACGGCTGTGGACCTCTGCCCGTCATTCCGAGGGCCAGATTCCTGAGGTGATGGCCCTTGAACCACGAGCCGCCGACGGACAGCGCGCCGAAGTCGTGATGCTCGACGAGGCATTTAGTCAGGAACGCATACACGGCGGCGCTGTAACCCGCCAGTTGATTCTGCAGCTCGTCCATTCCCCGGCGATGGCGATGCCAGGCAATAGCGCGCGGCTCATAGCAAACCTTGTAACCATGCCGCAGTATCCTGTAGAACATGTCCGTGTCGCCGCCCGCTTTGGCCGGCGTGCCGCAGTCCAGGGCCTCGTCGAAACCGCCGAGCTGCCGCAGCACCGCCGTCCTGAACGCCATGTTTGCCCCGGCGCCGACTTTGCCCGCCGCTGGAGGAGGAAGGTTGAATCTGTCGAATACCTTGCGCTCGTAACCGCGACGCATGCCGCCAGTGGAGTACCGTTCGAACAATTCCTGTGCCTCGGTCTCCAGCTCGAAGGGCATTGTAAGCCCGGTGACGCAGGCGACGGCCTCATCGTCCTTGAAAGCCCGCACGATGCTGTTTAGCCACATCCTGTCAACCACAACATCGTCGTCCGCGAAGGCAACGAAGTCCGCCTGCGCCTCTCTCAGCCCCGCATTTCGGGCGAAGTCCAGCCCCCGCTTCTCTTCCCTGACATATCGAGCGCCGCGATCGAGCGCAATCCCGCGCGTTTCGTCACATTTAGACCCGTTGTCCACCACGATCGTCGTTTTGTGATGATAGACGGCTTCTGAGAGCGATCTCAGGCACCTTTCAAGGTCCTCCGGCCTGTCGCTCGTGCACACAACTATGTCAACCGCAGGCAAATCCTCAGAGGAGGCCTTGTCCCCGGAGTTCATCTTCCTTTCGAGCCATAGCTGTACAATGCGGTCGGAGAAGCGTTCTGCGATCTGATCCCTGATGTAATAGGAGCTTACCGTGCCGCCGTATGTCTTGATCGTCAAATCCCCCAGGGGAACGCCGAAAAGCGTAACCAGCGCCGTCACCCGTGAATACGGAGGCGGCACCTGTATGCTCGGTATGCCGTCCGCAAGCTCTATTCGTTGGACTAAGGTTGCCACAGATTGATCTCTCCGCTGAATACCCAGCGGCCCAGCATGGGCAGATTGATGGAAGGGATGAAGTTCAGCGCTACTGATGATACCCTGTACGCCCGCATGTTACACGTGAGGAATCGGCACGTCCAACACGCGCGTTCCAGCCCTTGCCTGGAGCGCCAAGGTCTGCTACAATCATTGCTGCTAGTGGTAGATGAAGGAGGTCGTGGAGATAGATGGCGTGCCCCAATATCGAGAGCAACACGAGTTTCTGCAACTGCACCTACCCCGGGTGTCCCAGAAAGGGCAATTGCTGCGAGTGCCTGCAGTATCACCTGAGGAACAACCAGCTCCCGGCGTGCGTATTCCCGGATAACGTGGAGAAGACCTGGGACCGCTCGTTCAGGAGGTTCGCACAGATTTATAAGTAGCCAGTCGCCGGTCCGCTGCAGGCGGATCCGGCTAAGGCGTGAGGCGGAGAATCCTACGGTTCGGGTTCGACGCGGGACGTTGCGCATTTCCGGCCCGGCCGATTCGGCGGCATCTGTTTTCCCCTTTTCTTACTCTTCTAACCTTCGCGTTGGCTCAACTCGCGTGGCTGAAGAACCGGGCGAGCTCGTCGCGGGGGAAGGCGGGGAGGTCTTCGAAGCCCTGCGGGGTACGGATTTTGAGGCCGTGCTCGCGCGGCGTCATCTTCCCGATCGCAGATGCGCGGATTTCCGCTTGGGCGAAGGCTTCCAAGAGGCGCGGTGTGTCCGACGGCGAGGTGGTGAGGACAAGGCAGCCGGATGCGATCAGACCGAGCGGGTCGAGCTTCAGCTCACGGCAGAGCGCCTCGGTCTCCGGCAGGACGGGAATGTCCTCCAGCCGAACCTCCAGGCCGAGGCCGGATGCCTCCGCGATCTCCAACAGCCCGGTCGCGAGCCCGCCCTCGGTCGGGTCGTGCATCGCGGTCACCGGTATGGCGTTCGCTGCAACGCGGGCATCCCTGACTACGCTCACGCCGGGGTCGAACAGGAAGTTCGCCGCCCGCTTCAGGAATCGCTTCGTGAAGCCGAGACCCCTCAGACGTTCGCCTGCCTCACGGGCGAGGATGCACGTGCCCTCAATCGCAATCCCCTTGGTGATGAGGATGTCGTCGCCCGGCTTTGCGCCGCTGCCCGTCACCAGTCGGGAGCGGTCCGTCTCGCCGAGCATACAGCCGACGACGATGGGACGATTGAGGTCATGGGTGATCTCCATGTGGCCGCCCACAAGGCTGATGTCGAGTTCCCCGCAGGCGCGGAGCATCTGGTCGAATAGGCCTTCCGCCTGAGCAGGAGAAGTTTCCGCCGGGAGGAGTATCGTCGCCATGAACCATTTCGGATCGGCGCCCATGACGGCGATATCGTTCGCATTGATGTTGACCGCATACCAGCCGATCAGGTCGGTGGCGAAGGTGATCGGGTCGGTCTTGGCGATCAGCAGCCGCTCGCCGTAGTCCATTACCGCCGCGTCAATCCCGATTCCCGGCCCGACGACTACTCGCTCGTCCAGCGTTACTTTCGAGAGCAGTTTCGCCAGCAGGTTGATTGGCAGCTTCCCGATGTCCACGTGTTATCTCCGACGCCCGGGGGGACCTGCCGGGCGCACAAGACATTATACCTCGAAATCGCCGGGGATGCATCGGGAAGTAGGGGCAAATCTGAGACCTGCCCCTACCGGGCTGGCATCTGTTATGTGCGTGAGGTTGCCCGATTTTCGGAGGAAGGCCGCGGAGTCGCGGCGAATGACTGCTTTGAAGTGCGGCGGCGCACAGAGTCATCTGTTGCAGGAGGTATTGCCTTGTTGTTAACTGGGTGTAGACTCGTGGTAGTTGGTGTCTTACTTGGCCTGCTGATCCCTATGGGGTCTGCGAATGGAGAGCGTTTGTTCTCGGGCAATGAGGCTCGGCCCTCGGACGCCATCGTCCTTTTCGATGGCAAAGACCTCTCCGCGTGGGTCTACATCGAGAACGGCAGGCCCGCAGATTGGAAAGTAGAGCATGGGTACATGGAAGTCCGGGGCGGCAGCATCCGTACAAAGCAGGAGTTCACCGACTGCCAGCTTCATGTGGAGTTCTGGCTGCCTCTGATGGCCGACGCAAAGGGCCAGAAGCGGGCAAATAGCGGAGTCTACCTCCAGGGCAAGTACGAAATCCAGGTGCTGGACTCCTACGGGCTAAGAAGCGGGGATGTTGACTGCGGCGCGATATACGAAGTAGCTCCGCCAATGGTAAACGCTTGCAGACCTCCCAAGCAGTGGCAGAGCTACGATGCGATTTTCCATGCGCCCCGGTTCGACGACAAGGGAAATCAAATCAGCAAAGCCCGTATGACGGTATTCCACAACGGAGTCCTGATCCACGAGAATGTCGAGGTTCCCGGCCCGACGGTCGCAGCGATGCCCGGCCCGGTGACGGATCGCGGGCCGCTGATGCTCCAAGATCACGGATGTCCCGTGCGCTATCGGAATGTCTGGATTCGCCCGCTTTCGCCGGCGCAGTGAAGATGCGTTTCCTCTCGGTCTCGAAGGCAACCTCCCCTGTAGAATGTTTGGCCTCCGTGTACGAACTGGGATAAGGTAGCAGGAGGTTCGCAGTGAAGTCGTATCAGGTTGTGGAGTCCGACGCCTCCGACCACCGCCCGGTGGTCGTGGACTTGGAGCTTGCCTAGGCGAGGCATGGTCTGGCATGAATAGGCCGGGGTATGGGCGGGCGGCGACAAATGGAACGAGAAACTAAGTTATCTGCTGAGATATTGGAACAGGACGGGGCGTTGCTTGTCCGGGCACACGGCGAGGTTGATCTGCACAGTGCGCCCGATTTCGAGCACGCGCTGCAAGCTGGCGTCGAACGAGGCGGAGGCGCTCTCATCGTTGATTTGAGCGATGTCGCGTATGTGGATAGCGCGGGGCTGAGTGCGCTGGTTGCCGCGCACAGGAGGCTCTCGGCGCGGGGCGCCGCCCTGTATGTGATTGCTCCCCCTGAGCGCCCGGTAGCCCGCGTACTGGGGATTACCCGGCTGGACACCCTATTCCATGTGTGCAGCTCGCTCGAGGAGGCAATCAGGCAGATAAAGCACTCGCCGCCCGGTTAGCTGTTCGTCAGCATCTCCAGGCGTTCCTGGAGCTTCGAGCGCTTTTCGCTGAGCTCCTGGGCGATGCGCTGCTCCTTCTCCACAACGTGCGCCGGAGCGCGGGACAGGAACTGCTCGTTGGACAGCTTTGCCTGGCTGCGTGCAAGCTCACGCTCCACCTCGGCAAGCTCGTTCGTTACGCGGGCGATCTCTTTGTGAATATCTAAATCCTGCCCCGTTTCGACGAATACGTCCGCAACAGGAAGATGCGTGGGTATGAAACGCCCTTCACTCGCTGACGGAGCCTCTTCTCTAGATTCGATGCTCTTTACCCCCGCCAGAGTTGCCATTACTATACCGCTTGCTGCTACAGTACCAGTAACCATTTCCTTCGATACAATTGGATTTAGCTTAGGAACAATCATCACCCTGGATGTTCGTTGTCCCGGTTTAAAACCAAACTCAGCTTTTACGTTACGTATCGATCTGGTAATATCCGCAAACACAGCTTCCATGCGCTGTTCCGCGTCGTTATCAATCAGCGTGGCGTCGGCAGCCGGGAATGGGGCGATCATGATGCTCTCGCCCTCGTGCGGGATGGACTGCCAGATTTGCTCGGTGATGAAGGGCATTATGGGGTGGAGCAGCCGAAGGGAGGATTCGAGCACGTGGCACAACACGTATTGGACAACCGGGCGCTCGTCGCCCTGGAGCCGGGGCTTCGCAATCTCGATGTACCAGTCCGCGTACTCGCTCCAGAGGAAGTCGTAGAGGGCGCGCGCGGCGTCGTCCATGTCGTAGCCTTCAAGGCCCTTGCTCACTGCAGCGATGGTCTTCTGGAGGCGGCTGAGAATCCACTTGTCCTCGTCCCGCAGCCGATCCCGTGATGGAGCTTCAGGCGGCTTGCCCGATTCGGTGTCGAGGTTGAGCAGCACGAATCGGGACATGTTCCATATCTTATTGCAGAAGTTCCGGATGGCTTCCACGCGGCCGGCTGAGAATCGGATGTCCTGGCCCTTTCCGGCCTGCTGGATGAGCGCGAATCGGAGAGCATCGGCGCCGTACTTGTCAATTATGTCCAGCGGATCCATCCCGGTGCCGAGCGACTTGCTCATCCGGCGGCCCTCTTCGTTCAGCACAGTGGCGTAAATGTAGACCTCGTGGAATGGTATCTCATTCAGGAAGTGCAGGCTGGTCATAATCATCCTGGCTACCCAGAGGTAGATGATCTCGCGGGCCGTGGTCAATACGGACGTCGGGTAGAAGTAATGGAGCTCCGGTGTGTCCTTCGGCCAGCCGAGAGTGGCGAAGGGCCACAAGGCCGACGAGAACCATGTATCCAGCACGTCCGGGTCCTGAGTCAGAGCCTTGCCGCCGCATTTACTGCAGGCATCCGGGGCCGTCTTCCCCGCAGTATACTCGCCGCAGCCCTCGCATTTCCAAACCGGTATCCGGTGGCCCCACCAGAGCTGGCGGGAGATGCACCAGTCGCGGATGTTCTCCATCCAGTCGAGGTAAATGCGTGCATACCGGTCCGGGATGAACTTGACCTTGCCCTCGCGCACGATGTCTATCGCAGGCTGGGCGATCTCCTCCATGCGGGCGAACCACTGCTCGGAAAGGAGCGGCTCGATAGTGGACCCGCATCGCTCGCAGGTTCCCACGGAGTGCATGTACTCTTCCTCATGCACGAGAAGGCCCTGGCTCCTGAGCTCTTCCACGATGGCTTCACGGGCGGCATAGCGATCCATTCCCGCAAAGCGTCCTGCTTCGTCGGTCATCTTGCCTTCCGGGCCGATGACTATGACGCTCGGCAGATTGTGCCGCAGTCCAATCTCGAAGTCGTTCGGGTCGTGAGCAGGCGTGACCTTGACCGCGCCGGTGCCGAAGTCTGGGTCCACGTGAGGGTCGGTGATGATCGGAATGGAACGATCCATGAGCGGTAGAACCGCGTTCTTGCCGACGACGCCCATGTAGCGGCGATCCTCGGGATTGACCGCGACCGCCGTGTCGCCCAGCATAGTTTCGGGGCGCGTCGTAGCGACCGTGATGATGCCCGAGCCGTCTTCCAGGGGATAGTCAATGTGCCACAGGTGCCCGGCGACCTCTTCGTATTCTACCTCTATGTCGGAGACCGCTGTGTGGCATCTGGTGCACCAGTTGATAACGCGCACGCCCCTGTAGATGTGTCCTTCGTCGAACCAGCGGACGAACTCCTCCAGAACGGCGTCGCTGTACGCTTCGTCCATAGTGAAACGCAGGCGGTCCCAGTCGAACGCGTAGCCCATGCGCTTGAACTGGCTTATGATTGTGCTGCCGTACTCTTCCTTCCACTGCCAGACTCGCTCCAGGAACTTCTCGCGGCCGAGATCGTGACGGGTTAGGCCCTCCTTAGCGAGTTCACGCTCCACGACGTTCTGGGTTGCTATGCCTGCATGGTCGGTGCCTGGTAGGATAAGGGTGTTGAAGCCCTGCATGCGCTTCCAGCGGCCGAGCACATCCTGGATCGTGTAGCAGAGCGCGTGCCCGATATGGAGCGAGCCGGTGATATTCGGCGGCGGAATGGTGATGCAGTACATCTCCCGCGAGGGATCAACCTCCGCGTGGAAGTAGCCCTGCTTCAGCCAGTATTCGTACCACTTAGGCTCTACGGCCTTTGGGTCGTACACCTTCGGCAGTGCATCGTATGTGTCCATGAAATCTCCTCCCGGGAGAATGGAGTATTGGAGTACTGGAGTATTGGAGTACTGGGTTGTCCGGGCCCCATCGCTCCATTACTCCATCACTCCATTACTCCAAATGAAAAACGCTCCTTCCCTCCATAAGGACGAAAGGAGCCTCTTTCGTGGTACCACCTTGATTCGCCCACCTTCGTCCTTCGGTGAACTCAGGACTATGGCGGACCTCTTCGGCTGTAACGGGCTGACCCGACCGCGCTTACTAGTCATCTCGTTCGGCGCGGTGGCTCCGGGGCGACGTTCGTCCGCCGCGACGGACCGGAAGGCTCGCACCACGACCGCCTTCCTCTCTGCGGGTCTGCGGCGAACTATTCCTCCCCTTCAACGCCTTTCGCTGTATCTATGCTGCTTTGATGTGTTTGTCGGCGGTCAGCAGGGCGATGTTCAGGACTTCGTCCATATGCTCCACCGGCTTGAACGTCAGCTCCGCCCGGACGTACTCGGGAATGTCGTCCAAATCCTTCAGGTTTTCCTTCGGGATCACGATCGTGTGGATGCCGGCCCGGTGAGCGGCCAGGACTTTCTCCTTGAGGCCGCCGATGGGCAGCACCTTCCCCCGCAGAGTGATTTCGCCCGTCATCGCAACGTCGCGGCGCACCGGACGCCTTGTCAGGGCGGATGCCAGCGCAGCTGCCATGGTTATACCCGCGGACGGGCCGTCCTTCGGCACCGCGCCAGCCGGGACATGGACATGCACATCCATCTTGTTCGAGAAATCCTCCGGTACGTTCAGCACGCTGGCCTTCGACCGCACATAGCTCAAGGCAGCCTGTGCGGATTCCTTCATTACGTCGCCGAGTTGCCCCGTCAGGAGCAGCTTGCCTTCCTCGGACTTCATCAGGCCGACCTCGATGCTCACGATGTCGCCGCCGAACTCCGTATAGACCAGGCCCGTGGCAGTGCCGATCTCGTCTTTCTCCTCCGCCATGCCGTAGCGGTATTTGGTCTGGCCGAGGAAGTCCTTCACGCGCCCAACGGTGATCACTGTCCGCTTAGTGTTGCCCTCAGCGACTTCTCTTGCAACCTTCCGGCAGATTGTGGCAATCTCCCGCTCCAGGTTTCGGACGCCGGCTTCACGGGTGTACTCCCTTATGATGAGCCGGAGCGCGGCTTCCTTTATCGTCAGCAGTTTGGGGCTCAGCCCGTGCTCCTTGATCTGCTTCGGCACCAGGAATTGCTGAGCTATGCAGACTTTCTCATCCTCGATGTAACCGGCGAATGGGATGACCTCCATGCGGTCTTTCAGCGCCGGCGGCACCGTGTCGAGAATATTCGCCGTGGTTATGAACATGACATCCGAAAGGTCGAATGGAACCTCCAGATAATGGTCGCTGAAGGCTGAGTTCTGCTCCGGGTCGAGCGCCTCGAGCAGGGCCGCCGATGGGTCTCCACGGAAGTCTATCCCTACCTTGTCAATCTCGTCGAGCATGAACACCGGATTCCTGAATCTCGCCTGCTTGACGCCCTGAATGATCCGCCCCGGCATCGAGCCGATGTAGGTCCTTCGGTGGCCGCGGATCTCCGCTTCATCGTGTGTGCCGCCGAGCGATACCCGGATGAACTTCCTGCCGAGCGCCCTGGCAATGGACCGCCCGATGGACGTCTTCCCGACTCCCGGCGGGCCGACAAAGCAGAGTATCGGGCCTTTCATCGCCCCGGAGAGTTGTTTGACGGCGAGGAACTCGAGAATCCTCTGTTTCGCCTTAGCCAGGCCGTAATGGTCTTCGTCCAATACTCTGGCTGCTTCCTGGATATCCAGGGTCTCGTCGGTGCGGTCGGCCCATGGGAGCGAAGTAAGCCAATCCAGGTACGTCCGAATTACCACGCCTTCCGGAGCCGCATAGGGCATCTTCTCCAGCCTATCCAGTTCCTTGACTGCGCGTTCCGCGACTTCCTCCGGCATGCGCGCTTCTTCGATCTTAGCCTTGTAGTCCTCGATCTCGCCGTGCCGCTCGTCGCGCTCGCCCAGCTCCTGTTGGATAGCCTTGAGCTGCTCGCGGAGGATGAACTCTCGCTGAGTGTCGCCCATCTCCTTCTCGACGCGGTTGCGGATGCTCCTCTGGATTTCGAGAATCTCCAGCTCCTTTTTCAGGAGAACATTGAGCTTTTCGAGCTTCTCCTTAGCCTGTATGGTTTCGAGGATATCCTGCTTCGACTCGACCCGAAGAGGCAGATAGGGCGTGATGGTGTCGGCCAATCTTCCAGGTTCGGTGATGTTTATGATGTTGACGAGTGCTTCAGGCGGTATGGAGCGCCCGATATTGACGATCTGCTCGAACTGCGACATCACGCTGCGCATTAAGGCTTCAACTTCCAGGCTGGATTCCTCGCCGCCTTCGATCTGTTCCACAGCCACAAGGAAGAACGGCTCGGTCTGCAAGTACCTGGCTATCCTGACGCGCTCGAGACCCTCGAGGACAAGGCGCACAGTGCCGTCGGGGACCTTGGTGATCTGCATGACGCCGGCGACCAGCCCGACGGTGTAGATGTCGTCGGGCGTCGGGTCGTCTGTCCCGACCTGCTTCTGCGCCACGAGGAGTATCAGCCGGTCGCGCGCCATAGCCTCGTCAAGCGCCCTGATGGATTTCTCCCGGCCTGCGAATAGCGGAAAGATCATGCGGGGGAAGTAGACAGCATCTCGTATTGGCAGCAGAGGCAGCTCATCCGGGATGCTGATGGCTTCTTCTTCCGCTATGGCTTGGACCTTGGCCTTCTTTGTGCTCTTGGCGGTCTTCTTCTGAGATTTGGCCATTCGTGCGTGTCACCTTTCAGTAGGGAACGGCGGCGCCAGCCCTTTTCGGCGGAACGCGCCGCGCTTCAGATGCCTGGCATTACGCTGCGCCGACTCCTGTTCCGGTTTCAGGATGCGGGCCTTAGCTCGTCAATCGTGATCAGCGTCGGCTCCCTCTTGCGTTGAACCACTTCGGCGTCAACGATGCACTTCTTAACGCCCGTTCTCGAGGGAATCTCGTACATGATGTTCATCATGACCTCCTCGATTATTGCCCTCAGGGCGCGTGCGCCGATACTTCGCTTCATGGCCTCGTCCGCGATCGCTTCCAGCGAGTCACTGGTAAAATCGAGCTCGACGCCGTCATATTCGAAGAACTTCTTGTATTGTTTTACCAGAGCGTTCCTAGGCTCGATAAGGATTCTGATCAGCGCATCTTTGTCAAGGGCATTCAGTGTTCCAACGATGGGGAGCCTTCCGACGAACTCTGGGATGAAGCCGTACTTCAGCAAATCCTCCGGGAGGATTGCGGCCAGGATATCGCCGATCTGGCGCTCTTTTCTGCTTTCAACTCTGGCGCGGAAGCCCATGGACTGTTCGTGCAGGCGGCTCTCGATGATCCGATCCAGTCCCTCGAAGGCACCGCCGCAGATGAAGAGTATGTTCGACGTGTCTATCTGGATGTACTCCTGCTGCGGATGCTTCCTGCCACCCTGAGGCGGCACGTTCGCGAGTGTGCCCTCAAGGATTTTCAGAAGAGCCTGCTGCACGCCTTCGCCCGACACATCTCTTGTGATAGATGGGTTCTCGGCTTTCCGAGCGATCTTGTCAATCTCGTCTATGTAGACGATGCCGCGCTCAGCGTTCCGTATCGTGGTTTGCAGGCTCTCCCCATTCTCGGCCGCCTGAAGCAGTTTCAGCAGAATGTTCTCGACATCCTCGCCTACGTACCCGGCCTCGGTCAGCGAGGTAGCGTCAGCGATTGCGAACGGGACGTTCAGGATCCTCGCCAGGGTCTGTGCAAGCAAGGTCTTCCCGGTTCCGGTCGGGCCGACCAGGAGTATGTTGCTTTTCTGGAGCTCGACTTCGCTCTGGGTGACATCGATTCGCTTGAAGTGGTTGTACACCGCGACACTGAGAGTGCGCTTGGCCTTCTCCTGCCCGATGACGTACTGGCTGAGAATCCTGTATATGTCCTTGGGCTTCGGAATCAAAGGGAACTCGGTGCGCTCTTCGGTTTCCGTGAGCTCGCTCCGGATCGTGTCGTTGCAGACTTCGAGACACTTGAGGCAGATGCCGCCGTAGACGCCGACGATGAGCCTCTTCACCTGCTCCCGACTGCGTCCGCACAGCGCACACCGCCGGTCGTTCCTGTCCAACCCCATCCTAGCCAAAGTCGAAGCCCTCCCCTGAGAGACTACCTGTTGGCTCTCTCCAGGATTTCGTCTATCAGCCCGTACTCCAACGCTTCGTTCGCCGACATGAAGAAATCCCTATCCGTATCGCTCTCAATCCTCTCCACTGGCTGTCCCGTGTGCTTGGAGAGAATCTCGTTTAGGAGAGCCCTGTACCTGAGGATTTCCTTCGCATGGATATCTATGTCGGCGGGCGTGCCCTGGAATCCGGCGATGCCCTGGTGGATCATCATGCGTGCGTTCGGGAGGGCATATCTCTTGCCCTTGGAACCTCCCGCGAGGAGAACGGCCGCCATGCTTGCCGCCTGGCCCACGCAGATGGTGGCTATATCAGGCTTCACGATCTGCATCGTGTCATAGATCGCCAGGCCGGCAGTCACCAACCCACCGGGGCTGTTGATATAGAACTCAATATCCTTATCAGGGTCTTCCCTCTCCAGGTAGAGCAACTGTGCTATCACGAGATTCGAAACGTCATCGTCAATGGGGGTGCCGATGAAGATTATTCGCTCCTTCAACAGGCGCGAAAAGATGTCGTAAGCCCGCTCACCCCTGGCGGTCTGCTCAACGACCATTGGCACCAGACTCATGTGTTACACCTCTCATTCCTAAACGCCGCCTGACTGCACTGGCGGCGGGCGTTTGGTGGAGAGCCGGTATTGAGTCGAATTCCAGCACGCTGCTACCTAGATTATGTGCTTTCCGCACCGACTTCTCCACTATTTGACGGTAGATACCGACTTCAAGAACTCAATTATCTTCCTGTTTAGCAGGGAGTTTTTGAGGGCGGGGCGACCGCCCCTTGCTTCTATATACGCTTCTACGGACTCCCTTGTTGCTTTCAAATCGGCGGTCATGCGCTCGATTTCCGCATCGGCCTCTTCGTCGGTAACACCAATACTCTCTGCGGTCGAAATCTCGCCAAGCACGAGCCCGATTCGGACTCCCCGCGACGCCTCGTCCCGAAGCTCGGACAGGAATTGCTCCTCAGTCCTTCCTGTTTGCCGGAGGTACTGCTGGAGAGTCAGTCTCTGCCTATCGAGCCGTGCCTGTATGTCCTCGAGGTCGTGCTCCACTTCGTGCTCCACCAGCACGTCCGGGAAGTCTATCTTCGAGCGGGCGACGACCTCGTCAATTATCTTGCGCTCGACTTCCTTATCCGCACCTTCCTCCGCTGACGCGGCGAGGCGAGTTCCGATGTCCTTCCGAAGATCCGCGAGTGTCTCGAAATTCCCGACCGCTTTTGCAAATTCGTCGTCCAACTCGGGAATCCGGCGCTCACTGATGGATTCTACGGTGACGTCGAACTCCACGTTCTTGCCGGCCAGTTCCTGGTCCGAGAAGTCCTTCGGGTACTGGATGGTAAAGACCCGGCGCTGCCCGGCCTCCGAGCCGAGGATATTCTCGTCGAAGCCTGGAACGTTCGCCCCAACCTCAAGCAGGCTGCGCCTCGGACTGCCTTTCTCTAGGCCCTCGACGGTAGAGACGATGTCGGCAACGACGACATCGCCTTTCTGAATTCCTCTGCCTTCCACTTTCTCGATGATGGCGCGGCTTTCCTGCAAGTGCTTCAACTGTGCTTCGACGTCCCCGTCGGTGATCTGCGCCACGCGTCGCTCGGCCTCTATTCCCTTGTACTCGCCAAGTTCCACCTTCGGCGGGAGCGGAACGGCCGC
The DNA here is from genome assembly GCA_035528905.1 of Armatimonadota bacterium. Classification (GTDB taxonomy): domain Bacteria; phylum Armatimonadota; class UBA5829; order DTJY01; family DTJY01; genus DATKXU01. Next base: position 25,807 of record DATKXU010000123.1, read on the forward strand.
CTTGAAAATAAACGGCTGTTCCATGTCGAGCTGGACTATTTGTACCTCAGGCTCGGCGTAAGGATGGACGTCCTTCTCCTCCAGAGCCTTTCGGTATGCGGGCGGAACCATAAGTTCCACGGCCCTGCGCTTCACCGACTCAGCCGATATATAGCGCTCGAGCAGGTGGCGCGGCGCCTTGCCTTTTCGGAACCCCGGCACCTCTGCGCTTTGGGAGAATTCCCGATAAACTTGGTCAATCGTCTTGGCAACTTCTTCCGCCTCTATCTCGATCTTGAACTCGATCTCGCTCGGGCTGAGTTGCTCACTGGTAACTTGCATTCCGATCTCCTGCCGCGGATAGATAAAAGCACAGAGTACAGAGCAGCGAGTACGAAAGACATCGGCGCCGCCAAAGAACCTCTCCGGCTAGTTGTCTTTGTACTTTGTACTCTGTACTCTGTACTTGAGAATGGAGCGGGAGACGGGACTCGAACCCGCGACATCCACCTTGGCAAGGTGGCGTTCTACCACTGAACCACTCCCGCGCGTTAACTGCCGAACTTTAGAATGGTGGGCGAGAGGAGAGTTGAACTCCTACGCCTTGCGGCACTAGATCCTAAGTCTAGCGTGTCTGCCATTCCACCACTCGCCCAATTCGGAGGTTGGAAGCCAGAGTCCAATCTCCGACCTCTAGCTTCCGGCCTCCAGACCTGGTGGGTCGTGAAGGACTCGAACCTTCGGCCCGCTGATTAAGAGTCAGCTGCTCTGCCAACTGAGCTAACGACCCACAGAAAGCTCACTCAAATCATCCCACTGACACAAACGAGTGGTACCAGCACCTTGTAGTATATCAATTCCTCCTGAGCGTGTCAAGGCACGCTGCTCGCTCTGCCGTATCATGAAACAGAGCGGATCTCAAGCCTCGAAATCCGCTCTCGAAACGCTCTAATGGCGCGCCTGGAGGGGATCGAACCCCCGACCCTCTGATCCGAAGTCAGATGCTCTAATCCGCTGAGCTACAGGCGCGTATTGGTGGCACGTCAAAATTCTAACATTTCCGTGCGCATATGTCAAACACGCGCTTACCCCGATTTCAGCCAGCGGGCGACGTCCTTTGCGTGGTAGCTGATGATGATGTCCGCGCCTGCGCGCTTGATGCATGTCAGGATTTCCATCGCAACCTTCTGCTCATCTATCCAGCCGTTCCGAGCGGCCGCTTTCACCATTGCGTACTCGCCGGAGACGCTGAACGCGGCCACCGGGATATCGGTCGCGTCCTTCACCGTGCGGATGACGTCCAGGTACGGAAGCGCCGGCTTCACCATGACGATATCGGCGCCCTCCTCGATGTCGAGGGCGATTTCTTTCAGCGCCTCTCGCGCGTTCGCCGGGTCCATCTGGTAGGTCTTGCGGTCGCCAAACTGGGGCGCGCACTCAGCCGCCTCGCGAAATGGGCCGTAGAGCGCCGATGCGTATTTCGCGGCGTAGGACATTATCGCCGTGTTCTGGAAACCGTTCTCGTCGAGCGCCTGCCGGATGGCGCCCACTCGGGCGTCCATCATGTCGGAGGGCGCAACTATGTCGGCGCCGGCCTGAGCATGGGAAACCGCCGTTTTCGCCAGAAGATCGAGGGTTGCGTCGTTCAGCACTTCTCCGTCCCGCACGATTCCACAGTGGCCGTGGGACGTGTACTCGCACAGGCAGACATCAGTGATCACGAGGAGATCGCTCACTGCGGCCTTGATTGCCCTTACCGCCTGCTGGATGATGCCGTCGGGCGCATATGCCTCCGAGGCGATCTCGTCCTTCGACTCCGGAAGCCCGAAGAGCAGAACCCCTGGGATGCCGAGGTCCCTGACCTCAGCCGCCTCTTTGCGCAGCTCGTCAATGGAGAGGTGAAAGCATCCGGGCATGGAGGCAATCTCCTCCCGGACCGCCGAGCCGTGAACGACAAACAGCGGATATATGAGGTCGTTGACGGACAGCTCAGTCTCCCGGACCAAGCGCCGCATGGCCTCGCATGTCCTGAGCCGCCTCGGTCGTATGCGCGTCATGTGCATTACCTCCTCGGAACACAGAAGCACGGAAACCCGCGGAAACGTAACCATCTTCCTGGTTTCCTTATCCTATTTTGCTTCTCTGTGGATTCTGTGTCCTATTCTGCAATCTCCTCATCGGTCAGGTAACACGCTGGGTCGGGCGCCCAGACGTTGCCGTGGACTGCCTCCGCGCGGACGCGGAAGTTCCCGTTGCAGATGTCGAGCCACTTGCATTCGGCGCAGCGTCCTTTCAGGAGCGATTTCCGGTTCTTCAGGCCTGCCATCAGCGGATCGGATGTGTCCGCCCAGATCTCGCTGAACTTCCGCTCCCGAACGTTCCCGAACGAGTAGTGCCACCAGAACTGGTCCGCGTGCACGTTACCTTCGTTATCAACGCTTGCGATGCCGATGCCGGAGCTATTGCCGCCGTTCCGCTTCAGGAGCTGCAGTGCCTCTTCTGCGCGCGGGGAATCCTCGCGGAGCATGCGCATGTACAGATACGGGCCGTCGCAATGGTTATCCACCGTCAAGACATCCACGTTCAAGCCGCGCCGCTGGAAGTCTGCTGCACGGTCAACAATCAGGTCAACCGCCCGGCGTGATTCATCGTGGCTGAGGTCGTCCCGCTCCATTTTGCTTCCCCGGCCTGCATAGACGAGGTGGTAGAAGCAGGCTCGGTTGATGCCGTACTCCTCTACTAAACCGAAGATCGCCTCCAAGTCCTGGTAATTGTGTCGCGTGAGGGTGAACCTCAGCCCAACCCTAAGGCCGATGTCGGTACAATTGTTGAAGCCGCGCATCGCCGCCTCGAATGCGCCCTGCTTCCTGCGGAAGAAATCGTTCCGCTCGCCGATTCCGTCCAGGCTGATGCCCACGTATTCGACGCCCGCCTCCCTGATTCGATGCGCGACCTGATCTGTGATCAGGGTACCGTTCGTGGAGATGACCGGCCGGATGCCGAGCGCCTTCGCCAGAGCTGCGTGCTTGTAGATGTCCTCCCGGAGAAGTGGCTCGCCGCCGGAGAATAGCAGAACCGGCACGCCGAAGTCGCCCAGGTCGCGGATCATCGCCTGCGCCTCCATGAAGGACAGCTCGTTCGGATAGTCCACGTTCGCCGAGTCCGCATAGCAGTGGATGCAGTCCAGATTGCACCCCCGGGTCGCATTCCAGACGACGACGGGCTTCCTCTTGTCGTCTCGCTTGTATCTCAACGCATCGCCGGTAGTGGCAGTTCCACAGTATAACCTGGTAATGCCGATCATGAGCTATCTCCCGCGGAATCGGCCGCAAGCGCTTCGATCAATCCCTCAATTGTGTGCTCTTCCGCGACAACGTCCGGCTTCAGGCCGTGTTCCTCTGCCGCCTGGGCGGTTATCGGGCCTATGCAGGCGATGGTCACCTTTCCTGCGAGGCCGGCGAGGTCTCCTTCGCCGATCAGGGCCACGAAGCCCTTCACGGTCGAGGAGCTTGTGAATGTGACTATGTCAATCCCGCCGCTGCGCAGGAGTTGCCTAATCTGCGCGGCATCGGACTGTTCCATCTCCGTCCGGTAGGCGGCGACAACGTCCACCTGCGCTCCACGTTCCCTCAGCTTTTCGGGCAGGATTTCCCGGGCCTCTTCCGCGCGCAGGATTAGGATGCGCTTCCCCGAAGGCGATTCGGGAAACTCGTCCGCAATCGCCTCCGAGACGAATCTCGACGGGATGAAGTCAACGTTTATCCCAAGGCTCCGGATTGCCTCCGCCGTCTTCGGGCCGATTGCGCCTATCTTTGGGCCTTTCAGCCAGCGGACGTCCCGGCCAAGCTCCGTGAGCCGCTCCATCATCGCCTGGACGCCGTTCGCGCTCGTGAATAGCAGCCAGTCCCATCCCTCGATCCGGTCGAGTGCTGCGTCCAGCTCTGCAAAGCTCTCCGGCGGCGAAATCTTGATCACCGGGAACTCAATCGGCTCTGCGCCGTGCTCGCGCAGGAGTTCCGAGAGTGTTTCTGCCTGCTCGCGGCTCCGCGTCACGAGCACCCTCTTGCCGAACAGGGGGTTCGCCTGCGGCAAATCGAACCAGCGCAGCTTCTCGCGGAGATTTACGACCTCGCCGACTACTGCAACCGCGGGCGGCTTGAATCCGGCTCTTCTGGCTTTCTGAACGATGTCGGCGAGTGTGCCGACGAGCGTCTCCTGTTCGGCTCGCGTGCCCCAACGGATCAGCGCAATCGGCGTTGACGGATCCCGCCCGTTCTTCACGAGCTCTGCGACGATATTGGGCAGATTCTCGACGCCCATGAGGAAGACGAGAGTATCCACGCCGGTCGCGATCTTGTCCCATCTTATCTTAGACTGCAGACCGCAGACTGCAGACTGCAGCTCACTCCCTCTCTCTTTGGGAGGGGGTGGGGGTGAGGGCTGATCACTGTCCGCCTCATGTCCCGTAATGATACCGAGCGTGGAGCAGAAGTCGCGGTGGGTAACCGGGATTCCGGCGTACGCGGGAACGGCAGTTGCCGAGGTGACGCCGGGAATAACCTCGAATGGGATGCCCTGCTCGGCAAGCGCTTCTGCTTCCTCGCCGCCGCGTCCGAAGACGAAGGGGTCGCCGCCTTTGAGACGGACGACGATCTTGCCTTCCCTGGCCTTATCAACGAGGAGGCGGTTGATCTGGTCCTGGCTCACGGTACGGCCGCTCGAAGCCTTTCCGACATAGATCAACTCGGCGTCAGAGCGTGTGTGCGCCAGTATCGCCGGATGTACCAGTCTGTCGTACAGGATGACGTCCGCCTTGCTGATGCACTTCAGGCCTTTGATTGTAAGCAGGCCGGGATCGCCCGGCCCAGCGCCGATGAGATAGACTTTTCCGCAAGACATATTTCGGTTCCAGGTTTCAGGTTCCAGGTTTCAAGTTTCAAGTCCTGGGGTTGCCATGCGGGCTAACCTGGAACTTGAAACCTTGTATATTAGTCATCGGGTCACAGTATCATGCGCTATCATGTCAGCAGCGCCTGTTGGACCCGCAGGACGGCAGTCCGTTGAAACCTTGGTCGTAGGAGACCGCGTTACAGCAAGGTCGCCGTCCTGCTCTTTGCGAGCTCGAACAGTCGTGTGTGAGTGAATCCCGTATCCTGCAAGGATGAGCCAACCAAAGACAACCGGCGCAATCTAGTAGTCGGAGGATGTAATGACCGCAACTTCGTTCTGGGTAGGCATTGATGTCGCAAAGGACACCCTGCAGGTTCACGTGCGACCGACTGACGAGTCTTTCTCGATATCCAACACCGTCGGAGGTGTCGAGGCTCTGATCGAGCGGATCGCTCCGCTTTCTCCCGAACTCATCGTCCTCGAGGCAACGGGCAAGCTCGAGGCACTTGCTATGGGAGCTATCGCGCATGCCGGACTGCCTGTGGCTAGGGTTAACCCCCGACAGGTTCGCGAGTTCGCTCGGGCCATCGGACGCGCGGCAAAGACCGATGCCATAGACGCGTCTGTGTTGGCTCACTATGCCGAGGCCGTCCGGCCACGTGCGCACCAACTGCTTGCGGAAGACGCCCAAGAACTGGGCGACCTTATGGCAAGGCGACGCCAGGTGGTTGAGATGATCACCGCCGAAAAGAACCGCCTTAAGCAAATGCACCCTTCTGTGCATC
>DATKXU010000124.1:0-7731 GCA_035528905.1 Armatimonadota bacterium
TCGCGAGGTCCGCCTGCGTGAAACCATAGCGAGCCCGAAGCTCCGGCATTCGTGTCTTCATCAGCGCTACGTCCCCCTCAGATCGAGGTAAATGCAGCTCAGGGAGAAGCTGAGCAGGAACAGAAAGTAGGTGAGCGCCCACAGCATGACGGGGGTGAGGGCTAGAACCTGGATCAAGACTTGAATCCAAGGGAACAAGACTCTATCCGCAGGCCGCTAAAGCAGGTCAGTCCAGGTAGAACGCGTAGACGCGTACCTTCTGCGCGCCCCAGGTGGAGTCGAAGGTGGCTCGGACCCCGGTTGCGGGAACGCCGATCTCCTCGCGGACGAGGCGCTGGTAGTTTCCCTTCACATCGCGCAAAAGCTTCCAACCGTCGGGGTTTTTGATCTCTATGCGGAAGTCCTTGACCATCTCCTCGGGGGTATGGGTAAGCTGGTCGTCCGCCTGGTGGCGGCTCATGGCGATCAACTTCGAGAGCGCGGTGTCAAATACCAGACTGGCGCTGGAGACTGGCTTCGGTTCGGCCCAGGTGTATTCCACGCTGTCGCCGACCCGGCCTTCCCAGCAGTGTTGGTCCTCTCCAACGGGGCGGTTGACTGCATCGCGCAGAGGCTCCGGATCGCCGGCTGATGCGCTCAGGGCAGCCTGCTTGGTCAATTCCGAGAATTCCTGCTTCACCCAGGGCAGATAGCAATCCTGCCTCAGGAGCGACTGCTGAAGCTCACGAATGTGCTTCTGTCCGACCTCTCTGGGTGAGAGGCCGTTCTTTATGGCGATGGCGACAGCGGTTCCGACCGCCTGTCCCATCACGGAGGTCGTTCCCTGGAGCCTGGCCGAGCTCATCGCGGCGTGCGTCATGCCGGCGCATCTGCCGGCGAACATCAGGTTCTCGATATTCTTCGAGTAGAGGCAGCGGTAGGTTATGCCGTAGGGCGAAGGCGCAGGATGCAGGATTGAGGGCACCCCTTTGTAATGGATACCGGCGGGATGATGATCGTCCATTTTCCATCCGCCGTATGCCACGATATCGTCAAATCGCCCTTCGGATTCGACATCGTTCTGCGTCATGACGTAGTCGCCGATATAGCGCCTGCTCTCCCGTTTGCCGGGCAGGAATTCTATCCAGTCCAGCGCCCAATTCTCCGCGCCGTGGTCGCCGTGGTTCTTCAGGTGATCCCATATCCCGTAGGCGACCTTTATTAGCTCGTCCCGGATCTTCTCCGTGTCGTAGATGCTGTCGTCATCGCCGCCGAGCTCGATCCACCAGTAGCCCATCTCCAGCCATCCGTGCATGCGATCGGGCAAATCATCGTCGGTCGGAAAATCGTAGGCCCAGGGCGGCGGCTCGAACGGCTGGGGCGTGCCGGTGTCTATCGCTTGGAAGAGGCACGTCATGCCCATAGTCTTCTTATCCGCCGCTTCCGGCTCGATTGACTCTCCATATTCGCTCCTGGCTTCCCTGCCGACGCGGAACTGCGCACCAGTCAGCGGTGCGAGAATGGCGTCTCCCGAGCAGTCGGCGAAAATCTTCGCCTCGATCGTGTGGTAGGTCTCGGTGGTAAGCTGCCAGCCTGTCGCCGAGCGTATGCGCGATCCGTCCATATCGGCGTCCAGACACGAGCAGTTGAGGAAATATGTGAGGTTCGGCTCAAGCATGACCTTCTCATAAAGGACCGTGTCCCAGATGGAGAAGCTCTTCGTCGGGTTCCGGCGCAGGTTCTCAAGGCGGAACTCTTCGACAAGACCCGTCTCGCGGATGTTGGGAATCTGGTTATGCCGATCGGCGCCGCAGACGTGAACCCTGATCTCGCTGGAGGAATTGCCGCCGAAGACGGGCCTTTCGTGCATGATGGCGGTTCTTGCTCCATGTCTGGCGGCCGAGATCGCGGCGCACAAGCCCGCGAGTCCTCCACCGACGACGCAGAAGTCGAATTTGTGTGAGAGTTTTCTCATGCGTTGGCCTCCTGTTCGGAATTCCCTCGCAAGGGCGGGGAAACAGAAGTTCAAAAGTGGTTGGATTCGCTCAGCCCAACATTGCCAAGATCGCCTGTCTGGCCAGACCCAGCTTGCGCCACCCCTTTATCGCAGTGGCCAGTACCCCCATCTGTGCCGACAGGTAATAGACCGGCTCGAAGAAATCCTCGTTGCCCTCTATGCGCCCGTGAAGGTTCGGGTTGCGCTTGTTGAAGCCCTCTTCCCTCACGATATCCACAAGCGGTGTATTCGGATAGATCCGCAGTCCAGGCGGGTCCGCAAAAGCCGCGTTTGCCCTCGCTTCCTTCAAGAGGTTGAGCGTTTCCAGAACGGTGCTCATCGTCTCGCCTGGGCCGCCAAGCATCGTGGAGCATGAGAATTTCAGGCCCGCATCCCTGCTGAAGCGCGCCATCCGCTTGACGTCATCCGGCGTGAAGTCCTTCCGCATGCAGCGGAGTATCTCCTCGTTCGCATTCTCGATGGTGAATATCGCCAGCTTGCATCCGGCTTCCACCATAAGCTTGGCAAGTTCGAGCGAGAACGGCTTCGGCGCAGTGTAAACAGACCAGGAGATCTTACCGCCGAGGTTCCGGTCAACAATCTCCTGGCAGACCGCTATTGCGTGTTCCTCAGGGTAATTGAACTCGCTGTCGCAGAAGAAGAACCGCCTGACTCCCTTTGCCATCACGCTCTCGATTTCGTCAACAATGTCCGCAACCGGGTGCAGGCGCATCACGCGTCCTTCGACTGCCGGTACGACGCAGTATATACAGTCCTGCGCGCAGCCCCGCTTCGTCTGAACGCCGGTTGCGCCTTTCAGTCCGCTCTTATGGACGTAGCGCGAGTCGTCCACCTTCGACCGCGCCGAGAAACGCATGCCTGTAATGTCGCCCATGCCGACCGGGTTGCGGCGGAACTCGCTCCCGACGCGATAAACAAGCCCAGGAACCTCCTTGTAAGCCTCCAGGTTTCCGAAATTCCTGGCGAGCATCGGCAGAGCGAACTCCCCTTCGCCGGCAATTCCCAAGTCCAGCCTACATGAGTTCAGAACCTGCTCGGGACATATCGAAAACCCGCTTCCGCCGAGGACCATCGGTGCATCGGTAGCGTCCCTCACCTGGCGGATGATATCCCGAAGCTCGGGGACCATGAAGCGCCCGTAGAGGACGTCGTCAAGGTTGCGGTGGGTGATTCCCACCAGATCCGGCCGGTGTTCGCTGAAGAAGGAGCGAATAGTCTTCCCGACGTCCGAAGCGTGGCAGAGGTCGAGCAGATCCACCGCGAAGCCCTGGCTTTCGAGCGCCGAGCTCAGATACTCGAGTCCAAGCGGGGCTGTCTTTGGTTTCCATCGGTTCGGGTTGACGAGGGCAATTCGTTCGATCACCATGACTTACTCCTCAAGATGTGCGCGATCCACCACTCGATTGAACGCGGATCACGGAGACCGTGCGACAGTCTCCTATTTGGCTGGTAATCCCAGCAGTACCAAGTTCACGATCTCCAGCACGCGGATTGTGTCCAGGTTCCTGCGCGCCTGGAGGTATTTCTCGCGCAGCGGGCCCTGGGTGATCTGGGCCGCCTTGTCCCATAGATGGTTCCACGTGCGAATGCTCATCTTCGCGGCCTCAACCTGGTCCTCCAGGTAGGGAAAGAGGTCGTACCCCATCCGCTCGCCGTTCTTGCCATAGCCGAGCAGTTGGAGCTCGATCGCCATCCCGAAGGTCTGCTCGATGTACGATGCGCCAACGATGTTGTCGTCGTCGAACTGCCCCCATCCGGAGTTTGCATGCTGGTGCCCGAGCAGCCCCTCGCTTGCCAGGAGCGCCGCGTACTGAGGGAGGTTCTCGCCTCGCATGATGAGGTGCTGCCAGTCCATGTTCACCTTCAGGTTGCCGGTGTCTATCCCCATCTCCTTGAGCTTCTTGATCACGAGGATGCAGGTCGCCTGATTCGCCAGTAGGATGCGCATCTTCGGCTCGCTGTTCTTGTCCTCCAGCAGCACCGGCACGCCTTTGCTGTTCGCGTATTCCACCGCCTCAGCGATGCCGTCCACGAAGAGCTTCCACATCTCTGTGTAGTCGGCCTGATTTGGGTAATTGTAGCCGTCGTTCCCCGGCCATATGATGAGCCTGGCGCGAAGCCGTGCCGCCTGGTCTATCGCTTGCTTCGTGATCTCCATGGACTTCCGCCGCAAGCCCGGGTCGGGGTTCATGAAGCATCCCATCTTCAGTTCCGGCATGCAGAAGGTTCCCAGCGCGACCGCGTAGAAATCCTTGCTGCCGATCGCCTGGAGGACGTCCTTCTCGATATCTTCATTGATCTCCTGCGGATAATGCCCCTCGAAGCCGTCGAGCAGGTCTCCGAGTCCATTCGCCATGCGAGCGTACTTCTCCGGCATGGGTTCGTCCGCAACCTCGGCATGGTATCCGTCGGCCATGAATCTCGTCGGGCACTTCCCGGCCATCCAGATTCCGAGGCTGTTCCTCAGACGTTTCATCGTCATAGAGCTCCTTTCATCGTACTGGGCAGACGCCTGACGTGCGTATATTCGACGTGTCGCCGCATCCTCCCTGCGCGGCTTGCAGGAATCCCCAGCCCCGCTTCTCCGTTTTGCCTGCCGTGCGCTGTGCAGCCGCTCGATAGGCATTGGCGCATTCACACATTTCCAACACAGCTCTTGACAAATTGTGAAAATGGGGCTATACTTATGACAAAGTGACGATCTGGCAATGACACGGCTTCGTCCGCACAGGCGGTAGCTGTCAGGAAGCTGGTCGGTTTCGGCGGAAAGTGGGTTCTCTTGTCGGCGCATCCGATGCCGGCCTACTCGCCGCCATATGGTTGTCTCCTGTCGAGAGTTTTCTATGTGGTAACTGTATCGGGGCGCACCTGGGCAAACGGGCAGGGGGGTGTTTGACATGGGGATTCACAGTTTCTACAGCGAAAACGAAGGGGCCGTCATCCGGCTGACCGATCGGGAAATCGAGGTCTTGAAGCTCGTGCTCGAGGGAAAGTCGAGCAAAGAGGCTGCGGCGATCCTGTGCTGCAGTAAGCGAACTGTGGACTTCCACTTGGCGAGGGTCTACCAGAAACTCGACGTGTCAAACCGAGTGCAGGCTATGCGCCGTGTTGCCGTGTTGGGATTGATTCCTCTGGGCGGCGCAGAAGACGAAGACGATGGCCGCCGTCATTAGCCTGGTCTCGCTGGTCTGTGCGTCCCCCTCTGGGAAACTCCGCCTGGTGACCACTTGATGATGTGCGCCTGCCAGACTCTCGGGCGGTCGGTTCCGGTCGCCCTTAATTCCCTTCCTTGCTATCCCCCTCAGCTCTCTCGATCACAGCGTTTGACCAGCCGCACAGTCGTCCCGGAGCCGAAGTTAAATTCCACGGAATCCGCGAGCGTTCGCATGAGAAAGATTCCCATCCCGCTCTCCCCGAAGTCTTCCAACACGGGCGGGGCAACCGAGTCGGGATCGAATCCACAGCCGTTATCCGAAACTTCCACTACCAGCGCTCGTTCGCTGCTCGTGCATTTCACTCTTATCTCATCCAGCTCGCCCTTCGGTGAGCCATGCCTGAGAGCATTCGCGCACGCCTCACCGACGGCCAGTTCCATGTCCGCCGCTTCTTCCAGAGACAATGGCGATGAGCTCAAGAACTCCGTTACTTGGCGCCTCAGCTCCCTGACGTTTTCCGGGAGGCTTTGGACGCTCATGTACGCGGTTTCCCAGATGGGTTCAGCCTGATCGGCCCAGGTCGTCGCTGATTCCTGTTCCACGTCGCTGCTCCTACTGGTAGCTATGGTGCCGAACCGGCGCTGCGTCGCCGAATGAAGCCGGACGACTTGTCAAGTTGTCCACTATCTGCCACTCAGTTGGCAGATAAACCAGGCCATGATAGCAAGTGGCATGTTCTCTGTCAATGTCTTACAAGCATTCGCTGGCCAGGTTGTTGGGGGTCTCCCATATTGTGCGCTCCGGCCTGGTGAGGGATTGAAACTTAGGAGCCGATTGTGTAAGATACTGCTGTGCCGCATGGCGCACGGAATTGACTGGGAGCGATGTGCGCCTTATGCTGCCGCAGCATCTCCAAGCTGAGGATGGACGCGCTAATATGGGAAAAAATCGGTGGGTTCCCGCGCTGGTGGCTCTTGTCGGCGCGTGTATCCTTGCTGCGCTGTATCGCTACAACCAACAAAGCCACGGCTACGAGGAGTACCTGGTCGCGAATATGTCGGCTTTGTTCTGGCTGCCGATTATGGTGGCGCTGCTGGTCATCAGGCAGGAGCCGTCCAGCTTTGGGTTGGCGCTGGGCGATGCGAGACGCGGATACCGTTTGGCCGGCCTGCTCTTTCTCGCTGTGCTGCCCTTCCTGGTCTTTGCGGCAACGAGGAAGGATTTCCAGACGTATTATCCTATTCAGAAACGGGCGGCGCACGACCTCGCATACTTCGGTTACTTCGAGCTTTCGTACGGGATGTACCTTTTCTGCTGGGAATTCTTCTTCAGAGGATTCCTGCTTTTCGGGCTGGCTAGGTTAATCGGTTCGTGGAGCGTGTTTGTGCAGGCCATTGCTTTTGGTATCATGCACATAGGCAAACCCCCGGCCGAAGTCGCGGCATCGCTCGTATCAGGGCTGATCCTGGGCGTTGTGGCGCTCAGGGCGAAGTCATTCGTGCCCTGCTTTGTGCTGCACTGGGCGGTCTCTATCACATTCGATGTCCTGGTAATCCTCGCGGCTAGGGGGCTTCTGTTCTGAGTGCGCCATCTTTGCAAGCTGGATTCAGCGGAAAGAGGGTAGTTCCATTGCAGGTTGAAAACGTGAGACTCGAGACGGCGGTCAAGAAAGTATCCGGCATACCCGTTGTAAAGGTAGCTGGCGAGATTGATGTCTATACCGCGCCGGAGTTCAAGTCTGCCATCAATGAGGCGATCAGCTCCGGCGCGGCGGATCAGGTCATTGACCTGGCCGATGTCAGCTACATGGACAGCAGTGGCTTCGGAATCCTTTTGGGAGCTGCAAAGCGGGTGAGGCCGAAAGGCGGAAGCATCAGCCTCGTTGGGTGCAGTGAAACGATTCAGCGGATGCTGAGGATCACGGGACTGGACACGATATTCGGCATGTTCGCGAACCTGGACGACGCTGTGGCCGCCATCAAAGGCTGATCGGGAGAACGGCACCGGCGCCTGGTTACAGAGCGTTCCTCGATCCGCCCCGGCGGATCGAGCACTGAGAGGCACCGCCAAACAGCGATCTTGCCTTATTCGAGGGGATGGTCGGGGTGGCCGGACTCGAACCGGCGACCTCGTGTTCCCAAAACACGCGCGCTAACCAAGCTGCGCCACACCCCGACGTTCGAAATGCTTACACCGAAGACCGAGTTTGCGGTTTGCCCAGAGGGCATGCAACTGCGGACTTGGGCGCTTCAACGTTCCCGCCGCGCTCTATTCCCGCTAAAACTCGCACGAACACGCGACTTTCTCGAGCGGAAGAATCCAGCTTATACTGCGAGCTTGCCGAGCTATTTGTCACCTTCATTGTACTCGAGAACCGCCGTGCAGTCAAGGATGGCCGCGGTCTGGGTAGTGTACCGTCTTGTGTGTAAAATCGGGGAAGGAGTAGAAAAGGGTACGAGCTCCTAATGTTTTGTTAAGCAAACAAACAAGAAAGGAGCAGCGTACCCGATGAAGCTATTCAAGACTGAGGGAGAAACGTCCTTCCAGGAGCAGGTGATGGTGGATCTCCTGCTTAGCATG
>DATKXU010000125.1:0-25669 GCA_035528905.1 Armatimonadota bacterium
AGGCTGATCGTCCCATCAAGCGCTCTCCTCAACACATCGTAGCGCGTCGCTTCCTTCTGTGTGATCGCGATTACTCCTCTCTCCATGGGGACATTATCGCTCTGCAGATACCAGGGGACATAATCGCGTTGCATTCACACCCCGGGGCGGTGAAATTGACACGCCTGGTTCCCCGATGCTATACTTGACCGAAGTGGCTGCTTGGTGCTGGACGATGGACTGGGGACGGGCCGCGATACCATGAGGATTGACTACGACAGAATCAAGAAGCTGGTCTCTCTGGTAGAGGATAACCAGCTCACTGAGCTTGCGGTCGAGGAAGATGGCCTGAGTATCACCATCAAGGCTGAGTCGTCGGCCGCAGCGGCGCCCGTGGCGCAGGCGAGTGCGCTTGTCGAGGTTCAGGGCTGCCACGCTCCCGCTTCCGAGGCCTTGCTGCCGGAACGGACGGCACAGCAGCCGGCTCCCGAGCACGTATTCGAGATCACGTCGCCGATGATCGGAGTCTTCTACAGACGGCCGTCGCCTGATTCTCCACCGTATGTTGAGGCGGGCGATCTCATCGAGGCCGAGCAGACTGTCGGGCTCATCGAGGCGATGAAAGTCTTTAGTGAGGTCCTGTCAGAGGTCGCCGGCCGAGTGGTCACGGTACCTGCCGAGAGCGGCAAGCTCGTCCAGCAGGGTGATGTGCTTTTGGTAGTAGATACGTCGGGCGCCGAGGCGTGAGTAGAAGTAGGAGTTCAGAGTGAAACCGCAAATCAACATCGGCATAATCGGCTTGGGGACGGTCGGTACCGGGGCGCTGAAGGCTCTCCTGAAGAATAAGTCGGAGATCGAGCGGAAGGTCGGCTCGCGGATGGAAGTCGTCAAGATCGCTGATCTGGACATCACGACGGAGCGGGCCGTGAAGTTCGATAAGAGCCTGCTGACCACCGATGTCAACCAGGTGCTCGATAATCCTGACGTTGATATCGTCGTAGAGCTGATCGGGGGCTTGCATCCGGCGAAGGAGTTCATCCTGCGCGCCCTCAAGAACGGGAAGCACGTCGTCACAGCGAACAAGGAGTTGATCGCCAAGGAAGGCTCGGACATCCTCGACGAGGCGTCCAAGCATGGGCTGGATTTCTACTTCGAGGGGAGCGTCGGCGGCGGCATCCCGATAATCCACCCGCTCAAGACCTGCCTGGCCGCGAACAAGATTCAGGAAGTCATGGGCATCGTCAACGGCACGACGAACTACATCCTGACGAAGATGGCGAACGAGGGCCTGGATTTTGCCGAGGCGCTCGCCCTGGCGCAGAAGGCCGGGTACGCGGAAGCCGATCCAACCAGCGACATCGAAGGCCACGACGCGAAGTACAAGATCGCGATATTGGCCTCGATCGCCTTCACGAACCGGGTGAATGTGGATGATGTCTACTCCGAGGGGATAGCGAAGGTCAGCCGGCGCGATATCGAGTACGCGCGGGAGCTCGGCTATGTGGTAAAGCTCCTGGCAATCGCGAAGCGAAGTGGCGAGACGATCCAGATCCGCGTGCATCCTACGCTCATCCCTTGGACGCATCCGCTCGCCTCCGTGAGCGATGTCTACAATGCCATATACGTCCGCGGCGACTTCGCGCAGGATGTGATGTTCTACGGTCGGGGCGCTGGGTCTCTCCCGACCGGCAGTGCAGTCGTGGGCGACATAATAGAGATAGCGCGGAATATCAATTTCAATGCGAGCGGCCGGCTGCCGTGCACATGTTTCGATTCGCGCGCGGTGCAGGCGATGGATGCGGTAGTGACGAGGTACTACATCTGCATGCTGGTCGCCGATCGGCCGGGGGTTCTGGCGAGCATAGCTAACGTATTCGGCGACAACGATGTCAGCATCGCGTCGGTCATGCAGAAGGACCTCCGTGGGGACAATGCGGAGATAGTGATGGTTACGCACGCAGTCGCAGAACGCAATTTCCGCCGGGCGATGGAGTCGATCGCGGATCTTCCGGTAGTTGCAGAGGTCTGCAACTGGATCCGAGTCGAGGGATAAAACAGTCGTCAGTGGTCAGTCGTTAGTCGTCAGTAAAAACGAAAGGGCAGCCTGCCAGTAGAGATGGGTTTTTAGGAGTTGAGGATGGTCTTATCTGAAAGCGAAATGTCTATATCCCCGGCCAGGATCGGCGTGATCGAGCGGTACCGTAAGTACCTGCCCGTCTCGGACAGGACGCCGGTGATCACGCTCCTGGAGGGCAGCACGCCGCTCATCCGGGCTGACCGGCTGGCGAGCAAGATCGCGCCCGATCTGCGGATATACCTGAAGTACGAGGGCTTGAACCCCACCGGTTCGTTCAAGGATCGCGGGATGACGATGGCCATGTCGAAGGCCGTGGAAGAGGGGTCGAAGGCGGTGATGTGCGCCTCGACCGGCAACACGTCGGCGTCGGCGGCGGCTTACTCCGCGCGCGCGGGCATTGACTGCATCGTCCTGATCCCGAAAGGCAATATCGCCCTCGGAAAGCTTTCCCAGGCCATGATCCACGGCGCGAAGGTCATCCAGATCGAGGGCAATTTCGACGAAGCTTTGAATCTCGCCAGAGAGATGACCTCGAAGTATCCCATTACCCTGGTCAACTCGCTCAACCCGTACCGCATCGAGGGGCAGAAGACCGGCGCGTTCGAGATATGCGATGTCCTGGGCGGCCCTCCCGATTTTCACGCGATACCGGTCGGCAATGCGGGCAACATCACGGCGTACTGGAAGGGCTACAAGGAGTATCTGGAGCGCGGCAAGATCGAGCGCCTGCCGAAGATGATCGGCTTCCAGGCTGCCGGAGCGGCGCCGATCGTGCTGGGCCATCCTGTCGAAAAGCCGGAGACGGTTGCAACGGCCATTCGCATTGGAAACCCGGCGAGCTGGAAGCAGGCTGTGGCCGCGAGGGACGAATCCGGCGGCCTGATTGACATAGTCACCGACGAGGAGATCCTCGACGCCTACAGGATGCTCGCCAACCTGGAAGGCGTATTCTGCGAGCCGGCGTCCGCGGCATCGGTGGCCGGGGTGCGCAAGCTCGCGGCGCAGGGCTACTTCAACGAGCCGGCGACCGTCGTCTGCATCCTCACCGGCCACGGCCTGAAGGACCCGGACTGCGCGATCAAGATCGCGACCCAGCCCGACGTCGTCGAACCGACGATGGATGCGGTGCTCAAAGTACTGGGATATTAGGTGGTGATGTTGGAATGGGGTACATGCGGCGTTCCGACAGCATAGCATCCTATCCGGAACTACAAAGCCGAATCTTTCAGGGGGATTGTCGGCTAATACTTCCCACGATTCCGGATGATAGCATAGACTTGATCGTTACCTCTCCGCCTTATGCCGATCAACGCAAGCGTGTTTACGGTGGAGTGAGGCCGGATGAATACATAGACTGGTTTCTCCCCATCGCTGCGGAGCTAAAGCGGGTACTCAAGCCGGCCGGCTCGTTTATTCTTAACATCAAGGAGCGTGTGGTTGCAGGCGAGAGACATACTTACGTGTTGGAACTTATACTCGCGATGCGCGGGCAGGGCTGGCTTTGGACCGAGGAGTACATTTGGCACAAGAAGAACTGCTATCCTGGCAAATGGCCCAATCGCTTCCGGGATGCTTGGGAGCGGTGTTTGCACTTCACGCGTCAAAAGGACTTTACCATGTACCAGGGGGCAGTCATGGTCCCGATGGGAGAGTGGAGGCATTCGCGCCTCCGGAAACTGAGCGAGACTGATAAACGCAGAGACAATTCCCGGGTTGGCAGTGGTTTCGGCAAGAAGATAGCAAACTGGATCGGGCGAGAGCTAGCCTATCCGACCAATGTCCTGCATTTGCCGACGGAGTGCTTCAACCGCAGTCACAGTGCCACATTCCCTGTGGACCTCCCGGCTTGGTTCATCCGCCTTTTCACGCTAGAAGGGGATGTGGTGCTAGATCCGTTCCTCGGTTCCGGCACCACTGCTGTCGCGTGTGTCCAGTCGGATCGCCGGTATATCGGTATTGAAATGGACCCCGAGTATGTTATGCTCGCACGACGACGTATTGAGCAAGCGAGCGGTGGCATGCCCAGCTTGTTCGCCGTCCGAGAATCAGGAGAGGTCTATGAAGTTAGGTGAGCTTGAAGCACTTATTCATCGGTCTCTGGATGTATTTTATCAAAAGCGTCTCCAAAAGCTAAGTGAGCTTAAGCTCAGGGAAACACTAAGGAAGAAGAATCCTTATCTGCTCCGCGCTATAGGTGTTGAAACAGCGCAAGAAATCGTCGAGAGGCTGCTTCAGGCATTTATGTCCTCTTCTGAGGAGACAATTTTCGGAAACGCATTCTTCGAACCAATTGTCAAAGCTGTCTGCTCGGGCGTTGCAGCTGGCGGTGCTGGTATGGATGTGGTCATCGAAACACAGGATGCGTACACGATAATTTCGATAAAGTCAGGGCCTAACTGGGGCAATTCCAGTCAGGTAGCGAAACTCCAGCAAGATTTCATGACTGCTAATAGGGTTTTCTCGAACCGAACGCTGAAGAAGCAATTTCGAGCTCTGTTGGGGCACTGTTATGGACGGGTTTGTAGCGAACGAGGTGGCAAACGTATCTACTCTACTCTTTCGGGTGAAGCATTTTGGGAGGAGATTACCGGTGACCCGGATTTCTACTTGAAGCTGATCCGCTTGATGCGCAGCTATCCGGCAACCCATAAAGAAAAGTATCAAGCCGAATGGACTACCACTGTCAATCGTTTCACTCAGGAATTCCTAAATTCGTTTTCTAAAGGTGGAAAGATCGATTGGGAGAAGCTGGTCCGCTTCAACAGCGGCAGGGATGCTTAGCTGCGACCGAGGAATCTCACATGGTAATCACTTCCACCAATATCCCCGGTTTGAAAAAATTCCGGACCGGGAAGGTGCGGGACGTATACGACCTCGACGGCGATCTGCTCATCGTCGCAACGGACAGGCTCTCGGCGTTCGACGTCGTCATGCCGAACGGCATCCCGGACAAGGGGCGCGTGCTCACTCAGCTTTCCCTGTTCTGGTTCGACCTCACGAAAGACGTGGTGGAGAATCACCTGATCACCGGCGACACCGATCAGATCATCCGCAGACTGGCCGCGCTGGGAGTGCCGGATGCGGACGGGCTGCGGGACATCCTGGACGGTCGGGCGATGATCGTCAGGAAGACCGAGCCCTTCCCGGTGGAGTGCGTCGTCCGCGGCTACATCTCAGGCTCGGCGTGGAAGGAGTATGCGGCGCTGGCGGCTCGCGCATCGGGCGCAAGCGTGAACCTGTATGGCATATCCCTGCCAGCCAACCTGGTTGAATCGGACAAGCTGCCGGAGCCGATCTTTACTCCGGCTACGAAGGCCGAATCGGGCCACGATATCAACATCGACCGGGCGGAGATGGCCCGGATCATCGGCGAGAAGGCTGCGCAGGAGCTGGTGGAGAAGAGCTCGGCGCTCTATACAAAGGCATCCGACTACGGTGCATCGCGGGGCATCATCATCGCGGACACGAAGTTCGAGTTCGGCCGCCTGGGTGACAGGATCATCGTCATTGATGAGGTGCTCACGCCCGATTCCTCGCGCTTCTGGGATGCGGAGACCTACTCGCCGGGCGGACCCCAGCCGAGCTTCGACAAGCAGTACGTGCGCGACTGGCTGATCAGCATCGGCTTCAACATGCAGCCACCCGCGCCGGTGCTGCCGGATGAGGTCGTGCAGCGAACAAGCGAGAAATACCGCGAGGCGTACCGGCGCATCGTAGGCCAACCTCTATAGTGGTATAACCTACCGTATGGGAGTATGGGAGTGTGTGGGTATGGGCGAACGTTTTCGGCAAGCTGATGCTCCCACACCCCCAAACTCCCACACTACGTTTCTTCTGCGTTAAAGGAGGCTCAGTTGTCTCAGGAGACAGGCATCAAGTACATCCTCCTCGTTCCCGATGGCATGGCCGACCGGCCGCTCGATGAGCTGGAGGGCAAGACGCCAATGCAGGTGGCGCGGAAGCCGAACATGGATTACCTGGCCGCGAATGGAAAGGTTGGGGCGGTCTATACGATTCCGCCGGGCATGGATCCTGGAAGCGATGTCGCCGCCATGTCACTGCTCGGCTACGACCCCCGGAAGTACTATGCGGGCCGGGCGCCCATCGAGGCCGCCGCGATGCAGATTGCTCTCGATGCAAAGGACGTGGCCTTCAGGTGCAACCTGGTCAGCTCCGACGGCGAGACTATGGTAGACTACAGCGGCGGCCACGTCTCCACAGAGGAGGCCCGCGAGCTGATAACCCTGGTCAACGAGAAGCTTGGCACCACGAAGATTTCCTTCTACCCGGGAGTAAGCTACAGGCACATCATGGTCTGGCGGGGCGGCTCGCCCGATGTGAAGACCACTCCTCCGCACGACATCATCGGAAAGCCCATCAGGGACTACCTGCCCGAGGGTGACGGCGAGCAGCTTCTTCGCGGTTTGGTCTTCGACTCGCTCGAGCTGCTGGATAGTCATCCGATCAACCAGCGGCGGCGCGGCGAAGGTAAACCGCCGGCGAACATGATTTGGCTTTGGGGCCAGGGCTTCTCGCTGAATCTGCCCAGCTTCTTCGGGAAGACGGGACTGACCGGCGCCGTGATTGCGGGAGTGGATCTCGTCAGGGGGCTGGGGATGGCGGCAGGGCTGAAGGCGCCGAAAGTGCCCGGCGCGACCGGCTACCTGGACACGAACTACGAAGGGAAGGCCGACTACGCCCTGGATGCCCTCCGCGAAGTTGACTTCGTGCTCGTCCATGTCGAAGCGCCGGACGAGGCCGGGCACAATGGCGACATTGATGCCAAGATAGAGGCGATCGAGAGCGTTGACAAGCGGGTGCTCGGAAGGCTTCTGGACGGCCTGAAGGGTGTCGAGCGCTTCCGCATCCTGGTCGTGCCGGATCATGTGACACCGATTTCCATCAGAACCCATGCGTCTGACCCAGTGCCGTTCGCCCTGTTCTCCTCCTTCGAACCAGGCGAAACGAATCTGCCGTTTGATGAGCGGGCGGTGCCGGAAACAAAGGTCCGGGTTGAGGAAGGTTTCCGGCTGATAGAGTTGTTGTTGAAATAATCGGAAACGAAGCTCCTCTCTTTGTCCGCCTCGGCGGAGAGGGGTGGACACCGTAGGTGGACGGGGGAGGTCTGCGAACATCGCAGTAATCAACTATGACCGAACGCCACACACTTTCGGAGAAAATGCTCGCCACTATCCGACCTCAACTCAAGCGAACTCAAGAAGCTCTGCTCGGCTTTACGGGATGCGGAGGGAAGCATAATATGGCGTGGGTAGCCAATAGACTGTTAAAGGAGGACTGAAATGGATACCGCAACACGTGAAGAGATTGCAGAAAGACGCAGGCTGGCAAGTATGAGACTGCAGCAGTACGGGGAGCGGCGGGAGGCGTGGGCTGCAATGCATGGAGGGCTGAAGGAGTCTCATGGGCATTGCTGTCTGAGAAGACTACAGGGACTCAAGTGTCTGAAGTATCACCAAAAGCGCTGCGAGGATTGTGACCGTGCTGAAGCGAATAGAGCCATATGGGATCACCCTACCATCTGGATTAAAGGCGGAAAGCCGTACATGATCGTACTTCACCCCTACTATGTGCGCGACGACGAACTGAACCAATTGCAGCAGTTGTGCGGTTCGCGAGGATTAGTATGCAATGTGCGTCCAAAGGAGGAGTCATTTTACCGCCCCGGTGGCACTTGGATGATCGAGATATCCCGTAAGGTCACCGCAGAAATTTCGGAAGAGGATCGTCTGAAAGCCCTGACACTGATAACTAGTATCTGAAAATCAGGTACTAGGGTGGCAATCGCGCGTATCATGGATTACGCCAATGTCTGATTCTCTGATCCAGGCCATGCTATCAACCATCCGCCGATTCTCCATGGTGGAGAAAGGCGAGAAAGTCCTAGTCGCCGTGTCCGGCGGCCCGGATTCGGTCGCGCTGCTCCACGCCCTCTGGTCTGTCCGCAATGAGCTTGGAATCAGCCTCCACGTTGCCCACTTGAACCACTCCTTCCGCGGCAGGGAGTCCGATCTGGACGCCGAGTACGTCTGCGGGCTCGCCGCGAACCTTTCTCTCGATTGGACAGTCGAAAAGATAGACGTCCCGCAGATTCAGAGGTCTCTGCGCCTCTCGCCGGAGGAAGCTGCGCGCCTCGTGCGGTATGAGTTTCTCGAGCGAGTGGCTGCGGATGTCCACGCGGATCGCATCGCACTCGCGCACACGGCGGACGACCAGGTCGAGACGGTCCTGCTCAATGTGCTTCGCGGGACCGGCGTGGATGGGCTTTCCGGCATGCCGCCGGTGCGCGGGAAGATTATCAGACCGCTGATCTCAATCCGCCGGTCGGAGGTCGAGGATTACGTCGAGCGAAACAGTCTCCATCCGAGGGTTGATGCCACGAACCTGCTGCCGATGTACACCCGGAACAGACTGCGGCTCGAACTGCTGCCTCTCCTGCGGCGTGAGTTCAACCCGGAGATAGATGCGGCTCTCCTGCGCCTTATGGAACTGGCGCGGGAGGATACAGCGTATCTAAATATGGGTTCCAAAGAGGCGCTGGGCCGGCTCACGATCAGCCGGGAGGAAGGCGCCATCTCTCTGGATCTGTCTGGACTACTATCGTGCCCGCTCGCGATCCGTCGCCGCCTGATACGCGAGGCGGTCAGGACGGTGAGAGGCGAGCTTGCGGATGTCGGCTTTACGCATGTAGAGGAGTTGCTGCGGCTTCTGGGCACCGGCTCGGATTTCAAGTATGAGCTGCCCGGCGGTACGTTCGTAGAGCGCACTCGCCAGGCTTTGGCTTTCCTATTTAGCAGGCCGCTCGAACTGCCGATCATATATTGTTACGAACTGGCGGTCCCAGGAGAAACGCGTGTCCCGGAGATCGAGGCCACGCTGGAGGCCGAGGTCGGCCTGACTCCGGTAGAGCCGTTTCGCCCGCCTGGGAGCATGGAAGTCGTGTTAGACGGCGAGTCCATCGTGGGCAAACTTAGAGTGCGGAACTGGCAGCCGGGCGATCGGATTCGGCCGCTCGGGCTGAGAGGGTCGAAGAAAGTGCAGGACATCTTCGTGGACGCGAAGATTCCGCGCGCCGCTCGGCACAGGGTTCCGCTGATAGCGGATGACGAGAAAGTTGTCTGGGTAGCGGGCCTTGCGCTGTCCGAACTTGTGAAAGTGACCGGGGCGACCCGGCAGTTTGTCCAGCTCAGGGCTGTGCGCGCCTGAGCTTGCAGGTGCGCCTTGTCGTGTGGTATAATGTTGCATCCTCCGAAGAGAAGTTACAGAAGGAGCACAGCACTTGGCGAGGTTGTCGAAAAGCTTAGTTTTCGGAATGATAATAATCGCCGCGTTCTACCTGGCTAGGCAGTCGTTCGACCGCGGCGCCTCGTCCGAGGCCGTGTCCTATGGGAAATTCCTGCAGGAAGTCAAGGCCGACAGGGTGGACAAGGGCAGCCTGTACAAGGACAGATTCGACGGCTATCTGACCACAGGGACGCGGATTGTCGTTAACGTACCTACTGCGCCTGACGGCCAGGCACGCTCCAATCTCATTGACCTTATGGCGAATCACAAGGTAGATTTCGACCTCGAAAGGGCGGTGTTCTCGGACCTCCTGCAGACGTTCCTCTTTACGGCACTGCCGGTCATCCTGATCTTCGTGATATTCTACGTGTTGATGATTCGCCAGGCGCAGATGGGCGGAAACCAGGCGCTGTCGTTCGGGAGGAGCAAGGCTAAGCGCTTCTCGGAGAACGTGCCGAAGGTGACTTTCGAGGACGTAGCCGGCGTGGACGAGGCGAAAAGCGAGCTGATGGAGGTCGTCGAGTTCCTGCGCAGCCCGAAGAAGTTCCAGGCGCTGGGCGCGAAAATTCCGAAGGGCGTGCTGCTCCTCGGACCTCCGGGGAGCGGAAAGACGCTGCTCGCGAGAGCCATCGCAGGCGAAGCCGGCGTGCCTTTCTTCCATATCAGCGGGTCGGACTTCGTGGAGATGTTCGTGGGCGTCGGCGCTTCCAGGGTCAGGGACCTGTTCGAGACGGCCAAGGCGAACCGGCCCAGTCTGATCTTCATAGATGAGATTGATGCTGTAGGGCGTCAGAGGGGCGCGGGCCTGGGCGGCGGCCATGACGAGCGCGAGCAGACGCTGAACCAGCTCCTGGTCGAGATGGATGGGTTCGACCCGAACGTCGGAGTCATTCTCATCGCTGCTACGAACCGGCCGGACGTTCTCGACCCGGCGCTTCTCAGGCCGGGGCGATTTGATAGGCGAATTACCGTTGATAACCCCGATGCGAGGGGCCGGGAAGGAATTCTCAAGGTGCACACACGCGGCAAGCCGCTCGATAAGGATGTAAATCTTGAGAGTCTCGCGCGCCGGACGCCGGGCTTCTCAGGCGCCGATCTGGCGAACCTGGTCAATGAGGCCGCCCTGCTGGCTGCACGCCGCGAGCGGACGAAGATAATGATGGAGGAGTTTGAAGAGTCTGTTGACCGGGTTATCGCAGGCCCTGAGCGGAGAAGCCGCCTGATCAGCGACGAGGAGAAGGAAATGGTCGCCTACCACGAGGTCGGCCATGCAATAGTCTACGAGCTTCTGCCGCTGGCCGATCCTGTGCATAAGGTCTCTATCCTTCCCAGAGGAATGGCGTTGGGCTACACGATGCACCTCCCGCTTCAGGATAAGTACCTCACGACAAAGAGCGAGCTGCTCGATGACATTGCAGGGCTTCTTGGCGGCAGGGCTGCGGAACGGCTGATATTCGGCGAAGTGACCACCGGGGCGAACAGCGACCTTGACAGGGCAACCGAGATCGCCCGCAGCATGGTGTGCGAGTTCGGAATGAGCGATACGCTCGGCCCCGTCACGCTGGGCCGCAGACGTGGCAACCCGTTCCTCGGTAGGGACATCATGGAGGACCGCAACTACAGCGAGGAGGTTGCCCAGACCATTGACCGCGAGGTCAAAAGGATCATAGACGAGGGCTACCAGCGCGCCCAGCAGCTTCTCATCGAGCATAAAGCGAAGCTGGCGGAGATCGTCGGCGTGCTGCTGGAGAAAGAGACGCTGGAGCGCGAGGAGTTCGAGACCCTTATGTATGGCGAGAAGAAGGCTGAGTCTGCCCCAGCCTCGCCGAGCGACGCGCCGACAGAGCCCACCGGCGAGAAGGGGACGAATCTAGCTCCAAAAGGCAAACGACGGCTGGAACCGGGCGTCGCGTGAGCGCGCGAGCGAGCCGGTTAGCAGTCGACTAATTAAGCGGCCATCCGCAATAGGTGGCCGCTTAATTTAGTGTTCCCCGCACAGCAGCTTGCCGGGCGAGCAGAAATGGGGTGATGGGGCACTGGATGCGCCCACTACTCCAATACTCCAGTACCCCTTTGGCGGTCTGAACTTACGATGAATCCTATCATCCAATGCGTGCCGAACTTCAGCGAGGGTAAGAACCCGCGTACGGTTGAGGCGATTGTGGATGCCGCTCGGCGGGCATCTGGGGCGCGGCTCGTTGACTACTCGTTCGACCCGGACCACAACCGGTTGGTGGTCACGCTGCTGGGCGGCCCTGAGGAGATACGGCAGGCTGCGTTCGCCTCGGCTGAGACGGCGGTGGACCTCATTGACATGCGCGGGCATACAGGGGCCCACCCCAGGATCGGCGCTGTGGACGTGGTTCCTCTAGTGCCCGTCCGTGGGATAACGATGCGCGAGTGCGTAGACCTGTCATACGAAGTCGGAAGGGATATCGCGGAGAAGCTGTGCATCCCTGTCTATTTCTACGAACGCTCTGCCGTCCTTTCTCATCGGACGAACCTGGCGGACATCCGGAGGGGCGGCTATGAGCGCCTGTGCACAAGTGGTTTGGAGGGCGACCGCGCGCCGGATTTGGGCCCCTGCCGGGTCCATCCAACGGCCGGCGCCACGGTGGTCGGTGCGCGCGGCCCGCTTGTCGCATACAACGTCAACCTCGACAGTCGGGATATGGAGGTCGCTCAAGCGATAGTGCGGAAGATACGCAGCGGCGAGGCCGGTCTTCAGGGCGTGAAGTCAATGAGCGTGTGGCTTGCCGCAAAGTCGAAGGCTCAGGTTTCCATGAACATTACAAAGCCCGACGCCACGACCATACGTGATGTGTATCGTTTTGTAGCAGGTGAGGCCCGGAAACTTGATGTTGCGGTAGCCGAAAGCGAGATCATCGGAGTAGTTCCGGGAAAGTATCTCGACGGTACGTCCCCTGAGGAACTGAAAGCAACCCATTTCAAGGAGAGCCAGGTGCTCGATGCCTGGCTATGACAGCCCCCGGTTTTTCTCACGGCGAAAAGGAGAACAGGTTTCCGCCATAGAATGAAGGGGTTGCATGCGGCGCAGGTTTCCGTCGGAGGATGGCGGATAGAGAAGCGGTTCGGCGCAAACTTTCGCCGGGGTTTTGCCGTCAAACAGTTGGGGGATGCTGTTTGAATGTGTGGGGATGCGGGGAATTCCTTCGGATGCAGAAGTCAAGTGCTGGCGCGCGCCGATAGGCAACCCGCGTTCATCGTCCGGTGAAGACCGGAGGTGTTTGCCGCTATGGTGGAGGAGAAAAAGAGGGTCGGCAGGCGCAGGAAATCCGCCGAAGTGTGTTTGGAGCGAGCGGCGAAGTTCGAGCAGGACGGGCTCTTCCTGGAGGCTATCGGCGAGCTCGAAAAAGCCGTGCACGTCGCTGACGACAAGGTTCACGTATACAAGGAACTCGCCGAGTTGTACCGAAGCCAGCGGCTGGTGGATAACGCGATTCTGGCGATCAAGAAGGCTGTGAAGCTGAAGCCCGACGACATGCAGGCGCGCGAGATGCTGCTCGAGATACTGCTCGAAGTCGGCAGATTCGATGACGTCATCCGCGAGGCCCAGCAGCTCCTTCGCGCAAGCCCGCGGAGTCTGAGCGCGAGAGACGTGTTGAGCATCGCCTACCTCCAGAAGGGAATGTTGGAAAGAGCGCTTCAGGTCACAAACGAACTGATCCGTCTCGATCCCTCTTCTCCAGTGAACCATTTCAAGAAGGCAGTGCTGTATCAGCAGAAGGGCGATATCGGCAGTGCGATCCAGGAGTTCAGCCGCGTGCTCGAAATGCAGCCCGACTCCGAAATGGCCCAGGATGCAGAGCGGGCGTTGGAGACTTTGGATTCCTATCAACTGCGCAATATCGTGATGCTGGCGGTGGAGGATTACATCTTCCGCGCGAAGCTCATACGCGATCCCGAATCGGCCGCACTGGAACGCGGCTATTACCTCAGCGAAGCCGGTGTGGCCGCCCTGAGACAAATCCAGTTCGACGAGCTGCCGGATATCTACGCAGAGTGGAAGCAGAGATACTATCACTAGCATGTCTTCCTCTTGCTCGTACTCCTGCTCGTACTCGGAATCCCCGGAGAGTAGTACCAATTCCGGGAAACTCCGATGTAAATCGGAGTATGGGAGGGCGAAGCTCCTGCTGAGCCGGTTCGACGGCAGCCTCATCCTCCCGGATATTCACATCTGAAGTTGCCGGATTTGGTGTAAGAGTTATGAGTAAGAATACGAGTAAGGGTATGGGTATGAACAGGTTCAACGCTCGCGTCTTCAACACACGAGGGACCGCCGAGTTGGAAGCAGAAATGGCGAGGATAGGCTCCGAAGGGCCGGGAATCGCCAGGATGATCCACAAGGCGGTTCATTTTGTTGTCAAGGTGCACGGCGTTCGCGCGCCCGCAGCGCTCATTCTCAAAGAGGAGATGCTCGCGAAGGGCGGGGACGCCGCCATCCACCGCGACTGCCTCACGAATCGGATCGAGCGCTCCGACGTCCTCCTGATGGGCGCCGAAACGGTGTTCAACCAGGTCATCGCGAGTCTTCGGGAGCAGCCTTTCTCGCTTCCCGGGCTGGCTGACGAAATCGGCGCGGCGATCGAGGCTTACAAGAGGGCCGCGCCGCTCGTCCCTGCCGACGAAGGGCTTTCGGAGCGCCTTCGCCCGTTCTACTCCGCGCTTCGCGAGCGCACGCTGGTCATGGGGATACTGAACGTCACCCCCGATTCGTTCTCCGACGGCGGGCTCTACCGGGATACCGAGGCTGCAATAGAGCATGGCGTCCGAATGGTGGCTGATGGGGCGGATGTCATAGATGTCGGCGGGGAGTCCAGCCGTCCGGGCGCTGAGCCGGTAACGTTGGAGGAAGAGCTGTCCCGCGTGCTTCCGGTGATCCGCGCACTGGCGGAGCGAGTCGAGGCGCCTATCTCCATAGACACCTATAAGCCCGAAGTCGCCCGTGCCGCTCTGGATGCTGGAGCGAGCATTATCAACGATATCACCGGCCTGGCCGATGCAGACGTGAGGGCGCTGGCCGCCGGGCGGAAAGTCCCGGCGGTCATCATGCACATGAAAGGCACTCCGCGGACCATGCAGGAGAATCCGGTCTACGAGGACCTCATCTCCGACATCATGCGATTTCTCCGCGAGAAGGTAGAGCAGGCAGTGGATGCGGGGCTCCCGGAGGAGTTCCTCATAGTTGATCCCGGCATCGGCTTCGGCAAAACAGTCGAGCACAACCTGGAAATTATCCGCAAGCTCGGTGACTTCAAGTCCCTGGGCCTTCCAATCCTTATCGGCACATCGAGGAAAGCCTTTATCGGCAAAGTTCTCGGCGGCCTGGACCCGACCGAACGCCTCGAAGGCACCGCGTCGGCGGTTGCTCTCTCGATCGCGAATGGGGCAAACATCATCCGCGTCCACGATGTCAAGGAAATGGCCCGCGTTGCCCGGATGACGGATGCGGTGGTGCGTGTGGCGTAGGGGTTCGAGGTTTCGAGTTCCAGGTTTCAAGTTTCAGGTGTCCGCTGTGGCGTCTGCTGTCCGCGGTCCCGATTCACGAGTGGGATGGGTTCTCTGGATCCCTTGACCCCTGGATCCCTCATTTTGGGAACACGACCGTCGCGGTGATGTGATGGCCGTCGCCTTCAAGGGTGAATCTGCCGTGGAGGTCGTCTCGGACCAGGTTCTCCACGATCTGAAGCCCCAGGTTTCGATTCCTGCGCAGATCGAATCCCTTGGGGAGGGGCATACCGTTGTTCACGACTTGAAGCTTGACGTGCCTTTCGTCTTCCGACAGGGCCACCTTGATCTCTCCCCGGTCTATGTCCTTGAACCCGTGCTCCGCTGCGTTCTGGATCAGCTCGTTGAGGATAAGGGCGACCGAAGTCGCCATCGCAGGCGGAAGCAGGATATCCGGCCCATGCAAGGATGTCTGCACATGCTTCTCCGGCGATACCAGGCTCTGGCGGGTCGCAGTCAGGATGTTCTCCGCCACCTTCTTGATGCTCACCATGTCGAGCTCCTCCTGCGACAGCACTTCGTGAACCGCCGCGATGCTGAGGATGCGGTTGATGCTCTCCTGAAGCACGTTCTCAACCGAATCGGTCTTGGCGTAGTGCATCTGCAGCCGGAGGAGGCTTGCGATGGTCTGGAGGTTATTCTTGACCCGGTGGTGCATTTCCTTGACGATGGCGGATTTCACCACCAGCTTTGCGTTTTCGATCGCGATTGCCGCGTGACTCCCGATCGCCGTCAGGACGCCGATCTCCTCGTTTGTGAATATGCGAGGTCTGTCCGTGTAGCAGTTCAGGACTCCGATGGGCTTGTCACGCAGGCGGAGCGGCACGCAGATCAGCGAGCAAAGGCCCTCCCTGCGTGCTATGTCGGGGTACCGGTATCCGGCAGTGTTCTTCACATCCAGCACGGCGATGGGGCGTCCCTCGGTGATCGCCTTGCCCGCCAGGCTTTCTCCCAGCTTCAGATTCGGCTTTCGGACGTATTCCCGGCTGCTGCTCTGGGTTGCCCGGATGACCAGCTCCTGCTTCTCCTCATCGAGCAGCATCACCGTCACGATCTTGAATTTCATGCTCTCCGCAGTCATGGCCACGATGAGGTCTAGGATTTCGTCCAGGTACATGCCCGATGTGATAGAACGGCTCACCTCCGAGAGTGTGGAGAGCTGCGAGACCCGCGTCTCCATGCGCAGGTACATCCGCCGACTGTGGATCGCATTCGCCACCTGCTCTGCGATATGGTCCATGAGCCGGATCTGGTTCTCCGTGTACTCGTGAGGCGGGTTGGTCCGGATGTTGATAACCCCGATGAGCTGGTCGCCTGTTATGAGGGGAACCGAGAGCATTGACTCGAACCGGTCATCCTGGAGCTCGGCGAAGGCTTTGTATCGGGAGTCGCGGAATGCTTCTCTATCGAGGGCGACGTGCTTGCGCTCCTTGGCGACCCAGCCGGTGATGCCCTCGCCGACCTTCAGCCGGATCTTTCCTATTAAGTCCTTGTCCGGGCCTTTAGCGGCGCTCAAGACCAGCTCTTGGCCGGACTCGTTCAGCAGGTAAATGAAACACGTGTCGGTCTTTGTCACCTGGACGGCTATGTCCGCGACGACCTCCAGCAGCTCCTCAGGATCGGGTGACGAGCCGATGGCCTGGCCCAGCTTGCGCAGGACCTCGACCTCGGTGTCCTTCTCGGCCAGGGCCTCTTCCAACCGTCGAAATGCCGGTCTGTTTGTACTGCACTTCATGACGTCCGCACAGCCGCCTGCGGCTCAGGGTAGCTGAGGTATTCGATAATCTCGCTCTCCCGGCGCTGGAGTTCGATAAGGATAGGTTCGGACATAGCCTTGTATTCCGACGGGCTGTGAGTCTTCCTGGCCTTCTCCAAGATCAACTCCAGGTTTCTAGCGGCCTCTTTTGCCTTCTGCAACTGCTCGTCATTCTTGATCATCCAGTATCACCTCGACAATGCCGCGCGGCTCGAACTCACGCGTCATCTGATATGTTTCCAACCACAAATCAATAATTTCTTCGCCGATCGACGATTTTGCCCAGAAGATATCGGCGTTGAAAAGAATCCTTGCCTGTACGTGGTCAAATAGCTTTGCCGCCTCTGCCGCGACGTGATCTATGGCGAAGTCTTGCTTCATAATCAACAAGAGGTCCAGGTCTTGGGGTGATGCCTTGTGCGAAACGAAGCTACCCCATATTATCACCCTTTCCAGCTTCCCCGTGGACTTCGCCAGTTCCACAATTCTGGCCAGACTACCGAAGAGCCATTTCCTCCTCGCAGAGCTGGCCCCAAGTGATGTCCCTATATCGTCGACAGATGCTCTATGAACTCCCTTGGGGAGGTTGCCATCCTCTTGAAACTCCGGGATCATCCTGTTCTCCTGCAGCCCTCAAATCTCCTGCGTCAATATGATGGCCTCGGCGATCTCGCGCATCGTCTTCCGCGTGTTCATGCTCTGCAACTGGATCCAGCGGAATGCCTCCTGCTCCTTCATGCCGCGCTTGTCCATGAGTATGCCCTTCGCGCGGTCAACCAGCTTGCGCGTCTCCAGCTTGTCCTGGAGCGATCCGACTTCTTCTTCGAGGGCCTGCATTTCCCTGTACCGCGAGATGGCTATCTCGATAGCTGGGAGCAGGTCGGCCTCCTTGAAGGGCTTCACCAGATAGGCGAACACACCGGCTTCCTTTGCCCGGTCAATGAGGTCCTGCTGGCTGTAGGCAGTCAGCAGCAGCACGGGGCATATTTTCTCCTCGGTGATGATCTTAGCCGCCTCGAGGCCATCCATCTGCGGCATCTTGATGTCCAGTATGGCCAGGTCTGGCTTGTTCTTGCGCGCCAAGGCAAGCGCTGTCTTGCCATCGCTTGCCTTCGCGACCACTTTGTGGCCCATGCTCTCCAAGATCTTCTTGAGATCGAGCCTTATGATAGACTCGTCGTCCGCTATGAGTATTCGCAGCGGTTCCATTGACTGGCCTCCGTCTGAGAAATGGTTGATACTAGGTGCCTGGTCACGCGCTGTCCGAGATCCAGCTTCGACATGCAGAACGTTGTTACCAGATTCTACTCTATGGTATAATCTTTGTCAAAGTGTCTGCGGGTAGCCTGAGAAGGGAGGCAGCGTGCGGTTTGGTCGCATCGGCGCCTGCATCGGTCTTGCGGCGGCCTACGTAACTTTGAGATTCGCGGCACCGTTGGTAAAGCCGGGGTTTATCAGCCCTGACTTCACGGCCTTTGCATACACGGCGCTTCTCATGCTGGCCCAGCTCGCGTTTGTCGTCAGCATCGCGGGCCTGAAAATGCGTCCGAAGTCGTCGGCGCTGTTGATGCTGCCATGCGCTCTGGCCGTAGTGGCCACGATCTTTCTGGAGATGAAGCTGGTACCGCTAAGGCCCACCCCCGTGGCAGCTTTGGTTGTCAGTTCGGTTTTTCGGAACCTGTGCCTGATGCTGTTCGGTGGCTCTCTGGGCTGCCTGCTCAGCTTCATGATTCGAGAGGCGAACATCCTCGTGCCCGTCGCGGTGTTCGCCGCGCTTGTTGATTACTGGAACGTGAGCTGGGGTCCTCTCAGCCGGGTCATAGAGCGGAAGCCCGACATAATAGCGACTGCGTCGGTTCACATGCCCGCGCCTGGTATGCCCGGGGGCAGCGTCGGCGTCGGTGATTTCGTGTTCCTTGCGTTGTTCTTTGCAGTGCTGTACAGGTTCAGCTTGAACGTCAGGGGCGCCTTCTGGCTTGGATACGGCCTCCTGACCGCCTGTATGCTGATCGTGCTGAAGTTTGGGATTCCAGTGCCTGCGCTCGTCCCGATGGCCATCGCGGTCGTGGGGGCCAATGTTCGGAGTTTCAAGCTCCGGAGGGAGGAACTGTTAGCAATCCTATATGTGGGCTTGCTGCTCCTGATGTTCCTTCTCGCGTGGTTGCTGTTTGTGTTCAAACGGTAAGACTGACTGCAGTCCGCAGTCTATACGGGCAAGGTGTGAGTATGGCTGACAAGTATGATTTCCAGGGAATCGAGAGGAAATGGCACGGGCGCTGGGAGAAGGCGAACCTCTACGCGACCAAATCCGATCCCGGCAAGCCGAAGTACTATTACCTGGACATGTTCCCGTATCCATCGGGCGAACTGCACATGGGCCACATGCGCAATTACGTCATCGGCGATGTGGTCTCCAGATACGAGGTTATGAAGGGGTTCAATGTCCTTCACCCGATGGGCTTCGATTCTTTCGGTCTGCCCGCCGAGAATGCCGCGATCGAGAAGGGCGTTCATCCCGCCAAATGGACGACTGACTGCATCGCTCGCATGAAGCAGCAGTTCGACAAGCTCGGCATATCCTTCGATTGGAGCCGCGAAGTCATCACCTGCCTGCCCGAGTACTACAGGTGGAACCAGTGGTTTTTCCTGAAGTTCCTCGAGCGCGGTCTGGCGTACAAGAAGATGGCCCCCGCGAACTGGTGCCCCACCTGCGAGACCGTGCTCGCAAATGAAGAAGCTGAGGGCGGGGTTTGCTGGCGGTGCGAAAGCGCCGTCACTCGAAGGGACATCGAGCAGTGGTTCTTCCGCATCACCGATTACGCCGACCGCCTGCTCGAGGATATTGACCTACTCGACAACTGGCCTGAGCGAGTCCGTGCGATGCAGCGCAACTGGATCGGCCGGAGCGACGGCGTCGTCATCCACTTCAAGGTTGCGGATACCGGCGACGACATGCCGGTCTACACGACCCGCCAGGACACCGTCTACGGCGTCACATACATGGTGCTTGCGCCGGAGCATCCACTGGTGGAGAAGCTTACCGCCGGCACGAAGTACGAGGCTGACGTCGAGACGTTCGTCGCTCAAGTTCGCACGCTCAGCGAGATCGAGCGCTTGTCCACTACGTTGGAGAAGGTCGGTATGTTCATCGGAGCGCATGCCGTCAATCCGATGAGCGGCGAGAAGGTGCCGATCTGGATCACGAACTACGTCCTGCGCGAATACGGCACCGGCGCCGTCATGGGAGTTCCCGCGCACGACCAGCGCGACTTCGAATTTGCGAAGAAGTACGACCTTCCCATCCGGCAGGTTATAGCCCCACCCGCAGACGTTGAGGCAAATCCGAAATCAGCGGAGCTGGTCGGCGCCTACATCGAGCCAGGCGTCCAGGTGAACTCCGGCCCGTTCGATGGCATACCCAGCGAGCGGGCGAAGGAAGCGATCGCCGACTACATGGAGGAGCACAAAACTGGCTATCGTCAGGTGAATTATCGCCTGCGCGACTGGCTCGTCTCCCGCCAGCGTTATTGGGGCACGCCCATTCCGATCGTCTACTGCGAGAAATGCGGCATGGTGCCCGTGCCTGAGGACCAGCTTCCGGTCATCCTCCCAACCGATGTAAAGTTCACGGGGCGGGGCGAGTCTCCGCTCACGACATCGCCGACTTTCCTGCATACCGACTGCCCGAAGTGCGGCGGCAAGGCCAGGCGCGAGACGGATACCATGGCGACGTGGATTGATTCGTCCTGGTATTTCCTCCGATATGCCAGCCCGCATGAGGACAAGCTGCCCTTCGACCCGAGGGCCGCGGGCTTCTGGCTGCCGGTTGACCAGTACGTCGGCGGGGTGGAGCACGCGGTCCTGCACCTGCTCTACTCGCGCTTCTTCACCAAGGTGATCCACGACCTTGGGCTGATAAAGTTCTCCGAGCCGTTCTCCAGGCTCTTCACCCAAGGCATGATATACAAAGACGGTTTCAAGATGAGCAAGTCCCGGGGGAACGTCGTCTCGGCGGACTACGTCTGCGCGAAGTACGGCGCGGATGCACTGCGCATGTTCATTCTCTTCATCGGGCCGCCCGACCAGGACGCCGAGTGGAGCGACCAGGGAATCGAGGGCGTCTTCCGCTATTTGAACCGCGTCTGGCGCTTCTTCACGTCCAATCTTGGCTGCTACGATCCAAACTGGCGCGAGGCTTTAAAAGGCGCCGACTTGAGCAAGCCGGAGCGCGACCTGAGGCGGAAGACGCATCAGACCATTCAAAGGGTGACGTCTGATATCGAGCGATTCCACTTCAACACCGCGGTGAGCGCCCTGATGGAGTTGGTGAACGAGATGGTGGATTTCCAGACTGCAGAACCCCACCGCCGACCCCTCCCGGAAGCGGAGAGGGGCGGTGCTCCCCCTTCCCGTGTCGGGCATGGGGCTGGGGGGTTGGGTCGGTCCACAGTCTTAAGCGAAGCCATGGAGAATGTCATTCTCCTGCTCGGCCCCTTCGCTCCACACATTGCCGATGAGCTTTGGGAGCGGCTTGGGAAGAAGGCCACGACCTACGAGCAAGCATGGCTGGAATATGCCCCCGCCATCGCGAAGGCCGAGGAGGTCACCATCGTCCTCCAGATCAACGGCAAGGTCAGGGACCGCATCCAGGTTCCCGTGGACACAGACCGCGCCGAATTGGAGCGCTTGGCCCTCGAAAGCGACCGGATGAAGGCGTTCCTGGACAACAAGCCGATCAGGAAGGTCATCGTCGTCCCCGGCAAGCTGGTCAACGTCGTGGTGTAGGCGCTGGCCTGGTACACCCTCACCCCGGCCCTGTCCCAAAGGGAGAGGACGGATCGCTCCTGGACCCCTGGATCCCTCGATCCCTGGACACCTTGTTCTAGTGTACTGGAATTCACTTCGGGAAATGTGCTAAAGTTATCCCAGCTACGGGTTCGTTTCGCTGGTGAGGTGCGATTCACATGCCGGCAAACCTGACTCCCCAGTATAGAGAAGCTGCAGAGCGCTACCGCCTGGCTGAGACTACAGCCGACAAGCTCGCCGCCCTTGAGGAGATGATTGCACTCATTCCGAAGCACAAGGGCACGGAGAAGATGCAGGGCGACATCCGGCGCCGCATCTCCAAACTCAAGGAGCTCGATGAGCAGAGGATCGTGCATGGGAAACGGACCGTGCTGTACAACGTGGAGAGAGAGGGCGGGGGACAGTTGGCTCTCGTCGGGCCGCCGAATGCGGGCAAGTCGAAGCTCCTCTCGCGGCTGACCAACGCGCAGCCGGACATCGGTGATTACCCGTTCACGACTCAGAAGCCGTTCCCCGGCATGATGGAGTATGAGGATATCAAGATCCAGCTAGTGGATATCCCGCCGATTACGGATGAGTTTGCGGAGCCGTGGGTCGTAGCCATCGCCAGGAACGCCGATGCCGTGCTGCTCGTTCTCGATCTCAGCGATGCGTCGGTTCTCGAGGAGATTGAAACCACGCTTCGCGTCCTTGAGAAGTTCCGGGTAAGGCTGTACGGCTGGGACCGGCCGGTTCCGCCTGACGAGACGGGCGTCATGGCGCCGAAGAGAGCGATCCTGGTGGCGAACAAGATGGATCAGCCGGATAGCTCTGACAACCTTGAGGTCGTTCGCGACCTGTATGGCGAGCGCTTCCCCATTGCGCCGATATCGTCCGAGTCCGGCCTCGGATTGGAAGACTTGAAGCGGCAGATATTCCGAATGCTTGAAATCATCCGCGTCTACACAAAGGTTCCGGGGAAGCCGCCGGACATGAAACTGCCCTACGTTGTCCCACGAGGTACAACTGTGCAGGACCTGGCGACTATGGTTCACAAGGACTTTGCGCAGAAGCTCAGATTTGCCAGGCTCTGGGGCGCGAGCAAGTTTGATGGGCAGATGGTCGGCCACGACCATGTGCTTGAAGATCGCGATGTAGTCGAGCTGCACGTATGAACGGCATCGTCCCCATTGATTCCGGCGGCATCATGCTGAGCTACAAGTGCAACTGCCGGTGCCGCCACTGCCTTTACGCGGCCGGCCCTTCATGGAACGGTTTCATGGAGGTCCAGGATGTCGGCCACGTGTTCCAGGGGCTTCTTCAGACCTCGCGCTATCTGCGCGGCTTCCACCTTGGCGGAGGTGAGCCGTTTCTGGATTTCGACCGCTTGCTGCGCGTTCAGAGGCTGGCAACCGAGTTCGGCATACCGATTGAATATGTGGAGACCAATGCGAGCTGGTGCGTCGAGGAAGCAGCAGCCCGAGACAAGCTCGAACAACTTCGTGATGCAGGACTCCTCCGCCTCCTGGTTTCATGCTCTCCGTTCCATGCGGAGCGCATACCTTTGAACCGGGTCACGACTGCGGTCAGAGTTGGCAGCGATGTGTTCGGGCCTGACGGAGTGATCATATGGGTGCCGGAGTTCTACCGGCAGCTTTCTCAGATCAGGACGGATGGCTTGATCCGGCTGAGTGAGTATGCGGCTTCGGTCGGACAGCGCAGTGCCGAGTTCATGGTTCGGTCTGGCTACAGCCTGATTTCGGGCGGCCGGGCCGGCTATGAGCTTGCGGGTTTTTACGATTGCCAGCCGCCCGAGGCCTGCGAGGGGGATCACTGCCGGATGGAGCTGCTGGAATCCGGCCATGCCCACTTCGATCCGTATGGGAACCTCATCCCCGCCTTTTGCTCCGGTATCTCGCTTGGCGATGCCCGCGATCTGCCTGCTCTCTTCGGGGGATTCGACCTCAGCACGCTTCCTTTGATTGACATGCTGGTGGAGCGGGGGCCGTATGCCCTCTACGAGTTTGCCGTAAGCGAGTTCGCTTACAGCCCACTCGACGGGGGGTACATAGGGAAGTGCCACCTGTGTGTGGATGTCCGCAGGTGTATACGGGGGCACACGGATCAGTTCGCCGAGCTCG
The DNA here is from genome assembly GCA_035528905.1 of Armatimonadota bacterium. GTDB lineage: Bacteria > Armatimonadota > UBA5829 > DTJY01 > DTJY01 > DATKXU01. Next base: position 23,573 of record DATKXU010000125.1, read on the forward strand.
CCCCGGCGCAGTTCTACGAGCAATTGGCGGCCTGACGCGGGGCGTTTCATACGATGAGGCTCAGGCTTCTACCGTGGCGGTCACCTCTTCTGCTGGGGTTCCTGCTTTCTCCTCCCTAAATGCTACCAGGAAGGCGGCGGCGCAGATGACCGTCAAGGCGCACGGCACCAGGAACACGCCCGGCCAGTTGGTCACGGCCTGCGTGCCGGCGCCCGATGTGAACTGATCCTTGATCGCACCCGCGAAAATGCTCCCCAAGTACCTTCCAAGGCCGAGCACCACAAGGGCCACGAGGCTCTGCGCGGACGCCTTGATGTCCTTCGATGCCATGGAGTCAACGTAGATGAAGCCCACTACGAAGAAGAACACGTAGCAGAATCCGTGAAGCGGCAGCGACGCAATTACCAGGATGGTCGAGTAGTCAACGTTGAATAGCATGCCTCCCGTAGGCCAGATCAGTGCCCCTAGAGCGAAGATCGCGTAGCGTATCGGCCAGGCGAGAGCCCCGATTGCGAGCATTTTCCTGGCGCCCAGCCGGGGCAGCCATCTGGGCAATAGCACCGCCATGGTGAAGATTTCCGCGAGCTGGGCGATCGTCATCACGAGCGGAATTCTGCTGCCTGCCACCCTGAGATGCTCGAGGAACGGCGATGTGAGAATGTAGTAGAACTCCAGCTCGGTGCCCACGATGAAAGAGATTATCATGAATATCGCGAAGCTCCGGTTCTTGAAGAGCCGAAATGCCTCTACGAATGCCAGTGGATTCGCGCTTTCTCTCTTGGGCGGCGTGTCCGGCAGTGCGAGGCTGAAAACGCCCAAAATCAGCGCAAACGCCCCCGCCAGGAGCAGGCTGTCCGCGGCGCCCTCGATCGTAGGGAAATTCGACCGCCAGGAAGCGAGAAGCCAGCCGGCGATTATCCATCCGATCGTGCCCCACACCCGAAGGCCGCCGAACTCCCTTTCGGGATCCCTCAGATTGTGGAAGCAGATAGAGTTCGACAAGGCGAGCGTAGGCGCGTAGAGCAGCGAGGCGACCAGCATCAGCCACATCAAGCCCGAGAAATCCCTTTGAAATGCCATTCCCAGGAGGGCGAGGCCGCCGCAGAAGTGCGCGGCCGCCAGCACCCGCTGAGTGGCGACGTAGCGGTCCGCTATCTGCCCAAAGATGAATGGGGATATTATCGTTGCAAGGGGAAGCAGGCTGAAGATGAGGCCGGTCTGCACGCCGCTAAGGCCCAGGTGCGTCGCATCCCTCATGCCGTGTTCGTTCGGTCCCAGGTAGGCTCCGAGCACGGGAGCCCATGCGCCCCAGATCGCGTATTGCAGGAACATCATGGAACTTAGACGCCAACGGTAACCCATATGGAACCCCCTATTGCTGTTTGACGGCCCCTGCACGCCTGGGCCACGGGACATTTCGACGCACCGGCTCATCTTTCCTGCGTGGAGCACGTGCAGGATTGTCTTGGGCCTGTGTAGAACCTCGTCTAGGCGCTTGGGGCTGAAAGGAGTACGCGAGTGAAGTCACACACCGAGTACCTATGGTTCAACACCGCCAAGAGGCGCGAATACATCAACATCACGGGGGAGTGCGACCGCATTCTGCGCGAAAGCGGCATCAAGGAGGGGATGATGCTCGTCTCCGCGATGCACATCACCGCCGGCGTATGGGTGAACGACAACGAGCCGGGCATCCTCCAGGACGCCGACGATATGCTGGAGCGCCTCGCTCCCTACGGCTCGGACTACCGCCATCACCATACCGGCGAGGACAACGGCGACGCTCATCTGAAGAACTTGCTGACCCATCACCAGGTCATCATCCCGATCACCGATGGCCGGCTCGATCTCGGCCCTTGGCAGACGATCTTCTACTGCGAGTTCGACGGCCGCCGCCGCAAACGCGTCGTGGTGAAGGTGATCGGGGAGTAGGCCGCGGTTGGCCCGCCGTACCCCCCTGTAGGTTTGTCAAACATGTGTTACACCACCTCCTGGTAATGACGGAGCATCTGGGATGCGGAGCGCCACCCATGGGCCATCAGCGGCTGGCGGTTGGATTCTCCAAGGTAGCGGTTGAACTGGTCTTTGATATACTGC
>DATKXU010000126.1:0-27361 GCA_035528905.1 Armatimonadota bacterium
GCGCCCGCGATAAGCATGGACCTGTTTGCTACCTTCGCGGCCGTGGCAAGGGCAAAGGCTCCCAGGAATGTTGATGGCAAGGATCTGACGGACGTGCTCTCTGGGAACTCGAAATCAGTGCACGACATTATCTTCTGGCAATTCAGCAATCAGAAGGCGGCAAGACAGGGCAGGATGAAGCTGTTGCGGGAAGCAAAGAGACCCGACCGCCTATATGACGTGGTCAGTGACCCCGGAGAGACCAAGGACTTGGCTGCGGAGAATCCCGATCTGGTGAAGACTCTTGGCGCGGCTCTGGATCAGTGGTCGGCGGGGCTGAAAGGGCCTGCCTATTGACAGGCTGCCTGACCAACGCAGTACGGTTGTCGGTAGCCGCAGCCTTCATGGCTGCGCACACACGCAGGCGTGAAGGCTGCGACTACCTTGTCGGAATGCTTCGACGTATCTCCAGACCTTCGTGCTTTCTTCCGAAATAGTTATGTGGTAAGGAGGCGCGAAGTTCCTTGGATATCCCCGCCATTGAAACAAAAGCCCTAACCGTGGAGTACAAAACCAGCCGAAGGAAGAAAAGGCTGGCTGTGGACGATCTGTCTTTCCGCGTCAACTGGGGCGAGATAGTCGGCTTCATCGGCCCCAATGGCGCAGGCAAGACCTCCGCCATTAAGGCTTTGCTCGATTTCATTCCGTCGCCTCGGGGAACGTGCTTTGTCTGCGGCATGCCGAGCGGCGATCCTCGCGCCCGCAAGCGGCTCGGCTACATGCCGGAGATTTCATACTATCCGAAGTACCTTACTCTGTCCGAATTCCTTCACACATGTGCATCGTTGTCGGGAGTGCCCGCGCGTCTCCGTCGTGAGGCGGTAATATCAGCCGCAGAGACGGTTGGCATGTCTCACCATCTGAAATCGCGACTTTCCACGTTCTCCAAGGGCATGCTTCAGCAGGCGGGATGTGCGCAGGCTCTGGTCCACAATCCCGACGTGCTGATCCTAGACGAGCCTATGTCCGGCTTGGATCCTATCGCACGCATGCGCATGCGGCGCCTGTTGTCCGACCTCCGCTCTGAGGGCAAGACGATCCTCTTCTCGTCGCATGAGCTGGGCGAGATCGAGATGGTGGCCGACCGAATCCTTCTGATGAGCAACGGCCAACTTCTCTATCAAGGGCCTGTCTCCGAAGTAGTGGACCCCGAGAGTAATCTCGAGCAGGCATTCCTGCGGCTTCTGGGGGAGGAACTGCCATGGGCGGCCTAGCCATTGCCCGACTGTCCATAATCGAGACAATGCGGCGTAAGGAATTCTACGTCATCCTCGTCCTCGTGGTCGGATTAGCTCTATGGATGCAGTTCATGGACATCAGCTCATCGGCCGCAGGCAGGTTCGCGAAGGACATCGTCATGCAGGTTACCTGGCTGGTATCCTTCGGTTTGGCGGTGCCGTTGGCGGCCAGGCAGATTACTTCCGACGTGGAGCAGAAGACGGTATACGTGTTTATGTCCAGGCCGATCCATCGCTGGCAGTACGTGTTCGGCCGAGCAGCAGGCGCAGCGGCGGCGTCGGCCGCGTGCTTTGGCAGCCTGTTCTTCGTGCTGGTCCTGATGCTGCTGACCAAGGGCGTTCATAACCTTGCGGATGCCAGTCTCTGGCAGGCGTTTGCTCTGCAAGTGACGGCGCTCGTCATGCTTTGCGCGATTACGGTGTTCTTTTCCACCCGTGCGACATCCGCCGGGGCAGTCACATTCTCCCTGCTGCTGCTTATCATGATGCGGTACGGCGGGCCGTCAATCCTCAGCCGCATCGAAACGATAGCGAGCCACGGGTTCGTGCGGGAAGCCGCATGGGCTGCCTACCTGGCTATGCCGCACTTTGAGTTCTTCAACATATCCCAGCGCGTAGTGCATGGCTGGGGCCCACTCCCGTTAGGGCTATTCGCACAGATTCTGGCTTATGGCACCGCCTATTCGATCTTCGTTATTGCACTAGCGGCCCTGCTGTTCCGAAGAAGGTGGCTCTAGTGGACACATGGTCTGTCAGAATCGCGCTGGCTGCGGGAATCGTGTCCATCCTGCTGGCATCGGTGCTTGTTCCCGGGCTCAAGGCTGCAAGCCCGCAGAGCGCCGACATATTCGTGCAGGTTCTCGGGGGAACAACGGAACTGGCCGCGCAGAAGGCTTATCTGCAGACCGACGTCTACCTGCACGCCGGCGTGACCGCTGGCGATCTAAACGGCGACGGCCAACCAAGCCGCTTTCGAGAACTGCCATTCATAGGTCTGATTCGGCGCCTGCACGGAGAAACCGCTCCGAAGGTGCACCGGCATGTCCAAGGCGAAGAGGAGAAGGAGCTGCTCCCGTGGTTCATAGCCGCCGTGCGCCTCAATCCGCAGCACATTGACGCCTGGCGCGACGGGTCCTATTGGTTCTACCGCACTGGTGATCTGCATCGTGCGGAGGAATTTATCTCGGAAGGGATTCGCTGTAATCCCGGTGATTATCGGCTCTACCTCGATCGCGGCATCCTCTATCACCGGCTGAAGAAGTGGGAAAGCTCAATCCGGGACCTGGAAACAGCGCAGAAGCTCTGGAAGAACGACTCCGAAGACGCGGCCTGCGACTACAAGGCGATCCGCTTATACCTCGACGACTCTCGCAAGCGCCTGAAGTCCGCCTAAGGCGTGATCGCCAGTCGTCGGTCGTCAGTGGTCAGTCGCCCTCATCCTCCAGCCCCTTCTCCCAATCCTGGGCGAAGGGGGGAGTTCAGCGTTCGATGTTGCTCCCGCACTCCGCATCCCCCGGATCCCTAAATCCCAAATCCGCAATCCCAAATCCGAAATCGGTTGGCGTTCTCTCCGTCTCCCACACTCCCACACTCCCACACTCCCATACCCCCATACCCCCATACTCTCCAACATTCCATGCAGGTAGCTCTCCCCCTGTTGGCGAAGATTAAGGCGGCAACACGTCACCAAGGGGGCACTTATAGATGAAAATCGGACTCATACCGGCTAACAGGGGTTTCTTTAGTGATGAACTCGCAGTTAAGATGCGCGCTCAGGCAGTCGCGGCTATGGAGAAAGTCGGGCTGGAGGTCATCGTGCCCGACGGCAGCCTGACCAAGCTCGGCTGCGTGGAGACCTATGACGAGGCGCAGAAGACCGGGCGGCTTTTCAGAAATGAAGAAGTCCAGGGCGTCATCGCCGCCGCTGTGAACTTCGGCGACGAGCAGGCGGTTGCGTTTACGATCAAGGAATTCGGGCTTGACGTCCCGGTTTTGATCTTCGGCTGCCAGGAAGAGGAGGTGCTGAAGCGGACGACTCCGCGGCGCGACAGCTTCTGCGGGCTGCTCTCTATCGGCGAGGCTCTGCGCCAGACGGGCGTGAAGTACACAGTCGCTCGTGTGCCGATTTGCTATCCAAGTGACAAGTCTTTCGAGGACGAACTGCGCCGCTTTGCCGGCGTTTGTCGCGTCGTCAACGGCATTAGAAGAGCTCGCTACGGGCAGGTCGGCTCCCGGCCCGATGGCTTCTGGACGTGCCGCGCGGACGAGAAAGCGCTCCAGCGCCTGGGTGTGACCACCGTGACCTCCGATCTCTCCGAGGCGATCTCGGCGGTGTCGAAGATGGACGGGGATTTGCCGGAGGTCAAGAAGATCGAGGACGCCATACGCGCCCAGTGCGATGTCGGCGACGCGCCCGCTTCTTCGATCAACAAGATCGCTCGGTTCGAGGTCTTCCTGAGGCAGTTGGTCGCAGATAAGAAGCTCGATGCCCTGGCGATCCAGTGCTGGACCAATCTCCAATCTAATCTGGGCATATGCTCTTGCTCGACGATGGCGCGTCTGGGCGATGAAGGCGTGCCGTGTGCGTGTGAGGCCGACGTGCTCGGCGCGCTCTCGATGCACGCGCTCAGGCTGGCTTCCGGCGGGGCTTCTGCGCTGGCCGACTGGAACAACTTGCACAACGACGACCCTGAGCTTGTTAATATCTGGCACTGCGGCGTCTTCCCGCCGAGCTTTGCGAAGGCCCGCCCGAAGCTCGGCGTCCAGGAGATCATCGCCGAAACCGTCGGGCGCAACAACACCTGGGGGCTGCTCGAGTTCGAGGTCGCGGATGGTCCGATCACGCTTCTGCGGGCGACCCAGGATGCCGACGGCGGCTGGAAAGCCGTCATCGTGCCTGCCGTGGTCGAGCCGACGAACGCCAAGACCTTCGGCGCATACGGCTGGGCGAGAATCAAGGGCCTTCAGAAGCTCTACCGGGATGTGCTCGCCCGCTACTTCCCGCACCATGTGGCGATGACCAGGGGTCAGGTGCAGGACATCGTCTGGGAGGCGTTCGGCAACTACCTGGGCTTCCAGGTATACGCGCCGAATCAGGTCGTCCCCGGCCTGTGGACTCAAGAGCCGCCGTTCTAAAACATATGCGAGTGGTAAGTACAGGCGAGGCGTGACTCCTATGAAACTAACCGCATTCCTGGGAAGCCCACGTGCACAGGGGAATACGGACATACTGGCTGATAGGGTACTGGCTGGTGCAAGGGATGCCGGGCTCCGCGTAGAGGCTGTCGCGCTCCGAAAGCTGAGGATACGTCCGTGCACCGGCTGCGAGAAGTGCTGGCAGGGCGAGCGTGCATGCGTTCTGAACGATGATATGAGCGTGCTCTATGAGACCATTGCCTCGTCGGACATCCTGCTCTTTGCCACCCCGGTATACTGGTACGCGCCGACCGCCATCATGAAGGCGTTTATCGACAGGCTGGTGGTGTTCAACCGCCCGCAGGGCCGACCGCTTATCGAGGGGAAGAAGGCCGTGATCGTCGTGGCCTACGAGGAAGAAGGGCCCAAGGCAGCCGAGCCGCTTGTTCGGATGTTCGAGATGAGCTTCGATTATCTGGGAGTTCTTCTGGTAGGCCGGGTAGTGGCCGATGGTGTGGGACCGAAGGGTGCCGTCCTGGAGAAGCCGGAAGTACTCGAGCAGGCCTATGAGATGGGCCGACGTCTGGGATAGCTTGTTCTGTTCGCTGGCGAAGGGGTAAACCAGCCGCGCTGAGCCTGTCTTTCTTTCGTGCGGATTCACCCCGGCGCGTCCTTTGGGATAGCCTATGAATCTAGCGTACAAGCCCGATTTCGACGAGGCGAAGAGATACTGGCGCGCATACTGGGCCGGCGAGATCATTGACCGGCCCTGCGTCTGCATTAGGGCGCTTCGGGATACTGGAAATCCTCCCGGCTTGCCGCGTGCGCTCAACGGCCTCGGCGACGTAAGCGCCGCGCTGAGCGAGTACGATGCATGGGCGTCGCAGGTGCACTGGCTCGGCGAGGCGATTCCCTTCGTGAATCTGAACTTCGGCCCGGATCAGTTCGCGGCATGGCTCGGAGGAGACCTCCGCCATTCGTCTCTCGATGAGCAGACCAGTTGGGCGGTTCCGGTCGTCGAGGACTGGGATGCCGATGCGCGCGAGATTGACCGCCCGCACGGAGTCTGGTGGCAGCGAATGCTCGACTTCATGCGCCGGGCGGCCGGGTATGCGGAGGGCAAGTTCGTCATCGGCGTGCCCGATATCCACAGCAACATGGATGCTCTGGCGGCGCTTCGCGGCCCTCAGGATCTGTGCGTTGACCTCCTAGACGTGCCGGAGAAGATAGACGCGGCGATGAAAACCGTCCGCCGCGCGTTTGCGCCGGTGTTCGAGGGGATCGAGAAGGCCGGGAATTTCGCGCGCACGGGATACATCGGCTGGCTTCCCTTCTACTGCGAGGAAAGGTTCGCGGTCCTCCAGTGCGACTTCGCGTGCATGGTCGGGCCGGAGCACTTCCGGCGGTGGATACTTCCCGCGCTCGAAGAGGAGTCCTCCTATCTCGATCGCTGCGTCTATCACTACGACGGCCCTGGTGCGCTCGTGCACCTGAAAGACGTGCTCTCGATCTCGGGGATTGATGTGATCCAGTGGGTTCCCGGCGACGGCAATCCCCCGCCGATCGAGTGGATGGACCTGCTGCTCGAAATCCAGAAGGCGGGCAAGGGCCTGTATCTGGGGGCGTCTCCCGAAGAGGTGAAAATCTATCACCATACCCTTCGTCCAGAAGGAGTCCTCTACGATGTCTGGGCTTCTTCCCTGAAAGAAGCGGAGGATTTGCTTGCCTGGCTGAAGGCACATACTTGATTCATCCGCTCTTCGGTTGCCTCAGCAGTCGCCTTGTGTTACAATTAGGACAGAACTCAAAACCGCTTCAAGAAGGAGTCACCGCCAATGATGTTTGCCAGGTTTATTGTCGTCCTAGTGCTGTCTCTCGGCTGCATACGCAATGCAGACGCTGGGCTTCTACCGAACATTCCTTTCAACATGTCGGAGATTAAGGCCCCGTCGTTTCCAAAACGGAGCTTCGACATTCGGAAGTATAGCGCCGTTGGCGACGGCAAAACGCTGAACACGAAGGCCTTCGCGGATGCGGTTGCGGCCTGCAGCAAAGCAGGAGGTGGACGGGTATTGGTGCCAGCCGGGACCTGGCTCACCGGCCCGATCCATCTCAAGAGCAATATCAACCTGTACCTGGAGAAGGGTGCGCAGCTTGTTTTCAGCGCCAACTTCAATGATTACCTGCCTCCGGTCTTCACGCGCTGGCAGGGTATGGAATGCTACAATTACTCTCCCATGATCTATGCCAGAGACTGTACCAACATAGCGATAACCGGCGAAGGAACAATCGGCGGCCAGGGAGAGGCTTGGTGGCGGTATGGGAAGCAGAAGAGGGCTGCAGCCGGGAAGCTCTACGCCGCGATTTGCGCCGGCGTGCCGGTGAAAGACAGGGTTTTAGGCACCGAGGAATATCTCTCGCTTCGACCCTCACTTATCCAGCCGATAAACTGCAAGAACGTCCTTATCGAAGGGGTCACGGTGAAAAACGGTCCGATGTGGACGGTGCATCCGGTCTACTGTGAGAATGTGCTCGTGCGCAACATAACAGTGAACACAGAAGGGCCGAATACCGACGGCTTCGTTCCGGACTCGTGCAAGAACGTCATAATCGAAGACAGCGTTTTCTCGACCGGCGATGACTGCATCGTGATCAAATCGGGGCTCGACGAGGACGCGTGGCGCGTGAATCGTCCATCCGAAAACATCGTTATTCGCCGGTGCCGAACGCAGCGCGGACACGGCGGAGTCGTGGTCGGCAGCGAGATGTCCGGCGGAGTGAGGAACGTCTTCATCAGCGACTGCCGTTTCGATGGCACGCAGCGTGGTATCCGCATGAAGAGCAGGCGGGGCCGCGGCGGCGTAGTGGAGAATATCTGGGTCAAGAACGTGACGATGGGCGAGATCATGCACGATGCGATAACAGTCAGCATGCTCTACGGCGCCGGCGCGGTTCCACCCCGGACCTCGGTGCCGCCCACGTTCCGCGGAATCCACATAAGCAATGTCAAGTGCGAGAAGGCCGGCCGCGCAGTCGAGTTTGTCGGATTGCCCGACAAGCCCATCGAGAACATCACCCTGGAGGGAATCTGTGTCGGGGCCGATGTAGGCGTATACTGCACCGATGTGCGGGACGTTAAGCTGACAAATCTGCAGGTATCTGCAAAGCAAGGCCCCGTGGTTCAGCTTGTCAACAGCCGTGACGTGACAATCTCAGGCTCGAATTGCCCAGAGGGGACGGACGTATTCCTCAAGGTGCAGGGCGGCAAGACCTCCGGCATCCATCTTGCGGGGAACGATTTGTCCAAGGCGAAAACGGATGTAGTTGCCGGCGAGGATGTCCCTGCAGGTGCGGTGGACAAGAGATAGAAACTCAGGAAATAGCCGGAGATCGCGCCAAAGGCGGGAAAATCCGAAATACTCAGGCTCTTTCCCAGATCGGCGGAATTCGCCCTTCGCCCGCTTTGCCGAGCAGTACCGGGGTGATGCCCGATATCTCGCAGAGTTGCGTGAGCGGGCGCACCTTGTCGCCGGCGACGCCCTGCGCGTGGTTCGCAGGGAACGCGGACAGGAACTCGTCGAATGTGCATTCCAGCCGGGCGTGCACGTGCGGCCAGGTCGGGTCGGTCTGCGCGTTCAATGCCTTGCGCTGCTCCGCCGGGAGGTCGAGGCTCTCGCCCTTGATGATCACCATGTATGGCTTTTCATCCCAAAGCCCCATTCGTGCGAAGGTCATCCCGCCGGGCGCGGCGTCGAACTCCACCGATGCGCCGCCCGCCTTGAAGTAGAATTCCAGCGCCGGATGGAACCTTATCTTCTTGAAGTTCTCCGCCGGGTCGAAGCTCTGCGCCGCGTACCAGCTCGCGTGATTGCCTGAATTGCACCAGTCCCACACATCAATGTCCGGGTGATACAGCCGCACGTCCATAAACAGGGTGGGGAGCCCGCCGGACACGTATTTCATCAATTGCATCGTCACCGCTGCGAAGGCATCCGCCTCAGTGGCGCAGACCATCGGCTCCTTCGGCCCGCGCCAGTCATACGGGTCGTTCATCAGCATCTCGGGCACATCGCCCAGCGTGACGTGCTCGGTCAGCTCGCGCTGTCCCTTCAGGCCGCAGAAGTCGAAGCCTTCCTCCTGGTTGACTCGCTCCATCGCGAGGTAGATGCGCACCTGCGTCTTCAGCGATTCCGGCGTGAGCATCTTGCCGTCGTAGAGCAGCCGGTCGCCCAGCAGCTTCTCGAACCATTTCACCCCGGCCTCGACTTCCGACTCAGGGACATGCTCCGCGTACTTCACGAGCAGAAGCTGGTCTATCTGATAGGTCGTGCATCCCAGGCTCTTGAGCAGGGGAACCAGGTGCCAGAATCCGGTCTCCATGCCCATCGAGTGCCCGCCGTAGAGGCCGTAGACTTCGTTCTTGATAGTGGTGACCGCCTCCGACGCCCTGATCCAGTCCAGAACCGCCGACTGGGTCGCCGCATCGTCAATCTCGCCGACTATGCGATGAGTCCTTCTCCCTGCCTGCCGGAGAGCGCCGTCCGTCGCCAGAAGTCCCACGTTCCCGGGGTACTTGCCGGTGTTGTTGGAGAGGCTCAGGATCGGCACGTCGCGCCCGAAGCAGTTGATGAACGGCCATGCGAGGAACGGGAAGTTCCATACGTTGTAGCACATGATGACCTGCTTGCAGCCCTTCCGAACCAGCTCCTCTCCGACCTCCTGAGCTATCCGGACGCTCGTGATGATCTTCGAGCCGACGATCACCTCCGCGCTTGAGCCGTCAACGTTCTCGAGCCCTTTCCGTATGACTTCCGCCCAGCGGTTCACTACCTGCACGTTCAAGGGATTATTCAACTCCCAGACGTGCTTTCGCTCGTCGTTCAGCATAGCGATTCCGATCGGCGTGCTTCTCATGGATGGGTCCCCCTTGTCTTGTGGTGCGAAATAGCCGCTGCAATTCTAGCAAATGATGAGGCGTTGGGCAAGCGGCCCCCCAACACCTAACACCCAACACCCAACACCCAACACCCAACACCCAACACCCAACACCTCCCTGGATGTTTGGACGATACGCTCCCTGGGTAAGCCGCCTATGGCGCTGCATGGCGCTGTGTCTCAGTGGCGGACTGCGGCTGTTTGCCGGGGCGTTGATAGCTGCACACATAATTGGGCGCTTTCTTTACGAGAGGGATTAAGGTTGCTTGTTTGGCATGTTTCTTGCAGTCCATCCTGTTGATATCCAACCGTTTGCCGTAGAAGGGGCATTGAGGCCGAATGGGTAGTTGTCCTCTTGTGTGGAGCACGCTGACGATTCGACTGCAGTGGGGGAACTTTTGCGCGGAAATCCGAGCGGCAAGCGGCTTATCAAGCGTGGGCGCTGGTAGGTTAAGAATGAAAGCTCAGCAGGGAGGAAAGATCAATTGAGGATCGTGAGTACGCTGGCATCTCGATTGTGTATCGTGATGGTCGTACTGGTGGTTTGCGGCTGCTCGATGGCGGGCGAACCGCTTCGTGGATTGGTTGTTGACAGGACGGACAACATCCTGTGGCTTGGGCTGCCGGGGCCGGTGCAGGCCGGCGCTGTTTTCGATGTAATGCTCGTCCCGGGAGACAAAGTGATCGCTCGAGCGGAAGTGATCGAGTGCACGCCGGATGCTCCTTACGTGGCGAGAGCCAGGTTTGCTATGGAAGACCCCTCCGCGTTCATTCCGGTGGGCGCATATGTCGAGGCTGTCAGCGAAGTGATTGCCGACCGCGACCGTCCGTGCGGCTACAAGGCCGTCCGGGTCGGACCGAGGAAGCCGAACCCGCTGCAATTGCAGGCGGGTCTGTTTTTCCCGACCAAAGGCGATTTAGGCGATGAGACCTCGGACACCTGGCCGGCGTTTCAACTGAGCTACCGGGTCGCGGCATCGGAGTGCTCCGAGACGAGTATCGGAGTCGGCTACTTACACGGAGACGGCGATTTCACGATCGGCGGCATCGCAGGCAGGCGCGACTTCCGAGTGTTCCCTGTCACTCTGGATGTGAAGACTCGCGGCGCCCGCAGCGCCGACAAGCGCTGGTTCGTCCGCGTCAGCCTCGGCGCGTACCTGATTGACGACGAGCGAACCCTGGGCGGAGTGACCAGCAGCGAGAGCGACACCGCATTCGGCTGGCAGGTCGGCTTCGGCTACGAGTCGCGGAGCGGCCGCTCGGCCCAGATACACTATGTTGATGTCTCCAAGACCGATTTCAGGGGAGTGGTTTTCACCCTCGGAGCGAGGTTCTAAGTAGAACCAGCATCTCCAGCGCGTCTCCCCTCTCCGAGCCGGAGAGGGGCTGGGGGAGAGGTTGAACCTAACCCCCTGGCCCCCTTCCCGAAACGGGAAGGGGAAAGGCAGACCGGATAAATAATGGTAGGGGCAGGTCTGAGACCTGCCCAATCCCGAAACCCTGAGGGCGGCGATTCGGAAATCGCCCCCATCGCCGGATGAGAACGTGAGATTCCCTCTCCGTTTGGGAGAGGGTTGGGACGAGGGCATAATCGCTGCCGCACGCGAGTGCGGCGGCGCAATCTGCCTTTGCAATAAAAACTCCAAACAAAGGGAGGTGAAAGAGAATGGAGAGGATAAAGAGGTTGTTCAAGGATGAAGAGGGTGCGACCATGGTGGAGTACGCCCTGATGCTGGCGCTGATCGCTGTGGTCTGCATAGCTCTCGTTACGACGCTGGGCACGGCTGTAAGGGACAAGTTCGGGTACGTTGGCGGCAAAATCGAAGCCTCGCCGGAGCCGTAGTGATGAGGGAGCTGGCCTCTATGAACCTGAAGGTACATGGAGGCCAGCTCGGCCCTTTTGGTTGGGCGCGCAAGTGCCGCTCGTGAATCGAGTTACTTCGGCTTATGATGCAATCACAAGTCTTACAGACAGTTGATATCGCGATTCTCACGGCATTGCTCGCAGGGGCGGTGTACACCGACCTGCGTTTCGGTAAGATATACAACAAGCTGACCATCCCCTGCATAATGCTGGGCGTGGCGTTGAGCGCGGCGCGCGGCCTGCCGGGCATCCTGGACAGCCTTGCGGCAATCGGCCTGGTGCTGGTTCTCTATCTATTTTTTGCCCCGGCGGCAGGAATCGGCGGCGGAGACGCGAAGTTGGTAATGGGGGTTGCTGCGCTCGTGGGGTTGAAGCTCGCGGTTTGGGCGATGCTCTTTTCGGCTATTATTGGTGGCGTGCTGGCCTTGGCGGCCATGGCCCGATACAGGGCTTTGCTCTCGACTACGCGGAACATGGCCGGCAATCTCTATCTGAGTGCGGTTCTCCGCGCTCCGGTCGAGCTTTCGAGCGGCTCGAAGGGGATCAAGTTTCGGTACAGCCCGGCCATCGCGCTGGGTACGGTCTTGGCGTTCTTTGTCAAGTTGTGGTGACGGGGTAACAGATAACGATTGTTGATAAGGGAAAGCGTACCCAGTCCACTACGGCGGACTGGCGGGCAACGCCCCGATGAATCGGGGCGGCTACCAGAAATATTCATGTATATGGTAGCCGCAGGCTTCATGCCTGCGCTACTTACTCAAGTAGAATGTACCCATGGCTGGGTACGGTCTTAGCGTTCTTTGTCAAGTTGGGCTGACGACGTTGCCCCGCAGCGGCGGGCATGATTAGCGTTAGGGATTAATCAAACCGATAATAGTAACCAGCGTTACCCGGTACAAGTACGGGGTAGGCAAAAGCCCGTCCTGAGTCCGAGTGGGAAGGGGGCAGATCACCGTTATGAGAACTAGCTGGGCTGACAACAAGGGAGCCGCAATGGTCGAGTTCGCGATCGTGGCCGTGCTGCTCTTTACTCTCGTCTTCGGCATCATCGAGTTCGGGATGCTGATTAAGGATTATCTGGCGATCAACCACGCAGCGAGAGAGGGCGCAAGGAGCGCCGCTCTGGGGAGCCCGACCTCCGTAATCGTCGCCCGCGTGGAGAGCACCGCTCCGGCGATGACGGTACCCGCCGGCGATATAGCGTTGACCACCGGGTCGCCGACGAGCGATCCGGATACGTGGACGTCGCTCGGAGACACCGCCGATGGTAAGAACGACGCCGCGCCCGGCGACTTGATCCTGGTGCGGGTGTCTTACGAGCACGAACTGATCACCGGGGGACTGTTCAACAATGGAGCGCCGATCGCCATATCGGCAAAGATGATCATGCGCAGGGAGTAGGCGAGCCAAAGGAGGAGATTGGAGAAATGAGCTGGCAGAAGGTATTCCGCGGTGAGAGAGGGGTTGTCGTTGTATACGTCGCCATCTGCATTGTGGTGCTTATCGGGATGGCGGCGCTGGCGATAGACATCGGCCAGTTATACGTAGGCCGGCAGCGCGCGCAGAATGTATGTGATGCAACCGCGCTGTCCGGCGTGCAGGAGTTGGCTTTGCATTACGGCCAGGGCGGCGCCACCGAGGCATATGCTCGCCAGGCCGCAGGCGACTGCGCGGCCGGCAACAACACTGTCTCAGTGGAAGCATGGAAGGTGCTCGTCCCTCCGGCCGGCCCGGATGAAGGCGTGGAGGTCTCCTTCCCCACTACAGTGACGGATGACGCGGGCAACACGATATCGGTCTCGCCATACGAGGCGATTACCACCAAAGGCTGCGTCCACGTGAATTATGGCTTCGCGCGGATTTTTGGCTTTGAGGGAAAGAATGTGTCCGCGTCAGCCACGGCGATGTTGAAGGGGGCGGATACGGTCGGCGGCAATCCTGTCGCGCCGCCCGCCGTCTCGGATAAGACGATTTTCCCCAATCCCGATGAAGGATGGCCCGGCATTAAGCTCGGTGAGCCGTTGACACTCAAATTCGACAACTGGCAGAGTGACTTCCTTGGCTCGGGCAATTTCGGGTATTTGGACCCAAGCGATCTAGGTGCGCCCAAGACCGCTACAGTGAAGGACATGCTGGCGGGGGACGTGAGGGGAAACATAACTCTGACGGATCCTCCCAACTACGCGCACACCGCGCCCGGCAACAAAGTTGGTCAGACGTCCCATGGGATGCGGGATAGGTTCGGAAAGGAAACAGATCCTGATTATCAGTCGCCGGAAACGGACGCTACCGCCTGGGGGACCTGGCAGGGTTCCTACAATGAAGGAACTGAGACGTATGAGGACTTTACCTGGCGAATTATGATTGTGCCGGTCGTCCATGAGGAGATCATCAATGGCAGGAAAGAGGTTGCCATCGTCGGAATGGCGGGCTTCTTTATCGATAGTATCACCGTCGAACAGGGCGGGCTTAAGGAGATCACCGGCAGGTTTATACAAGGCATAGCCGTAGGAGATGAAATCCGCTGGATCTTCCCTACCGGCGATACACCGACTACGCCCAACTTATTCATAGCACCGCGTCTCATATCATAAGGAGGTTAGAGTCATGGCTCAGACGCCCAGGAGAAGGGTTATCGCCCTGGCGATAATTCTGGGAATAGCTACCAGCGCGTTTATAGTGATGTGGCTGAAGAAGCAGGCGCACCTGGCGCAAGTGCCCGTTGAGGCGGTTGCCGCGACGTCCGAAATTGCGAGCGGCGCCGTGATCAACGCCGGGATGGTGACAATCCGGACGTTCCCGAGGGAGATGGTGCCGCCCGGCGCTCTTGCCGGCACGGAGTCCGTTATCGGCATGGTCGCTCTCGAGCAGATCAAGGCCGGCAGCGCGATATCGCAGAAGCAGATCGGGCCGGCGCGTCGCCTGGCGTACAGGGTGCCTCCGCTCATGCGCGCGGTGACGGTCGCCCTCGATCCGATAATCGGAGTGGGCGGCTTCATCAGGCCCGGCGATCACGTGGACGTAATCGCCACGTTCAACGTCGGCCAGGGCACTGTAACGAAGACAGTGCTGCAGGATGTGGAGCTTCTGGCAACCGGCAGAGAGGTCGTGGCGGTGGAGATCGAGCCTGAAACGGGGAAGCAGGGCAAGCCGATCGAGATACCCAATGCCACACTCGCCGTCACGCCGGCGGACGCCGAGAAGCTCGTTCTCGCGGATTCCAGGGGAAAGCTCAGGTTGGCATTGAGAGGCGCGGAGGATGCGTCATTCATCAGCACCAGGGGCGTTACCAGCCGCCAGGTTATGGGGATAGTCCCGCCCGACGTTCCCGAAAAAGGGTCGGCTGCGCCGCGCGTAGCCAGCGCCGCACCGGCGGCGAGCGGGCCGGGGATTCCCTGGAAGATAGAGCCGCTCCCTGGAGGCGCTGTGGCGCCCGAGGCCGGCAAGAAGGTCCAGATAGTTCGGGGCACAAAGCTCGAAGAGACAATTGTTCCCGAATAGCCGGGATGCTATTCGTTTACAAAATGCACTGCAAAGGAGGACCGGGGGTGACGGGTACTTCCCTTCCGGGCGGTACAAGCACACCGTAACGCGATGAAGAAAACGAGGATATGCACGAACGTCATTCTGGCGGCGGTGGTGATCGCGCTTTGGCCCATTACGGGAGCGTATGGCGCTCCACGGACCATATTGCCTGACGACAAGGTGCTCCAGGTCGGGGACAGCGTGATCATCGAATGCAAAGACCTGACACGCACGGCGATCGGCGATCCGGTCATCGCCGATGTCGCTGCTCTCACTACCAGCGAAATCCTGATCAACGGCAAGATGCCGGGCAAGACGGTCCTGTACATATGGGACGCGTCGGGCCGGAGAATCTACAGGATACTGGTTCAGGCTGCCGAGCTCGACCTGGCAAAGCTTTGCGTGGACGTCAGGAAGGAGCTCAACGACCCGCGCATATCGGTGCGTGGGGTAGGGAATACCCTGATCCTGGAGGGCGTCGTCTGCAGGGAGGCTGAGGCAAGCCGTGCCGAAGCCATCGCTCGGGCTGTTGTCGAGACGGCCATCTACCGTGGGACGCATGTCGGGTCGAAATCGGCGGAAGTGAAGACTTCTGCGCGCCCTGAGGGAGAATCCTTCGTAGTCGAGCGCGTCACACAGCAGAAGGAAGGTACTGTCACCGCCGAGATCGGGCTGCGCTGCCCGAGCATCGTGAACCTCATCCAGGTCGAGAAGTCCATAGACGAGGTGAGCGTGCGCACGCTGGAGACGGCGGCGGCTCTGAGGCAGGCGTTGAACAATCCGGCGCTCACCATGCGCGCCCTGCCCGGCAGCGTAGTGCTCGTCGAGGGCAAGGTAGGGACAGAGGCTGAGTTGGCAGGGATAGACCAGATCATGAAGGGCTGGGTCAAGGAAGGCACGGACGAGAAGGGCGCAGGCCCAAGCGGGGCTCTTTCCGAAAAGGTCACGATGGTGAACGCCGTCCAGATAGACAGCTCCATCGCCCATCAGGTCATGGTGCGCGCGCAGGTTGTAGACATAAACAAGAGCGCCTTGAAGGACTTTGGCGTGGACTGGGGCCGCGTAACCTTCGAGGGCAGCGATGTTCCAGGTGTGGATGCGACTCCTAGTATAGAGGATCAACCGTTCCTCTTTGGGCAGACCAAGCTTGGGCCGTTCGACATATTTGAGGGAGGAAAGATCTTCCAGTTTGATCCGATCGGCGCCCGGGTGAGGGCGCTCGAGCAGCAGAACAAGGCAAAGGTGCTCTCAGAGCCGAACCTGCTGGTGCTGGACGGTCAAGAGGCCAGCATACTGGTTGGCGGCGAGATTCCGGTTCCGGTCATTCAGTCGGCTCAGATCGGCGCAGCCGCCAGCGTTACTATCGAATACAAGGAGTTCGGCGTTCGGCTCAAGATATTGCCTACCGTCACTGGTGAGGACAGGATCCAGTTGAAGGTTATGCCGGAAGTGAGCTCGCTCGATTTTGCGAATGCGGTGAGCTTCAGCGGCTTCCAGATTCCGGCCTTGAGAACGCGCAGGGCTGAAACCACGGTGAACATAAAGGATGGGCAGTCTCTCATCATCGGCGGCCTGCTGCAGAGCGAGACCTCGAAGCTGGTCAGGAAGATACCGATACTTGGCGATCTTCCGATCATCGGCGAGCTCTTCAAGACGCGGAGCTTTGTGAACGGTGAGACGGAGCTTGTGATCATAATAACGCCGCAGATAGTGAGGCCAGCCGAAGCGGCGCGGCAGAGCAAATAGGGGGCATAGTTATGGAGAGGAGATTACCAGTAGTTTGTATTGCTTTTATACTCGTTGGAGTCCTTGCCGGCTGCGGTGGCGGGGGCGGCGGACACGACCCCGCCACGATGACGATTAGCCCGGTAACCGCTGTGTGTGGCCCGGACGGCACGGCGAGATTGACGGCAACGGTGATGGGCGTGGGCGATACTACGGTGGCATGGAGTATAAGAGAGGGAGGCAGTGGCGGGACTGTTAGCCCCACTGGTGTATACACCGCGCCAGGTACGCTGGGCACATACCATGTCGTCGCTACCTGTGTCGCCGATCCGAGCTTGAGGGCAACCGCCACTGTTACCGTGACTGACGAGGTGGCAGTTGTGATTGAACCTGATGGAGTCACCTTGGGACCAGGCGGCACCGCCACTTTCACAGCGAGCATAATCAACACTGGCGTTCAGGGCGTTCGTTGGAGCATCGAGGAGGGTGATGCTGGCGGCTCCATAGCTGATAGCGGCGTTTACACGGCTCCCGGTGTGTCGGGGACCTACCACGTGGTAGCGACCAGTGAGGTCGATCCCGCAAAATCGGCGACGGCTGTGGTAACAGTGGATTTCGGGCTCCTGGGCCAGGTCTGCCAGTTGCAACCCGGTGATGAATGGGAGTATGCAGTCAGTGGACGCGCCACACCTGTCAGTCCAAGTACCGATATTTACGATGTTACCGGTAAATACACATTGGCGATGAGCCCCGACAGCGTGGGAACGCCTCACGGTATAACAGCGCATGTTCTCATTGAGAGTGCTAGCCTTGAGATACCAGGTGTGCCTGAGCCTATTAGAGCATATGCAAACGCTTACTACATAACCCAGGATCCCGACGGGACAATCTGGGTATACGGTGGGAAAAGAGATGGCGTGCAGTACTGGGTTGTCAGCCCGCCGGACGGGCGTTACAAGAGCGTGGCCAGTCCGATGTCTACCGGAGAAGCCTGGAGCGCGAACGTGGGGCTGGACAACGGTACCAGTTTCGACTTGTCGCTTGTAGCCGGTGGGATTGCCACTGTCATCGTGCCAATGGGTTCCTTCGAGGTGTTTACGGTGAACGGCAACGGGCTGTTCGCTGGTGTGCCTGCTGTTATAGCCGACTGGTGGTCGCCGCCAATGGGTGCTCCAGCGCAGCGAGAGGTGACGTTTAGCGACAACACACCACGCTATACTGTTCCTCTCACCTATGAGCTTACACTTAAGCTGAGGTCACGAAACCGATAGGGACGCGGAAGGCCCGCCCTTGCAGGTGGATGGCGGGTGTGGACCTGCACGCAGAGAAGGACGGCAGCGCCGAGACGTGCTGTGCGAGACGGCAGTCTGTGTACGGCGGGGTCGGCCGATCAAGAGATAACCGGTGAGGAGGCATACGATGGTTAGAGGATTCATCCTAGTGGTTCTTGTAGTGCTTGCTGGCGCTGTTCTCGTCGGATGCGGAGGTAGCAGTGGACTTCATCTTGAAGAGGGGAAGTTTGCTGAGGACGGCGGCGCGGAGGTCGTTGAGCTGCAGAATGCCGTTCGTCAGATGCAGCCTGGCGATAGCTGGGAGTATGAGGTTACCGGTTCCGTTTCGGATGGTAAGGCTACTTCTGAGGTGACTGGTGCGTATACGGTAACGGTGAGCGCGGATACGGTCGCGGCACCGTTGGGGGACGTGACGCGTGTGGTTCTGGAGAGCGCCACGCTATCGTACAATGGCGGAATACATCCGCTTCCCAACAAGTCCTACATCACTCAGGATGAAAATGGAACCGTCTGGACGTACGGCGGAGAGAGAAACAGCAGCGTGTATTGGGTAGATGTGCCGAGTGAAGGGCGCTATATGAGCGTGGCGAGCCCGTTAACACAAGAGACGAATTGGACGAAATACGTGAGGCTGACGGACGGTAGTACGTTCAATCTGGCGTACGCAGCGGCTGGCGTCGTAACAATTACCGTCCCGGCAGGGAACTTGGAGACGCGCAAGCTTGCGGGCAACGGCACGTTCGCGGGGATGCCGTCGGTTGTGCAGGAGTGGTGGGCACCGCAGATCGGTGCTCCGGTACAACGCACGGTAGTGTTCACACATCAGGGGCTTACCTTTGCTCTGACAGCAAAGCTTACGGCTAGGAGCCGTTAGTGTGAGCCGGTCGGTGCTTGGGTGGGAATGTGACTCCGTGTGCTCGGCTTCCTAAGGTGGTTGTGAAAGCAGTGATGGGGTGTCCCGAGTGAGCATTTGGGGGGATGGCTTGTAATGTCCGTGCGGGTATTGATAGCAGAACGAGACCCGGCGCTTCGAAACCAGATCAGGGATACGGTAGCGTCGTTCGAGGGCTGCGAGGTCGTCGGGATGGCGAGGGACGGCCAGGAGACTATCCAGATGGCCGTGCTGCTCATCCCGCACGTGGCCGTTATCTCGCAGGACTTGCCTGGAATCTCCGGGCTCCAGGCCTGCGAGATACTCAGCGCACTGGCGCCGGACGTGATGTCGGTCCTTGTGACGAGCGGGAAAGCCCAGGACAAGCTGGACAGCGCGATGCGCGCCGGCGCGCGTGCAGTAATCACGAAGCCTCTGGACGATTCACAACTGCGTACGGTCATCAACGAGTTGGCGGAGCTAAGGAAGCGCCGGGAATCTCCCGAAGTTCTCGATTGGAGGGATCCATCCAGGTTCCCGAAGGTCGTGAGCGTCACGGGGGCTAAAGGCGGCGTAGGCAAGACCACCATAGCGGTCAACTTGGCGGTGCTTCTGGCGAAGCGGCTGCCGAACAGGGTGGCGATTGTAGACCTGTATACCCAGTTCGGCGATATCGCGATGATGCTCAATGTGACTCCGAAGCACACCATTGCGGAGATGGAGTCTTTATGTGACGAAGTTGACACCGACCTCGTCCAGAGCTATGTGACAAAGCACCCGTCGGGGGTTCACGTCCTGGCGGCGTCTGTCACGCCGGTTCCTCTGAGCGCAGTGAGCGCCGAGTGTCTTGACAGCCTTTTATACGTGCTGAAGCGGACGTACAGGTACGTGGTCCTTGATGTGCCGCCTATCCTGCACGAGGCGACCCTGCATGCGCTGGCGCATTCGAATATGGTACTGCTGATTGCCAACCTATTCGATCTAACAACCGCCTCGGATACCAAGAAGATCTACGATGCTCTCCAGCAGGAGCACATCTCCAAAGAGAACATCAAGATTGTGCTAAACCGGGTGTTGAAAGCGAACAGGCTGCGCACCGCAGACATAGAGCGGATGTTTGACTGCGACATCTTGGCTCAGATTCCGAACGATCGCCGGATGGTGACCTCCGTCAATCAGGGGATTCCGCTTGCTTTGAGTGATGGTGATTCGCCTATCGGCAGGAGCTTCACAATGCTGGCGGACGCTGTCGCAGGGCCGATTGGCTACAGGTCTCATGCAGAGAGGCCTGCAACGAAGAAGGGAGCATAGGGGATAGACTGTGCCGCTTCCAGCGGGATCTCCCGCGGTATGCGGGATGCCGTCCGTAGGCGGCACCGTCCGAAGGCGGGACAGACCGCAGACGGCAGAGTGCAGATGACTCCCTCCGGTATGGAAGGGCTGGCTGCAACCGTGGCCTGGGGATGCGGACACAAGATCCCCTGGGCAGGTCAGTAATCAGTAATAGGTAAAGGAAAAGAGCTATGGGAATCCTGAGTAGTGGGAAGGTTGATTCAGGGTCGGAAGAGCTGCAGTTCGGCGACAAAGGACACCTGAGCATGCACGGCCTCATGGTGTTGGAAGGCAAGATCCACGAGAAGCTCATGGACGACATGGACCCCGTGGAGCTGGGCAGCCTCGACTCCAACGCGATGACCCGCGAAATCCAGAGGGTGATGTCCGAGTTCCTCGCGGCTGAGGGAGTGGCGCTGCCGGTTCGGGTGCGCCAGCACGTGGTCGCCGATGTGATTGACGAGGTGGTCGGCTATGGGCCGATTCAACCTCTGTTGGATGACCCGACCATTACGGAGATCATGGTCAACGGCGCGAACCAGGTCTATGCCGAGCGAAACGGCAAGATATTCCTCACGGACAAGATATTCAGGGATGACGCGCACGTCATGCGAATCATCGAGAAGATCGTGATGCCCCTGGGCCGCCGGATTGATGAAAGCGTGCCTATGGTGGATGCGAGGCTGCCGGATGGCTCGCGCGTGAATGCCATTATTCAGCCGTTGGCGGTGAGGGGTCCTACGCTCACCGTGCGAAAATTCTCCCGCGAGCCGTACACGATAAAGGATCTTATCAACTTTGGGACGCTCACTCCGCAGATGGCGGATCTGCTCCGTGCGTGCGTCGTAGCCCGAGTGAACATCATGATCTCCGGTGGAACGGGAAGCGGCAAGACTACTTCGCTGAATGTGCTGTCCTCGTTCGTTCCAAACGACGAGCGCGTAGTGACCATCGAAGATGCCGCTGAGCTTCAGCTTCAACAGGATCATGTAGTCAGGCTGGAGAGCAGACCCCCGAACCTGGAGGGAAAGGGCGAGATCACCATCCGGATGCTGGTGCGCAATGCCCTCCGAATGAGGCCGGATCGGATTATCGTTGGCGAGGTCAGAGGCGGCGAGGCGCTGGACATGCTCCAGGCGATGAACACAGGCCATGACGGCTCGCTCAGCACCGCGCACACGAACAGTCCACGCGACACGCTCTCGAGGTTGGAGACCATGACCTTGATGGCTGGAACGGAGCTGCCCTCCAGGGCTATCCGTGAGCAGATAGCTGCGGCGATACACGTGATCATACATCAGAACAGGCTGCGGGATGGCAGCCGCAAGATCACGCACATCACAGAGATTCAGGGCATGGAGGGTGACGTCATCACCACGCAGGACATTTTTCTGTTCCAGCAGAGGGGCGTGGATTCCCAGGGCAAGGTGATCGGGGAGCATGTTCCCACCGGTCTGCGCCCGAAGTTCCTGGACCGGCTGATACAGGCGGGCGTCGAAGTGCCCATGGACATTTTCAAGGCGAGGTGACTTGAATGGATCTGCTACTGGCGGCGGCAGCCTGTACGGGCGCGCTGACAATCGTTTTGGTCGTTGGCGCAGTCGCAAGCGGGAGCGCCAGGGGCGCGCGTGCTCGGCTTACGGGGCTGACCTCCACATCTGAGGCGCCGCCTTTTCCTCCGATTCCCGGAGCGCGAAGAGAAGACAGCATGCCCACCGTCACCAAGTGGCTGGGCGGGCGCGGCATAACCGAAAAGTTGTACATTGAGCTGGCCGCGGCCGGGCTGCCGATTCGTCCGAGCGAGTTTGTGGGAATCATAGCCGGCGCCGTGATTGTTTCGCAGATCCTTGTTGCGTTGACAATCAAGAACACTCTGGGCTATGCGTTGTTGGCCATTGTTGCAGCGGCCATACCCGTGTTGGTGCTCAGAGTCTTGCAGCAGAGGCGCCGAGCCGCCTTCGACGCGCAAATCGTGGACGCGCTCGTGATGATAGCCTCGTCCTTGCGGTCGGGTTTCAGCTTTCTCAGGGCGATGCAGATGGTCTCGCGTGAGATGCCCCCGCCCATTTCCCGGGAATTCGAGCGTGTGATAAACGAGATGAACGTGGGCAGGCCCATGGAGGACGCCCTGAGAAGTGTTGTGGCGAGAGTGAAGAGCTATGACTTCGACCTAGTCGTGACTGCTGTGGTGATACAGCACCAGGTTGGCGGCAATCTCGCCGATATTCTCGAGACTATAGCCGCTACCATCAGGGAGCGAGTCCGGATACTGGGCGAGATAAGAGCTCTCACCGCTGAGGGAAAGATGTCCGGCGTTATCTTGGTACTGCTGCCTATTGGACTTGGAACCCTGCTTACGGTGATCAATCCTGGCTATATGTCGGTACTGACCAAGGAAACGATCGGGCACTACTTGATTGGCGGTGCGGTCGCGTTCCAAATCATCGGCACCGTAATAATCAGGAAGATGCTGACGGTGGACATATAGCATTGGAAGGGTCGGGCTTATGTTAGCGTTGATAGCTGCTTGTACATTCGGAACGGTTACCCTGCTGGTCGTGGGACTCACGATGAAATCCGAGCGAGAGATCATGCAGGAGAGAATGCGGGCCCACTCGCAGGTCGGCCAAGTCGGGCCAAGCGTAGTCGAGCTCGACTTGGAGGCCGCGTTCAGAGAGCGAATTCTGCTGCCGTTCCTGCGGTGGTTCGCGGGTATCGGGATGCGGTTCACGCCGAGCGGCGCGACTCAGGCTATAGAGGAGAAACTGGAAACTGCCGGCCGGCCCTGGAATCTGGGCAGCAGAGAGTTCGTGGGGCTGAAAGTTCTCTCCATTCTGATCTTTGTGGTTTTGGGCATAGTGGCGTGGAGGGTTAGCGACACCTCGCCGCCTCTAAGGCTGCTACTTCTGATAGTTATCATCTTCATTGGGGTCATCTTGCCGGATTTCCTGCTCCAGCGCGCCATCAACCAGAGGCAGTTCAGGATACGGAGGGCTCTCGCCGATACGCTGGACCTTCTGTCGGTAAGCGTGGAAGCGGGATTGGGCCTTGATGGCGCAATGCAGAAGGTGATCGAGAAGCTGAAGGGCCCGCTGTCGGACGAGATGGGGCGTGCGCTTCAGGAGATGCAAATCGGCAAACTCCGCGCGGATGCTCTCAAAGACATGGCGAAGCGTGTGAAGGTGCAGGAGTTGAGTACGTTCGTCGCGGCTGTTTGCCAGGCGGATCAATTGGGCGTGAGCATCGCGAAAGTCCTGCGGGTTCAAAGCGAGACGCTCAGAACTCAGCGCAGCCAGAGAGCTCGGGAGGCGGCAGCGAGACTCCCGGTGAAGATGCTTTTTCCGTTGGTCATTTTCATATTCCCTGTGATTTTCATTGTCATTGCCGGTCCTGGAGCAATCCTTATAGCCAGGGCCTTCGGGATTGGCAAGTAGGTCCTGCGTGTGCAGCTTCCGCACCGACCCCCCACGGACTCCTACGGCTCTGGCAAGCCCGCTGGTCGTTGCCAGGAGTATTGGAACCTGTTTCCGCCTGGGAAACAGATCGATTCCCACAGCGATGGACGGCGCACGGTCCTGGTAATATTGCCGGTTTTCTGCCATGCATATTGACAAAGGTGCTCACACAAGCTATACTAATACTTGCATGTAGCCTAACATGGCACGGCAGGCGAAGGGCTGGAGGGCCCGCGAAGTGGTAAGCGTAGGACAGAAGATCTCAGTACTTGCAGCCCTGCTGCTGGTTGTCTGTACGGTTCCCGCTGTAGCCGTGAACCAGATAGTGAACGGGAGCTTCGAGGATGGCGTTGTCGGCTTCTGGCAGAATCCGAGCGACCAGCCGCTACCGCCGCCGTGGAACAAGTGGTATGCCAAAAGTTTGAGCTGGAGTATCAATGTAGACGGGCACGATAATGTACCCACTACCCCGCCGCCTGATGGTGAGCACTGTGCAAGCGCCTGCGGAGGACTAGCAACCCCTGCCGGCGGCATCTGGCAGGAAGTGGATGTATTGCCTGGACTGCCGTTTCTGCTGAGCGGCATGTTTTACGCCGGCAACCAATCGGACGCTTCGACCACGGTTGTGGCGCAGTTCTGGCTCTTCAACAGCCCCCCGAGCTTCAATCCAACTACAGGTGACCTGGTTACCGTCGGCGGCGTTGCCGCTTTGGACTACTCAGGCCCTCGAACTGCTAACTGGACCGGTTTCCGGGGTGGAGGTCTAACGTCCACCGGCGAGCGCATCTACGTCGTCTCGCGGTTCAAATTGGCTGAAGGGTGGGGCGTGTACGGAATGCATATGGACAGCCTTACGCTGCACGTCGTTCCCGAGCCCGGAACCCTGGTATCGCTTATAGGGTTGGGCGGTATGCTGGGTTTCGCAATCCGGAGGGCGAAGAATAGCGAACGCGCAGGCAGACGGGCTGTCCGGCGCGGCAGTTTTCGCCCCTAAGTGGGTAATAACCATACTCGGTGGGTCGCGATGCAGGTCTGCATAAGACATATCAACTTTCTTCTAGCGGTAGTGCTGCTTTTCACCGCCTCCCATATCCCGGCGGCCGCGCACACTTCGGTCTTGCGGAACGGCTCGTTCACCGACGGATTGAACGAGTGGATGGTGAACAGCGAGTTCGGCGACTGGAACCCGCTAACGGCCGACTTAGCCGCCAAATTGTACCCGCCGAGAGAGAGCTTCAAGTGCGTCGTGCTCTATCAGAACCTGAACGTCACCGACGTTTCCGGCAAGAGCTTCCTGGCATACCTTTGGCTTAGGAAAGTGAGAGCATGGGGCGGCCGCACTGTGGCTGCATACGTGGACTATCTGGATACCAGCGGCCACCTGCAACGCATCAAGGTGCTTGACCCGGAAAACGATAGCACCGTCTATCAGGAATGGACTCCCTTCAGCAGCACATTCTCTTTCCCGGCTAATGCCTCGAGGCTTGTAAAGTTTTCCCTGGCGAAAGAAGACTACGGGGACTTCGATGTTGACGGCGTAATGCTGCTGGCCGATGCAGTGGTTCCCGTGGGGGCACCACACCAAATCCAGAGTGTCAGCGCAGACCAGGGTCCCTATGGATCGCTATTGACGATAAACGGGGTGAACTTCGGCGCCAATGCCTCTGGAAAGGGCCGGGTTTCCATCGGCGGGAGTTCGGATGGCGTCGTTGTGCAAAGCTGGTCGGGTAGTCAGGTCGTGGTGCGGGTTCAGGAGCCGGCAAGGAGCGGCCCGATCTACGTTATTGCCGACGACGCTGAGAGCAGCGGCAGCTTCTCGTACACTGTCACGTCGCCGCACTTCACGATAGATGTGATCAATCCGGAGCTGAGTGTAATCCAGGGGCAGGCGGCCAGATTTGTCGTGCGGGCGAACTTCCTAAACGGCTTTATCGCGCGGGACGGGATCAGCTTCGTCGTGCCTGAGGCCCCGGCCGGCTCCGTTACCTTTAGTCCGGTTTCCCTGAACAACCACGGCGGGGTGCTGGCGAGCATCGCCACCAGCGGCTTGGCACCCGGCACCTACCGATGGCATGTGCAGTCTGTCGCAGGCGGCTCTGCTGCCAGGTGCGCCCCTCTTACTCTGAAGGTCGTCAATGTGAGCGAAATAGAGTTCTGCACCCGAGGGACTCTCGGGGAGCGGACGGTTCTCAGCTCCTTAAGCATCACGAAGCAGCAGCGCGTGTACGTTTACTGCACAGCGATAACTTCGGAGGGGGAAAGGCTTCCGGACGATACGCCCTTCACATTGACATGCACTAGTCCGTACCTGGAGGTTTTTCCAATCCAGTGGGGCGGCTATGAAATATACTCGGCCGCAAGTGTTACTACAAGCTTCACCGCTTCTTATCCTGATGGATACTCTGAAGCCTTGCCGGTAACAGTCAGCCTTCCCAGCTCGCCGCAAGTACAAACGATAGACCTCAGCCCCAACCAGGTTACCAATAGGGGCGATCAGACTATAACTTTTTCCACGACCGCTACCGGCCCGGTTGATGCCTGCTGCGACTACACGCTCGGCAGCCTGGTAGATTATAGCTATGCCTGGAGCAATGGGGATAAGACGTTTACTGCCAGCGGCCGCGTGCCGGAGGGAGTCGAACCGGGTGACTACCTCTTCCATGCATGGATCCGCTCGGATCCACAAACCGAACGGGTCACGCGGCTGACCGTGGTGGGCGATCCCGATCGCGGAATGCTCAAGGGATCCGTATTCGTTCTGGAGACTGGCTTGTGGTACGACACAACGGGAGTGCTGGAGCTTTACGATTCCGCGGGCGGCAAGGTCGGTGAGCACCAGCTTTCCGCCCCGTGCGATTTCACGGTGCCCTACGTGCCAGTGGGAACGTACCGTCTGCGCTTCGTGCCCGGCGATGGCCTGGAATCCCAGTGGTATGCCAACTCCTATGCTCACACGGCTGCTTGTCCGGTGACAGTGACGCCCGATGGGATTGTAGAGGACGTGTATTTCTTCTTGTCGCGGGCCAATACCCAGCCTCTCGCCGTCAGCAACACGGATCCGACTGGTGGAGCCGCGAATGTTCCTGCCGATAAAGCGGTTACCGCCGTCTTCAACAAGCCTGTGGACACGGCGACTATCACGACCAGCACGTTCAGGCTGGAAGATGGCGCCGGCAATCCTGTGGCCGGCAGTGTAACATGCGACGGGATCAACGGTACTTTCGAGCCATCAGCCGATCTCTCGCCGGAGGTCAAGTATACGGCTACCATCACCACAGGCGTGAAAGACACCGACGGCGGAGCGATGATGACGAACTACACCTGGACGTTCACCACAAGCAGCAATTCCTTTGCCGATGCAAAGCTGCTGCCGGACGGTGCGCCGGTCTCGCTCACCGGCAAGGCGCTGTACTATGTGCAGGGTACCTTTGGCTACATAGAGGAGTTCAATCGGGCCAGCGGCATCAGAATCGAAGGCTCCATCACGGGGGCCGAGGGAGATGTGGTCTCGGTGAGTGGGACGATGCAAACCACGGGCGGGGGTGAGCGGTATATCCAGGTTGATTCGATGTCAACCACCGGGTCTGCGGAAACCAGGCCGCTGGGTGCGAACATGAGGACGTTGAAGACGGACCTGATGAGCGGTCTCTACGTGACCGCGTGGGGAAGAGTGTCTCTCGGATCCGTCACCTCGAGCTCGTTCGTGATAAACGATGGCTCAGATGCCGAGGGACTCATGATTCGGACGGCATCGCCGCCGAGCGTGGCAGAGGGCCAGTTTGTGGTAGTCACCGGTGCCGCCGGGTTCGACGGCGTGCGAGTAATTTACTCGAAGTAGGGCGCTTGTTGGCGTGCGAACGCGGAAGGACGCGTTTCGCAGACTCGGGAGGACATCCCGCAGATGAAACCGTTAAGATACAGCGTGCTGCTGACTGTGCTGGTTAGCGTTA